>NZ_CAJPVH010000021.1 GCF_905397395.1 Cupriavidus campinensis
GTAGGGATTGCGCTTCTTGCGCAGCCCGTCTTGGCCATGCTGGCGGTAGCTCGCCACCCAACGCTGCACGAGCTTGTAGCCAACTCCATACTGCGCCGCGATCGCCTTGAAGCCATCCGGCCCAGCCAGATACTGCCTTACCAGCTTGAGCTTGAACCGCTCATCGTACTTCGCCATGAAAAACACCCCAAAGGTTGGATGGGTGTCCAACTTTTGGGGTGCAGTTCACGAAGGGGCTTTTTTGCTACCTGCGCGGTGGATTAGAGGACGTTCACCGCCGGCGTGCCCGCCAGCACCTCCACCACCGTCGTGCTGGCCGTGGCCGGCTGCGCCGGCGCCACGCCATCGGCAATCGGCTTCAGCGTGTGGAAGCTGCAGCTGAGCTTGGCGGCCGTCAGCGTGATCACCGCGTAGCCCTGCGCATCGGTGTTCACGTGCTTGAGCCACGGGTTGAACGCGGACAGCGTGTTGTTGAACGTGTTCACCACGGCGCCGTTCTGTTCGACGTAGACCAGCGGCTTGGCGGCCGCGAACGCTGCGTCATTGTCGACCACGCTCTTGAAGTAGCTCTGGAACGAGTTGCTCGAGAGCCCCGCCGTGACCAGGTCGACCATGACCGGGGCCGGGGTGGCGGCGTCGTAGTCGTCCATGACCGGGCCGGCGAAGAACGCGTGGATGTCGCCGGTCAGCGCCACCACGTTGCCGATGCCCTGCGCTTTCAGGAACGCCATCATGCTCTTGCGCTCGGCGTTGTAGCCGTCCCATTGATCCGCATTGAGAATGTACTGATCGAGCAGCGTCACGGGCGGCAGCTGGGCGTTCAGCGCCGGGGCAATCGCAGCATCGAACACGGCGTTCGAGATGCCGGCGTTGGCCAGCAGCAGCGCCTTCAGTGACGCATAGGCGGGCGTCGGATAGGTGCCATCGCCCTTGGCGGTGGTCAGGTCCGTGACCAGCGCTGTGGTCATCGCGGCTTGCAGCGGCGCCAGCGCGGCGTTGGATTGCACCAGCCCTGTTGCAATCAGCGAGGCGATGGCCTGCGTGCCATCGATCTGCATGCGCAGCAGCGACACCTCGTTGCCCCACAGCTTCCAGGTGGTATTGGCGCTGTCCATCTGCGCCTGCCACCAGCCGCGCTGGGTATCGCCGAGGATCGACACGGGCGTCAGCGCGCCGGCCGCGGCGGTCATCTTCTGCGCCTCCAGGCCTGCGAGCGTGGCCTTCGGCACGAAGTAGCGGCTGCCAATCTCGCTGCCGGCAGCCTGTTCGGGGATCACGTGGTCGGCGCGGTACAGGCGCTCGTCGGTCATGACCAGCGTGGCGAGGTTGCCGAATGTGAACGCGCGGTAGATCTGGATGTTCTGGAACGAGGCATCGGCCGCATCGAACCTGACATCGGCCGGCATGAATTCGAACCAGGCCTGGCTGGCCGCGCGGCGGCGGGCGAGGCGCGGCGTGGCGTCGTCGGTGACGCTGTAGGTCTGGTGGTCCTGCCAGCAGTCGTCGGAGAACTCGTGGTCGTCCCAGATGGCGATGACCGGGAATCGCGCGTGCAGCGCCTGCAGGCGCGGGTCGCTGCGATATGTCTTATAGAGATAGCGGTAGTCGTTGACCGTCGTGGCGTAGCGGGAGCCGTCGTCGCCGGCGGTGCCGTCGGGCAGGCGCAGCTGCGTGTGACGCGTCTCGACCTTGCCGGTCTGGAACGCCGCGCCAACGGTCTCGTAGATGTAGTCGCCCATATGGACCACGAAATCGAGATCCTGCGCCACCAGCTCCTCCATGCCGGCCCAGTGGTTCACACTCCAGTCCTGGCAGGTGATGAACGCGAACTTCAGTTGCGACAGCGGCGTGCCGGCGGCCGGCGCGGTGCGCGTACGGCCCACCGGGCTGGTCTGGCTGCCGGTCAGGAATCGGTAGTAATAGGTCGTGGCTGCCGAGAGGCCGGTCACCTTGTTGCGCAGCGTGTAGTCCCACTCGGGCAGCGCCTGGAGCGTGCTGTCCACGAGCAGCGTGCTGAAATCCGGCTGCGCGGAGACCTGGAGCCGCACGTTCACCGGCTGGCCGCCGTTGCTGCCGTCCACGCGCGTCCACAGCATCACGCTGTCCGGCTTCGGATCGCCCGAGGCCACGCCTTGCTGGAAGGTGAACACCGGGCTGTTGTCGGGGGTGGTCGGCGGCGCCGGATTGGCGGCGGGATCGTCATCGCCGCCGCAGGCGGTCAGCCCCGTCGTGGCGACCGTTACCGTGACGAAGCTTCCCCATTTCAAGAATTTGCGGCGATCCATGAGCGTTTCCTCTTGTTGTCGATGTGATGTCGGAAACGCAAATTGTTCGGTCGCTGTGTGACCGCGATGTGTCCGATCGAGGATCGGACCTGGAGAATTCCTTCGACCTCAGGCCTCAGGCGGGCAGGCGGGCAGGCGGATATCGGCCAGATCCCAGCGGGGCGTGACGCCGTAGTCGTAGTCGTGGCGGGCCACCTGCGGCGCGGCCTGGAGCCGCATCGCGCCGGCAAACGCGATCATCGCGCCGTTATCGGTGCAGAAGGCGAGGTCCGGGTAGTAGACGTCCACCTTGCGGCGGCGGCCCATCTCGTTCAGGCGCTCGCGCAGTTGCTGGTTGGCGCCCACGCCGCCGGCCACCACCAGGCGCTTGTGCCCGGTCTGCTTGAGCGCGGCGAACGACTTGGCCGAGAGCACGTCGACGATGGCATCGACAAACGCGCGCGCGAGGTTCGCGCGATCCTGCTCGCACGGGTTCGAAAGCTTGCGGGTTTGTGTCAGCACGGCGGTCTTGAGCCCTGCGAACGAGAAATCGAGGTTGCCCGAATGAAGCATCGGCCGGGGCAGGTCGAACGCGCCCGGCGAGCCGAACGCGGCCATCCGCGACACTTCCGGGCCACCCGGATAGCCCAGGCCGAGCAGCTTGGCGGTCTTGTCGAAAGCCTCGCCGGCGGCATCGTCGAGGGTCTCGCCGAGCAGCGCGTAGTCGCCTACGCCCTTGACCTCCATCAACTGCGTATGGCCGCCCGAGACCAGCAGCGCGATAAACGGGAAGGGCGGCGGCGCGTCGGTCAGCAGCGGCGAGAGCAGATGGCCCTCCAGATGATGGACGCCGACCATCGGCACGTTCAGCGCGAAACCGAGCGCGTTGGCGACCGAAGCGCCCACCAGCAGTGCGCCGGCAAGCCCCGGCCCCTGGGTGTAGGCAATGGCGTCGATGTCCTGGCGCGTGCGGCCGGCGTCGTCCAGCACCTGGCGCAGCAGGGGCAGCACGCGGCGGATATGGTCGCGCGAGGCCAGTTCGGGCACCACGCCGCCGTATTCGCGGTGCATGGCGATCTGCGAGTGCAGCGCGTGCGCGAGCAGGCCGGCCCCGGTGTCATAGAGGGCCAGCCCGGTTTCATCGCAGGAGGATTCGATACCGAGGACGAGCATGAAAAACAGGAACGGCCGGTGCGATAAACGCGGAATTGGCGTCGATCGTGCCGGCAAGTGCGCATAAACAGGGAAGGACAGCAGGGTAGCACAGCGGCAGGCGGCGCGCCGGCGCGGCTTTTCGCTACAATCCACGCTTCTTGAAAGGCAGGTATGACAACAGGGGCGATGAAGGGCAAGGCCGACCGGTTCGACGTGGCAGTGCTGGGCGCAGGTGCGGCCGGCATGATGTGTGCCGCCGTGGCCGGGCAGCGCGGGGCGCGCGTGGTGCTGATCGACCACGCGACACGGCTCGCTGAGAAAATTCGCATCTCGGGCGGGGGGCGCTGCAATTTCACGAATCTGCAGGCAGGTCCGGCCAATTACCTGTCATCGAACCCACATTTCTGCCGGTCGGCGCTGGCGCGCTACACCCCGCAGGATTTCCTGGCGCTGATGCGCCGGTACGACATTGACTGGCATGAGAAACATCGCGGCCAGCTGTTCTGTAACAACAGCGCCGAGGACGTGATCCAGATGCTGCGTGCCGAATGTGACGCAGGAAGCGTGCACTGGCGCACCGGCTGCACCATCGACGAAATTCGCCGTGAAGGCGATGACTATCTGCTGCTGACCACGCAAGGCGCGGTGCGCGCCGGCGCGGTGGTCGTGGCAACGGGTGGTCTGTCGATTCCGAAGATCGGGGCCACGGATTTCGGCTACCGCATCGCCCGCCAGTTCGGGCTCAAGATGATCGATACGCGGCCCGCGCTGGTGCCGCTGACGTTCGACGGCCAGGCGTGGCAGCCCTTCGTGCCGCTGGCCGGGGTGTCGATGGAAGTCGATATCCGCACGGGCAGCGGCAAGGCGGCCGGCGCGTTCAAGGAAGACCTGCTGTGGACGCACCGCGGGCTGTCCGGCCCGGCCGTGCTCCAGATTTCCAGCTACTGGCGCCCCGGCACGCCAATCGAGATCGACCTGTTTGATGGCGAGGATGCCGCCGAGTGGCTGATCGGACATAAGAAGGGCAGCCGGAAGCACCTGGCGAACCTGCTCGGCGAGCGCCTGCCGTCGCGGCTGGCCGACGCATGGTGCGCGGCGGCCGGCTTGTCGGGCGCCCTGCCGGTGGCGGACCTGCCGGACAAGGCCCTGCGCCAGCTAGGCGACGCGCTGAACCGCTGGCGGCTGGTGCCTTCGGGCACCGAGGGCTACAAGAAGGCCGAAGTGACGATCGGCGGCGTGGACACGCGCGGGCTGTCGTCCGCCACGATGATGGCGCGCGAGGTGGACGGCCTGTACTTCATCGGCGAGGTGGTGGACGTGACTGGCTGGCTGGGCGGCTACAACTTCCAGTGGGCCTGGGCGTCGGCCGTCGCAGCCGGCGAGGCAGTGGCCGAAGCGTCACGTGGCGCGAGCGCTGTGGCGTAGCGGGCACGGTCCGTCCAGGCGGGGCCGATGCGCGTGCAGCGTCACAGGCCTTGCGCTACAATCGGCGCTCTCATCACGCTGGCAAGGGCTGGCAGCCGGCAATCTCTTCTTTCCTTTTTGGCCAAATGACGACGATTCGCCTCAAAGAAAATGAACCGTTCGAAGTCGCGATGCGCCGCTTCAAGCGCACCATCGAGAAGAACGGGCTGATTCCCGAACTGCGGGCGCGAGAGTTTTACGAGAAGCCGACCGCCGAGCGCAAGCGCAAGCGGGATGCTGCGGTGAAGCGCCATTACAAGCGCATCCGCAGCCAGACGCTGCCCAAGAAGCTCTACTGATCGCGCCTTGCGTCAGCTCCGAACCCGCTGCGGGCATGGCTCCGGCGGGTTTTTGCGTTATGGTCCAATAATTGGTCCGGGCGACGCCGCGCTGGCGCGCGCCCGGTTGCTGTCCATCCATTCTTTCGGAAATCTGCCATGTCCCTCAAAGCCCGCATCAACGACGACATGAAGGCCGCCATGCGCGCCCGTGAATCCGAGCGGCTCGGCACCATCCGCCTGCTCATGGCCGCCATCAAGCAGCGCGAGGTGGATGATCGCGTGGAACTGGACGACGCCGGCATCACCGCCGTCGTGGACAAGATGCTCAAGCAGCGCAAGGACTCGATCTCGCAATTCGAGCAGGCCGGCCGTACCGACCTCGCCGACAAGGAGAAGGCCGAGGTGGAAGTGCTCACCGCCTATATGCCGGCGCAGTTGTCCGAGGCCGAGGTGGCCGCCGAAGTCCAGAAGGCCGTGACGGAGTCGGGTGCGGCCGGTCCGCAGGACATGGGCAAGGTCATGGGCCTGGTCAAGGCGCGCCTGGCAGGCCGGGCCGACATGACGGCCGTCTCCGCGCTGGTCAAGGCGGCGCTGACGGGGAAGTAATCGACGGGTTCAGGGTGTTGGCGTGGCGTTGGGCGAAGATGCCGTCAGGTTGGCGGGTCTTGGCGATGAAAGCCCGGTTTTTCGGGCGCCACGTTGCATCTGCACTACAATGATTCGATAGCCACCGGGCGACGTTCCGGTCACGCATTCACAGAAAAGCGGTCGCCAACACGGCAGGCCGCCTCCATCAGGACGGTCAGTCGGGTGATTCCGCAATCCTTTATTCAGGACCTGCTCAACCGTGTCGACATTGTCGATGTGGTGGGCAAGTATGTGCAGCTGAAGAAGGGCGGCGCCAATTTCATGGGCCTCTGCCCGTTCCACAACGAGAAATCCCCGTCGTTCACCGTGTCGCCGACCAAGCAGTTCTATCACTGCTTCGGCTGCGGCGCCCATGGTTCTGCCATCGGCTTCCTGATGGAATACTCTGGTCAGTCCTACCCTGACGCGGTGCGTGAGCTGGCGCAGTCCGTGGGGGTGACGGTGCCGGAGGAGCGTGACCGCCTGCCGCCGGCGCAGCGTGCCGAGCAGCAGGCCAAGTCCGTGGCGTTGTCCGACGCCATGACGCGCGCCACCGAGTTCTATCGCAAGCAGCTGCGCGGTGCGCCGCAGGCTATCCAGTACCTCAAGGGGCGCGGCCTGACCGGCGAGATCGCGGCAAACTTCGGCCTGGGCTATGCGCCGGACGACTGGCAGGGCCTGGAAGCCGTCTTTGGCAGCTATCGGGACGACAACGTGGCTGCCCCACTGGTGGAAGGCGGGTTGCTGATCGAGTCGAGCGATAAGCGGGACGCTGACGGCAAGCCGCGCCGCTATGACCGATTCCGCGACCGCATCATGTTCCCGATCCGCAACACTAAGGGGAATGTGATTGGCTTCGGTGGCCGGGTGATGGGCCAGGGCGAGCCAAAATACCTGAACTCTCCTGAAACGCCGCTCTTCAGCAAGGGAACGGAGCTGTACGGCCTGTTCGAAGCCCGGCACGCCATCCGCGAAAATGGCTACGTGTTGGTGGTGGAAGGCTATATGGACGTGGTGGCGCTGGCCCAGCTTGGCTTTGCCAATGCCGTGGCCACGCTCGGCACCGCGTGCACGACTGTGCACGTGCAGAAGCTGTTGCGCCAGACCGACGCCGTGGTGTTCTCGTTCGATGGCGATTCAGCGGGCCGCCGCGCGGCAAGACGGGCGTTGGAGGCATGTTTGCCGCACGTTGCCGACAACAAGACGATACGTTTCCTGTTTTTGCCAGCAGAACATGATCCGGACAGCTATGTGCGGGAAGAGGGCACGGACGCCTTTGCCCGCCAGGTGCAAACCGCGATGCCGCTGTCGCGCTTCCTGCTCCAGGTAGTCACCGAGGAACAGGACCTGCGCCAGCCCGAAGGCCGCGCCCGCGCCCAGTACGAGGCCAAGCCGCTGCTCCAGTCGATGCCGGCTGGCGGATTGCGACTACAGATCGTGCGCGAACTTGCCGATGCTACCGGTACGACACCTGCCGAGATCGAGGCCGTGTGTGGGTTGGGCAGCGATTCGTCGCGGGTGGGGCGTTTCGCCCAGCCGCGGCCACGCGCGCGCCGTCAGGCGCCCACCGGGCTGGAGCAGCGCGTGATTCAGTTGCTGATGAGCTATCCGTCACTCGCCAGCCGTCTCGATGCCGATACACGGGCGCTGCTGCTGGATAGCACAAGGCCAGAAGCCGAAGTGCTCGCTCACTTGGTGGAGGCTTGCGATGGCCTCCAGGGGGCGGTGAACTTCGCGGCTTTCAGCGAGCACCTGGCGCAAACGCCTTATGCCGAGGTCTACGCCGGGGCCCGGACGGCGGTGCTCAAGGAAGAAATCGAAGAGGAGCCGGCGACCATGGAATTCGACGGCGCCATCCACAAATTATTGGCAGAACCCTTGCAACGCGAGCTGGAAGTGCTTCAAAAGGCAGTTTCGGCCGGCGGGGCCAGCGAGGCGGACAAGACCCGCATGGTCTGGCTGGTGGCCGAGGTGCAGCGCCGCCGTCAGCTCGGCTTGCGGCCCGCCACGACCGATGGGGCCTGAGCCGGCAAGGGTTGGACAGGATGCGGCGGAAAGGTGAAATGGGGGCTTGAGTGCACAACGGTGGGTGCCCAGACGGGGATATCTGGCGCTTGTCCGGTGCTTAAGCCTTGATTTTTCAGGTGAAAACCTTACCTGAGTGGAAGCCGGGTGTTGGCAACGTGCTACAATGCCCGGTTTGGATTGCGAAATCTCTCTCCAGTACTGGCGAAAGTGAGCGTGCCAATGGCAAAGGCCAAAGCAACCGAAAGGGTAGCCGATAAGGCGCCCTCCAAAGCTCCCCAATCAGGGAGCGGCAAGGCGTCCGTGAAAACAACGGCGGCGAAGACTTCGACCGCGACAGTCAGGACGACAACAGCCCGGTCTGCGCCAGCAAAGCCCGCGCACGGTGCAACTGCACCGGCAGGGACCACTTCCGCCAGGAATCGCACATCCGAAAAGACAAAGCCCTCGACTTCGGCACGCGAGAGCGGCGAGAGCGCCAATACGAGCGGCAAGCATCATGCCGCTTCTGCACCCGTGAAAGGCAAGAGTATCACCGTGGCGAAACAGCAGAATACCGAAGTCGAGAGCAAGCGTGCGGCAACGACGGCCAGCACCCGGAACGGAGCCGCCAAGACTGGCGCTGCCGCCGTGGCGCCCAAGGCCCGTGCCGCGACTCCCGCACCCGTTGCATCCGAGCGTCCCGCTGCCCCGGCCGTCAAGCCGGAGCCCAAGAAGCGTGGCCGCAAGCCCAAGGCCGAGATGCAGCAAGACGACAGCACCCCAGAAGACGTGACTGAAGAGTTTTACGAAAACGACGCGCCAGCGGCCGCCGCACCCGCCGCTGCGCCCAAGACCGAAAAGCAGAAGGCCAAGGACCGCAAGGCCAAGGAAAAGGCGCTGCTCAAGGAGTTCGCCTCGACCCAGCAGGGCACCGAGGAGGAACTCGAGGTCCGCCGCCAGAAGCTCAAGGCGCTGATCAAGCTCGGCAAGTCGCGCGGCTACCTGACCTACGCGGAAATCAACGATCACCTGCCGGACGACATGGTCGATTCGGAAACGATCGACACGCTGGTCGCCACGCTGAACGACATCGGCATCGCCGTCTACGAGCAGGCGCCGGACGCCGAAACGCTGCTGCTCAACGACAACGCGCCGTCCGCCACGAGCGAGGAAGAGGCTGAGGAAGAGGCGGAAGCCGCACTTTCTACCGTCGATTCCGAATTCGGCCGCACCACCGACCCGGTCCGCATGTACATGCGCGAAATGGGCACGGTGGAGCTGCTGACGCGCGAGGGTGAAATCGAGATCGCCAAGCGGATCGAAGCCGGCCTGAAGGACATGGTCATGGCCATCTCGGCCTGCCCGGTCACGATTTCCGAGATCCTGGCGCACGCCGAGCGCGTGGCGAACGACGAGATCAAGATCGACGAGTTCGTCGATGGCCTGATCGATCCGAACGCCGACGAAGTGGCGGAAGCCCCGGCTGCGGCCGCGGCGGCAGCCGATGAGGAAGATGTCGAGGCCGACGAGGAAAGCGATGGCGACGAGGAAGACGAGGACGACAGCGCTGCTGGCGGCGCGGCTTCCGCACGCCAGCTGGAAGAACTGAAGCAGAACGCGCTGGAGAAATTCCGCGTGATCGCCGAGCAGTTCGACAAGATGCGCCGTGCCTTCGAGAAGGAAGGCTACAAGTCCAAGCCGTACGTGAAGGCTCAGGAAGCGATCCAGGCCGAACTGATGGGCATCCGCTTCACCGCGCGTAACGTGGAGCGCCTGTGCGACACGCTGCGCGGCCAGGTGGACGAGGTGCGCAAGCTCGAGCGGGCGATCCTGAACATCGTCGTGGACAAGTGCGGCATGCCGCGCTCGGACTTCGTCGCCCGCTTCCCGGGCAACGAGACGAACCTGGACTGGATCGAGACCGTGGTGGCCGACAGCAAGGGCTACAGCACGATCGTCGAGCGTAACGTGCCGGCCGTGCACGAACTGCAGCAGAAGCTGATCGACCTGCAGGCGCGCGTGGTGCTGCCGCTGAAGGAGCTGAAGGACGTCAACCGCAAGATGTCCGAGGGCGAGAAGCGCGCCCGCGAGGCCAAGCGCGAGATGACCGAGGCCAACCTGCGTCTGGTGATCTCGATCGCCAAGAAGTACACGAACCGTGGCCTGCAGTTCCTGGATCTGATCCAGGAGGGCAACATCGGCCTGATGAAGGCGGTGGACAAGTTCGAATATCGTCGCGGCTACAAGTTCTCCACGTACGCCACGTGGTGGATCCGCCAGGCCATCACGCGTTCGATCGCGGACCAGGCGCGCACGATCCGGATTCCGGTGCACATGATCGAAACGATCAACAAGATGAACCGGATTTCGCGTCAGATCCTGCAGGAAACGGGCAACGAGCCCGATCCGGCAACGCTGGCCGAAAAGATGGAGATGCCGGAGGACAAGATCCGCAAGATCATGAAGATCGCGAAGGAGCCGATCTCCATGGAAACGCCGATCGGTGACGACGACGACTCGCATCTGGGCGACTTCATCGAAGACACGAACACGCTGGCGCCGGCCGAGGCCGCGCTGCATGGTTCGATGCGCGACGTGGTGAAGGACGTGCTGGACAGCCTGACGCCGCGCGAGGCCAAGGTGCTGCGGATGCGTTTCGGCATCGAAATGAGCACGGACCACACGCTCGAAGAAGTGGGCAAGCAGTTCGACGTGACGCGTGAACGGATTCGCCAGATCGAGGCCAAGGCACTGCGCAAGCTGCGCCACCCGAGCCGCTCCGACAAGCTGAAGAGCTTCCTGGAAGGCAACTAAGCCCTCCAAGGGCCTCTAGCTCATGCCTGGTTAGAGCAGCGGACTCATAATCCGTTGGTGCCGTGTTCGACTCACGGGAGGCCCACCATAACTTTAAAGGGTTTGCAGGTTAGTGCCTGCAAACCCTTTCGTGCTTTTTGCTTGTTGTGTAGGCATCTTGTAGGCAAATGCGTCAATTGACGCTGCCTAGTCCACGACTTTGCCCAACGGAGATGGTGGGAGCTTATCTCGTGCCCTCCTCATCGCCGATCGCGAGCTCGGGACTTGGCGTCTAACATCGGAGGGGGCGTGATGGGGGGGGATTGGACGGTCCTAAATAGCCTTATTCCGGCAATTTCGGGGTTGGGAGGCGTAGCGCTCGGTGGATGGCTGACGTCTAGGCGCGAGGTAGGCCAGGAGGAGCGGCGCAAAGTGCGGGAGACCTACTACCTTGCAGTATTGGTCAGCACCCACCTTGATCGCTTTGTTAGTGAGTGCGTCTCGGTTGCGTTTGATGATGGCACCAGCATGGGGCAACCCGCTGGCGGAGATGGTCAATATGAGACGACTGTAACGACGCCTCACTTTGATCCCCTCTCCATTGAAGTTGATTGGAAAGTCCTGCCGCAGGACTTGATGCATGCGATTTTGCGGTTGCCATATAAGGTTGAATCGTTGAATAGGCACATCTCGGCTGTGGGTGAGTTTGATGACCCGCCCGACTACGCTGAGTTTTTCTGGGCGCGTCAGTATGGGTATGCCGGTCTTGGCCTAGATGTGGTGCAGTTGTCTAGAACCTTACTTTCCCATGTTGGTCTCCGGCCCGAACCGATGTCTTTTGATAAGGACTGGTCTGCGGAACGAGGTCTGAGGGACAGGAAGGCGGTACTTGAAGAGGCGCGTGCCGCAAGTCAGGCGCGCTGCGGCACTGGGTTGACAGGAGACTTTGTACCTTCCGACGTGGGCAGCGAGAAATAGGTCTTCGTGCGGCCTTGTAATGATGGCACCCAGGGTTGGGGGCTCGCCGACATTAATCGGCGTGTGGGTCAGTAGGCGGGATACGGTCTCGCAGAGGCGTCGGATGAGTAGAAGTCGAGGTAAAATCAACTGCTTATCGCAGAATTTGGGTCCAGAAACGTCGCTCTATGAGCGACCTCAATGGGTGGGGTTGAAGTGCTCTTCCGATAATTGGAGCGCTTGGCTATTCAATCCGGTAGGGCAAGGGCGCTTTAGTAACTCGAAAAAAGGGGGCGAACATGTCGGCTAAGCAAGTTCTAGCACTCCTGAGTTCGCACATCGATGGGGACGAAGATCAACTTTTGTCCATCGCGTTGCAGATTGCCGCGCAGGAAGCCCGCCAAGGCAGGCCCGAAGATGCTGATAAGCTTAAACGATTGGTCCAGAAGGCGAGGGACCAACGCAGAACCGGTAGCGCTGCGTCTGGGCAGACGCCCATCCCCTTAGCACGGCCAAGGGGCGAATTACAGGGATTGGTTGAGAGTACCTATCCAAAGGTTTCGCTTTCGAGCATGGTGCTGTCAGACGAGATTGCTAGGCGTCTCGGGCGGATAGTGCGTCAGCAGCAGGAGCGAGCCACGCTGCGTGAACATGGTCAGACTCCAGCTACACACATGCTTCTGGTCGGCCCCCCCGGGACAGGCAAGACAATGACTGCCTCAGCTCTAGCCGGAGAGTTGCGCCTGCCTCTCTTCACTGTACGTCTGGAGTCCTTGTTCAGCCGGTTTCTAGGCGAGACTGCCGGTAAGCTGCGTGTGCTTTTCGATCAGATTGCTAAGACACGTGGGGTTTATCTGCTCGATGAATTCGACGCTATTGGCGCTCGTAGAGGTGATCCAAATGACGTCGGTGAAATCCGCCGCGTGCTAAATTCTGTTTTGGCGTTCATGGAAGAGCCTAACTCCACAGATAGTCTTGTGCTGGCGGCGACAAACCATGTCGAGATTCTTGATGAGGCCTTAGCACGTCGCTTTGATGAAGTAATTGAGTATGCGTTGCCAGACGCTGCCTCAGCGCGAGGAATCATTGAGCGACGGTTGGGAAAATTCAAATTTGTCAGTAAATTCTGGGTTCAACTTGCACCTTCACTTGAAGGTCTTAGCCAAGGTGAACTTGTCCGTGCGGCGGATGAGGTAGTGAAGGATGCCATTCTCGAAGGTGAGTCGCGAGTCTCGCCTAGCGCGCTCCGAGATGCTTTGGAAAATCGGAAGACGTTAAAGGGGAAGTTTCGTCGTCACTCCCCGCGATAAGTTGGCTCAAAGTAGGATCGATCAAACCCAGAAGAATCCGTAGGAACTTATGGCGGTCCAAAAAGAAACTGATACTAGAAATCACCCGCATATTCCGATCAATGTCTACCGTGAATCAACGGCCTATGAATTTCCTTCCCGAGACTTAACTCGCAGGCCGCTTCGCCATGACTATGCTGCCCACGCGCAAACTCTCCTTGAGCAACTTGCCTCGGCGCTTCCTGACTCCGGTGCCGATCAGCGCCTTACCATTGAGGGGTTAAAGCGCGGAAGGATTGTAGAGGTTCGAACTGCTGCACCAGCTGAGAATTCCCGCGCCAAGGCTGTCAAAGTGCCGCCTGCCCTAGAGTTTCCGACTCAGGATGTGGTAGTACTTCGCTCAAAGCGAAATGACGATCGCACCGAGAGCGCTTTATTGTTTGTGCCCGATGCTGCGCGAGCCTATCTTGAAAGGCGAATCACACGTTACGGTAGGGACCCGGGCAATGGGCGTCGTCCCGATGTAGAGCGTTTTGAGGTAATTGAGCAAATTCGAGCAATAGAGGTGCGCTCCCTCTTTGCTGGCGATGTGGATCTGAACGCTCCCGATATCGTGTGGTGGGAAGTGTGGGTTCGCCAATCAAATGAGTTGGCCGATCGTATTGTGGCCGCAGCTCGGAACGCGAACTTGGACGTTCATGAAGATCGCCTTCTATTCCCCGATACTACTGTACTGTTTCTTCACTCGTCTGCGGCATCGCTCTGTAACTTCGTGACGAGCGTACCGGGCGCCGTTATGGAAATCCGTCGGTCGACGGGGACTATTGAGCCCTTTCTGGAGCGCGGCCAAATGGGGCTCAATCAGCATGATTGGGCTAACGACCTGGCAGCGCGCGTAGTCCCTGCGCCGCAGGATTCTCCTGTGGTTTGCACTCTCGATACAGGTGTTGCCGCAGCACATCCATTGATTTCTCCTGGCCTTCGCGGTGCATGGGCATATGATCCAGAATGGGGTGCCGACGATCACTATCCTCAAGGGGGGCATGGAACCCCGCTTGCCGGGCTGGTTCTTTATGGTGACCTAGAGCCACTTATGAACGACGTGCGACCAGTTGCGCTGACGCATGGCGTTGAATCAATGAAACTTGTGCCGCCACACGGCTTCCCCGTCACAAGGCCGCCGAGCTATGGCATTGTCACTCAAGGGGCCGTTGGTTCGGTAGAGGCTGAACAGGCGAAAGTCCTGCGTAGCTTTTGTCTTGCCACTTCGACAACAGATTTTCCGTCGATCCGCCCGTCGACATGGAGTGGCGCAATTGATCAGATTGCGGCCGGAGCAATGCCCGGGGACGTGGAGCAGGGGGTTGCAGCTGCTCAGCACCCGAAACGCTTACTCGTTGTTGCAACGGGGAACGTAAGCGGTGGAATGGCGGTGGACGTCTTGCCCTTGCAGTCATTGGAAGACCCTTCGCAAAGTTGGAATGCGTTGACAATCGGTGGATTTACCCGAAAGGAGCAGGTCCCCAATCCCCCGCCAGTCCTGCAAGCTGCTGTGCCGGCCAACAACCGAAGCCCGTTTAGTCGAGGGTCGCAATCTCTTCCGTCAGACCTCGCGCCTATCAAGCCAGAGGTCTTGTTTGAAGCGGGTAACATGGTCTCGGACGCAACTGGTTTTTGTGCTTGGGGTCCATCTGTATCGCTTCTCTCGACAGGTTCAGATGTGGTGGCGGAGCCTCTAGTGCCATTTTGGGCTACTAGCGCAGCGACGGGTATTGCTGGACATTTTGTCGGTCGTCTTCAGGCGGCACATCCAAACCTTTGGCCGGAAACACATCGCGCGCTAATCGTTGATTCTGCACGATGGCCGGAGCCCATCCGTAGGCAATTCATTGGGCGTGGTGCTCATTGGAAAACTGGCACCAAGGCAGAAAAGCTGCGGCATCTTCGTGAATTCGGGTACGGCGTGCCAGATATCGAGCGTGCTATTTTCTCTGCCCGAAATGACGCAACTTTGCTGGCGGAAGCCGAGATTCAGCCCTTTGCCGTCGGCAAGGATGGTAGGACCGGTGTCTTTAACGAGATGCACTTTTATGACCTGCCTTGGCCAAGGGCGGCGTTGGAACGACTCGAAAACGAAATCGTAACGATGAAGGTTACGTTGTCATATTTCATCGAGCCGAACTTGACGGGAAAGGCTGCTACGCGTCCTGATACCTATCGCTCCCTGGGCCTTCGTTTCGATATGAAAAAGCGCGGGGAGTCCGATGCTCGTTTCCGCAGCAGAATTTCGGCTAACCAGGCTAAGGATGGAATTGAAGCCGATGGCGAAGCAAGCTACTGGTTGTTGGGGCCAAAATCAGTTCAAGCGGGCTCACTTCATTGCGACCTGTGGCGGGGTCGCGCAATCGAACTAGCTGGCCACGATGCCATTGCGGTCTATCCGGTCGGGGGCTGGTGGAAGTCGCATGTCGGCCAGAGGCGCATTACCGACAAGGCACGCTATGCGCTCGTGATATCGATTTCGGCGCCCGGGCAGGAAGTCGATCTTTACTCGGAGATCTCTGCCCAGGTGGAGGCAAAGCAAATTGAGGTCATGCTTGGCTAAATGGAGCGATCCACGTTGAGGGTCGCTTGCCGTAGTGCGAACGGGGCGTTGCCCCGTTTTTTTCTGGATGGCGGGGAGTCAAAGGCCTGCTTGTGAAAGTAGGTTTGCCGGGGAGATACCAAGCGCTCTGGCGATTCTGAGTAAATTCAATACCGTAAGGTTGTGTTCCCCGCGCTCTATGCCGCCGATGTATGAGCGATCCATTTCCGTGGCTAGCGCTAACTGCTCTTGAGATACGCCAACGACCTTGCGGGCGGCACGTACCGTCTTGCCAATAGACACAAGAGCAGGATCGCCAGCATGTTTTGGGGAGGGTTTCGCCATGCGCCAATGTTCACCATTTGACGGATGCGATACCACGGGATAAGATACCCAAATCAACATCAATCAATGCATGGCAATTCGGGCGGGTTTGCCGTGGCTTGGATCCAAAATTAGAGTGGAAGTAACTTCCGAGCGAAGCACCCGTAGATCTGGATGGGAAATCGAGATGCCGGCGTTCACTTATGGGGAAGCAGGATGCGGCACTATGGGCTCATTGGGGTTTTGGCGCTTACGGCGCTTGGTGGATGCACGTCATGGCATCACACCCGAATTACTGATAAAGCTGTTGCTGACAGGCAGTTCGTACAAGACGACGGTTACTGCGTACGTGCGTCGCACGGCTCCGTACCTGTGCCCCAAGTCAAATACAACGACGTATCCCCTTGGTCTTCTACTGCGATCGTTCAAGGCTCCACATACAATGCGGCAACTGGCAATACGAGCTACAGCACATATAGCGGCCAAGCAGTTTCCACTCCGTCCCCAGGCGCCGCATTCGCCGGGGGGATTGCCAACGGCATGAATATTGGGGCTGCATTCGCGGCGTCGCGTGCGCAAGAACGAATTTACAAGGCTTGTATGTACGCGCAGGGTTGGTCAGATAGTTCCAGGCCAAAAGATCTTCCAGCCGTACCGCCATCCTCGCGTTCACAATCCAATGCCATCGTCCCGCAGACTGAAGACGTAGCGAAGATTTATGCGACCCCAGAAGCGGCGTGGTTGGCGGATGTCGACGAGTTTCTTACCGTCTATCCGGCGTACAGAGTCCAGCCGCTCTATGGCCGGCTAAATGACTTGGTAAAGCGAATTGCCTTGGAGGACTCCCTACGTGAAGCCACGGGCCCACAAATTCTTCTCGCGGCACACGATGCTCTCGTGCAAAGGGGGCAAGGCTCCGCTGAACCAGAGGAAGGGACTGCGGAGCGTTACGTGACGCTGCTGTATCGGGATGCGGCGAGCAATAACGTTGCTGCCCAAAATGCTCTTGGCACGGGGTTCTTAAAGGGTTGGAATCCGCTGCCGCAGGCGCCAAAGCGCGCAATTTTCTGGTTCCAGCGATCCGCACTCGCAGGTAACCCGATGGGCCAAACTGGCTATGGCGTCATGCTCTTCGAAGGGAAAGGTGTTGAGTCAAATCGGGAGCAGGGATACCACTGGGTAAGTCGAGCCGCTTCTGCCGGTGATAAATCAGCAAAGGAACTGCTCGGTCGGCTACAGGAGCAGATGACGCGAGATCGATAGGCCGCCCGTGTGCGCGGGCCGTGTGGGGTGGAGTATTCGGTCTCAAGGTTCACTCTTGGTTGTGCAAGAGCATCGTTTTCGTCCCCCGATACTCCCTCGATCTCCTGCCAATGCAGATGGCAGTGTGTGCTTCTGCTTAATAGGTCGACAGATGGCATTTCTAGAGGGTCACCGTCTGGCGGTATAGAGAGAGGCTACGAAATAGACGGAATTGCACCGCCTCCCGGAGCAGCGGGAGGTAAGCCTACGCCGTCGGCCGGTGCAATTCCGGAGCCTTCTATACCGTCTCCCGGTGTAAGGACGTCAATTTCACATTGCGGTAGGCGCTCCGCACAAAGCCAGCTTCGGCGCCAGCATCGTAACCATTCAGTTTATCGAGCGCCCACCATGTTGCGGCGTACCAGCTTGCCTTGTGTGGTCGGCATCCCTTCACAGTCTCGTATATCAACCTCGCTTCCAATAGTTCAAGCTTTGCCCGGTTTATCGTGTCGTTCGACGACCACCCGCGCTGTTTCAAATGGGCGAGGGTAACAATCATCCGCCCGTTGTCGTCGCCGTGATACTGGCGTGCGATCTCCATCATCAGGGCCTTTGCAGGGTGCGAAAGGCCCTGGTAAGCAGAGCTGTCCAGAACTGCCCAAGGGATCGCAGCAAAGCCGCCAGCATCACGGTATGCGCGGCGGCCTTTCTTCTCTCTACCCACGCTAGCCTGCCTGGTGCTGTCGGCGTTGCTCCGCGCGCTTGCCGTTCACTTCAATGACCCATGCGCGCGCGCCATTTGCCAGCGCCACTTCGCGCGCATCCTCCGATACCCAGTATTCAGCGACAAGCACGGTCCGGCCGTCAGCGGTGTGCTTCTCAATGTCACGGCGTTTGATCTGCCAGCCGTAGTCCATCTCGAGTGCATGCACCACGGCCGCAAGGCGAGTTGTGCTTTGGCCGAACACCGCGTCAAGGTTTGTGAGGCGGCGGCCTTCGATCAGGCGGGCCAGCACCTCAGCCCTGACTGTGTTGGTTTTCAAAGGGAGGCGGCCGGATGTAATATCAGGTTGTTCGTTCGCGCTCGTCTCTGCTTCGTAGGGGCGGGCGTTTTTCATTATTCGGCCCCGTTCAGCAGCTTTGCCAGGTCGGCTACGCGCCATGCAAGACGACCATTGATGCGAACAGGACGGATGGGACCATCGTCCAGGCAGGCCCATTTGCGCAGGGTCTGAGGGCGGCGGTTGATGATCGGCGCCGCCTCGTTGGTGGGCAGGGTATCTCGGCCGTTGGCAATGACGCGTAGGCCGTAAGGGATGGGTTGAATGGGAGTAGTGGACATTGTCAGCACCTCAGTACCATGCCTAGTTCGGCGGGTTTCTGAGGTGCTGGCAACCTGCTGAGATTAGGCGCCAGCGCCGCAGAAACGCCACCGGGTTCGGCGTTATCTCTCAGCGTTGACGATTCTTATGGGCTCGGTTGGGTCTGGGAATGCGCGGTGGCGGCCAGCGGCTAGCCTGTGGCAGCTAGCGGCTATGTGGATCGGGGGTGTTTCGTAGGGCTTTCCTTGCAGTCTCGAGGGACATCGCAAGGTCCTCGTGCTTACGTGCAGCGCATTCAGTTCGTGACTTGTACTTGCCGGTTGCCCATGCGGCGCGGATAGCTTCTGCCTTCTCCCTCGATCCTTTTCGCTGACTGTGGAGGCTTTCTGCCCCTCTTTTGCCGGCAGCGGATAAATGGTTGCTGAGCAGTTTCGTTGCTGCTTTCTCGGCTAGGCTGGCGCCCCGTTGTCGCTCCAAACCCAAAAGCACAAGCAAGGTAAACGCATCGTCAATAGGCTCTCTCAACAGTTCATCCGATATCGCGCTGAGTCGGTTCTCGCGCAGCATTTTGGATATTGCTTCCGCTCGATCGCTTGCGCCAAACTTGCCAATACCAATGGCGGCGGCCAACTGTGCGTTTGTCACCGGTTTGCGTGGGTCTTTGCCACCCGCCTTCTGAATGTCCTTGCTCATTGCGCTCCTTCTCACGCAAACCCTCATGAGGATGCCCCCGCCGAGCCAGTGAAGGTATCCGGCTTTTCCATCCGTCGATGTAGGCAGGGGCGAAATGTTGCCGGTCAGGCGGCAGTGATGACTCGCAGGCCGGGTTTGGCTTGTGCCGAGTCGAATGCAACTCCTGCTTGTTTGAGAATCCATGCCTCAATGCGCTCATGGTGTAGGCGCAATAGGTCTAGGGGGCGCACCGTGTAGTGCTTCTCCGCGGTCGCGCTGGGTTTGTGCCCCATGATTTGCGCTACCACGCCGGTCGGGCATTCCAGCCACTCGGTAAGGCTGCGAAATGAGCGACGCAGGCCGTGCAGAGTCAGGCCATCAACGCCTGCGACTACGCAGGCGCGTCCGTGCTGCTCGTGGGGTTTGCTGATGGGCTTGAGCGGCTTGTCAGTATTGGCCACGGCGCTGGAGAACACCCATTCGCTGCGGCGGGGAAGGGCATACAGCAGGGAGGCGACATACGGCGTTAGCGGGATGGTGCGCTCGCCTTCCACCTTGTCGCGGATGGTCAGACCCCGCCATCTTTCGTTCAAGTCCTCCCAGCGCATTTTCAGCACCTCGCCTGGTCGCGCGCCGGTCAGCAGCAGGGTTTGCAGATAGGCTGCGGTCACGGGGTTGGAAAGCTGGCGCACGGCGGAGAACCATCCGGCAAGTTGCTCGCGCTGCAAGGCGTCCTGTTTCGCGCCGGCCGTGCCTAGTGCCTCGCGGCTTTTCTTAGTCTTCGCCGGGTTGCCTTCCACGGCGCCCGCATAGGCTGGCTGCTCAGCACACCATGACAGGAAGCCTTTGAGCAGGCGCCACGCCAATCGGGCCGAGGCCGGGCGTTTCTTGCCCTCCCGTACCGCCCACGCTTCCACGGTGGGCGCATCCAGCTCGCACAGCTTTATGCTCATGAGTGGGTAGAGCGGGCCGGCGATGGTGACGCCGCGCCCACGGGTGCCGCGTACTGCGGGGAGGCCGCCCTGCTGGGCCTTGGCAACGTGGTCGCTATAGTGGCGCTCACCCCAATATGGGCGACGGTCTTCCAGATATGTGTTCCAGGCTTCGTTAACGGTGACGGTCTGCACGGCGGCGGCTGCGGCACGAGCCTCATGAGCAGCACGGGCCTCGGCTTTGACTTCGCGCGGGTCCTGGCCGGCGTCAATGAGCGTCTTGAGGCGTGCCGCCTCGGTTCGGGCTTTGCCCAAGTCCCACGAGCGTGGATCGCCTATGGTGACGCGCACTGTCTTGCTGAACAGGCGGGACTCGAATACATAGGCGCGGGCGCCAGATGCCGTGACTCGCAGCCCCAAGCCGGGCGCCTTCGCGTCCCAATATAGCGTCTGGGTCTTGCCCGGTGCGCACTGGTAGCCGGCAATCCGGCCGGCGGTGAAGCTCTCTTTGCTCATTTCCCGATTTCCCCGTATCGGCCTACGTGAGCCTCCATGTAGGCGTTGTGTAGGCGAATTATCGGAACATTAGGGAATGTTGGTCAACTGCCTGTGGTGCTGAATCTTCCCGGAAACCCTTGTGGTAGCGCGCTTCGTAGGGTCTCCGGGCATCCTCGGAAGAATCGAGGAATGGCACTTAGCTAGGACTCATAATCCGTTGGTGCCGTGTTCGACTCACGGGAGGCCCACCAACTTACGTGGTAGTAAAAAGGGGTTACGGTTATGCCGTAACCCCTTTTTTTTGTACGTCTTAGCCCACGACCGCTGGCAGCCGGAACGATGCCACCGTCGTTGAACATGGCGCAGCTTGGTTGGTGTCGATGACGCCTTTAACGGTCGCCAACCTGATCCGCTGAAGTCCCGATTGACGATGTCGACAAAGGTCGACAGGAATTCAGTGGCGTCCTACAAAACCGTTGGCATCCGCACATGCCCAACGCATCATATGGGGATAGCCATCTCCCTATTGATGTCCTTCCTCGGAGCGCAGAAACATGAGACTGATCGGCATGCTCGATTCCCCCTACGTGCGGCGCGCGGCCATCTCGCTGGCGTTGCTCGACATGCCGTTCCGGCATGAATCGGTATCGGTGTTCAGCACTTTCGAGCAGTTCCGCGCGATCAATCCCGTGGTCAAGGCGCCCTCGCTGGTCTGCGACGACGGCATCGTGCTGATGGATTCCTCGCTGATCATCGACTACGCGGAAGCCGTGGCGGGGCGCAGTCTCATGCCGTCTGAGCTTGGCGCGCGCCAGCGGGCGCTGCGCATCATCGGCCTGGCGCTGGCCGCATGCGAAAAGGCCGTGCAGGATGTCTACGAACACAACCTGCGCCCAGCCGAGAAGCAGCATCAGCCCTGGCTGGACCGCGTGGACGGGCAACTCGCCCGCGCCTATGCGCTGCTGGAACAGGAAATTGCGACGCGCGCCGTGCCGGCCGATGCCAGCACGCTGACTCAGGCAGACGTGACAACCGCCGTGGTCTGGACCTTCACGCAGGCGCTGCTGCCGGGCAAGGTGGCGCCAGCGCAACATCCGTCGCTCGCGGCATTCACCGCCGCGGTAGAGCAATTCGACGTTTTCCGCAATTGGCCACACGCCTGAAGGCGCACCCGTCCGGAGGTGCGATGCCCCACTAATTTCCCCACAAATGGGTGATGTCGGCGGAGGGGCCTTCGCGCAAGATAGTCCCGGGGCAACAGGATCCTTGCCCCGCTACCACTTCAGCCCCGCGACCTCCCCGGCCTGCGGGGCTCTTTCATTCTGGGGCCTGCTTTCGGAGTCTTCCTACCGCGCGCGCAGGATCGCTTCGATCTTCTCCGCCGCCGCGCGCAGTGGGGGCAGGTAGTGCGATTCCAGATAGGCCTGGTTGCGGCTGCCCAGCACCATGCTGAGCCCCAGGCCGGCCACGGTCTTGCCGGTCTGGTCGCGCAGCGGCACGGAAATCCCGGCGAAGCCATCGACGAGTTCGCTGACCAGTGTGCAGAAGCCATCGGCTCGAACTTGTTCGAGCTTGCGCGCCAGCGCCGCCCGCGAGTCGATCGTGAACGGCGTCAGCTTGCGCAGTTCGGCGGCATCCAGATAGGTCACCAGCGCGGCGTCGTCCAGCCCCGCCAGCAGCACGCGGCCCAGCGAGTGGGCATACGCGGGCATGCGGCGGCCGATGGCCATGTCCACGCGCAGCATCTGGCTCGGCTCTTCGCGCGCCACCAGCACCACCGAGTCGCGGTCGAACATGCCGATCGAGCAGCTTTCGCCCACCTCGGCGCAGAGCGCCTGGAGATAGGGGCGGGCCAGCTGTGGCAGGTTCATCGAAGCAAAGTAGGCATAGCCGAGGTCCATCACCTTGGGCGTCAGCGCAAAGTAACGGCCGTCCTGCGCCAGGTAGCCGTTGTGCTCGAGCGTCAGCAGCAGCCGGCGCGCAGCGGCGCGGGTGACGTCGAGGTGCTCGGCCACTTCCTGCATAGTCAGCCGCTCCACGCCGCTCGCATACAGGCGCAGCAGCGCCAGCCCCTTGGTGAGCGAGTCGAGCAGCTCGTCCTTCTTCGGGGCGTCGTGGGGGACGTCGTTGGCGGCGGTGGCGTCGGAGCGCGTCATGCGAGGGTGGAAAAGGGGGATAAAGGGAAAGTAGGGGTTTGTCGGGATGCGGCGCAGACTTGCGTCCGGGCGTCCGATCCGTATGATAGGCGTTTTGCGAACATTTGTTCGGGAATCGTGGCTCGGTAGAAACCACGACACAAGAAGACCCAGGAGACAGCAATGAAGGTGATCACCACCCGGCAGGCGGCCGAGCTTGTCCAGAGCGGCTGGACCGTGGCCAGCGCGGGCTTCGTGGGCGCCGGCCACGCCGAGGGCGTGACCGAGGCACTGGAGTCGCGTTTCCTGCAGCACGGCCTGCCACGCGACCTGACGCTGGTCTATTCGGCCGGCCAGGGCGACCGCGGCGCGCGTGGGGTGAATCACTTCGGCAATGCCGGCATGACCCGGGCCATCGTCGGCGGCCACTGGCGCTCGGCCACGCGGCTGGCCACGCTCGCCATGAACGAGGACTGCGAGGGCTTCAACCTGCCACAGGGCGTGCTGACCCACCTGTACCGCGCCATCGCCGGCGGCAAGCCGGGTGTCATGACGAAGATCGGCCTCCATACGTTTGTCGATCCCCGCACGGCGCAGGACGCCCGCTACCACGGCGGCGCCATCAACCAGCGCGCGCGCGACGCCATCGCGGCAGGCCGCGCCAACTGGGTCGAGGCCGTGGATTTCCGGGGCGACGAATACCTCTTCTATCCGAGTTTTCCGATTGACTGCGCGCTGATCCGCTGCACCGCCTCGGACACGCGCGGCAACCTGAGCACGCACCGCGAGGCGTTCCACCACGAGTTGCTGGCGATGGCGCAGGCCGCGCACAACTCGGGCGGCATCGTGATCGCGCAGGTGGAGTCCATCGTCGACTATCACGAGAACCTCCAGGCGATTCACGTGCCGGGCATCCTTGTCGATTACGTGGTGGTCAGCGAGGAGCCGGCGCACCATCAGATGACGTTCGCCGAGACCTATAACGCGGCTTACGTCACGCCGTGGCGCGGGGAAGCTGCTGCCGCAGCCGAAGCGGCCCGTGAGGCCGAGGCGCTGCCAGCCACCGCCGCGCCGCTCGACGCCCGCACCATCGTCCAGCGCCGCGCCGCCATGGAGATCGCGCGCCGCCAGCCGCGCGTAGTCAACCTCGGCGTGGGCATGCCCGCCGCCGTGGGCGCGCTGGCGCACCAGGCCGGGCTCGGCGGCTTCACGCTGACCGTGGAGGCGGGCCCCATCGGTGGCACGCCGGCGGATGGCCTGAGCTTCGGCGCCTCCGCCTACCCCGAGGCCGTGGTGGATCAGCCGGCCCAGTTCGATTTCTACGAGGGCGGCGGCATCGACCTGGCCATCCTCGGTCTGGCCGAACTCGACGGCCACGGCAACGTCAACGTGAGCAAGTTTGGCGAAGGCGAGGGCGCGCTGATCGCGGGCGTGGGCGGCTTCATCAACATCACCCAGAGCGCCCGCGCGCTGGTCTTCATGGGCACGCTGACGGCGGGCGGGCTGGAAATTCGCGCCGAGGACGATCAACTACGCATCGTGCGCGAAGGCCGCGTCAAGAAGATCGTGCCCGAGGTCTCGCATCTGAGCTTCAACGGCCCGTACGTGGCGTCGCTCGGCGTGCCGGTGCTGTACGTGACCGAGCGCGCGGTCTTCGAGATGCGCGCCGATGCGCATGGCGAAGCACGCCTGACGCTGGTGGAGATCGCCCCGGGCATGGACCTGCAGCGCGACGTGCTCGACCAGTGCGCCACCCCCGTGGCCGTGGCCGACGACCTGCGCCAGATGGACCCGCGCCTGTTCCGCCCCGGCGTGATGACGCTCTGAATCTCGCGCGGTATCTATTAGTTAGTCAGTCGAAGAAGCAGGCCGGCCATGACCGGCCCATTGGAGGAAACACCGTGCATTACCAACGTCGTCGTTTTACGATTTCCGCGCTCACGCTATCCGTCGCGGCCACGCTGCCGCTGGCCGCCGCGCCCGCGCTGGCCCAGCAGGGCTACCCGGACAAGCCGATCCGGCTCGTCGTGCCGTTCCCGGCCGGCGGCCCGACCGACACCGCTGCCCGCATCATCGGCCAGAAAATGGGCGAGAACCTGAAGCAGACCGTGGTGATCGACAACCGCCCCGGCGCCTCGGGCACCATCGGCGCTGAAGCCGTGGCCAAGTCCGCGCCCGATGGTTACACGCTGCTGATGCTGGCCACGCCGACGCTGCTGGCCCCGCATTTGATCCCGCGCAAGAGCTACGACCTGGTCAAGGACCTGGCGCCCGTGGGTGCGGCCTATGAGCTGCCGATCGTGATGGTGGTCAATCCGCAGTCGATGCCCGATGTGACGGACCTCCAGCAGTACATCGCCAAGGTCAAGGCCAAGCCGGGCGAAACCAACTACACCAGCGCCGGCAACGGCAGCTTCGGCCATCTGTCGACGGAACTGCTGAAGAACCTCGGCCATTTCGACGTCCAGCACGTGCCGTACAAGGGCAGCGCCCCGGCGATTTCCGATCTGCTGGCCGGCCAGGTGCCGATGATGTTCGCGGACATGATCGCCGCGCTGCCGCACATCAAGGCCGGCAAGCTGCGGCCGATCGCGGTGGGGTCGGCCAAGCGCGTGAGCTTCACGCCCGATGTGAAGACCGTAGCGGAGCAGGGCTTCCCGGGCTTCGATGCGTCGTCGTGGGGCGGGCTGCTGGTGCCGGCCGGCACGCCGAAGGAGATCGTCGCCAAGTTGTCTGCCGAACTGAAGGCTGCGCTGGCCGATCCGACCGTCCAGCAGAAGATGCTGGGCGCCGGCACGGTGGCGTCCTATATGCCGCCCGATCAGCTCGCCACGCGCATGCGCAACGACTATGCGAAGTGGGGCAAGGTCATCAAGGACAACAACATCAAGAGCGACTGAGGCTGGCTGACGATTCAGACAGCCGTTTGGCGGTTCCTCGCCTATACCGGAGCGGAGCGGGGCGGGGGATAGGGCGGACCTTTGCCGATCAACATGTCGTACTTCGTTGATATTCCGGCCCTATCCTCCAACCCCTCTCCCTCCGGGATCGGGGAGCCACCAGCCGCTCAGCCCTGCGCCTGCAAGGTCTGCGCGTACTGCGACACGCCGTTCAGGTCGCGCAGGTCCACGGTCAGCGCGCGCGAGGCCGGATCGATGTTGATCTCGCCGAAAAACTGGAAACCGGCCAGCGGCGACAGGTTCTGCGCGGGCGGCGCCTTCTGGAACACCACGCGCGGCCCGAAGGTGTTGTCGAGCGGATTGGGGCCGAAGCTGCCCGCGTTGAGCGGCCCCGCCACGAACTCCCAGAACGGATCGAAATCCTGGTAGACCGCCCGCTCGGGCGCGTAATGGTGCGCGGCGCAGTAGTGCACGTCGGCGGTGATCCACACCACGTTCTTCAGCCCGGCCTGGCGCATCCGCGTCAGCAGCCGCGCGGTTTCCAGTTCGCGGCCCAGCGCCGGGCCGTCGCCATTGGCAATGGCTTCCCAGCGCGCGCGGCCCTGTGCATCCTTGCCATCGGGCACGCGGAGGCCGATCGGCATGTCCGCCGCAATCACCTTCCATGTGGCGCCCGACGCCACCAGCTCCGCCATCAGCCACTCCAACTGCGTGTTGCCGAGGAAGGGCGTGTCCGCGCCTTCCACGGTTTCGCGGTTGTAGCCGTTCGGGCCGCGGAAGCTGCGCATGTCGAGCACGAACACATCGAGCAGCGGGCCCTGGGCGATGCGGCGATGCACGCGCTCGTCCAGCCCCTGGCGGTGCCAGCGCATCGGTGCGTTTTCGAGGAAGGCGCGCCGACCGCGTGCCACCAGCACGCTGACGTCCTTCTCGGTGTAGCGCGCATCGCCGGACAGATCCTTCGACGCGGACCAGTTGTTGGTCACCTCGTGGTCATCCCACTGCCAGATCTGCGGCACCTGCCGGGCGAAGGCGCGCACGTTCTCATCGAGCATGTTGTAGCGATGGCGGCCTCGGAATTCCTTCAGGGTCTCGGCCACCTTGCTGACTTCCTCGGTGACGACGTTCTTCCAGATCCGGCCGTCCTCCGCCTTCTGCTCGGCCCGGATGGGGCTGTCGGCGTAGATCGTGTCGCCGCTGTGGATGAAGAAGTCCGGGTTGCGCTGGCGCATGGCGTCGTAGATGCGCATGCCACCCAGTTCCGGGTTGATGCCCCAGCCCTGGCCGACCGTATCGCCGGACCAGACGAAGCGCACCGGGCGGTCGGCGGCCAGCGAGGGCGTGCGGAAGCTGCCGTCCAGCCACGGGCCCAGGCCGCGCCGCTCGCCCGGATTCTCGAACGCCACCCGCACGAAGTACGGCTGGCCCGGCGTCAGGCCGGTCAGCAGCGTGCGGGCGGTGAGATCGGTCTCGGCGCTGGCCAGCGGGCCGGAGAGGCGGGCGGCGTTGCGGAACGACGGATCGGTGCCGTATTCGATGGCCATCCGCGCCGGGCGGTCGGCGCGGGCCCAGACCACGAGGCCGTCATCCGAAGGATCGCCCAGCTGGAGGCCAGCCGGCGCACCGGGCCGGGCCGAGGACACCACGGCCGGCGCTGCGATCAATGTGCCGCTAAAGGTACTCAGACCGACGCCGAGACCCAGAAAGCGGCTTGACGTGCGCAGGAAGCGCCGGCGGGCCAGATCGGTCGGAGAAGGCACAAGTTGTGGCGTATTCGGCATGAATGGGTCTGGAATCGGGGTCCGGTGGGCCGCTGCCGGCACATCGTCGGGCCAGTATCGTCGCCGCGCCATGTGACACGGCGTTGACATGACATCTGGCGATACTCACGAAGCACCGGGCACTGATGGTAGAATCCAAGTCTTTGATTTTCTGGGCAATTGCCGATCGTGACCCAACGCCCCGCGTTGGCGCAGCCCGGCGTGCCTTTCTCGAGACGCGTGTCAGTTGGCGCGGGCCTCGCCCGCCAGACACCGAAACCATGACGATGACGACCACCCCAGACCAGACCCCAGCCGCAGAGCAAACGTTCGAAAGCTTCGGGCTGGATTCGCGCATCCTGCGCGCCTTGACCGAACAGGGCTACACCACGCCGACGCCGATCCAGGCGCAGGCCATTCCGGTGGTCCTCCTCGGCAAGGACGTGATGGGCGCCGCGCAGACCGGTACCGGCAAGACGGCAGGCTTCGCGCTGCCGATCATCCAGCGCCTGCTGCCGATGTCGAACGCGAGTGCCTCGCCCGCGCGCCACCCGGTGCGTGCGCTGATGCTGACGCCGACGCGCGAACTGGCCGACCAGGTCTACGACAACGTGGCGCGCTACGCCAAGCATACCGACCTGCGCAGCACGGTGGTGTTCGGCGGCGTGGACATGAACCCGCAGACCGATGCGCTGCGCCGTGGCGTGGAAATCCTCGTCGCCACGCCGGGCCGCCTGCTGGACCACGTGCAGCAGAAGTCGGTGAACCTGTCACAGGTGCAGATGCTGGTGCTGGACGAAGCCGACCGCATGCTCGACATGGGCTTCCTGCCGGACCTGCAGCGCATCATCAACCTGCTGCCGGCACAGCGCCAGACGCTACTGTTCTCGGCCACGTTCTCGCCGGAAATCAAGCGGCTGGCCTCGAGCTACCTGAAGCAGCCGGTGACGATCGAAGTGGCACGCAGCAACTCGACCAACGAGAACGTGCGCCAGATGGCCTACCGCGTGGAAGACGGCCACAAGCAGGCCGCCGTGGTGCACCTGCTCAAGCAGCGCGCGACGGAAACCGACTCGCGCCAGTGCATCGTGTTCGTCAACAGCAAGATCGGCTGCTCGCGCCTGGCGCGTCACCTGGAGCGCGAGGGCATCAACGCCGCCGCCATTCACGGCGACAAGACCCAGACCGAGCGCATGCAGACGCTGGAAGGCTTCAAGACCGGCACGATCGACGCCCTGGTGGCCACCGACGTGGCTGCCCGTGGCCTGGACATCCCGGCCATGCCGTGCGTGATCAACTTCGACCTGCCGTACAGCGCGGAAGACTATGTGCACCGCATCGGCCGTACGGGCCGTGCTGGCGCCAGCGGCGATGCGCTGTCGATCTACGTGCCGGGCGGCGATGACCGCCTGCTGGCCGATATCGAGAAGCTGATCAAGCGCAGCATTCCGCGCGGGGAGTTGAATGGCTTCGACCCGACCGGCGAGCGCGCGCGCAGCGAGGAATCGGACCGTCGCCGCCAGCGTGGCGATGTGCGCCGCGCCCGTGACAACGGTGGCGAAGCGGCGGCGGAGGCGGAAGCCGCGCCGGGTCGTCGTCGTCGCACCGAAAGCGGTGGCCGTCAGGCGTTCCGTCCGTCGGACGATCCGTTCTTCTCGCGCCCCTACGAGCCGTCGAACCATCACGCCAACGCGCAGCCGGCCGACGAGCAGTTGGCCGCCGCGCTGAGCCGTGGCCGCCCGGCGCCGAAGCGCCCCGTGGCAGCGCTGCTGGGCGGCGCGCCGCGCAAGTCGTAACAGACGGCTCGGGCAACAAAAAAATGGCACCTTCGGGTGCCATTTTTGTTTGGTCTGGCGGAAAGCCTGGTCAGCGCTGCATCGCCGCCCACTGCGCGGTTGCCGCCGCCAGCCAGGCCGGCACGCTGGTCTCGCCATTGGCGATGCCGAGGTGCGCCCCGGCCATGCGCAGCGTATCCAGCGGGGCGGCCGTGTCGATGGCCTGCGCGCCGCTCTGCTTGCTCAGCTTCTCGCCATCGGCGTTCACCACCACGGGCACGTGCAGGTAGGACGGCGTGGGCAGGCCCAGCAGGTGTTGCAGGTGGATCTGGCGCGGCGTGGAGTCGAGCAGATCGGACCCGCGCACGATATGGGTGATGCCCTGCGCGGCGTCATCCACCACCACGGCGAGCTGATAGGCCCACAGGCCGTCCGCGCGGCGCAGGACGAAGTCGCCGAGTTCCGTTTCCAGGTCCTGGCACTGGCGGCCCTGCCAGCGGTCGTCGAAGCAGATCGTCGCGGCCGGGCCGTCCGGCACGCGCACCCGCCACGCGCGCGGCAGCTTGCCGTGCAGGCCGTTGCGGCAAGTGCCGGGGTAGCCGAGCGTCTGGTGGCGTTCGCGCACGTGGACCAGCGAGTCGGCAATTTCCTTGCGTGAGCAGCCGCAGGGGTAGAGCTGGCCGCTGGCGTCGAGGCGGCGCAGCGCATCGGCGTAGCGGGACTCGCGGCGGCTCTGCCACTCCGGCGCCTCGTCGGGGCGCAGCCCGAGCCGTTCCAGGGTCTGCAGGATGTCGAAATCGGCGCCTTTCACACAGCGCGGATAGTCGATGTCCTCGATGCGGACCAGCCAGTCACCGCCATGGGCGCGGGCGTCGAGCCAGCTGGCCAGCGCCGTGACCAGCGAGCCCAGGTGCAACGGGCCGGTGGGCGAGGGCGCAAAGCGCCCGCGATAGCGGGGCATCGGCAATTCCCTCAGGCCGGCTGGCTGGCTAGCGGCTGCTGCATCAGTGCCTGCGCAAGGCGGGGGTCTTCAAGCTTGCTGGTCCACCATTGCAGCGCCTTGCCGCGCGAGCTGGTGCGCCATGCCACCTTGAAATTGCCCGGCGCGCGCACTTCCACGGTCTCGCGGGCCAGCAGCACGCCGCTCTCGATATGGGGCGCAGCCATCGGGGCCGGCAGCCAGCCGCAGCCCAGGCCACGGATCTGCGCCTCCAGCTTGTCGCGCATGGTTGGCACCACCAGGACGTCCTGCCCTGCCAGCACGCCGTGCGTACGCGCCGGCAGGTTGCGCGAGGTATCGCCTACCGCCACGATGCGGTGCTTGGCGATCTGCATCGTCGTCAGCGGCCCTTCCTCGGTGGCCAGCGGATGGTGCGAGGCCACCGCGAACACGAACGGCACCGACCCGAGCGGCCGCACCTGGAAACCCTGCGTGCTGGGCGCCTCATAGGCCCCGCCAATGACCAGATCGACCCGATTGCTGACCAGCGCATCCCAGGCGCCGCCTAGCACTTCCTTCGAAAAGCGCAGCCGCGTGGCGGTGTTCTCGGCATAGAAATCCTGGATCACCGGCAGCAGCGCGCGAAAGTTGACGAGGTCGTCCAGGGCGATGCTGAGGTTGGCTTCCCAGCCCGTGGCGAGGCGCTTGACGCGCCGCGCGAGGTCATCGGCGGCATGGAGCAGGTGGCGGCCTTCGTCCAGCAGGGCGCGGCCGGCCGGGGTCAGCTCGGCGCGGTGACGGCGGCGGTCGAACAGCAGGACGTCCAGATCCTCCTCCAGCTTGCGGACCACATAGGTCAGTGCGGAGGGCACCTTGCCCATTTCGTGGGCGGCAGCGGCAAAGCTGCCCTTGCGCTCGATGGCGTCCAGGACTTCGAGGGATTCGAGGGAGAGGGGCATGTTCAGAAAATCTGAATGAATTCTTCTAACCGGGTGCCCGCCAATATACGCCGACTCCCCTAAACTGCCTAGCATCGAAACGCCGCTGACCCAAGCCAGTCCGATAGTGACAGGCGATTTTGGGAATCTCGGAGGCCACAAGGAGGGCCATCAAAATGATTGAAATCCGTAAGTCAGACGAACGCGGTTATGCGGACCATGGCTGGCTCAAGTCTTATCACAGCTTCTCCTTCGCAGATTACTACGACCCGCGCCATGTTCAGTTCGGGCCGCTGCGTGTGATCAATGAGGATCGCGTGGCGCCGGGCATGGGCTTTGGCACGCACGGCCACCGGGACATGGAAATCATCAGCTATGTGCTTGATGGTGAACTTGCGCACAAGGACAGCATCGGCAATGGCAGCGTGATCCGTCCGGGCGATGTGCAGCGGATGAGCGCCGGTACCGGCGTGCGGCACTCGGAATACAACCATGCCGCGCACGACACCACGCACTTCCTGCAGATCTGGATCATCCCCGCCCAGAACGGCATCGAGCCGGGCTACGAGGAACGCAATTTCCCGGCCGAGGAAAAGCGCGGCAAGCTGCGCCTCGTCGTCAGCCCGGATGGTGCTGAAGGCTCGGTGGTGATCCATCAGGACGCGCGGCTCTACGCCGGGTTGTTCGATGGGGACGAGGCCGCCACGCTGGCCATCGCCCCGGGTCGCCGTGCCTATGTACATGTGGCGCGTGGTGCGATCTCGGTCAACGGGCAGGTGCTCGGGGCCGGCGATGCCGCGAAGCTCGAAGCGGTCGAGGCCATCACGCTGGCCCAAGGCAGTGGGGCCGAAGTGCTGGTCTTCGACCTGCCCTGAACGCGACATTAGTCCGTAGCCATCCGCCCGCCGGTGCCCCCGGCGGGCGTTTTCCATCTGGCCTTTAACACCTGCTTACAGGTCTTTCCCATTGACGGTGCGGCGTGACGCTATGCTATCGTCTGGCTATACCGCAATGCGACCGGACCGGCACTTCGCCGTCGCGCCAATGTCCGTCGCCACCGTCACGCGATGACCTTTGTTTCCATTCTTCTGGCGCTGATCGCCGAACAGTTCCGAGCCTTGGGCCGGAATAACCCCATTTACGACATCGTGCGCGTATTGGGCGAGCGGGCCGAACACGCCTTCGACACGGGCCGCCCACGCGACGCCGCGCTGGCCTGGCTGACCGTGGTGCTGCCGCTCACGGTAGCCGCCGTGCTGGTTCACTACCTGCTGGCGTCGATCAGCGTGGCGCTGACGCTGGCCTGGAACGTCCTGCTGCTGTATCTGACCCTGGGCTTCCGCCAGTTCAGCCATTTCTTCACCGATATCCACGAGGCGCTGAACCGCGACGACCCGCACACCGCGCGCACGCTGCTGCACGAGTGGACCGGGCTGGATACCGTCGACATGCCGGTCAGCGAGATCGTGCGTCACACGCTGGAGGCGGCCATCATCGCTGTCCATCGTCATGTATTTGGGGTGTTCTTCTGGTTCCTGGTGCCGATTGGCCCGGGCGGCGTCGTGCTGTACCGCACCGCCGAGTTCCTGAGCCGGCAGTGGAACCTGCCGTCGAACGAGCGCAGCCCGGCACTGGGGCGCTTTGCCTCGCAGGCGTTCTATGTGCTGGACTGGGTGCCTTCGCGCCTGACGGCGATCGGGTTTGCCATCGTCGGCAATTTCGAGGATGCCGTGTACGCGTGGCGCAACCACGCGCGCAAATGGAATGATGCGATCAACGGCATCCTGCTCGCCAGCGGCGGCGGGGCGCTTGGCGTGCGGCTTGGCGCGCCGCTGGCCGAGGACGACTCCAGCGTGATGCTGCGCACGAGCCTGGCTGGCGTGGACTACGCGCCGGGCATGGAAGACACCGCCGAGCCGGTGCCGCCCGAGTACGGCGCCGACCCCGGCGTGCGCACGCTGCAGTCGGCGGTGGGACTGGTCTGGCGCGCGGTCATCCTGTGGATGCTGCTGCTGGCGATGGTGTCGCTGGCGCTCTGGGTGGGCTGACCCCGCCGGCTTCCCCCAACAAAAAACGCCACGACCGTGGCGTTTTTTTATTCCCCTTGCTCAATCCCGATGGGCCCCGCAGCGCCAGCACGATGCGAACTGCGCCTCGTGCCATTCCGCGCAGCCCGCGCATTGCCAGCGTGGCCCCGGCGGCGGGTTGGCGGCGGCGTTGAGCACCGCCCAGGCGTCGGCTTCGGCCGCATCGTCGAGAATCCACACCTGCGGCGCGCTCTCCTGGAACGGGATGTCCCCGGCCGCACCGCCCAGCCATGTGTTGCGGACCTCGGCGCGAATGCCCGCCGCCCGCAGCACGTTCTCGCAGTGCGCGGCATGAACCAGCGATGTGGACCGCAATAGCAGCTTCATCAGGCTATTCCACTATTCCACGGTTACCACGGCTTCTGCTGCCGGGACTCGTGCAGCAGCTGCGTGTAGAGCTGATGGCGGCGCTCGGAGATCTCACCGCCGTCGATGGCCGACAGCACGCCGCAGCCGGGCTCGTTGATGTGATGGCAGTTATAGAACCGGCATTCGGTCAGCTTGGGCCGGAACTCGCGGAACGCGCGCTCCAGCATGCCTTCGCTGAGGTGGTGGAGGCCGAATTCCTGGAAGCCCGGGGAGTCGATCAGGTAGCCGGGGCGGCCCTCGACCGTGCCCCAGTCCGCCGGCAGGTGATAGAGCCGGGTGAACGTGGTGGTGTGCTTGCCGGAATCGAGCTTGGCCGAGATTTCGCGCGTCTGCGCCTCCACGCCCGGGATCAGCAGGTTCAGCAGCGACGATTTGCCCATGCCAGACTGGCCGATCAGGATGCTCGACACCCCGGCTGTGCGCGGCTGGAGTGCGGCCAACGCCTCTTCCGGGCGACCGTGGACGGATAGCTCCAGCGTGTCGTAGCCCAGGTCCTGATAGAGCTTCAGGCGACGCCGCGCATCGTCGAGCCGCGCGGTCAGGTCGGTCTTGTTCAGGATGACGAGGGGACGAATCTCCAGCGCCTCCGCCGACACCAGCGCGCGGCCAAGCAGATCCTCGGAAAAGCTCGGCTCCGTGGCCAGCACGATGACCACCTGGTCGATATTGGCGGCCAGCAGCTTGGATTTGAACTGGTCCGAGCGATGCAGCAGGTTCTTGCGCGGCGAGACGGCGGTGATCACGCACTGGTCCGCCGCCGCCATGTCCACGGCCACGTGGTCGCCCACGGCGCAATCGCTCTTCTTGCCGCGCGGGAAGGCATGGAGCCGCGATCCGTCGCCCAGCTCCACCACATAGTGGCGGCCATGGGCGGCGATGATCAGTGCGGTCTGGGAGGCTTCGCCGGTGCCCTTGCCGGCGTTGTGATGGCGCGCGTGACGGTTCATGCGTGCGCCAGCAGGCGGTCGATCCGCTGCGCCGCGGGCGGGTGCGAATAGTAGAACGCGCTATAGATGGGGTCGGGCGTCAGCGTGGATGCGTTGTCCTTGTACAGCTTGACCAGCGCGGAGACCAGGTGGCCGGCATCGGTCTGATGGGCGGCGAACTCGTCAGCCTCGAACTCGTGCTTGCGCGACGACTGGCTGGCCAGCGGCCCCAGCACGAAGGTGAACACTGGCAGCGTCAGGAAGAACAGCACCAGCGCCAGGGCGTGGTTGCTGGTGCCGAAGTTCGGCAGCACGCCCAGCCCCGTGTAGAACCACGCCCGTGTGGACAGCCAGCCCAGCAGCGCCAGGAACACCAGCGAGAGCGCAAAGGTGACCGCGATCATCTTGGCCACGTGGCGGCGCTTGAAGTGCCCCAGCTCGTGCGCCAGCACGGCTTCCACTTCCTCGCCGTCCAGGCGGGAGAGCAGCGTGTCGAAGAAGACGATGCGCTTGGCCGCACCGAAGCCGGTGAAGTAGGCGTTGCCGTGCGCGCTGCGCTTGCTGCCATCCATCACGAACAGGCCCTTGCTGGCGAAGCCGCACTTGCGCAGCAGCGCCTCGATGCGCTGGCGCAGGCCCTCGTCGGCCAGCGGTTCGAACTTGTTGAAGAGCGGGGCGATGAAGGTGGGCACGATCACCTGGAGCAGCAGGCTGAAGGCCATCCACAGCAGCCAGGTCCAGACCCACCAGTAGGTGCCGGCGCGCTCCATCAGCCACAGCACGGCCAGCAGCAGCGGCAGGCCCAGCACGCAGGCAACCAGCGTCATCTTGGCGAGGTCGAGCAGCCACAGGCCGAAGGTCATCTTGTTGAAGCCGAAGCGCTGCTCGATGCCGAACTGGCCATATAGCGAAAACGGCAGGTCCACCAGGCCGCCGATCAGCGCCACGCTGGCAATCAGCGCCACGCCGTACAGGTAGCCGCCGCCGTCGAACACGCCGAGCCAGAAGTGATTCAGCGCATGCAGCCCGCCCAGCATGGTGAAGCCGATCAGCACGGCGGCGCCGGCCAGCACCTCAAGCATCGACAGGCGCGTGCGGGCGATGGTGTAGTCAGCGGCCTTCTGGTGGGCGGAGAGCGTGATGGTGTCGGCGAAGCGGGCCGGCACGGCGCCGCGATGGCGGCCCACATGGCGCACCTGGCGCGCGGCCAGCCAGAGCTTGGTCAGCACCATGACGACCAGCGCGGCCAGGAAAATCAACGTGAACATCGGCAAGGCCATAGTAGTTTCGCGAAAGTCGCTCGGTGAGACTGCCGACCGGCGGCGAGGGTGCGCAACCGGGCAATTGTGGCGGATATGCGAGAATTATAAATTGTTCGCGCCGGGCGCCTGTCCGGCCGGTTTTCTTCCTGTCCCCAATATCGAGCCGTACCCAGATGACAAGCCCAGCCGCCACCTCCGTCAAAAGTGAAAACAACCTCATCTGGTTGGATATGGAAATGACCGGCCTGCAGCCGGATTCCGACCGGATTATCGAGGTTGCCGTGGTGGTGACCGACTCCGAACTCAATATCCTGGCCGAAGGCCCGGTGCTGGTGATCCATCAGGCCGACGCCGTGCTCGACGGCATGGACAACTGGAACAAGGGCACGCACGGCCGCTCGGGCCTGATCGACAAGGTCAAGGCGTCCACGCTCACCGAGGCCCAGGCCGAAGCCGAGTTGCTGGCCTTCCTGAAGCGCTGGGTGCCGGCTGGCAAGTCGCCGATGTGCGGCAATTCGATCTGCCAGGACCGTCGCTTCATGGCCCGCTACATGCCGAAGCTGGAATCGTTCTTCCACTACCGGAACCTCGATGTCTCCACGCTGAAGGAACTCTGCAAGCGCTGGGAGCCGGCCATCCACAAGGGTTTTGCCAAGCGCCAGCTGCACACGGCGCTGGCCGATATCCTCGAGTCGGTGGAGGAGCTGCGCTACTACCGCACGCACTTTATCAAGGCGTCCACGCCGGCCCCCACGGACACCCCGGCGACGCCCGCTGCTCCGGCGGCCCCTGCCGCCCCTGCCGCCCCTGCCGCCTAAGGCAAAACAAGAACCCAGCGGGCCGGTCCGTCCTTCCGCCTGGCGGGAGGGGCCCCCGGCCACGCCGCCCCCTCCGCCATGTTCACCCGTATCGTTTCGATCATCACGCCGGTCATCCTGATCATCCTGGTCGGATGGCTCTACGGCCGGCGCGCCCACCCCGACATGACCGGCATCAACCGCGCCACGCTCGACGTGATCGCGCCGCTGCTGGTGGTCTCGGCCTTCGTCAGCAAGGATTTCGTGCTGGCGGACCAGTTGTCGCTGCTCGGTTGCGCGGTGGCGGTGGTGATCGGCTCCGGCATCCTGGCGTGGATCGTGGCCCGGCTGATCAAGGCCGATCCGCGTACCTTCGTGCCGCCGATGATGTTCAACAATAGCGGCAACATGGGTTTGCCGCTGTCGGTCTTTGCGTTTGGCCCGGCCGGGCTGGCGCCGGCGGTGGCGCTGTTCGCGGCGTCGAACCTGATGCACTTCACGCTGGGGCTCAAGATCGTCAACCGGCATGCCTCGCTGACGCAGATCGCCCGTAACCCGATGGTGCTGGCGACCGTGGCCGGGGTGGCGCTGTCGCTGGCGCGGCCGTGGTTCACGCTGCCGGAGCCGGTCTTCGAGTCGATCAAGCTGCTGGGCGATGCCACCGTGCCGCTGATGCTGTTCGCGCTCGGCGTGCGGATGAAGGACGTCAGCCTGCGGAACTGGGGGATGGGCTTGCTCGGCGCGGCGGTATGCCCGCTGGCGGGCATTGCGGTGGCGCTGCCGCTGGCGCTGTGGGTGCCGCTGACGGACCTCCAGCGCGGGCTGCTGTTTGTCTTCGCGGCCCTGCCGCCAGCGGTGCTCAATTTCCTGGTGGCCGACCATTTCCGGCAGGAGCCGGATCAGGTGGCCTCCATCGTGCTGCTGGGCAACATCGCGGCCGTGGTGTTCGTGCCCATCGGGCTCTACCTCGGCCTGAAGTAGCCCTCCCTCTATATATCTAGTCAGGACTTCGCGCGGATGGCGTGCTTCGGGCGCCACGCCTTGACCACGGCTTCGTCGGTCTCCACGTAGGGGCCGCCGATCAGGTCGATGCAGTACGGCACCGCCGCGAACACGCCCTGGACCACGGACTTGCCGTCGGCATCGCGCAGACCCTCCAGCGTCTCCCGGATGGCGCGCGGCTGGCCCGGCAGGTTGATGATCAGCGCGGCACGGCTCGGCGTCTCGCGGATCACCGCCACCTGGCGCGACAGGATCGCCGTCGGCACAAAATGCAGGCTGACCTGCCGCATCTGCTCCCCAAATCCCGGCATTTCCTTGGTACCGACCGCCAGAGTTGCCTCCGGCGTCACATCACGCCGGGCCGGACCGGTGCCGCCCGTGGTCAGCACGAGGTCGCAGCCGGCCACGTCCACCAGATCGACCAGCGTGCGCGAGATCAGCGCCTGCTCGTCCGGAATCAGCCGTTCCACGCCTTGCCACGGTGACGTGAGGGTGCGGCCGAACCAGTCGCGCAGGGCCGGGATGCCCTCGTCCTGGTAGGTGCCGGACGACGCCCGGTCAGAAATCGACACGAAACCGACGATCAGTTCGTCCGGATGCTTGCGCAATACGGGGGAACCGAGGGGGGTGGTCAGGGGAGGGGTCATGCCTCGGGCTCCTGTGCGGGCGGGGTGGTGGCGTCGGCTGCGGCGCCCGTGGCGGCATCCTTGTCTTCCAGCGCGGTCTTCACGGCCTGGAACAGCTCGCGGAAGTACTTGGGCGGCTTGCCCATTTCGCGTTCCTTGCGGGCATTGCGGATGATGTTGCGCACGGCCTGCACGTCCACGCTGGGGTGCTCGCCAAGGAACTTGGTCAGCATCGCGTCGTCGGCCAGCAGCAGCTCGCGCCAGCGTTCGATCAGGTGCAGCCGGGCCGTCTCGGCCTTGCTGGTGCCCTTGAAGCCTTCCAGCGCGGCGCGGATGGCGTCGACTTCGTCGTCGTCCAGCCCGCGCATGACCTTGCCGACGAACTGCATCTGGCGGCGCTTGCCTTCGTGGCTGTTGATCTTGCGCGCGGCGTGGATGGCATCGGCCAGCGACTCGGGCATCGGCACGCGCGCCAGGCGGTCCTTGGCCAGGGCTTCGAGCTCGACGCCCAGGTCTTGCAGCGCGGTCATGTCGCGCTTGCGCTGCGACTTGCTCTTGGGCAGGTCGTCGTCCGGCTCGGGGGCAAAGCCGCCGGGGAAACGGGAATTGGAGGGGCTACGGGTATTTCGCGTCATAGCCGGCATTTTATCTTGCTATGATTCCCGTTTGGACTTTTGATCACGCTTGCCCACATGGACCACCGCATGGACCAGATTGCCGACAAAACCTCGCATTTCACCTATTCCCAGGACCAGCTCAAGGCCATGGCGGCCGATGTGCTGCGCGTGGCACGCGAGCTTGGGGCGACCGACGCCGCCACCGAGATCTCGGAGGGCAGCGGCCTGTCGGTGACGGTGCGCAAGGGCCAGGTGGAGACGATCGAGCAGAACCGCGACAAGGTGGTTGGCGTGACGGTGATGATCGGCCAGCGGCGCGGCAACGCCAGCACGTCCGATTTCTCGCCGGCGGCGCTGCGCGCCACGGCCGAGGCCGCCTACAACATCGCCCGCTTCACCGCCGAGGACGATTGCGCCGGGCTGGCCGAGGAAGACCTGCTCGAGAAGAACCCGCAGGACCTGGACCTGTTCCATCCGTGGACGGTGGACGCCGAGGGCGCCATCGACATCGCCCGTCGCGCCGAAGCGGCCGCGTTCGCGGTCTCGCCGAAAATCCGCAACAGCGACGGCGCGAGCGTTTCCGCGCAGCATTCGCAATTCGTGCTGGCCACCTCGCGCGGTTTCTCGGGCGGCTACCCGTATTCCCGCCATTTCATCTCGTGCGCGCCCATCGCCGGCTCGGGTGGGGGCATGCAGCGCGACGACTGGTATTCGTCCAAGCGCTCCCCGCTGACGCTGGCCGCGCCCGAGGACATCGGCCGCTACGCCGCCGAGCGCGCGCTGGCCCGCCTGAACGCCCGCAAGCTGACCACGCGCAAGTGCCCGGTGCTGTTCGAGGCGCCGCTGGCCGCCGGCCTGCTCGGCGCGTTCGTCCAGGCCGTGTCCGGTGGCGCGCTGTATCGTAAATCGACGTTTTTGTACGACACGCTCGGCAAGGCCGTGTTCGGCCCGGACATCCAGATCCATGAAAGGCCGCACGTGCCGGGCGCGATGGGCAGCGCCCCGTTCGACGAGGAAGGCGTGCGCACGCGCGAGCGCGACGTGGTGCGCGATGGCGTGGTGGAAGGCTATTTCCTCTCCACCTACTCGGCGCGCAAGCTGGGCATGAAGACCACCGGCAACGCCGGCGGCTCGCACAACCTGACGCTGACCAGCACCCAGACCCAGCCGGGCGACGACTTCGCCGGCATGCTCAAGAAGATGGGTACCGGCCTGCTGGTGACGGAGCTGATGGGGCAGGGCGTGAACTACGTGACGGGCGATTACTCGCGCGGCGCGTCGGGCTACTGGGTGGAAAACGGCGTAATCCAGTATCCGGTGGAAGAAATCACGATTGCCGGCAGCATGGTCGAGATGTTCAAGCAGATCGTGGCCATCGGTTCGGATGCGCTGGTGCGCGGCACCAAGGAAACCGGCTCGATCCTGATCGAACAGATGACGATCGCCGGGAACTGACAGGCTGGGGCGCCATCGCCCAATGAAAAACGGCAGGGTTTGAACCCTGCCGTTTTTTTATGCCGCCTCGGCTTACTCTTCGCCGGAAGGTGGCCGCTCGTATGTCACGAACGCGTAGTCGAACTGGTTGGCCTCGGAATGATGCGTCTCGCGGGCCAGTTCGATCCAGCGGGTGCGGTCCACGGCCGGGAAGAAGGCGTCGCCCGGCACATCGGCGTCGATCTCGGTGACGATCAGCCGGTCCGCGCTGGGCAGCGCCTCGGCGTAGAGCTGCGCGCCGCCAATCAGGAAGACCTGCTCCACGCCCACGCAGAGCCGCTGGGCGTCTTCGAGCGATGCCACCACCTCGGCGCCTTCCAGCTTCAGGTCCCGGTTGCGGCTCACCACGATATTACGGCGCCCCGGCAGCGGCCGGCCGATGGAATCCCACGTCTTGCGGCCCATGACGACCGGCGCGCCCATCGTCGTGCGCTTGAAATGCTGGAGGTCTTCCGGCAGGCGCCACGGCAGCGTGTTGTCACGGCCGATGGTGCCGTTGCGCGCCCGGGCGACGATCAGGGTCAGCAGCGTCATACGGCCACCGGCGCCTTGATCGCGGGGTGCGATTCGTAACCCACCAGCGCGAAATCCTCGTACTTGTAGTCGAAGATGCTGTCCGGCTTGCGCAGGATCTGGAGCGTCGGCAGCGTCATCGGCGCGCGCGCGAGCTGGGTTTCCACCTGCTCGAAATGATTGTTATAGATATGGCAGTCGCCGCCGGTCCAGACGAAGTCGCCCACGGTCAGGCCGGCCTGCTGCGCGATCATGTGCGTCAGCAGCGCGTAGCTGGCGATGTTGAACGGCACGCCGAGGAAAATGTCGGCGCTGCGCTGGTAGAGCTGGCAGGACAGCTTGCCATCGGCCACGTAGAACTGGAAGAACGCGTGGCAGGGCGGCAGCTTCATCTGCGGGATTTCGCCCACGTTCCAGGCCGAGACGATCAGGCGGCGCGAGTCCGGGTTGTTGCGGATCTGCTGCATCAGGTCGGCAATCTGGTCCACGTGGCGGCCGTCCGGTGTCGGCCAGGCGCGCCACTGGTAGCCGTAGATCGGGCCGAGTTCGCCATTCTGGTCAGCCCACTCGTCCCAGATCGACACGCCGTGTTCCTTCAGGTAGGCGATGTTGGTCGAGCCCTGGAGGAACCACAGCAGTTCGTGGATGATGGACTTCAGGTGCAGCTTCTTGGTGGTGACCACCGGGAAGCCCTCGTTCAGGTCGAAGCGCATCTGGTAGCCGAACACCGAACGGGTGCCCGTGCCGGTGCGGTCGGCCTTGTCGGTGCCATGCTCGTAAACATGGCGCATGAAGTCGAGATACTGTTTCATCGGCTTGGAAGCGAGGGCGGGGAGAAAGTGATGTCGGCGCCTTGGGGCGCCAAGCGGGGATTTTACCCGCAATCCGAAAAGCAGAAGACCGCCCGGAGGCGGTCTTCTGCTGCGCCGCGGCAGGGGGCTGCCGCGGGCCGGGGTCTGACTGATGTCAGTGGCTTTCGGCCGGAGTCGTGCGCACGCGACGCTTCTGCGTCAGGTAGCCCGCGCCCAGCACGCCGCCGATGATCAGCACATAGAGGCCAAGCTGCACGACCGAATGCGTCTCGAAGAACGTCTTGATCAGCGGCTCCTTGACGATCATGTGCACGGCCGTGAAGGCCAGCACGCCGGCGCCCACGTAGATGATGACCGGGAAGCGCGACATCAGCTTCAGCACCAGCGTCGAGCCCCAGACCACGATCGGGATGCTGATCAGCAGGCCCAGCACCACCAGCAGGAAGCTGCCGTGCGCGGCGCCGGCCACAGCCAGCACGTTGTCCACGCCCATCACCGCATCCGCGATGATGATGGTCTTCATCGCACCCATCAGCGTGGTCGCGCCGCCGCCGTGCTCGTCGCCATCTTCCTCGGCGGCCAGCAGCTTGTAGGCAATCCAGACCAGCGCCAGGCCACCTACCAGCATCAGGCCAGGGATCTTGAGCAGCCAGACCACGCCGATGGTCATGGCCGAACGGACCACCACGGCGCCGACGGTACCCCAGACAATGGCCTTCTTCTGCAGATGCGGCGGCAGGTTGCGCGCCGCCAGGGCGATCACGATGGCATTGTCCCCGGCCAGCACCAGGTCAATGACGACGATGGACAGCAGCGCCGTCAGGAACTGCATCGTGAACAAATCGGTAAACCACTCCATGAACTCTCCTCGGGTACGAACGAATAGCTGCAGGCCAATTTGGCCCGCAAGGGTTTTTGTTCACCTGAGATCACGGAGCATGGGAGTTGAAAACGCCTTTGCAACGTGAAACCAGGTTGCAAAGGTCTTGCTCGACACACAGGCGCGGAATGCGCGCCAGGGTCAGCACAACCGGAGACGGGTCGCGTCTCGGAATGACGATTGTGCTAAGGGCAATGGCCCCCAAGCTACTCCCCTTTGAAGGGGCGCGTCCGCAGATTCTGCGCAGCGGTCGCGCTGGGCGGGATTATAAGCGAAATGCGAGAAAAAATGTTGCGCAGCCTACATGCCATTTGAATGTATCTAACATGAGGCGTTTGGGTGGAGATGTAGACATTGTCAGCGGATGTAAGTCGATGCAAAGCATCCTGCACGCATATCGATATGCACCTATCCTATTGGGATCGGCTTCGGCCGGTGCGCGCCGGACTGCACAGGCGCGGACTCCGAAGGCGGTCGCCTGGCGCCAGCCATGGCGGTTTTGAGGGATTCACGTAGTGCCCCATCGACAACAAGGAAGCGTCATGCCGGCTGTTACGACACCACTGAACCCAACCCGACCTCTCTCCAAAGCCAATCACAACCACCACGCCCCCACCTTCGCCCCCGAGCCGTCCCCGGCCATCGTCAATGGCCATGGCCATGGCCATGCCGCGGCGCTCCAGCCCGAATTCGTCCAGCAGTACCACGAGGACAGCGGCGCACTGCGCGCCGAGATCGTCGCTGGCCTGACCCGGCATCCGGCCAGCATCAGTCCGAAGTTCTTCTACGATGTGCTCGGTTCCCGGTTGTTCGAGGCGATTACCGACCTCCCCGAGTACTACCCCACGCGCACCGAGGCATCGATCTTTGCCAGCGCGGCGCCCGCCATTGCGGCGCGCGCCGGCAGCGGCTGCGTGCTGATCGACCTGGGCGCCGGCAACTGCGAAAAGGCCGCGCGGCTGTTCCCCAGCCTCCAGCCGTCGCAGTACGTGGCGCTCGATATTTCCGTGGAGTTCCTGCGCGGCACGCTGACCGGCCTGCAACAGCAGAATCCGCAGATTCCGATGCTGGGGCTGGGCGCGGACCTCTGCGGCCCGCTCGACCTGCCCAGCGGCGTCCGGCGTGGCCGGCGGCTGTTCTTCTACCCGGGCTCCAGCATCGGCAATTTCGCCCCGATCGAGGCGCTCGCGCTGCTCCAGCGCCTGCGTGCGGCGGCCGGGCGCGGCGACGGCGTGCTGATCGGCGTGGATCTGTTCAAGGATTCTGCGACGCTGGTGTCGGCCTATGACGATGCCCTGGGCGTGACCGCCGCGTTCAACCGCAACGTGCTGCGCAACCTGAACCGTATCGTCGGCAGCGACTTCGCGCTCGATGACTGGCGCCATGCGGCCAGCTTCGACGCCCGGTCCTCGCGCGTGCAGATGCATCTGCAAGCCACGCGCGACGTGACCGTGCGCTGGGCCGATGGAGAGCGGCGCTTCGCGGCCGGGGAGCAGATCCATACGGAGGATTCCTATAAGTATCGTCCGGAGGACTTCTCGATCCTGCTCGAGTCGGCCGGCTTCACCGATCCGGTCTGCTGGACTGATCCGAACGGCTGGTTCGCGGTGTTCCACGCGCGCGGCTGACCGTCGCGGCGGCGGTTGCCGAAGAAGCCGCAGACCAAGCAGGGGATTGAATGCCCGGGGAGGGGCCATCGACGCGCCAGTGTCATAATGCGCGCAGCCGGTGGCCCCGGCATCCCTTTCACCTTCTGTCACGGATCTGTCGATGAGCGGCTTCTCCATGCTTCCCGATCTTCACTTCACTGGCGGCAAGGCGACGTGGGCTGACGCGCGCCGGCTGCCGCGCGAAGGGCTGGCGCAGGCGCTGGTGGAGTCGCGCAACCGCACGCTGGCGTGGCTGGCGGCGTTCGGCCAGACCCGCAAGGGTTGGATGGTCACGCGTCAATACGACTGCAATCCGCCATTGTGGACACTCGGTCACATTGCCTGGCATGCCGAATGGTGGTGCCTGCGTGGCGTGCGCCACCTCGAGCGGGGTGGGGTGCGGCTGCCGGTGGCTAGCGAGCCGTCGCTGCTCGATGGCGCCGACGAATGGTTCGACCCGGACCGCATCGGCCCGGACGAGCGCTGGGAAATCGTGCTGCCCGATGTCGCGCGCGTGAAGCAGTACGCCACGCAGGTGCTGGACGGCCTGCTGCGCCGCATCGCGCTGCTGCCCGACGACGAAGACGCCACGCTTTATCCGTTTCGCCGGGCGCTGTTCCATGAGGATGCCCAGGGCGAGACCATCGCCGCGCTGCTCCAGGCGCTGGGCATGGCGCCGGCCGAGCCGGCCGCCGTGGGCCCGTCGATCTCGGTCTCGCATAACGGCACGCTGCACTTCCCGGGCGGCCGCTTCACGCAGGGCTGGCATGACGCGGACGGCCTCGCACTCCCAGACGAGCTGCCGGCCCAGCAGACCTATGTGCCTGCATTCGACATGGACGCCGCGCTGGTCACCAATGCGCAATTCCTGGAATTTGTCGAAGACCACGGCTACGAGCACCCTTCGTGGTGGTCGGCGGCGGGGCGGCAGTGGCTGATGACGCAGGAACGCTCGGCGCCGCGTTACTGGTCGCGCCACGCGGTGACGCGGGCGTGGATGGTGTCGCGCTTCGGCGCGGAGCGCACGCTCAACCCCGACGAACCAGTGCGTCACGTCACGCTGTTCGAGGCGCAGGCGTGGTGCGTCTGGGCCGGCCGGCGTCTGCCGCAGGAAGTGGAGTGGGAGCTGGCGGCCACGCAGAATCGCGGCCTGCAATGGGGGGCGCTGCGCGAGTGGACGGCCACGCCCTACGAGCCCTACGCGGGCTTCGTGGCGCAGCCGGCCGATCTGGAACTGGTGGGCCGCTTCGGCACGCACCAGGCCGTGCGCGGCGTCTCGTTCGCGAGCCCGGCGCGCCAGCGCCATACCCGGGCGCGCATGGCGCTGCTGCCCGAGGACGACGTCTCGTTCGTCGGCTTCCGGTCCTGCGCGGTCTAGGCCCCGACGTCGATTTCATCGCACGCAGGCAATAAAAAACGGCACCCTGGGGTGCCGTTCTTCATGGATCGCAGCGACCGGTCACCCGGTCACCCGATCAACGCTCGTAACGCGAGCGGCTGTTGCCGTTGCTGTTGCCGCTGCGCTGGCCGCCGAAGCCGCCACGATCGCCGAAGCTGCGGTTGCCGTCGCGCTGGCCGCCTTCGCGATTGCCGCCGAAGCCGCCACGGTTGCCGCCTTCGCGGTTGCCGAAGCCTTCACGGTTACCGAAGCCGCGCTGCTCGCCACCGAACGAGCGCTCGCCGCCGAAGCTGCGTTGCTGCTCGCCGCCGAACGGACGCTGTTGCGGCTGGCCACGGTCGCCGAAGCCACGGTTGCCGTCGCGCGGGGCAGCGCCTTCGCGGTTGCCAAAGCCTTCACGGTTGCCGAAGCCGCCGCGATCGCCAAAGCCACGGCTCTCGCCGCCGCCGAACTTGCGGTCGCCGAAGCTGCGCTCGCCGCCGGTGCCGCCATTGCCACGGTAGCCGCCGCCGCTGCCGCTGTTGCCGCCGCGATAACCGCCGCCGGTGCCACCGTTACCACGGTAGCCGCCGCCGCTGCCGCCCGGCTTGCCGCCGAAGTTCGAACGCGGCTTGGGTTGGCGACGCGGCTCGAGGCCTTCGATCACCGACGCGTCGATGCGGTGGTTGGTGAAGCGCTCGATGCGCTTCCACTGGAACATGTCGCCATGGTTCACGAGGTTGATCGCGATACCCGAGCGACCCGCACGGCCGGTACGGCCGATACGGTGCACGTAGTCTTCCGCCTGCTTGGGCAGGTCGAAGTTCACCACGTGGGTGATGTCGGGTACGTCGATGCCGCGCGCGGCCACGTCGGTCGCCACCAGCACGCGGATGTTGCCGCGGCGCAGGGCGGTCAGCGTGCGGTTACGCGCACCCTGGGTCATGTCGCCGTGCAGCGCGCCAGCCGAGAAGCCGGTATCCGAAAGCCGTTCGGCCAGCGAGTCGGCATCGCGCTTGGTCGCCGTGAAGACGATGGCTTGCTTGAGCGAGGTATCGCGCAGCAGGTGATCCAGCAGGCGCTCCTTGTGCGACATGTCGTCGGTGAAGTGCAGGCGCTGCTCGATGTTGCTCTGGTCGGCGCGCACGGCAGCGATCTCGATGCGCTGCGGGTCGCGCAGCTGGCGCGAGGCCAGTTGGGCGATGCGGGCGTCGAGCGTGGCCGAGAACATCAGCGTCTGGCGCGTGGCCGGCGTGGCCGCGACGATGGCGTCGATGTCATCGGCAAAGCCCATGTCCAGCATGCGGTCGGCTTCGTCGAACACGAGCATGTCGAGTGCGGACAGGTCGATCCGGCCGGCGTCGATGTGATCGAGCAGGCGGCCCGGCGTGGCCACGAGGATGTCCGGCATCTTCGACAGCATGGCCAGCTGCTTCGGGTAGGGCATGCCGCCCAGGATGCTGGCGCAGACGATGCGGCGCAGATGGCGGCCGTACTTGGCGGCGGCCTCGGTCACCTGCAGGGCCAGTTCTCGCGTCGGCGTGAGCACCAGCAGCGACGGCTGGGCCGGCGACGGACGGGGGCGCTTGCCCTTCATGCGCTTGACGGGTTCGTCGCTGCGCGGACGGTTCGTCGGGGCCGGCTTCTCGCTGATGCGCTGGATGGCGGGCAGCATGAACGCGGCGGTCTTGCCCGAGCCGGTCTGGCTCGAGACCAGCAGGTCACGGCCGGCCAGGAACTGGGGAATGGCCTGCGCCTGCACCGGCGTCGGCGTGAGGTAGTTCAGTTCGGAGAGGGCGCGCAGGATGGCGGCGTCCAGGCCGAGCTTGGCAAAGCCGTTGTCGGCGATGTCGATGGCCGGGGCTGCCTGGGCGGGTGCTGCGGACGCCTCCGGAGCGTCACCGGCGGTCAGCATGGCGTCGAGCTTGTCGAGCGGGCTGATGTCGGCGGGCGTGGCGGATGCGTCGGTGGCGGAGGCAAAAGATTGCTCCGCACGGAAATCGTGCTGGGTCATGTCGTGCTTATTAAATATGCATGGCACCCCCGCGGTCATGCGCAAAGGGGTGGGCGCAGTGCAAAGTCTTAAAAAAGGCTTCGGCGCCAATCGGTAGGCCGTTCGACAGACTCAGCTGGCAACACGGCGGCAGGCAGGGCGGGCGGCTGGTTCTAAATAAACCGGCTACTAATCCCTGGCAGGCAAACAGCGCAGGCAAACAGGCTGTTCATCAGGATCGGAGACGAGGCGACGTCTGGTGAGCGGTGCGTTCTGGCCAACACCTGTCACGGAACATCTGGAGGACAGAGGCGGGGTGCAGAGCTTGGGAGGTAGCGGGTACGCCATGGCCGGATTGCCGGGCGTGTTGCGAAACTCACAGTGCGAAACTCACGGCGCGGAGTATAGCAGAACAATTAAATTTTTGTTGCAGTGCGAAACGTAACGAGATGTGTCGCGCACATCGGCATCGTCGCAATCCTCCTGCGCCACTTGCGAATGCTTCTCGCTTGAAAGCGGGGGCGTCCTGCCTATACTCAGAGCGCGAGCAATCCATGCCCGCATGGGGCGGACACCCATCGTTCCCGATGACTCGCCTTCGGCAAGGTTAGCTTGCCGCTCGCCCCCGGCATTGCGGTCATTGATGCCACTGCCAGGTTTTCTTCGACTATCCGGGTGGTCCGGATGGACGTCCGCGTCATGGGCGGAACCATGGGAAAACATGCTTGGCACAGGAATGACCGGAATTCGCCGGCGACGTTGACCCAGGTGGTCCGGGCCCGTCCGCAACCAAAGCCCGCCAGTTGTCTGGCGGGCTTTTCTTTGCTGCGACGGTACTGCTTTGTTTGCCGGGGCGTATCGCGCCTATTTGCGCGGCAGCTTGCCGGTCACCCGTTCCTGCCCTGCATGCTGTCCGGATGCCTCGGGCTTGCCCGGGAAGCCTTCCGGATACTGGATCAGGCGCGCCTGCGCACGGCGGTGGGCCTGCCAGTGGCGGCCGCCTCCGGTGCGGGCACCGCCCGTGATGGCGCTCATGGCCTCGCGGTCGAGGTCCATGTTCTCCGTCAAATCCTTGATGACGATCACTGCCATGGCGTTCTCCAGCTTTTGGGCCTGGCCATGGCCGGTCTGTTTGGGGCCGGCCGGGCGGCGCCGGGGCAGGCGCGGGCCCGATTCAGTATAGGCCAGCGGTGCCGCCGTGGCGGCACCGCCACTGGGGGGGCGGTCAGGCCGCCGCCCAGTTGCCGCCCCACTGCGACGGGTTGACGCCGAGCTTGATGTTGCCCAGGTCCACGCCGACCAGCGTGTTGTTGTTGAACGCAGCCACGTTCACCTGCTGCAGCTGCTGCACGCTTTGGTTGATGTTGATGTTGACGTTGGCCAGCGGGCCCATGTTGCCGGCCTTGGCGAGCCAGCTGTTGCCGCCACGGATGGCGCACAGTGATTTGCGGTCGAGTTCCTTGCTGGCGGCAAGGTCGCGCACGATGATCGAAGACATGATGGACTCCTTGATCCGGAACCGTTGGGTTCAGACCGCGCCGTACACGTTGTTGCTGGCCGTCTGCGAGGTCGTCACGGTGTTCTTCATGTGTTCCTGGAAGGCCGAGCCGTTGCCGAACGCGCTCGTCACGCTTTGCATCTGCTGGTTCTGCTGGTTGATCTCGGTGTGCTTGTCGATGGACAGCTTGAACGGGCTGTAGACCGAGGTGTACGGGGCGAAGAGGCCGAGGCCGCCGGAAACGGCGCTCATCTTCTTGGCGTCGAGGGTTGCGGTCGAGGACAGGTCTTGGATGGTCAGCGTGGTCATTTCAGTTCTCCTAGAGAGGAAGGGTGAAGCTTGGTGGTGGTTGAGCATCGGGTTGGTGTCGCGCTCGGTTGTCATATCGCAGCAAGCGTGCCAGCGCAGGCCCGGAACATCGAAAAAACCTGAAAAGCCGCGTAGGGCAAGGCGTTGCGGGATGGTCGGCGCCGGCACGGCGCCAGCGCGCGGTGCCGCAGGGGGAGGCGAGTGGTGGATTGCCGCCAACACATCGGCCGCGCCTGTCGGCGCAGGGCCAACGACCCGGGCAGTACCGGGTTTGCGATTGGACAGAGTGCGCACTAGTATCCATCGTGGGCGATAGTTCGTGACGTAGCGGCATCGCCGGTCCGCAACCACTCGTCGGGATCGCATCTGATGTCTAGCCTGACCGACCTGATACGCAACTTCCAGCGCGGTGGCCTCTCGCGTGACGAGTTCCTTGCGTCAGTCGACCTGGCCCTCCAGGACGACCAGACCCAGCCGACCCAGCTCGCCCGCGTGCTCAGTGAAGAACACACGCGCGCGCCGCTGCCGCCTGGCGTCTATGCCGAGGTGATGCGCCGCATCGAGTCGCGCGTGGCCACGCAGTTCGACCCGATCATCGGGGATGCCATGCGCGAGCCGCTGGGCGAGGAAACCCGCATGGCGCCCGAGCCGCCTTCGCCATCGTCGCCATCGTCATTCTCTTCAGCCACGTCGCCGTCCACTCCCTCCGGCGGGCAAAGCGGCAACACTGGCAGTACGGGCAACACTGGCGGCTATGTCACCGCCGGGGCCAGCAAGGGCGTGGGCGATACCCTCAACGGCCGCTTCGTGCTCGAGGAGTGCCTGGGCATCGGCGGCATGGGCACGGTCTACAAGGCGCTCGACCTGCGCAAGCTAGAAGCCTCCGACCGCAAGCCCTATATCGCCATCAAGGTGCTGAACCTCCAGTTCAGCGGGCACCCCAAGTCCCTGATGGCATTGCAGCGCGAGGCGCGCAAGGCGCAGACGCTGGCGCACCGGAATATCGTCACCGTCTACGACTTCGACCGGGACGGCCCGACGGTCTTCCTGACCATGGAATATCTGTCCGGGAAGTCCCTCAACCGCGTGCTGCGCGCGCCGGACTTCGCGGGCCTGCCGTATGCCAAGGCGCTGCCGATCATTGTCGGCATGGGCCGGGCGCTGGCCTATGCGCACGAGCGCGGCTTCGTGCATTGCGATTTCAAGCCGGCCAATGTGTTCCTGACCGATCGTGGCGAGGTCAAGGTGATCGACTTCGGCATCGCCCGCGGATTCCAGCAGCCGACTGACGACGCGGACCAGACCGTGTTCGATCCCGGCTCGCTGGGCGGCATGACGCCGGCCTACGCCAGCCCGGAGATGTTCGAGCACCGCGAGCCCGATCCGCGTGACGATATCTACGCGCTGGCCTGTGTGACGTATGAACTGCTGACCGGCAAGCATCCGTACGAGCGGATGTCGGCCAACCAGGCGCGGGCCTCGCATATGAAGCCGACGCCGCCGAAGGTGCTCAGCCGCAACCAGTGGAAGACGCTGCGCCAGGCGCTCTCGCTCGACCGTGCCACGCGCACGCCCACCGTGAAGCGTTTCCTGGAAGGGCTGGGCGCCGAGCCGGCGCGCGCAACGTCGAGCGTGCCGATGGCGATTGGCGGCGTGCTGGCGGGCGCCGCGCTCGTGGCGGGACTGGGCTACTACGTGTGGCGCATGGGCGCCCCGCCGAAGGCATCGACGGAGACCACCCAGGCCGGCACCACCGAGCCGGCCGCTGCCGAGCCGCCAGCCCCGGCCGCAGAGCCGCCGAAAGCGGCCGAGGCGCCGGTAGCTCCGAAGGCCCCCGACCCCAGGCTCACGTTGCAGGCCGTCACGCCCGTGCTGGCCGCCGCGCCGTGCTCGCTGCTCACGGCTGCCGTCGATGGCGGCACGCTGCACGTGGAGGGCTACGTGGCGGAGACCGCCACGCGCAAGCTGCGCGACCAGTTGAACGCCATCCCCGGCGTGAAATCGCTGAAATTCGACGCCCAGCCGCTTGCCGCCGACAAGTGCGATGTAGTGCGCCTGGTGGCGCCGTACTGGTCCGGACACAAGCCTGGCGGTGCCGTGGTGCGCACCCGGGGCGGCAGCAAGCTGACCGAGGGCACGCCGCTGATCATGGACCTGACCACGCCGGGGCAGGAGACCTATGTCTACGTCGATTACTTCGTCGTCGATGGCAAGGTGGCTCACCTTGTGCCCAGCAAGCGTATTCCGGGGCACCAGGCGCCGGCCAGTTATAGCGCCACGATCGGGGAGGCGGGGGAGTGGGTGGTCTCGCGGCCATTCGGCACGGAACTGGTGGTGCTGCTGACCACCCCGGCGCCGCTGTTCGACTCGCGCCGGCCCGAGTTCGAGACCCGGCAGGAATACCTGCGGGCGCTCGACAAGCCGCTCGCGCAGATGGCCGGCAAGTACGGCCGGGACCGCATCAGCGCGGACCTCGTGCAGATCTCGACCAGCCCCCGCTAGTTCGAGCTAGTTCGAGCTAGTCTTCGCCAGTCCGCTACTTCATGTCGCGCGCCACGCGGAAGCCGTTCTGTGACTGGCGCACGCTGGTGCTGTACTTGAAGCGCGTGGAAGACACCATGTAGGTCGCCCCCTCCCGCCAGGAGCCGCCGCGGATCACGCGCGCAGTGCAGGCCGCTTCGTCCCAGGCCCGGCCATCGACGGGTGCGTTCTTGTAAGAGCTGTGCCAGCAGTCGGCCACCCATTCCCAGACGCTGCCGTTCATGTCGTGCAGGCCGTACGGATTGGCCGGGAACGAGCCGACGTTGGCCGGCGCGGCATCGCTCCAAGGCTCGCCGCAGTCCTTGCAGTTGGCGTTGCCCTTGCGCATCTGGTCGCCCCACCAGTAGGCGGAGCTGGTGCCGCCGCGCGCCGCGTACTCCCATTCGGCCTCGGAGGGCAGCCGGTAGGTCTTGCCGGTGGTCTTGGTGAGCCAGGCGAGGTATTGCTGGGTGTCATCCCAGCTGACGTCGCGTACCGGGGCGGCCTTCGCCTCGGCAGGATTGGTGGCAATGCGCGGGCAGGCGTTGGCATCGGCGCAGGCATTCCATTGTTCGACGGTCACCTCGAACTTGCCGATGGCGAACGGCTGGCTGATGGTCACGCGGTGCGGCGGGCGCTCGGCGGGGTCGCTGGTGCTGCTGCCCATGGTGAAGCCGCCCGGGCTCACGCTGACGAGTACCGGGCAGGCCGGGCAGTCGCGGATCTCGCCGCCCTTGGCTTCGGCCGGCCTGGCCGGCGCAGAGGCTGGGGCGGGGGCGCCTTCCTTGCCTTCGTTCGCATAGGTCACCGTGCCCTGCGCGATGGGCCCGCCACTGCGCGAGCGCGGCTGGTTGGCGGCGGGTGGCGGGGTGGGTGTGGCGGGTGTGGCGGGCGTGGGGGGCGTGGTCGGGGTGCGGGCAGCAGGCGGTGGGGCGGGTGTCGGCGCCGGGGCCGGCTTGGCTTCCACCTTCGGCTCGGGCTTGGCGGGCTGGGCCGGAGCGGTGGCCTTGATGCGCTCGATGCGTGACTTGGCGAGCGCCGCGAATCGCCCGTTCGGGTATTGCTTCAGGTACGCCTCGTAGTCGCTCGCGTAGTTGCTGTTCTTGATGGAGTCCCAGAACGACAGTTCGTACTGCTCGTCACTGTTCTTCGGCAGGATGCCGGCACTGGCCGACGTGGCGAACATCGCACCCGCCACGCCGAGGGCGACGGAGGTCGCGCCGCAGAGCGCGCCACCACCCAACAACGCACTGCCAATCCATGACACGACAAGAGTTTTCCGCCACATATCCAGGCCCCGTGGGTGCTGCGCAGCGCGCGGTGTGAAGTTGCCGTGACGCAATTCCGGCTCGTTTCAAGATAGCACAGCAGGTGTGGCGCGAAAGGTCGCCGTGCCGGGCCGCCCGGTTCGCTTCCGTTCGCTTTTTCCGATCTTCCGACCTACGCTTGAGGACACATCGCCGAGCGCACTGCCGCCACAACACCAATCAAGATCCGCTGCCCGCTCGCCTCGCCGGTGTTCCCGTGAGGGCACCGTGTGAAGCGGACAGATCTCCGGGAGGAGCCGCGTATGTCCAGTCGATCCCCGCTCCGCGTGCTCGCGGCCACCGTGCTTGCCACGGGACTGGCCGTCTACGCCACCCTCGCCACGCCGCTCACCCCCGCCCCGAAGAACGCAGAGACGTACATCATCTGGCCAAGCGACGGCACCGTTATCGAAGGCGGCAAGCTCTGGGTCCGCATGGGCCTGAAAGGCATGGGCGTCTGCCCGAAGGGCATCGAGCGCCCCAACTGCGGCCACCATCACCTGCTGATCGACACCGAGCTGCCGCCGATGGACAAGGAAATTCCCAACGACCGCAACCACCTGCACTTCGGCGCGGGCGAGACCGACGCGCGCATCGAACTGCCGCCGGGCAAGCACACGCTGCAGCTGCTGCTGGGCGACAGCAAGCATGTGCCGTTCGATCCGCCGATTTATTCGAAGAAGATCACGATCACCGTGCGGTAGCGCACATTCGCCGATGATCGCCGTGCAGGGGAGGGAAGCCATGACGAAGCCAGTCGCCGCAGTGATCGTTCTTGCCGCCGGCTGTCTGTGGGCAGGCAGCGCCCTGGCCGCAGACGCCTCGGCGCCCGCCGCCACGGCCGGGCGTGCCGCGCATGGTGGGGCCACGGCCGCCCCGGCCAGCGGCCCCACGCCGGCGCCGAAGAACGCCTATCTCTATATCGGCTATCCCAACAACAACCAGACCCTGCCGGCCGGCAAGCCGGTCAAGGTCTGGTTCGGGCTGCGCAACATGGGCGTGGCGCCCAAGGATGTCAGGTTCCCGAACACCGGGCACCACCATCTGCTGATCGATGTGGACCTGCCGCCGATGGACAAGGAAATTCCCAACGACCGCAACCACCTGCACTTCGGCGCGGGCGAGACCGAGACCACGGTGGAACTGGCGCCTGGCAAGCACACGCTGCAACTGCTGATGGGCGACGAAAAGCACATCCCGACCAATCCGCCGGTGTACTCGAAGAAGATCACGATCTATGTGAAGTAGGCGGGCGGAACGCCTGCTCCACGCGGCGCGCAGCGATGCGCGCCTTTTTTATCGGCGATGTTGGCAGCGGCCAGACAGTTTGCCCGCAGGCGTTGTGCCGCCACCAACAGGCCGGGGCCCGGCCGCACCCCATCCCATGTGACGCGATGCTCCGCCAACCCTTGACCCGCCAGCCCTGGCGGGTTTTTTTCTGCCTTCTGGCACGGGCTGGCACGCTTGCTGCGATATGACAACCGAGCGCGACACCAACCCGATGCTCAACCCAACCAAGCCTTACCCCTTCCTCTCTAGGAGAACTGAAATGACCACGCTGACCATCCAAGACCTGTCCTCGACCGAAACCCTCGACGCCAAGAAGATGAGCGCCGTATCCGGTGGCCTGGGCCTCTTCGCCCCGTACACCTCGATCTATCACCCGGTGAAGATCGACTTCGACAAGACCACGACGATCAACCAGAGCAACCAGCAAATGCAGGAAGTCAACAACCTGTTCGGCAACGGCTCGGCCTTCCAGGACCATCTGAAGAACACGGTCACGACGTCGCAGACCGCCTCCAACAACGTGTTCTGATTCATCGCCGGTTCAGATCGGCAGGGCACCGCGAACGACGGTGCCCCGAGCCGCACGGGGAGCATTGCGCCGGGGACCCCTCCGTCCCGGCGCCTTTTTTTTCGCCCCGCACGCATGTCGAGGTTGGAGCTGGCTCCGCTTCGCACCACAATACAGTCGAGCGCCACGGCAGGCAGCACGCGTCCGAGGGCGTTCCATGCAGGATGTCATCGTGTTCGCTTTCGCCCCGGCCCCCGCCGCACTGGCCAGACCTGTTGCCGCCGCGCTCTGCGCGCTGCTGATGGCCGGCTGCGCCGATTTTCGCCCCCCAGAGTACAAGCGCCCGGAAACGCCGGCCAAGACGGACTGGTCGCGCACGGAGTCGATCACCGTATCGCCGGCCGAGACCATCGTGCCGAACTGGTGGCAAGGCTTCGGCGACTCCTATCTCGATGAACTGGTGGCCAAGGCACTGACCGGCAACTACGACATCCGCGTGCTGGCCGCCCGCATCCGCGTGGCGAGCGCGCAGATTGGCGAGGCACGTGCCGGCGCGCTGCCCGTGTTCGACATCGGCGCCGGCGCGAGCTTCGACAAGACCACCGGCCAGGCCATGACGCGCACCTTCAACCTGGGCGCCACGGTCAACTGGGATATCGATATCTGGGGCAAGGTGGAAAAGGGCGTGCAGGCCCAGACCGCCGAGTACCGCGCCTCCGAGGCGGACTGGCGCGCAGGCTACCTCGCGCTGGTATCCGATGTGTCGATCACGTACTTCACGCTGCTCCAGCTCGACGAGCAGATCGCCCAGCAGCGGCTCACAGTGTCCCGCAACAACGACATCCTGACCACCTACAAGGCGATGTTCGCCAACGGGCTGCTGCCGCAGATCCGCGTGATGCAGCAGCAGGCGGAAATCAACCGCCTCAACAAGGACCTGATCGAGCTGCGCCGTTCGCGCGACGTGGCCGAGAATGCACTGGGCACGCTGGTCGGCGTGCCTGCCGGCGACTTCAAGGTGCCGGCGGGGCGGCTGCAGGACCGGGTCAAGCTGCCGGTGGTGCCGGCCGGGCTGCCGTCGCAGTTGCTGGCGCGTCGCCCGGACATCGTCGCCGCCGAGTACCGGGTGCTGTCCGCGTACAACATCGTCGGCCAGGCCCGGCTCGCCCAGCTGCCCAGCATCAGCCTCACGGCGCGCGGCGGCACGGCCAGCTTCGCGCTGTCCGACCTGCTCAAGTCCTTCACTTTCGGCTTCATGCCGAGCATCAACCTGCCGATGCTCGACCCCAATGTGCGCGCCCGCGTGAAGACCACCGAGGCCAATATCGGCGTGGTGGAGAACGAGTACGGCCGCACGGTGATGACGGCGTTCGAGGAAGTGGAGAGTGCGCTGGTCAATGTGGATGCCCACAAGCGGCAGCGCATTGAACTCCAGCAGCAGGTGGATCAGCTGCGCGTCGTCTCCACCCAGATCGAGGCGCAGGCCAAGGAAGGCATTGCGTCACAGCTGGAGGTCTTCGAGACCGAGCGTTCGCTGCTCCAGGCCCAGCTGGCGTTGTTGGCGGCCCACCAACAAATCCTGGCCGATACCGTCACGCTGTACAAGGCGCTCGGTGGCGGCTGGCCGAGCACCACCGTCAGCAATGCCGCGCCAGCCAACGGCGTGAATACGACAGCGAACGTAGCGCCTTAGCCGCACGCGCGCACAAAGCGTTTCAACCTTGAAACCCGCCTGCCGCGTGCCTTCGCGCAACGCTGCACCGCAGCGGATTGACTCCCGAAAAGCGTGGCCTACTATGTTCATACGCGTGACCTCCCGTACCCCCGTGGCCAGGAAAACCGGCCATGTGCGGCACAGCGCCACCGGCCCGACTGTTGGTTCCGTTGAAACATGACGCGCGACGATGCCCTGATCATGGAAATGCCGGTGAGAACGGGGCAGGCGTTCGACGTCCTGCTGATGCCCGTGTCCCGGCCCGAACTCGGCGAGATCCGGATCGGGGAGGATTTGTTCGCCATCGGCCGTGGCGAGGCGCCGTTCGTCGCCTATCCGGCGGAGACGGTCTCGGTACTTTCGCGCCGCCACGCGCGCATTTTTGCCGAGGACGGCGCCGTCTACGTGGCGGACCTCGGCAGCAAGAACGGCACGCGCGTGAATGGCGATGCCGTGGCCAAGCAGCCGGCGCTGCTGCGCGATGGCGACGAGGTGAGCTTTGGCGCGGCGCTGTCGTACCGCGTGCGCGTCTATCCGCGGCCCCCGGCGCCGGAGCCGCCACGTCTGGCCGTCACGCTCGCGCCGATCCGCCCGGAAATCGGCTTGCAGCCGGTGGTCGTCTCGGGCTTCCCGTTCCTCGTCAGCAAGGCCGATGACACCTTCGCGCGCTATCGCGACGACTATCCGCATCAGGTCAACTACCTTTCGCGCCGCCATGCGCACCTGTTCCTGAAGGCGGGGTCGCCGTGGCTGGAGGACCTGGGCAGCACCAACGGCACCTTCGTCAACGGCGTGCGGCTCGAGGACCAGGCCGTGCGCCTGGAGCCCGGCGATGTGATTGCGTTCGGCGGCAGCCATTTCGTCTACCGCGTGGATATCGAGCGTGAAGACGATGCCGACGCCACCGCCACGCGCTCCGTGCTGTACGAGGCACCGCCGCCTGCGTCTGCGCCAGAGGCAGCGTCCGCGCCTGCCGCCCCCGATTCGCTGGGCGCCGACCCCGACAAGACCACCTTCGTCGGCGCCGCCGATTCCTTCCTCGACATCTTCTGCGTGGACTATGCCGCCGCGCAGGAGGACGAGGTGAACCCCGAGCCAATGCCAGATGGCGGCCACGCCCAGGCCCACAAGCCGGCGTCGCGCGGCAAGGTGGCCATGCTGCTCGCCGAGGCGGCGCGCACCTTCGGCATCGATGACCGGCGCAAGCAGGCGCGCGTGGCACGCTGGGGCGCCGTGGCGCTGCTGCTGGCGGCCATCGGCGGCGGCTACCTGTACTGGCGCGGGGCGCCGGACCGCTCGCTGACCGCGCTGATGGATGCCGGCGAGTACGCCCGCGCCGCCGCGCTGGCGGACGACTATCTGACGCGGCATCCCGACAACACCCAGTACCAGGCAACCGGCACCGAGGCGCTGATGCGCGCCTGGGTGCCGCCGTGGACCGCGCGAGTGCGTGCGAAGGACTTCAGTGGTGCCGACGCCGTGCTGGCCGAGATGCGCGCCCACAGCCGCCATAACGCCGATGGCCGCGCATTGATCGACGAACTGGAATGGGTGGCCAGCGTGGCGCGACTGATGGCGGCACGCGGCGGCCCGGACGCCCCGATCCGCATGTATGCCGACGAAGCGCGCATCCGCGCCCTGGTGGCCCGCTGGGGTACGGACACGGTGGCACACCAGCGCGCGCTCGGCCGCATCGCCAACCAGGTGCCGGTGTTCCGCGACGCCTATGCGGAGGGGCTGAGCAACCTGCGCAGGCTCCAGAACGAGGATTCGGTGTACCTCGCCGCGATCGACCGCTTCAATGCCGCCATCGCCACCGAACTCGCCCGCGAGCAGCCCGAGGCGCTGCAGACGATGCTGTCCGACTACAAGGACAAGTACCCGCGCCTGGCCGGGCTGGACCGCGTGGAGAGCGACCTCAAGCAGTACACCGCGCTGATCGAGTCGCTGCGCCAGCGCGCCACCGGGCCGCTCGTCGCCCAGATGCGCCAGGTCAGCTTCGCCACGCCGCCGTTCAAGGCGCAGTACGAGGCGCTGCTGGCGGCAAAGCTGCCGCCGGCCGACGTGCAGCGCCAGTACGCGCTGGCCGACGATGCCTGGCGGCGCGGCGACAGCACGGCGGCCATCGACGCGCTGCGCCAGATCAACAGCGGCCCGTGGGCGGCCGATGTGGCCAAGGACGTGGCGCACAAGCAGCAGGTCGCCGCGCAATTCGCCAAGGTGAAGGAGGGCAGGGCGGGCAATAGCGGCTACGAGGACGCCTTGCTGGCCTTCTATGCCGCGCTCGACCCGGACGCCGATGCCTATTACGTGAAGGCCATCGACGCCGACGTCAACACGATCCGCGAGGCGGCGCTGCGCCGCGCCAACCAGCTGCTGAACCGCGCCGCCACGCAGTGGCGGCAGTACCGCAACAACGGGCTGATTGCGGGCGAGCAGCGGCTGGAGGCGGGTATCTCGCCGAAGTTCCGCGCGCAGGCCCGTCTGCTGGCCGAGGCGCAGGGCGACGCCCGCCAGGGCTTGCGCATCTACAGCCAGCTCAAGGCCGGCGACATGGCGGAGTGGACCAAGGTGCGCGACGAGATCCAGGCCGAGGTAGACCTCCAGCGGCGCTCGCTCAACGACCTGCGCATGGTGCTGGACCCGGCCGTGCTGCGCGCCAAGCTCGAACTGGTGGGCGAAGGCAGCAAGGGCGCCGCACCCGACGCCGCACCCGAGGGCGCCACCCCCGCCACCCCTGCCAGCACTACCGCATCCGGAGGCGCGCGATGAGCGAGGATCCCCGCGACAGCAAGCTGCGCCCGCTCAACGAGGCGCTGGAGGACCACAGCGCCGAAGGCATCGCCATCTTGAGTTCCGAGCCCTGGCGGCTGTCGATGCTGACCGTGGTCATCACCGGCGCGCTGGTGATCTGCGCGCTGATCTGGTCATTCTTCGGGCATGCCGATGTCATCGTGACGGCGCACGGCACGCTGGCGCCGGAGTCGGAGGTGCGCCGCTTCTACGCGCCCGTCGATGGCGAACTGGCCGACCTCTACGTGGCCGAGGGCCAGCCGGTGTCGAAGGATGACGTGCTGGCGCGGCTCAACGCGCGCGGCGCGATCGAGGCGGCGGCCAGCGCGCTGGAGGCGCAGCTGAAGCTGGAGGACTCCGAGCGCGAGTGGAAGCAGTTTCCCGAGCGCAAGGTGCTGATGGAGCGCCGCGCGCAGGCGCTCAAGCAGCAGATCGAACTGGCCACGCGCCAGCACGAGAACCGCATGGCCGAGGGCACCACGCGGTTGGCCGAGCAGCAGCGCGCGCAGTTGCAGGAGGCGCGCAGCAACCTCGAGAACGCCCGCCGTGCGCGCGACTTCGCCCGGCAGGAGCAGGACCGCTACGCGCGGCTGTTCGCGCTGCCGGCGGGCGGCGGGGTGTCGCAGTCGCAGGTGGAAGGCAAGCGCGCCATTACCCAGGACGCCGAGAACAACCTGCGCGTGGCGCAGTCGCGGCTGACCGAGCTGGACGCGCGGCTCTCGCAGCAATACACGCAGGCCAGCGCCCAGCTGGAGGGCAGCGGCCAGGAGCTGGCCAACCTGCGCATCCAGTACGACGCCGCGATGCGCGAGATCAGCAACACCGAGGACAAGCTGCGCCTGCAGGTGCAGACCGCCCGCCTCGTGGCGGAGGCCGCCGCGCGCATCAAGTTCGAGAACATCGACAAGGACAACTTCCTGCTGATCGTGGCGCCGGTGTCGGGCGTGATTACCGACGTCACCTCCACCCAGCGCGGCGACAAGGTGCAGGCCAACGCGCCGCTCGGCGGCATCGCCCCAAAGGATGCCCGGCCGATGCTGCGCATCGAGATTGCCGAGCGCGACCGCGCCTTCCTGCGCGAGGGCCTGCCGGTGAAGCTCAAGTTCAACGCGTTTCCGTACCAGCGCTACGGGCTGATCGCGGGCACGCTGGAGTACATCTCGCCGGCCACCAAGCCGTCGGGGCCGGACAAGCAGCCCGTGTACGAGGGGCGCGTGCGGCTGGCGCAGGACTACTACGCCGTGGCCAGCAACCGCTACCCGCTGCGTTACGGCATGACCGCCACGGCGGAGATCGTGGTGCGTGAGCGCCGCCTGATCGACCTCGGGCTTGACCCGTTCCGGCAGGTGGCGGGCTGAACAGATTCCAGCAATAAAAAAGGAGAGGGCGATGACAGCCATCGTGCGGATCGACGAGGAAGTGATCGGCGTCGACGAATTCGTGAGGGTACTCAAGCTCACCGGCCAGTTCGAGGGGCTGGTGGAGCAGCTCGTGCGTGACAAGCTGACCGCCCACGCGGCGCGGCGGCACGGCGTCAAGCTGGCGCCGGCGGAGATCCAGGAGCGCGCCGACCAGTTCCGCCGCGTGCAGGGGCTGCATCGCGCGGCGGACATGAACCATTATCTCGACGCGCTCGGCATCACCCTGGACGAGTTCGAGGCGTTCATCACCGACAGCCTCTACCAGGAGAAGATGCTGGCCGAGGTCTGCAATGACGCAGCCATGGAGACCTACTTCCAGCTCAACTCGCCCAAGTTCGACAGCATCGAGGTGAGCCATATCGTCGTGGATACCGAGGGCAAGGCGCGCGAGCTGGTCTCCTACCTCCAGGACGACCCGGACAGCTTCGCCGAGATGGCGCGCGAGCACTCCATAGCCGATACGCGCGAGCAGGGCGGCGACATCGGCAAGGTGCTGCGCGGCTCGCTCAAGAGCGACATCGAGGCCAAGGTCTTCAATGCCGAGCCGGGCGCCCTGCTGGGGCCGTTCCCGGCGGCGGACCGCTCGTTCTTCGAGGTGTTCCTGGTGCGGGCCAAGCATCCGGCGCGGCTCGATGCTGACGTGGCCGTGGAGGTGCGCCGGCTGCTGCGCGAGGAATGGCTGATGGCCAGGGCTCAGGAACATGTCATCCAAGCCCGCTAGCGATGCCGCCGCCGAGGCGCTCCCGCCAGGGGCCGCCCCCACGCTGGCCGCCCCGACGCTAGCCGATTTCCTCGCCACGGTGGAGATCCTCTCGCCACTCTCGCGCGAGGAACTCGAACGGCTGGCCGCCAGCGCGCGCACGCTGACCTTCGGCTTCGGCGACACGGTCTGCAATGCCGGCGACCCGGCCGAGGGTATTTTCATCGTCCGGGCCGGCTCGGTGCGCGTGTTCAACGAGGAGCACGGCAAGGAAATCAGCATGGGCGTGCGCAAGGCCGGCGAGGTCTTTGCCGATATCGCCTTGCTGCGCGAGTACCGGCACGAGTCCTCCGTGCGGGCGTCGGGCAAGACCGAGCTGATCACGATTCCGCGCAGCGTGTCGGAGCCGGTGGTTGGCGGCAACCCGGCCGCGCTGGCCTTCATCACCAGCTACGTGGCGATCAGCTCGGCTGGCGGCTTCGTCGCGCGGCTGTTCGATTTGCGCGGCAAGCTGGACAAGAGCGAACTCGAAGACGCCGTGCGCAGCGTGGGCGTGAAGCGTGTGGCGGCCGGCAAGCCCATCCTCCAGCAGGACGGCCGCGACGACCGCCGCCTCTACGTGGTGCGGCAGGGCACGGTGCGGATCGTGCGCGAGGAGGACGGCGACACCTTCCCGCTCGCCACGCTCGGCCAGGGCGAGATCTTCGGCGAACGGGCCTGTGTGATGCGGCAGGAGCAGATCGCCTCGGCCATCGCCGAAACCGATACGCGGCTGCTGGTGATTCCCGAGAAGACGGTCCAGCTGATCCTGGAGCGCAACGTGCGGCTGCGCGAGGTGCTGGAGGAACGCATCCGCGCGGTAGACCGCGAGCTGCACCGCCAGAAGAAGCTGGCCGAGCGGCGCAAGCGGCCGGTGCTGCTCGATCTCCATTCCAAGCCGGAGTTCGGCGAGCGCGTGATCCGGCGCTTCGCACTGGTGGAGCAGGCCGAGGAGATGGATTGCGGCGCCGCCTGCCTGGCGATGATCTGCCGGCACCACGGCATACCGATGACGCTGGGCAAGCTGCGCGAGCTGGCCAACGTGACCACCTCCGGCGCCACGCTGGACAGCCTGGCGCGCGCGGGCGAGTCGCTCGGCTTCACCACGCGCGGTGTGCAATGCACGCGCGACGCGCTGCAGGGCTTTGAGCTGCCGTTCATCGTGCACTGGGAGGGCTACCACTACGTGGTGGTGTACGGCATCTCGGCGCGCCATGTCTGGGTGGCCGACCCCGCCATCGGCTTCCGCAAGATGAGCACGGAGGAGTTCGAGCGCGGCTGGAGCGGCACCTGCCTGCTCTTCACGGCCGGCGAGAGCATGGCCGAGCTGGCCGTGGCGCGCTCGCCCTGGCTGCGCTTCATCGGCTATCTGGCGCCGTACAAGCGCATCCTCGCGCACCTGTTCCTGGCCACCTTCGTGATCCAGATGCTCGGGGTGGTGCCGCCGCTGATCATCCAGAACATCCTCGACGGCGTGGTGGTGCACCAGAACGTCGGCCTGCTGCACCTGCTGATCCTGGGGCTGGTGATCTCCAGCGTGTTCACCCAGCTGATGGCGACCGTCCGTGCGTACCTGGCCAACTTCATGGTGCGTAATATGGACTTCGCGATGATGTCGCACTTCTTCAAGCACACGCTGTCTTTGCCGCTGTCGTTCTTCGCCAAGCGCAAGACCGGCGACATCTTCGCGCGCTTCCAGGAGAACCAGACGATCCGGGCCTTCCTGACCGAATCCACGGTGACCACGGCGCTGAACCTGCTGATGGTGTTCATCTACTTCACCATCATGTTCTTCTACAACGTCAAGCTGACGCTGTTGCTGATCGCCTTCATCATCCCGATTGCCGCGCTGACCGTTATCGTCACGCCGAAGGTGAAGACCTACGCGCGCGACGTGTTCGCGGCCTCGACCGACGCCAAGTCGTACCTGATGGAGACGCTGGGCGGGGCGGAGACGGTGAAGGGCATGGGCATCGAGCGGCCGGTGCGGCTGCGCTGGGAGCGCAAGTACGCCAAGGCGCTGGAAAAGCAGTACCAGGCCCAGTCCTTCCACATCCTGGTCGGGCTGGTCAGCCAGGTCCTGAACGCGGCCACGACCATCGCCGTGCTGTGGGTGGGCGCCACGCTGGTGCTGGAGCGCGAGCTGACCATCGGCCAGCTGATCGCCTTCAACGCCTTCATGGGCAGCGTGCTGGCCCCGGTGATGGGGCTGGTGGCGCTGTGGAGCCAGCTCAACGACGCCGGCGTGGCAATGGAGCGGCTGGGCGACGTGCTGGACCTGGAGCCGGAGCAGAAGCCGCAGGACGTGCTGTCGCGCGTGATGCTGCCGGACCTCCAGGGCGATATCCGCTTCGAGGGCGTGTACTTCCGCTACGGCGGCGAGGACACCCCCTACGTGCTCGAGAACATCAGCTTCCATATGCGGCCCGGCGAGATGGTGGCCATCGTGGGCCGCAGCGGCTCCGGCAAGACCACGCTGGCCAAGCTGCTGGTGGGCTTCTACAAGCCGTGCGAGGGGTCGATGTCGGTGGATGGCTATGACCTCAACGTGATCGACGCCGGCTTCTATCGCGCCCAGGTGGGCTATGTGATGCAGACCAACCTGCTGTTCTCGGGCACCATCGCCGAGAACGTCGCCTGCGGCGAAGACAGCCCCGACCGCCGCCGCATCGAGGAAGTGGCGAAGATGGCGGACGCGCACGCCTTCATCTCCAAGCTGCCGCTCGGCTACGAGCAGGTGGTGGGCGAGCGCGGCATCGGGCTGTCGGGCGGGCAGATCCAGCGGCTGTGCATCGCGCGGGCGCTGTACCACGACCCGCGCCTGCTGGTGTTCGACGAGGCCACCTCGGCGCTGGACACGCAGTCGGAGAGCAACATCCTCGCCAACATGCAGGAGATCCTGCGCGGGCGCACGGCGGTGATCATCGCGCACCGGCTCAGTACGATCATGCAGGCGGACAAGATCCTCGTGCTGTACGAAGGCGGCATCGTGGAGCAGGGGCGGCACGAGGAACTGCTCGCGCGCCGCGGCATGTACTACCAGTTGGTTCAGAAACAGTTGAGCGCGGCATGAAGCTATTCAACCAGGGCACGCCTGTTACCTCCGCGGTGTCGTTTGCCGGGCTGATCGAGAAGATCGAGATCCTGCGCTCCACGCTGCGCTGGTCGTCGCGGCTGGAGCGGCCCGAGATCGAGAAGCTGCTCAAGCAGGCCACCACGCTGCGCGACGAGGTGATGGGGCTGTCGCACAAGGAGCGCTTCGTGGCGGCAGCGTCGGCCGAGCCCGAGGCGGTGACCGAGGTGGAGCCGGTGGACCTGTCCTCGCGCGAGCGGCGCCAGGCGCTGATGGAGCGCAGCTTCATCTTCGAGGGCACCTTCGGCGACAACCCCAAGCTGCTGGAGGCGCTGGAGATTGCCGAAAAAGCCTCCCCGACCGACCTCCCGGTGCTGATCGACGGCGAAAGCGGCACCGGCAAGGAGCTGATGGCGAAGGTGATCCACGCCAACGGCTCGCGCACGGACAAGCCGTTCATCTCGGTCAACTGCGGGGCGATTCCGGACAGCCTGCTCGAATCGGAACTGTTCGGCCACAAGAAGGGCGCGTTCACGGGCGCCGCCAACGACCGGCGCGGCAAGTTCGAGAGCGCCCACACCGGCACGATCTTCCTCGACGAGATCGGCGAACTGCCCCTGGTCGGGCAGGTCAAGCTGCTGCGCGTGCTGGAGGCGCACGAGATCCAGCGCGTGGGCTCCGACGAGGTGATCTCCGTGGACGCCCGCATCGTGGCCGCCACCAACAAGGACCTACGGCGGATGAGCCAGGAAGGCACTTTCCGCGAAGACCTCTTCTACCGGCTCAGCGTGATTCATGTGACGTTACCGGCACTGCGCGAGCGGCGCGACGAGATCGCGCTGCTGGTGGCCTATTTCGGCGATGAGTCCGCCGGCCAGTTGAAGCGCCGTCCGGTCAAGCTGACGCCCCGCCTGCGCGACTTCCTGATGCACTACGACTACCCCGGCAATATCCGCGAACTGCGCAACCTGATGTACCGGATTTCCTGCCTGGCCGGCGATACGGCCGATCTGGCCCACCTGCCGCAGGACATCCGTCCCCGGCCGGCGGGGCTGTCCGTGGTGGCGGGGGCAGGGCGCGCCGGCGTGGCGGACGTGACCACGGCCACCTCGCTGGCCGAGGCCAAGCGCGCCGCCAGCGACGAGGCCGAACGGGCCTTCCTCGAACGGGGCCTGCAGGAGGTGGGCGGCACGGTGGCGGAGCTGGCGCGGCGCTTCGAGATGAATCGCTCGCACGTGCAGATGCTGCTCAAGAAGCACGGCATCCATTCGAAGGATTTCCGGGGCAGCCGGACGGCGGAGGGTGGGAAGTAGGCTCGCGGCTCAGACTTCCGGATTGAGCAGGGTCATGTCGGAGCCGCCGCCGATGTCCTCGGCGCGCAGCACGACGACGGAGACGTTGTCGTGCCCGCCATTCACCAGCGCTTGCTGCACCAGTTCGTTGGCTGCCGCCGCGCAGTCCCCCGCGCTGGCCGCCAGCACCGCCGCGATGCCGGCATCCTCCACCTCGTTGCTCAGGCCGTCGCTGCAGAGCAGGAACATGTCGCCGTCGCCCACTTCGAGCGTCAGTACGTCGAGGTCTAGCCGGGTGGCGGCGCCCACGGCGCGCGTGATGGTGTTGTGGGCGGGATGGTGCTTGGCCTCCTCGGCCGTAATCAGCCCCCGGGCGCGCAGCCGCTCCACCTGGCTGTGGTCGCGCGTGAGCTGTTTCAGGTGGCCGGCCCGGAAAAGATAGAGCCGGCTGTCGCCGGCCCAGAGGCACCCGCAACGCCGCTCACAGGCCAGCATCGCCACGACGGTGCTGCCGATCACCCGCACCTTCATCCGCGCGGCTTCGTCGATCAGCGCCTGGTTCACGGCAAGGAGCGCTGTGCGGGCGTCGTCCAGCGCGCCATCCAGGCTGCCGGGCGGCCCCAGGCCGGAGAGGGCCTGGACGATGGCGCGGCTGGCGAAGTCGCCGACGGCATGGCCGCCCATGCCGTCGGCCACCGCCCAGATGCCGCGTTCGGGCAGGTCCAGGCATGCGTCCTCGTTGCGTCCCCGCACCCGGCCGACGTCCGTGGCGGCGGCCGAGCTCCAGCGGAATTCCGTTGCGCAGGTCACGGTGTGCTCCGGCGCGGAAGAAAGCGGCTCCGCGCAAGCGCCGCCCCCCGGGGCAGCATCAAAGGGTGGCCGGTGGGAGTGCTCCCCGGCCACCGGGCAGGACTCAGATCAACCGACCCTTGTTCCGGGCGTCCAGCGCGGCGTCCACGGTAATCGTCGAATTGGGCGCGTTGTTCTGGACGTCGATGTTCTGGAACTGGTTGTTCATCTGATCAGCATAGAAGCTGTAGTTGATCTCGTAAAAGTTCACGACAGGAGACGCGCTGGGGCGGGCGGCCACGTAGGGCTGGATCCAGCCGAACACCCACGGGGCGCCGCCGCCGCGAATGCAGGACATGGCGCGGAAATCCAGCTCGTGACGGGTGTCGAGGTCCTTGACGATGAGGGTGGCCATGATGGTCTCCAGAGTCGGGGGCGGCGTGTGGCGCCATGCCTGAATAGAGCAATCGGTGTGCCATTGCGGATTTGTGATGCACGCGGCGCATGCCGGGCGCGGCGTGGCGTCCGGACGGCTTGCGGCGTTGGCACCAGCCCAACACCGGGCCATACGGGTGTCGGCTGCCACCCGCCACCGCGCTGCGTCGCCGGGCGGGCAAGCAAAAAGCCCGGCTGATGGCCACCAGCCAACACATCGCCCGGAAAACTGTTGGATGGCCGCGCACGGTTGCCGGCGGGCAAGGGGTGCCGATCGCCCGCAACCCCTTGTCTCGCCGTGGTTCGATGGCATTGGCACGCTTGATGCGGTTGGTTGGCATCGACACAGCACTGGCTGCCTCCCACCGACACCGAACCGAGAACTGCCATGAACACCCAAGACCAACAACAAGACGACTACCTGCCCGGCGCCCACCTGGTCACCGAACGCAACGGCTACGTCCACCATGGCATCTACGCCGGCAACGGCCGCGTCATCCACTACGCCGGCTTCTGCCACGCCCTGCACGCCGCCCCGGTCGAGGAAACCTCGCTGGCCCAGTTCGCCCACGGCCATTCGGTGGCGGTGAAGGCCGAACCCTGCGCCTGCTACCTCGGCATGGAAGCCGTCGCCCGCGCCCGTACCCGCCTCGGCGAAGACCACTACCACCTGCTGACCAACAACTGCGAGCACTTCTGCACCTGGTGCCTGCTCGGCCAGGCCCGCAGCGAACAGGTGGATGCCTGCCTGCGCCAGCCCCGCGCCGCCGTCCAAACCGTCATGGCGATGGTGCGGGCCCTGCTGGCCTCGATCGGCACCGGTACCGGCACCGGCCTGACCGCCGCCTGATCGGATCAACGAACCAAACAGGGAGCAAACCATGAGCGGACTGATCGATTGGGTAGGCTGCGAAAGCCGCCAGGCAAGGGCCTGCCACCGGCGGGCCGCCCGGGCCACAGCCAGTGGGCGAGGTGACCAGCAAGGCGCGCGCCGCCGAACCAGCGCCCGCCGCCGGCCATGGGCCGAACTTGCCGAGTTTGCTATACTCCGCCCCGTCTTCCGGCTCGGCCGGCCCATGGCGGCTGGCACACCGTGCAGACGGTCCGCTCGCCGTAGTTCAATGGATAGAACGAGCGCCTCCTAAGCGCTAGATACAGGTTCGATTCCTGTCGGCGGGACCATCATCAAGTCCGCAGTGGTTCTCTGAAGTTCTCCGCTTCGCGATAAATCGCGTCAAATCGATGCACTTCAGAACTACAGCAAAAGCCCGCGCGAGCGGGCTTTTGCATTCTTCTGTATCAATGCGCTGCCGATCCGCGTATAGTCCGCCCCGCGGGGTGGAGCAGTTGGCAGCTCGTCGGGCTCATAACCCGAAGGTCGCAGGTTCAAGTCCTGCTCCCGCAACCAGATTCGAAAGCCCGCGGGCGCTCCGCGCGCTCCCATTCCGGGTATCTTGGAAGCGCAGACCGCAAAGGCCTGACAAGTCCGTAGCACGGAAAACGAATAAGCCCCGCCGGTTCCAGCCGAGCGGGGCTTTTCATTGGCGCCAGCGATGTTCTGGCCAACCTGCCGGTGCCTGCTCTGCCCGCCGCCTACCCCGGCGTTAGCGCCAAGGGGGCTGGCGGCGCCTTCACCAAACGTTACAGAAGTCACTTTGCGTGGGCGGTATCCTTGCCTCCTTCTACAAGGAAGGATGGGTGAAATGAAGCCTTTGCTGGTGATCGTTGCGGCGTGCGCCGCGCTGTTGAGCGGTTGTGTTGTGGCACCGTATCCCTATGAGGAGCCGGCAGGTGGCCCAGGTTGTCCGCCCGGGCAGGCCAAGAAAGGCAACTGCCGTGTCGATCAATATGGCAACGAGTCATTCTGCCCGCCGGGCAAGGCCAAGAAGGGGCAGTGCTGAATTTGACTTCCCCGCCGGCGTGACCGCCCCATACGAAACAGGCCAGCTTCCCCGAAGCCGGCCTGTTTTGCTTTGGTCGAGCATTTCCTCACGTCCCCATCCTTCCGAGCGTCAGCGCACCGTTTGATGTGGCGGCCGGGCGCCGACCGGCTATGATGTCGCCTGCGCGCCTCCTGCGCGTCGTAGAAATCCTAAAAGACCCGGTTCGCCTTCTTTCGCAAATGCCCCCTGTCAGGTCGTATCACCGCTGGCTGCCGGCGCTGGCCATGTTTGGCGCCATTCACGCCCTGGCTGCCACGCCGGACCCGGCGTTGACCGATACGTCCGGGTGCACCGCGCTGATCGATATCGTCCAGGAAAGCCTGCGGGGTGAGATCGACGTGGCCTGCCCGGTGTCTGACAAGGTGGTCTGCGAATCGAAGAATGGCCAGATCCGGGCGCTGCTCGAGATCATCGACCAGCGTCGCAAGCGCAATGCCGACGAGTGCGACACGCTGGCGCAGGTCAACCGTCTGCTCCGCACGCTGCCGCCGAAGTCCTGATTCCCACCGCCCCTGTCGGGGCTCAGTGGCTCATCTTCGAGAACAGCTGGATCACCGCCACCCCCGCAATGATCAGCCCGATGCCGATCCACGCTGCCAGGTCAGGCACCTGCCGGTACAGCACTGATGCGATCAGCGTCACCAGCACGATCCCCGCCCCGCACCAGATGGCATAGGCCACGCCCACCGGCACGGTCTTCATGACCTGCATCAGCAGCCAGAACGCGGCCACGTAGCCGGCAACCACCAGCACGCTGGGCCAGAAGCGCGTGAAATTCTCGGCCGCCTTGAGGCTGCTGGTGGCGATGACCTCGGCCACGATGGCCAGCGCAAGCAAAAAGTATCCGTTCGACATGGCAGATGATTGACGTCAATGGCAGGCCAAAGGCCGGGCAAAAAGCGGCGCCAGAGGCGCTATGGCACGGTATTATGCGCCGCGCTGCCAGGCGGAATGTGATGTGCCCTCCCTCGCGGTGGTTGTGCAAATGCTCATTGCCGGCTTGAATGGATGCATGCGTATGACGCAAGGGTCGCCCGGGCAGTGCAAAAGAGGCGGTCCAGACAGTCGCGGTGTTAACCCGACCATGCCGGCAACCACAACTAGGCCGGTGGCGGGTGTTGGCTGACGGGTAAAGGGGAGCAGTATGAAGCAGGATCTTGACACCGCAACGGCATGGCCGAAGCCGCATTTCGCCGACATCGAAGGCGCGCCGGACACCTTGCCACCGCATGACGCCACCGAGGGCGTCTGGCAGAACACCATCGCTGCCGCGGACCACGCGCTGGAAGAAGCGAACCGCATCCAGCGGGGCGTCCAGCAACATCTCAAGCTGATGCAGGAAGTGCGCGCGCTGCGCGACGAACTCCACAAGGCCCACGCCGAGGTGGATCGCTACCGGGGCATGCACGCCCGGGTGGTGGTGGGCATGCGCCAGCTGGAAGAGGACAACAACGCGGAAATCGCCCGGCTGCGCGCCGACAACGAAATCCTCCACGTCCGCCACCGGGTCTACAAGCTGCTGGCCGAGCACTACGCACTGGCCGCGCTGCGCATTGATCCCCCACGGTTTGCCGAGCACCGCGACCGCGTGCTGGAACACGTGCTGTTCCAGCGCCGCAAGGGCGTGCCGGTGACGCAGATGGCCGCCTCCGACGTCGCCTTCCTGCTGATGTAAACCCGCTCAGGCAGCCCGCTGGCGCGGGCGCAGCACCGCCAGCGCCAGCATGCCGCCCACCACGCCCCAGAAGGCCGAACCCACCCCGGCCAGCGTCATGCCCGACGCGGTGATCATGAACGTCAGCAGCGCTGACTCGCGCTCCGCTGGCGCCTGCATGGCCACGGTCAGGCCGTTGGCGATGGAACCCAGCAGCGCGAAGGCCGCCACGGCCACCACCAGTGCCTTCGGGAAGGCCGCGAACAGCGCCGCGATGCTGGCCGCCATGATCCCCGCCGCCAGGTAGCCGATGCCGCAGACCACGGCGGCCATGTAGCGGCGGCGCGGGTCGGCGTCGGCCTCGGGGCCGGTGCAGATGGCCGCCGTGATCGCCGCGAGGTTGATGCCATGCGAGCCGAACGGCGCCAGGATGGCCGATGCCACCCCGGTCACCGTGATCAGCGGGCTGGCCGCCACGTGGTAGCCGTCCGCGCGCAGCACGGCCAGCCCGGGAATGTTCTGCGACGCCAGCGCCACGATGAACAACGGCACGCCGATGCTGATAAAGGCCGACAGCGAGAACGCCGGCGTGGTCCATACCGGCAGCGTCACCGCGAATCGGATTTGTTCGAAATGGAGTTGCCCAAGCACGCCAGCCAGCGCCACGCCCACGAGCAGCACGCCCGGTACCGCGTAGCGCGGCCACAGGCGGCGTCCCACTAGATAAGTACCGAACATGGTCAGCAGCAGCACCGTCTGGTGCGCCGCCTGCACGAAGACATCCACGCTGATCCGGAACAGGATGCCCGCCAGCAGGGCCGAGGCGATGCTCGCCGGCAACGCGCGCATCAGCTTGTCGAACCAGCCGGTCAGCCCGGCGGCCGTCATCAGCAGCGCGGCGAGCAGGAAGGCGCCGATGGCCTCGGGGTAGGGCACGCCGGGCAGGCTGGCAATCAGCAGCGCCGCGCCGGGCGTGGACCAGGCCACCACGATCGGCACCCGGGTCATCAGCGACAGCCCCAGCGTGGTCACCCCCATGCCGATGGATAGCGCCCAGATCCATGAGGCGATCTGGGCATCGCTCAGATGCGCCGCCTGCCCGGCCTGGATCATCAGCACCAGCGAGCTGGTGTAGCCGGTGAGCATGGCGATCAGCCCGGCCACCGTCGTGGAAAGGGAAAGGTCGGACAGCTTGAGGGGGGCGGCGGCAGTCATGGTCGATGCGAAGGGGCGGATGGCCGACATCTTCGCATGGATGGGGACGGCGGGGGGCGCGCCGGAACAGCGCACCCCTGGCGGTGCCGGTCGCGCCTGCCGACAAGCTTGATCACCGACACCCCGAGAAATCGCGGCAATCCCTCGTTGCTAGCGGGGCGGTTGAGCCGACATGTTCTGGTGCTGCATCATTTGATTCATCATCATTTGCTGCATACCCATGTACTGGTCCATCATGTATTGCCGCTGCTTCATTTGTTCCGGGGTGAGCTTGGAGTAGTAGCCCCTCATTTGCCCCCATCCCATCATGGGACCACCACCCATCATGTGTCCGCCGCCCATGGGCGTGCCCCCGCAGCACCCCATCATTCCCGGGCCCCTCATGCCATGCATCATGGCCATCGTGGACTGCATGGTCGTGGCGTGCTCCTGAAGTAGCTTCTGACGCTCCTGCGGGTCCTGTGTCTTGCGGATCTTGTCCATCTGGTCCTGCATCTTCCGCATGTTTTCCTGAATCTGCGCCGCCTGCTTGTCGAACTCGGCGACATTGGGCTGCTCCGGTTTTGCGGGAGCGCTCTTGGCGGCCGGCGGGTCCTGCTGAGCCAGGGCAGGTGCTACAGGTGCTACAGCGAGTACGGCAGCGGAGAGCACCGCCGCCATGAGTTCCTTTTCCATATGACACCTCCTGTGGGCAAGTGACGGCCGGTTCGCCCCGGAACGCCCGGGCGAAGACGCGGTGGGTATGCCTTGTCCTCGGGAAGAGTAGTGCCCCTCATATGAAGAGGTTTGATACAGGACAACGATGCTCCGCGGAACGGATAGCGAGTCTCCGGTCGACCGAAGCCCCTAGTCGGCCACCTTGTCGCTCGGGAACTTGAACGAATCGCGCAGCAGGTAGCTCATCGGAATGTCCAGCGTGATGCCGTTGGGCGGGATCGGGCTGAGGAACCACTTCCGGTACAGCTTCTGGGTGTCCTGGTCGTAGATCGACGTCACCATGGCCTTGTCCACCAGCTTCTTGAACTCGGCGTCATGCCTGGACAGCATGATCGCGTACGGCTCGATGGTCAGCAGGTCGCCCGTTACCGCCAGCGCGGCCGGGTTCCTGGCGTTGGCGCGCAGGCCGAACAGCAGCACGTCGTCCATCACGAAGGCGTCGGCGCGGCCTGACTCGACCATGCCGAAGGCTTCGGCGTGGTCCTTGGCCTCCACCACCTTCCAGCCCATGGCGCCCGCCTCATCCATCTTGCGGAGCATGGCCAGCGGCGTGGTGCCGGTGGTGGACACCACGGTCTTGCCGCGCAAATCCCCCCACTTGCGGATGCCCGAGTCGGCCTTCACCAGCATGCGGCTGCCGGCAATGTAGTGCGGGATGGTGAACGCCACGAGGTCGCGGCGCTCGCGGTTGTTGGTGGTCGATCCGCATTCGAGGTCGGCGCGGCCGTCCACGATGGCCGGGATGCGCGAGGCCGGCGTCACCGGCACCCACTCCACGCGCAGTTGCGGCAGCTTGAGCTGGGTGCGCAACGCCTCCGCCACCTTCAGGCACAGGTCCACGGCGTAGCCCATGGGTTTGCCGTCGGCCACGAACGAGAACGGCACCGAGCTTTCGCGGTGGGCGATGCGGATGGCCCCGGTCTGCTGGATGCGCAGCACCACCGAGTTGGGGGACGCGGCCCGCGCCGGCAGGACCGGCAAGGCAAGCAGCGTGGCGAGGAAACATACAACAAGCGCCGTGCTCCTGAAGGAGGCACGGCGCGGCAGGCCCGTATTGGTCATGAATGACACCCGTCCGAAAATTGTCTGGAAAGAAAACCCGGAAAACCGTTGGCCGGATGGGTCCGGCTCTGTACCGCCTTGTTGGTACTGCCTTGTTGTGCTTCTTTTCGGATTAATCCGATTGCGCTGAGTGTGTCGGATTGTTCCACGGCAGGTGCCCGGGGCACAACCGCCGCGCTAGTAGTCGTGCTCGGGCTGCAACGCCTGGCTTGTCGCGCGGTTGACGGGGGCTTTCCCTTAAGGAGTTGTCCGACTTATTGCCCGGCGCCCGAATCGATATTCTTCAAGCGTGCCTTGCGAGCAGGGCACCGAGGAGAGACTCTTGGGCCCGTTTGCTAACGGGCCCTTCTTTTTGGGGCCCTTCTTTTTGGGCCGCGCGGCCCCGGCCACCGGGGTCGACTACAATTCGGGCCTGTTTCCAGTCTCCGCACCATGGCCCTGTTCTCCATTTCCGATGCCCAACTCGCCTTCGGGCACGTGGCACTGCTCGACCACACCGATTTTTCGCTGGAAGCCGGCGAACGCGTTGGCCTGATCGGCCGCAATGGCACGGGCAAGTCGTCGCTGTTGCGGATCGTGGCCGGCATGTCCGCCCCGGACGATGGCCTGATCGCCCGCCAGAGCGGCGTGACCACTGCATATGTGGCGCAAGAGCCACAATTCGCGCCCGGCCTGACCGTGTTCGACGCGGTGAGCCTGGGCATGGGCGCCGCGCACGACCTGCTGGCCCGCTACGAGGCGGCGCTGGCCAAGCTCGACACCCATCACGACGAGGCCACGCTGGCCGAGTTGCATCGCGTACAGGCCGAACTGGACGCCGCCGACGCCTGGACGCTGCGCACCCGCGTGGAAACCACGCTGGCCCGCCTCGGCCTGGATCCGCACGTGCGCGTGGATTCGCTGTCCGGCGGCCTGCAGAAGCGCGTGGCGCTGGCGCAGGGGCTGGTGGCCGAGCCGGACATCCTGCTGCTCGACGAACCGACCAACCACCTCGACGTCACCGCCATCCGCTGGCTCGAAGACCTGTTGATCGGCTTCCGGGGCAGCGTGCTGCTGATTACCCACGATCGCGCCTTCCTGGACCGCGTGGCCACCCGCATCGTCGAACTGGACCGGGGCCGGCTGGTGTCCTTCCCGGGCAACTTCGCGGCCTACCAGGCCCGCAAGGCCGAACTGCTGGCCGCCGAGGCAGTGGAGCAGGCCAAGTTCGACAAGCTGCTGGCGCAGGAGGAAGTGTGGATCCGCAAGGGCGTGGAAGCGCGCCGCACGCGTAGTGTGGCGCGTATCCAGCGGCTGGTGACCATGCGCACCGAGCGCGCGGCGCGGCGCGAGGTGCAGGGCAATGTGAGGCTGGAGGTGTCGCAGGCGGACCGCTCCGGCAAGATCGTGGCCGAACTGGTCAACGTGTCGAAGTCCTACGGCGACAAGCCGGTGGTCCGTGACTTCACCGGCACCATCATGCGTGGCGACAAGGTCGGCGTGATCGGCCCCAACGGCGTGGGCAAGACCACGCTGCTGCGCCTGATCCTGGGCGAACTGGCGCCGGACAGCGGCACGGTGCGTAACGGCAGCAACCTCCAGGTGGCGTATTTCGACCAGATGCGCACCGCGCTGGACCTGGAGAAGTCGCTGGCGGACACCATCAGCCCGGGCAGCGACTGGGTGGAGGTCAATGGCCAGCGCAAGCACGTGATGAGCTACCTGGGCGACTTCCTGTTCGCGCCGGAGCGCGCGCGGTCGCCGGTCAAGTCGCTCTCGGGCGGCGAGCGCAACCGGCTGCTGCTGGCACGCCTGTTCGCCCGGCCGGCCAATGTGCTGGTGCTGGACGAGCCGACCAACGACCTCGACATCGACACCCTCGAACTGCTGGAGGAACTGCTCCAGGACTACAGCGGCACCGTGTTCCTGGTCTCCCACGACCGGGCCTTCCTGGACAACGTGGTGACCTCGACCATTGCCGCCGAGGGGGAAGGGCAGTGGCGCGAGTCGGTCGGCGGGTATTCGGACTGGGAAGAGCAGTCGGCCCGGGCCGAGGCCATCCAGGCCGCCAAGCCGGCCGAGTCGAAGCCGGCCGAGGCGCTGAAGACGCAGAACACGCGTGAGGCGCGCGGCGCCAATCGCACGGTCAAGCTCTCCTATAAGGAACAGCGCGAGCTGGATGGCCTGCCCGAGCGCATCAACGCGCTGGAAGCGGAGCAGAAGACGCTGGCCGGCCAGCTCGAGGACGGCAAGCTGTACGCGACTGACCCCGCCCGCGCGGCCCAGCTGGCCACCCGGCACGATGAAATCGAGATGGAACTGCTGGAGGCGCTCGAGCGCTGGGAAGTGCTCGAGGCAAAGACCAAGGGTGAGGCGCAGTAGGCTAGCGGCTCACCCGCACCACGCCAGCACCATATTGGTAAGGTCGACCATGAAGGCCGGCCGCAGGTAGGCCAGGAAGCCCGCCGTCAGCACCCCGGCCAGCGCAAGCAGGCCCACCGCCTTTAGCAGCCTGGCCTTCAGCCCGAGCGGGTGGCGCGCCGCGACCATGGCTCAGACCGCCACCGGCTGCGGGCGCACCAGCGCCTGCTCCCGGATCGGCAGGTTGACCAGCGCCGCCATCACCCCCAGCCCGATGGCGATGAACCACACGAGGTCATAGCTGCCGGTCCGGTCGAACAGGAACCCGCCCAGCCACGCGCCCAGGAAGCTGCCGATCTGGTGCGAGAAGAACACCACCCCGCTCAGCATCGACAGGTACTTCACCCCGAACACCTGGGCGATGATGCCGTTGGTCAGCGGCACGGTGGACAGCCACAGCAGCCCCATCAGCGCCGCGAACACCCACGTGCTGGCCGCCGTCAGCGGCAGCAGCAGATAGCCGGCAATCACGAACGAGCGCGCCAGGTAGATGAACGAGAGCAGGTAGCGCTTGGGCATGCGCTGGCCCATCGCCCCGGCGGTGTAGGTGCCGAACACGTTGAACAGGCCGATCAGCGCCAGCGCCACCGTGGCGATCTTGGGATCGGCGAAGCCGCGATCCTTCAGGTAGGGCGTCAGATGCACGCCGATGAAGACCACCTGGAAGCCGCACACGAAATAGCCAAGCGTCAGCAACTGAAAGTTGCGATTACCGAACGCCTCGCGCGTGGCCTCGGCGATGGTCTGGTGATGCCCGCCCGTGGCCGCCGCCACCTTCGGCTCGCGCAGCGCGAACACCAGCGGGAGCATGAAGCAGGCCATCACGGCCATGGTAAACAGCGCGTTTTGCCAGCCGACGAAGGAAATCAGCGATTGTTCGACCGGAATCATCAGGAACTGGCCGAACGAGCCGGCCGCCGCCGCGATCCCCATCGCCCAGATGCGCTTCTCGGCGCTGGCCACCCGGCCGATCACGCCGTAGACCACGCTGTAGGTGGTGCCTGACTGGGCAATGCCGATCATCAGCCCCGCCCCGGAGGCGAACGCCGTGCCGCTGGTGGCCATCGCCATCACGACCAGACCGGCCACGTAGAGCGCCACGCCGACCAGCATGATGCGGACGGGGCCGAACTTGTCGGCCAGCGCGCCGGCAATCGGCTGGCTGGCGCCCCACATCAGGTTCTGCAGGGCCAGGGCGAAGGCGAAGGTCTCGCGGTTCCAGCCGTGGGCCTGGGTGATCGGCAGGTTGAACAGGCCGAAGCCGTGCCGGATACCCATCGATAGCGTGACGAGCAGGCCACCGCACACGAGCACGGTGGTCAGGGAGAGTTTGCGGTCGGTCATGTCGGGCTCGGGACTTTGGCAGTCCTTTTCTCTATGGTTATCAGGGGGCGCCGGGGGATTCCCTCTGCAGCCGGGCGAGTTTACCCCGGGTGGCGTATTTATGCCGAAGCGGCCGGTTCCGCGTGCCAGCGTACCGAGCCCGCGCCGGTCATCCATTACAATGCTGCGCAATCCGGCCGCGACGGCCGGGAGATCCACTTCTCCGTAGCGACTCCATGGCGAGCAAAACCAGTCAGTACAGCGAATCTTCCATCCGGGTCCTCAAGGGTCTGGAGCCGGTCAAGCAACGGCCCGGCATGTACACCCGTACCGACAATCCCCTGCACATCGTGCAGGAGGTGATCGACAACGCGTCGGACGAGGCGCTGGGCGGCCACGGCTCCGAGATCCTGGTCACGCTGCACCGTGACGGCAGCGTCAGCGTGGAAGACGACGGCCGCGGCATTCCGGTGGGTATTCACCCGGAAGAGCAGGTGCCGGTGGTGGAGATCGTGTTCACCCGCCTGCACGCGGGCGGCAAGTTCGACAAGGGACGCGGCGGCGCCTACGCCTTCTCGGGCGGCCTGCACGGCGTGGGCGTGTCGGTGACCAATGCGCTGTCCACCCGGCTGGACGTGACGGTCTGGCGTGACGGCACGCTCTCCACGCTGACCTTCTCGGGCGGCGACGTCACCACGCCGCTCACCAGCCGCAAGCTGGAGCGCGGCGAAAAGAAGAACGGCACGCGCGTGCAGGTCTGGCCGGATGCCAGCTATTTCGACTCGGCCACCATTCCGCAGGCCGAACTCCAGCGGCTGCTGCGCAGCAAGGCCGTGCTGCTGCCGGGCGTGAAGGTCACGCTGGAGATCGAGAAGACCGGCGAAAAGCAGGTCTGGCAGTACGACCAGGGCCTGAAGGGCTACCTCGTCGAGGCGCTGGCCCAGGGCAGCGGCGCCGAACTCGTGATCCCGATGTTCGAGGGCGAGCACTTTGCCGACCCGGACGGCAATCCGGGCGAGGAAGGCTTTGCCGAGGGCGAAGGCGCCTCCTGGGTGGTGGCCTGGACCGAGGATGGCGCGCCGGTGCGCGAGTCCTACGTCAACCTGATCCCCACGCCGGCCGGCGGCACCCATGAGTCCGGCCTGCGCGAGGGCCTGTTCCAGGCGGTCAAGAGCTTTATCGAGATGCACTCGCTCCAGCCCAAGGGGGTGAAGCTGATGAGCGAGGACGTGTTCGCGCGCGCCTCGTTCGTGCTCTCGGCCAAGGTGCTGGACCCGCAGTTCCAGGGCCAGATCAAGGAGCGCCTGAACAGCCGCGACGCCGTGCGCCTGGTCTCCACCTTCAGCCGCCCCGCGCTGGAGCTGTGGCTGAACCACCATGTGGACTACGGCAAGAAGCTGGCCGAACTGGTGATCCGCCAGGCCCAGGCGCGCACCCGCGCCGCGCAGAAGGTGGAAAAGAAGAAGGGCTCCGGCGTGGCCGTGCTGCCCGGCAAGCTGACCGATTGCGAATCGACCGATGTGTCGCGCAACGAGATCTTCCTGGTCGAGGGCGATTCGGCCGGCGGCTCGGCCAAGATGGGCCGCGACAAGGAGTTCCAGGCCATCCTGCCGCTGCGCGGCAAGGTGCTGAACACCTGGGAGACCGAGCGCGACCGCCTGTTCGCCAATAATGAAGTGCACGACATCGCCGTGGCGATTGGTGTGGACCCGCACGGCCCGGACGACGAGCCGGACCTGTCCAACCTGCGCTATGGCAAGATCTGCATCTTGTCCGATGCCGACGTGGACGGCGCGCACATCCAGGTGCTGCTGCTGACGCTGTTCTTCCGTCACTTCCCGAAGCTGATCGACAACGGCAACGTCTGCGTGGCCCGCCCGCCGCTGTTCCGAGTGGATGCTCCGGCACGCGGCAAGAAGCCGGCCCAGAAGCTCTACGCGCTGGACGAAGGCGAGCTGGAAGCCATCCAGGACAAGCTGATGAAGGATGGCGTCAAGGAAGGCGCCTGGCAGATCTCGCGCTTCAAGGGTTTGGGCGAGATGAGCGCCGAGCAGCTGTGGGAAACCACGATGAACCCGGACACGCGCCGGCTGCTGCCGGTGGCGCTGGGCGAATTCGACCTGCCCCAGACCGTGAGCATGATGAACATGCTGATGGGCAAGGGCGAGGCCTCGCAGCGGCGCACGTGGCTCGAGGAAAAGGGCAACGAGGTGGAGGCGGATATCTGACCGCTCCGGCAACGGGCGCAGCGGTCGGCAACGGAGAAACACCATGCGGACCATCGGCAATCGCCGCGCCCTGGCGCGGCTGGCAAGGCAGGCCACGGCGCTCGGGCTGGCGCTGGCGGGCCTGTGCGCGACCGGTGCCGCCCACGCCGAGCTGTATGGCTACATCGACGAAGACGGCGTGGCCCACTTCGCCGACGAAAAGGTCGACGACCGCTACAAGCTGTTTCTCAAGGACGGCGGCAAGCTGGATACGCTGGCCATGCCGCGCGTGGCCGGGGTGCGCATGGTGGGGCGGCCCGGCAAGGGCGATGCCGATGCCGGCAAGCTGTTCCGCTATGTGCTGAACCATCCCAACATCGCCCTGGTCGATCCGATCATCCGCCAGATTGCCGCGGCCCAGAACGTGGATCCGGCGCTGGTCAAGGCGGTGATGGCGGTCGAGAGCGGCTTCAACCCGAGCGCGGTGTCGCCCAAGGGCGCCATCGGCCTGATGCAGGTGATTCCGGATACCGGCGTGCGCTTTGGCATCGCCGCCGACAAGCGCCGCTCGGTGGAGCAGAAGCTCACCGACCCGCGCCTGAACATCTCGGCCGGCGTGCGTTACCTGAGCTGGCTGCAGGGGCAATTTCCCAACAATCTCGAACTGGTACTCGCCGCCTACAACGCCGGCGAGGGCGCCGTGGCGCGCTACAACAACCAGATCCCGCCTTTCCCCGAAACCCGCCAGTACGTGAGCACGGTCATGGAGTTCTACCGGATCTACCAGCCGTCCGGGGTGGCCGTGGTGCGCACCGGCAGCCACGCCGGCCGCGTGAAAATGGTGATCGGCGGCCGGCGCAACATGCCGGAATGACCCCCTTGTGACACCCGCTGTCGCATCGATCGGGCCTCACTTTCCTGCGGGGCGCCCGAGTTTCGTTAGAATCCCACGCTGACAAGCCGACCCACAGGGTTTGCGAGGCGCCGTCCGGCGCCCGCGTGCCGCATTCTTGCCAACCATGGATCAACCAGACATTTCGTTTCAATCCGAAGAGCCAGCCGATTCGCTGACCCTGGCGCGCTACGCGGAGCGGGCCTACCTCGACTACGCGGTGAGCGTGGTCAAGGGCCGCGCGCTGCCCGAGGTGGCCGATGGCCAGAAGCCCGTGCAGCGCCGCATCCTCTATGCGATGGCGGCCATGGGGCTGCGCGCCGACGCCAAGCCGGTCAAGTCCGCGCGCGTGGTGGGCGAGGTGCTCGGTAAATTCCACCCCCACGGCGACCAGTCGGCCTACGACGCACTCGTGCGCCTGGCGCAGGATTTCTCGCTGCGCTACCCGCTGATCGACGGCCAGGGCAACTTCGGCTCCCGCGACGGCGACGGCGCGGCGGCCATGCGCTACACCGAAGCGCGCCTGACGCCGATCTCGCGGCTGCTGCTGGACGAGATCGACCTCGGCACGGTGGACTTCCTGCCCAACTACGACGGCTCGGAGGAAGAGCCGAGGCTGCTGCCGGCGCGGCTGCCGTTCGTGCTGCTGAACGGCGCCTCCGGCATCGCGGTGGGCATGGCGACGGAAATCCCGCCGCACAACCTGCGCGAAGTGGCCGGGGCCACGGTGGCGATGATCCGCAACCCGGCCATCTCGCTGGCCGAGCTGCTGGCGCTGATGCCCGGCCCGGACTACCCGGGCGGGGGGCAGATCATCTCGCCGGCGGCCGATATCGCCCAGATCTACGAGGGCGGCCGGGGCAGCCTGAAGGTGCGCGCGCGCTGGAAGATCGAGGAAATGGCGCGCGGCCAGTGGCAGATGGTGGTGCACGAGCTGCCGCCGGCTACGTCGGCGCAGAAGGTGCTCGAGGAAATCGAGGAAATCACCAATCCGAAGATCCGCACCGGCAAGAAGGCGCTGACGCCGGAGCAGGTGCAGCTGAAGACCTCGCTGCTGGCCGTGCTGGACGCGGTGCGCGACGAATCCGGCAAGGATGCGCCGGTGCGGCTGGTGTTCGAGCCCAAGAGCAAGAACGTGGACCAGCAGGAGTTCATCCAGACCCTGCTGGCGCATACCAGCCTGGAGTCCGGCGCGCCGATCAACCTGGTGATGATCGGCACCGATGGCCGGCCGCGCCAGAAGGGGCTGCAGGAGATCCTGCGCGAGTGGATCGGGTTCCGCTTCGAGACCGTGACGCGGCGCACGCGCTTCCAGCTGAACAAGGTCGAGGATCGCATCCACATCCTGGAAGGCCGGATGCTGGTGCTGCTGAAGATCGACGAGGTGATCCGCATCATCCGCGAGAGCGACGAGCCCAAGCCGGCGCTGATCGAGGCGTTCCAGCTGTCGGACCGGCAGGCCGAGGACATCCTCGAAATCCGGCTGCGCCAGCTGGCACGGCTGGAGGCCATCCGCATCGAGCAGGAACTGGCCAAGCTGCGCGACGAGCAGGCCGAGCTGGACGTGCTGCTGAAGTCCGAGACCATGATGCGCCGGCGCATCATCAAGGAAATCGAGCAGGACGCCAAGCAGTACAGCCCCGAGGACAAGGACCCGCGCCGCACGCTGATCCAGGAAGAGCGCCGCGCCGCCGCCGAGGTGCGCGTGGTGGACGAGCCGGTGACGGTGATCGTCTCGGGCAAGGGCTGGGTGCGCACGCGCCAGGGCCATGGCCACGAGACGCAGCAGTTCACCTTCAAGGCCGGCGACAGCCTGTACGACACCTTCGAGTGCCGCACCGTGGACACGCTGCTGGCCTTCGGCAGCAACGGCCGGGTCTATTCGGTGGCGGTGGCCGGGCTGCCCGGCGGCCGCGGTGATGGCGTGCCGGTGACCACGCTGATCGACCTCGCGCCGGGCTCGCAGATCGCCCACACCTTCGCGGGCGGCGCCGAGCAGCGCGTGCTGGTGGCCACGGCTGGCGGTAACGGCTTCGTGACCAAGGTTGGCGACATGATCAGCCGGCAGAAGGGCGGCAAGTCCTTTATCACGCTGGACGAGGGCGACACGCTGCTGCCGCCGGCGCCGATTGCCGACGAAGCCACGCATGTGGCCTGCTTCTCGGGCAATGGCCGGCTGCTGCTGGTGGGGCTGGACGAGGTGAAGGTGCTGTCGGCCGGCGGCCGGGGCGTGATCCTGATGGAACTGGAGCCGAAGGAGCCGCTGACGCACGCCGTGACGGTGGGCGCGCCGGGGCTGCTGATCTCCGGCACCGGCGTCCGGGGTGGCAAGGTGCCGCCGCAGAAGCTGGCCGGCAAGACGCTGCTGCCGTACGTGGGCAAGCGCGCCCGCAAGGGCAAGGCGGTCGAGCCGAGGCTCAAGGAAGTGAAGATCGAGCCGGTGACGGTGGACGGCGGCAGCTAAGGCTGCCGGGTTGCTCCGCGCTCCGATGGGGAGCGGAGCAACCCCACATCACCGTTCCTGACCCCCTCTTGCGCATCCGTGATGACCGCGTGCCACGCGGGCCGTCACGATTGCCGTAGTATGTCGGCAGCCCGCACCCCCCTCCGCGCGGGCATTTATCGCCGCCTATCATGTCCGCCGCCCCGCTGCCCGACGTCGCCGAGCCTGCCCTGGCTCCGCCCCCCAACGCCCGCACCCTGTTCTTCGAATTCGCCCGCATGGGGCTTTCCGGCTTCGGCGGGGTGCTGCCGTTCGTGCGGCGTGCCGTGGTGGAGCGCAACCGCTGGCTCAACGACCGGGATTTCGTCGAGATCCTCAGCCTCGGGCAGGTGTTGCCCGGCCCCAACGTCATCAATCTGGCCCTGATGCTGGGCCTGCGCTTCGCCGGCCTGCGTGGCGCCGTGGCGGCCTTCTGCGGGCTGGTGCTGGTGCCGATGGTGGTGGTGCTGTGCGCCATGGGGCTGTACCTGCGCTACCAGGACGTCACCGCCGTGCGCCAGATGCTGGCCGGCATGACGGCGGTCTCGGCCGGGCTGGTGCTGTCCACCGGCGTCAAGCTGGCGGAAAGCCAGCCGCGCACGGTGCGCGCGGTGGTGGTGGGCGTGGCGGGGTTCGTCGCCATCGGCCTGCTGCGCTGGCCGCTGCTGCCGGTGATGGCGGTGCTGGTGCCGGTGGCGCTGGTGCTCGAGCATCGCGCTGACAAGCGCCGGGAGCGGGCATGAGTTCCCCGGAGATCCTGCGCAGCCTGCTGGGGCATTTCGGCATGCTGTCGCTGCTGGCCGTGGGCGGTGGCGGCACCGTCATCCCGGACATGCACCGCTACCTCGTGGAAGCCAATGGCTGGATGACCGATGCCCAGTTCGCGGCGCTCTACGCCATCTCGCAGGCGTCGCCGGGGCCGAACATCCTGTTCGTGGCGCTGTTCGGCTGGCAGGTGGCAGGGGCGGGCGGCACGTTTGCGGCGATGGTCGGCATGTGCGGGCCGTCGAGCCTGATCGCGCTCGGTTTCGAATACTTCGCCGGCCGCTCGCCGCACGCGCGCTGGCCGGGGCTGATCAAGCGCGGCCTGTCCGCGCTGACCATCGGCCTGCTGATGTCCACGGGCTGGGTGCTGGCCAGCAGCGTAGACCACAGCTGGACTGCCGTGGCAGTGACGCTGCTGACCATCGCCCTGATGCTGAAGACGCGGGTCCATCCGCTGATGCTGGTGGCGCTGGGCGCCGGCGCGGGGCTGCTCGGGCTGGTTTGACCGCCGCGCTGACCCCGGTCTGATCAGTCCACGCCGACGAAGCCGCCGGTCTGGTGCGCCCACAGCCGGGCATAGAGCCCACCGCGCGCGAGCAGCTCGGCGTGGGTGCCGGTCTCGACGATATGACCGTCGTCGAGCACCACCAGCCGGTCCATCCGCGCGATGGTGGAGAGCCGGTGGGCGATGGCGATCACGGTCTTGCCCTCCATCAGCGCCTCCAGGCTCTCCTGGATCGCCGCCTCCACTTCGGAGTCGAGCGCCGAGGTGGCCTCGTCGAGAATCAGGATTGGCGCATCCTTCAACAGCACCCGGGCGATGGCGATGCGCTGCCGCTGCCCGCCGGACAGCTTCACGCCGCGTTCCCCCACCAGCGCGTCGAGCCCCCGGTGGCCGTTCCCATCGACCAGTTCGTCGATGAAGTCGTCCGCGCGGGCGCGCCGCAGCGCCTCGCGCAGGTCGGCATCGGTGCTGTCCGGCTTGCCATAGAGCAGGTTCTCGCGGATCGAACGGTGCAGCAGCGACGTATCCTGCGTGACCATGCCGATCTGGGCGCGCAGGCTCTCCTGCGTCACCCCGGCCACGTCGTGGCCATCGACCAGGATGCGGCCGGTCTCCACGTCGTAGAGCCGCAGCAGCAGGTTGACCAGCGTGGACTTGCCGGCCCCGGACGGCCCCACGAGCCCGATTTTCTCGCCCGGCTGCACGGTCAGGTTCACATGTTCGATCACCCCGGCACCCTTGCCGTAGTGGAAGCCCACGTCCTCGAACTGCACCTCGCCCCGGGCGATGCGCAGCGCCTGGGCGTCCGGCCGGTCCACCACGTTGCGCGGCACGGCAATCGTCTTCATGCCGTCCTGCACCTGCCCCACGTTCTCGAAGATGCCATTGACCACCCACATGATCCAGCCGGACATATTGTTGATGCGGATGACCAGCCCGGTCGTCAGCGCGATGGCGCCCGTGGAGACCAGCCCCTGGTTCCACAGCCACAGCGCCAGCCCGGTCGTGCCGGCGATCAGCGCGCCGTTCATCGCCGTGATGGTCACGTCCATGGCGCTGACCATCCGCCCGGCCATGCGCATCTTGTCGGTATGGCTGGCCATGGCGTCGCGCGCGTAGTGCTCCTCGTGGCGCGTGTGGGCGAACAGCTTCAGCGTGGTGATGTTGGTGTAGCCGTCCACGATGCGGCCCATCAGCCGCGAGCGCGCCTCCGTGGCCACCACGGAGCGCGCCTTCACGCGTGGTGTGAAGAAGGCCAGTGCGGCGATGTAGCCGGCAATCCACAGGATCAGCGGGATCATCAGCCGCCAGTCCGCCTCGGCGAACAGGATCAGCGCGCTGATGGCGTAGATGATTACGTGCCAGAGTGCGTCGAGCGCATGCACGGCCGAGTCGCGCAGCGAGAAGCCGGTCTGCATGATGCGCTGGGCAATGCGCCCCGCAAAGTCGTTCTGGAAGAACGACAGGCTCTGCTGGAGCAGGTAGCGGTGGTTCTGCCAGCGGATCAGGTTGGCCAGGTTGGGGTTGATGACCTGATGCAGCAGCACATCGTGCAGGCCGAAGAACAGCGGGCGCAGCAGCAGCGCCACGGCAGCCATCCACAGCAGCTCGTTTTGATGGCGCGCGAAGAACTGCCCGTCCGGCGCGCCCTTGGCGAGATCCACGATCCGGCCGAGGAAGCTGAACAGCGACACCTCGATCAGCGCGGCGATCAGGCCAACCACCAGCAGCGCGAACAGCACCCCGCGCACCTCGCGCAGGAAGTACGCATAGAACCGCCAGATGCTGGCCGGTGGCTGCGTATCCGGCATGTTGCGGAACGGATCGATCAATCTTTCCAGGCGGCGAATCGGCATGCGGCGCTCCCTCATCTCGTCTGTTGGAGTGAACCGGTGATGATACGCCCAACAAAAAGCCCCGCCATGAGGCGGGGCTTGTCTGGCTAACCAGCGTCAAACCGTCACGGTAAGTGAATCACCATATGCGTGAACGGCGGCACGTACGCCTGCAAGGTCACGAACAGGCCGACAAGGATGGCCAGCACGACCGAGTGGAAGAACACGTAGCGCAGGATCTCGCCCTCGTGGCCGTACCACTTGGTGGCGGTGGAGGCCACCACGATCGACTGGGCGTCGATCATCTTGCCCATCACGCCGCCCGAGCTGTTGGCGGCCGCCATCAGCACCGGCGACAGGCCCAGTTGCTCTGCCGTGGTCTTCTGCAGGCCGCCAAACAGCACGTTGGAGGCCGTGTCGGAGCCGGTCAGCGCCACGCCCAGCCAGCCCAGCATCGTGCCGAACAGCGGGTAGAACACGCCGGTCTGCGCGAAGGCCAGGCCCAGCGTGGCGTCCAGACCCGAGTAGCGGGTCAGGTAGCCGATGCCGAACATGGCGCAGATCGTCAGCAGCGAGTAGCGCACGAGCTTGATGGTCTCCCAGTACTCCTTGAGCAGGCGCGGCACCGAGTAGCCCATCAGCAGGCCGCCGACCAGCGCCGACACCAGGATGCCGGTGCCGGCCATCGACAGCACGTTGAAGTTGAACACCGCCCCTTCGACGATTTCCTTCGGCACCACCGGCGGGCCCTTGATGATCGCCTTGTCCAGGCCCGGGACCGGGAATTTGTACTGCCAGATGCCGTCCACGAGCTTCTTGAACTCGGGGATGCCCCAGACGAACACGAACACGGTCAGGATGACCCACGGCATCCACGCCTTGACCACCGAAATACCGACGGACGCCGCGTTGGCAGCGGCTTCGGCTTCCAGGGCTTCGGGGTGATCGATCTTGGAGTCGTCGTGGCGGCCGAGGATGCGCGTGGAGGTCCAGATCTCCTTCGGATGCCAGATCTTCAGGAAGGCGGTCAGGGCGCCCATCGAGATCAGCGCCGAGATCACGTCCACCAGCCACGGGCCGTGATAGTTCGAGACCAGGAACTGCGGCACGGCGAAGCTGACGCCCGCCACCAGAATGGCCGGCCAGATGGCGAGCATGCCGCGGAAGCCCGCGAACGCCCAGATCAGCCAGAACGGCACCAGCACCGAGAAGAACGGCAGCTGGCGGCCAATCATCGCGGAGAGCACGGTCTGTTCGATGCCGGTCACCGACGAGAGGCCGATGATCGGCGCGCCGAGTGCGCCAAACGCCACCGGAGCGGTATTGGCGATCAGCGCCAGGCCCGAGGCGGCCAGCGGCGAGAAGCCCAGCCCGATCAGGATGGCGCCGGTCACGGCCACCGGCGTGCCGAAGCCGGCCGCGCCCTCGAAGAACGCGCCGAAGCTGAAGGCCACCAGCAGCAGTTGCAGGCGGCGATCCTCGGTCACGCCGGAGATCGAGTTCTGCAACACCTTGAATGACCCGTTAAGCGTGGTCAGGCGGTGCAGGAAGATGATGTTGAGGACGATCCACCCGATTGGGAACAGCCCGGAGACGATGCCCAGCCCGGCCGCCTTGCCGGCCATGGCTGCGGGCATGCCGAACACGAACGACGCCACCACGATGCCGACCACCAGCGCCAGCCCGGCCGCCAGGTGCGCCTGCATGTGAAAGAACGCCAGCGCTGCGAGCAGCACGGCCACCGGAACGCCCGCGGCAAGCGTGGACAACGCCATATTGCCGAGCGGGTCGTAAATTTGACTCCACACGATTGAATCCTCCTCTGGGTTTGGAAGGCAGCCGTGCCTCTGACGGGCCTGGACTGCCGCACTGCATGGCACTGGGCGCGCGGCGGCAAGCGCACCACTGCGCACAGAAAGGGGATTGTAAGGACGCGAGTTCCCGGCAATTGCTTAAATCCGGTCATCGGGATGATGAATCGGATTCAGGGATCAGGGTTTGTTCGGAGGGACGGGCGCACCTCACAACACTCGCGCGAGGGTACTCCTGAAACGGGTGTTCGAATTTGGGGGCGGGTGTGCTCCCCTCAGGGAGAGGGAAGCACGGGGGGGGCGATTCAGCGCAGCGGCAGGATGAGGATGCCGGTGGCCGCCGGCCGGGCGCGCATGTCGTCCAGCCAGCGTTGGAGATTGGGCCGCGGCGCGTGGGGCACGGGGGTGCCCATCCAGCGGTGCGCCGCGCAGGCGAGCGCGATGTCGGCCATGGTGAAGCGGTCGCCGCCGATGAACTCCCGGCTGGCGAGCGCCTTGTCCAGCATCGCGGCCAGCGGCTCGGTCCGTTCGCATGATTTGGCGATCATCGCTTCGTCGCGCTTCTCGGCCGGCACGCGCACCATCTGCAGGAAGGCCGAGACCATGGCCGGGCTGAACGCCGTGGTCTGCCAGTCCATCCAGCGGTCCGCGGAGGCGCGCTCCTTGACGTCGGACGGCCACAGCGTGCCCTCGCCATAGCGCGCGCAGAGGTAGCGCACGATGGCGTTCGACTCCCACAGCACGAAGGGCTCGCCGGCCACATCCGTATCGCGGAAATCCTCGATCACCGGAATCAGGCGATTCGGATTCAGGCGAATGTAGGCCTCGGTGTCCAGCTCGCCCTGCTGATTGCCGATGTCGATGCGCTCGTGGTCCAGGTGCAGCTCGCGCGCGCACCAGACCACTTTCTGCACATTGATCGACGACAGGCGGCCCCAGATGCGCAACAGGCCTTGCGGCTCCTCCACTTCCATGGCGATCGGCTCTCCTTCAGGGGTCCCGGGGTGGCCTCAGGCAGCGCGCGGCTGCGGCGCGGCCTTGGCGATGGCTTCGCGGAACAGCTCGCCGAGGATCGTCACGCCTTGCTCGATCCGCTCCGGCGGCACCGTCACGAAGGCCAGGCGCAGCGTGTTCATGCGCGGATTGCCCGCGTAGAACGGCGCGCCCGGCACGTAGGCCACGTTGCGGCGCACGGCTTCCTCGAGGATCTTCATGCTGTCCAGCCCCTCGGGCAGTTCCACCCAGATAAACATGCCGCCTTCGGGCTGGTTCCACGTCACGCCGGCGGGCATGTGACGCTTGAGTGCATCTAGCATCACTTCGCATTGCTTGCCGTAGAGCGCGCGGATGGTCGGGATATGGCGTTCGAGCAGGCCGTCGCGCACGGACTCGTAGGCCATGCGCTGGGTGAAGCTCGGCGTGTGCAGATCAGACGCCTGCTTGGCCTGGCACAGCTTGAAGTGCAGTTCGGGCGGGGCGATCACGAAGCCCAGGCGCAGGCCCGGGGCCAGCACCTTCGAGAACGAACCCATGTAGATCACGCCGTCCGGGTTCATCGAGAGCAGCGTCGGCAGGATGTCGCCGGTGTAGCTCAGTTCGCCGTAGGGGTCGTCTTCCACCAGCAGCAGGTTCAGTTCCTGCGCGCGCTTGACCAGTGCCTGGCGGCGCTCCAGCGGCAGGCGGCGGCCGGTGGGGTTCTGGAAGTTCGGCAGGGCGTAGAGAAAGCGGGCGCCGGCGGTCAGCTCCGGCGTCAGCGCCTCGGGCACCAGCCCGCGCTCGTCGGTCGGCACCGAGACGAACTCGGGTTCGAACAGCGAGAACGCCTGCAGTGCGCCGAGGTAGCTCGGCGTTTCCACCAGCACCGGGCTGCCCGGGTCGATCATCACCTTGGCGATCAGGTCCAGCGCCTGCTGGCTGCCGGTGGTGATCAGCACGCGCTCCACCTCCACGTTGTAGCGCTTGGCCACGAATTCGCGCAGCGGCAGGTACCCCTCGGTGGCGGCATATTGCAGCGCGCCCTGCGGGTTATCGGCGAATACGCGGGCCACCGCCGCTTCCATGGCCGCTACCGGGAACGACGCCGGGGACGGCAGGCCGCCGGCGAAGGAAATGACTTCCGGACGCTCGGTGACCTTCAGGATTTCGCGGATGGCCGAGCTGGTCAGTTGCTGTGCCCGGCGGGAGATGGCCCATTTCATGATCTGTCTCTGGTGGGGTGAATCTTGGACTGCGTGGTGGAAAAAATACGAATTATGCGATTTCGACGATCATTTCGATCTCGACGCAGGCGCCCATCGGCACCTGGGCCACGCCGAACGCGCTGCGCGCATGGCGGCCCTTGTCGCCGAAGACCTCGACCAGGAACTCGGATGCGCCGTTGGTCACCAGGTGCTGCTCGGTGAATTCCAGCGTGGAGTTGACCAGGCTCATCACCTTGACGATGCGCTGGACCCGGTTCAGGTCGCCGATATGGGCGTGGAGCGTGGCCAGCAGGTCGACGGCGATGGCGCGCGCGGCGGCCTTGCCGGTCTCGGTGTCGACGTCCTTGCCGAGCTTGCCGGCCCAGACCTTGCCGTCCTTGCGGGCGATATGACCCGAGAGGAAGACGGTGTTGCCGGTGGTGGCGGCCATCACATAGGCGGCGGCGGGGGCGCTCACGGGGGGCAGTTCCACGCCAAGGCGGGCGAGGGTGTCATATACGGACATGCATGGCTCCTGTTAGTGAAGTCGTCCTGGAAATATGGGGGGCGCCCCTTCAGCCGCGGTGGCGGCCGGTGGCGTGGCGGGTGCGGTGTTGCGCACGGCGGCGCGGCGGCCAAGGGCCACCACGGCAATCACCGCCACGGCAAAGGCGAGGGTGGGGGCGTCCAGGGGCTCGGCCAGAATCACGGCGCCGCCCGCCAGCGTGAGGAACGGCTGGAGCAATTGTATCTGGCCTACGCGAGCCACGCCGCCTTTTGCGAGTCCGGCGTACCAGAACAGGAAGCCGATGAACATCGAAAAGACCGACACATAGGCCATGCCGAGCCACGCCCGGGGCGATGCCGCGCCAATCGCGGGCGCCTGCGCCACGGCCAGCCACGCCACCACGGGCACCAGCACCGGCAGGGACACGACCAGCGCCCAGCTGATGGTTTCCAGCCCGCCCAGCTCGCGCGACAGCTTGCCGCCCTCGGCATAGCCCAGCGCACCGAGCAGCACGGCGGCGAACAGGTACCAGTCGGCATGTTGCAGGCCGCCAGCCCCCTGCCACAGGGCGAAGGCGATCACCAGCGCGCTGCCGGCCAAGGCCGAGAGCCAGAACGCTGGCGAAGGGCGCTCGCTGCCGAACCACGCCGCGAACACGGCGGTGGCCAGCGGCAGCAGGCCGATCACGATGGCGCCATGGCCGGCCGGCACCTCGCGCATGGCGAGTGACGAAAACAGCGGAAAGCCGACCACCACGCCCAGCGCCGTCACGGCCAGCCGCGCCCACTGGCGCCCG
>NZ_CAJPVH010000022.1 GCF_905397395.1 Cupriavidus campinensis
GGCGCGGCAGGCTTCGGGGCGCGTTCCTGACGGCGTTCGCCGCCCTCGCCCCGGGGCTTGGCCTGGGCCGGCGGGCGCTGGCCACGGCCTGCGCCCTGGCCACCACCGCCGCCACCACGTTGCTGGCGGCCCTTCTGGATCGGCTCGGCCACGATGCTCGGGTCCACTTCGAAGCCCGGCAGGATGGTCTGTTCGATCTGGCGCTTGATCAGTCGCTCGATATCGCGCAGCAGGCCGTGTTCGTCCACGCAGACCAGCGAGATCGCCTCGCCCTCGGCGCCGGCGCGGCCCGTACGGCCGATACGGTGCACATAGTCCTCGGGCACGTTCGGCAGGTCGAAGTTGACCACGTGGGGCAGCTGGTCAATGTCGATGCCGCGCGCGGCGATATCGGTGGCCACCAGCAGCCGCAGCGTGCCGGCCTTGAACTCGGACAGCGCGCGCGTACGCGCCGACTGGCTCTTGTTGCCGTGGATCGCCAGCGCGGACAGGCCGTCCTTGGTCAACTGCTCGGCCAGCCGGTTGGCGCCGTGCTTGGTGCGCGTGAAGACCAGCACCTGGTGCCAGTCGTGCTCGCGCACCAGATGGGCCAGCAGTTCGCGCTTGCGTTCGCGGTCCACTGGGTAGGCGCGCTGCGCCACGGTTTCCGCCGTGGTGTTGCGGCGGGCCACCTCGATCGAGGCCGGGTTGTTCAGCAGCCGGTCAGCCAGCGCGCGGATATCGTCCGAGAACGTGGCCGAGAACAGCAGGTTCTGGCGCTTGGCCGGCAGGATATTCAGGATCTTGCGAATATCGTGGATGAAGCCCATGTCGAGCATGCGGTCGGCTTCGTCCAGCACCAGCAGTTCCACCTGGGAGAGGTCGATGGTGCGCTGCGACACGTGGTCAAGCAGCCGGCCCGGCGTGGCCACGACGATATCGACGCCGCGCTTGAGGGCCTCGATCTGCGGGTTGATGCCCACGCCGCCGAACATCACCATCGAGCGCAGCTTCAGGTATTTGCCATAGTTGCGGACGCTCTCCTCCACCTGGGCGGCAAGCTCACGCGTGGGGGTCAGCACCAGTGCGCGCACTGGCATGCGGGCGCCGCGCGGGGCCGGATTGCGGGCGGCGGATTCGCCCAGCAGCTGCAGCATCGGCAGCGTGAAGCCCGCGGTCTTGCCGGTGCCGGTCTGGGCGCCGGCGAGCAGGTCGCCACCTTTGAGAATGGCAGGAATGGCCTGCGCCTGAATCGGGGTCGGCGTGGTGTAGCCCTGTTCGGCCACGGCACGCACCAGCTTGTCGGACAAGCCTAGATCGGAAAAAGACATGAAATGACGCTTCAGCCGCCCGTCACGCAAGGGATTGCGCCAATCGCAGGGCGGCATGGGTAGGGAACCGAACCTGAAGCACCCCGAAGGGGGTCAGGTCCCGGTGGGACGGGCCGATTGCCCCCGCCTCCGGTGGGAGAAGGGCCGTAGTGTACCAGCCCGGCGCCCTCCCCATACGCTCCCCCATACCCCGCCGGCGACGGGGTGATGCCAGATCCACCCCAACGACCCACGGCTCCGGGGCAGCCGGGGTGTCCGGATCTCGCCACACCGGGCGCCCGATACCCTCCCAAAGGGGGTGCAAGGCGGGCGAAGCGGGTAGAATGCCGGGTTGCCCGGCCCGTGCGCATGCCGCGCGGCGGCGCCATTCCCTCACCAGTCCACCCGAAGCCGGAGTCATCATGTCCTTGCGGTTCTCCCTGACGCGTCAGTCCGTGTTCCCGGCGGTGGTTGCCGCCGCCCTGGCCTTGCCCGGCGCGGCCGCACTGGCCCAGGACGTGCCCGTGGCCGGCACTCCGGTCCGCGTGATTCCGGCCGATGCGCCGATGGCGCGGATGGTGATGGCGATGCCCACGGCCTCCACGCCGCTGACCGCCAAGCTCGACAGCAAGACGGTGGCCACGGCGCCCGGCCTGCGGGTCTTCAGCACGGAAACACAGCTGCTGAACCCGGTGGTTATCGCCGGCAAGAAGCTCCCGGTGCGCTACAAGCTGGACCTTTACGGCCAGCTCCAGACCGCCTGGGTGCTGACCGATGCCGAGGTCAAGGAATGGAAGGCCTCGCATTAAGCTGAGAAACGACCGTAAAACGTAGCAGGCGGCCGCCCCCGGCCGCGTTGTCCCCAGAAGCAGAAGCAAACCCTGATGCCCCCAGGTAAACCACTGAGACCGGCACCATGAAAAAAGTATTTGTGAAGACGTACGGCTGCCAGATGAACGAGTATGACTCGGACAAGATGGTGGACGTACTCAACGCCACGCAGGGCATGGAGCCCTGCGACAACGTCGAAGACGCCGACGTCATCCTCTTCAACACATGCTCCGTGCGCGAGAAGGCCCAGGAGAAGGTGTTCTCCGAGCTGGGCCGCATGAAGGCGCTCAAGGCCGCCAAGCCGGACCTCGTGATCGGCGTAGGCGGCTGCGTGGCCAGCCAGGAAGGCGCCACCATCGTCTCCCGCGCGCCCTACGTGGACGTGGTGTTCGGCCCGCAGACGCTGCACCGCCTGCCGGACCTGATCGATCGCCGCCGCCGCACCGGCCAGTCCCAGGTCGATATTTCCTTCCCCGAGATCGAGAAGTTCGACCACCTGCCGCCCGCCAAGGTGGACGGCCCGAGCGCGTTCGTCTCGATCATGGAAGGCTGCTCGAAGTACTGCAGCTACTGCGTGGTGCCCTACACGCGCGGTGAGGAAGTCTCCCGCCCGTTCGAGGACGTGCTGGCCGAAGTGGCCGGCCTGGCCGACCAGGGCGTGCGCGAAGTCACGCTGCTCGGCCAGAACGTCAACGCCTATCGCGGCGCCATGGGCGGCACGACGGAAATCGCCGATTTCGCCCTGCTGATCGAATACGTGGCCGAGATCCCCGGCATCGAGCGCATCCGCTACACCACCAGCCATCCGAAGGAATTCACCTCGCGGCTGGTGGAGCTGTACGCGCGCTGCGACAAGCTGGTGAACCACCTCCACCTGCCCGTGCAGCATGCCTCGGACCGCATCCTGATGGCGATGAAGCGCGGCTACAGCGCGCTCGAGTACAAGAGCATTATTCGCCGCTTGCGGGCGATCCGGCCGACCATGTCGATGTCGTCCGACTTCATCGTCGGCTTCCCCGGCGAGACCGATGCCGACTTCGAGAAGCTGATGTCGATGATCGAGGAAGTCGGCTACGACACCTCGTTCTCGTTCATCTTCAGCCCGCGCCCCGGCACGCCGGCGGCCAACCTGCACGACGACACCCCGCATGACGTGAAGCTGCGCCGCCTCCAGCGGCTGCAGGCCGCCATCGAGGAAAACGTGCAGCGCATCAGCCAGGGCATGGTCGGCACGGTGCAGCGCATCCTCGTGGAAGGACCGGCCCGCAAGGACCCCACCGAGCTGCACGGCCGCACCGAGAACAACCGCGTGGTCAACTTCGCGCTGCCCGGCGTACCGCAGGCGCGGCGCGACCAGATGATCGGCCAGATGGTCGATGTCAGCATCACGCAGGCGTTCCCGCACTCGCTGCGCGGCGAGATCGTGGTGCGCCAGTAAGGACCTCCATGAAAATCCAGACGGCGGAATTCGTTGCACCCAAGGACGACAACGCGCGGCTCCAGAACCTGTGCGGGCCGCTCGACGAGAACCTGCGCCAGATCGAGCAGGCGCTCGACGTGACGATCCAGCGCCGCGGCCATCGCATGACGGTGCGCGGCGCGCGCGCCCAGGACGCCGCGCTGGCGCTGGAGCGCTTCTATAACGACTCCCGCGTGGCGCTGTCGATCGACGACATCCAGCTCGGACTGGTGGAATCGCGCCAGATCTCCGCGCACGGCGCCTACCTGCCCGAGACCACGGCCAGCGGCTACGCCAATGGCGAGGAAGACCCGCGCGGGCTGGACGACTCCCCGGTGCTGCACACGCGCCGCACCGGCCTGCAGGGCCGCACCGCCACGCAGCGCGAGTACCTGCGCCATATCCTCGCGCACGACCTGACCCTGGGCATCGGCCCGGCCGGCACGGGCAAGACCTACCTCGCCGTGGCCTGCGCCGTGGACGCGCTCGAGCGCGATGCCGTCAAGCGCATCGTGCTGACCCGCCCCGCCGTGGAGGCCGGCGAGCGGCTCGGCTTCCTGCCGGGCGACCTCGCCCAGAAGGTGGACCCCTACCTGCGCCCGCTCTACGACGCCCTGTACGACCTGCTCGGGTTCGACCGCACGCAGAAGATGTTCGAGCGCCAGATGATCGAGGTAGCGCCGCTGGCCTACATGCGTGGCCGCACGCTGAACCACGCGTTCATCATCCTCGACGAAGCCCAGAACACCACGCCGGAACAGATGAAGATGTTCCTGACGCGGATCGGCTTCGGCGCCAAGGCCGTGATTACCGGCGACACCACCCAGATCGACCTGCCGCGCGGGCAGAAAAGCGGCCTGGTGGAAGCCCAGCACGTGCTGCGCGATGTGCGCGGCGTCGCGTTTACGCGCTTTTCCAGCGCCGACGTGGTGCGCCATCCGCTGGTGGCGCGCATCGTCGACGCTTATGACGAATTCCACGCCCAGCACAAGGACGCCTGATCTTGACCAAGAAGTCTCCCGCCGCCAGCCTCATCCTGTTCGATGCCGACGGCCGCGCGCGCAAGAGCGCCGCGCACGCGCTGCGCGTGCAACTGCCCGATGGGCGCAGCCTGACCGTGGACCTGTCCCAGGCCGCCGACGGCGTGGTGGCCCTGCTGGCCGAACACACCGACACCCGCCAGCAGGCCGGCCTGCTGGTGCGCCCGGACAACCACGACGCCGTATCGGTCGCCGTGACGGCTACGCCACTTGTGACCACCACCGGCACCCCGGCCACGCCGCCGGACGTCGAGCTCGATATCCAGTACGGCGATGGCGTGCGCAAGCGCGCCGGCATGCCGTCCGCCAAGCAGATCGGCAAATGGGTGCGCTCGGCGCTGTTCGCCGATGCCGCCCTGACCATCCGATTCGTCGACGAGGAAGAGGGCCGCACGCTGAATGGCACCTATCGCGGCAAGGACTACGCGACCAATGTGCTGACCTTCGCCTACGCGGAGCACGCCGACGACCCGGTAACCGGCGATATCGTGCTGTGCTGCCCGGTGGTGGAAGCCGAAGCCAGAGAACAGAAGAAGCCGCTCGACGCCCACTACGCGCACCTGATCGTCCATGGCGTGCTGCACGCCCAGGGCTACGAGCACGAGGATGACGGCGAGGCCGAGGAAATGGAGGCGATCGAGACGGAGACGCTCCAGGCGCTCGGCTACGCCGATCCGTACCTGCCGGTGCGCGAGGATCGCTGAAGCGGGGTATCCCCTGAAGTGCCGTGTGCGCCACCTTTGTGCGCCACGGCACCCCCTGTCACGGGGCGGGAATCCTTTTAGTGTATGCTTCAGACGATCTCCACCACGCGCTAAGCCGCGACATGAACGACCCCTATCCCAGTTCGAAACCTGCCAATCACAAGCAGGCGGATCGCCCACGGTCCCTTCTCGAACGACTTTCCGATTTCATTTCCCCTGAGCCGGACACGCGCGCCGAACTACTGGAAGTGCTCCAGGAAGCGCATGAGCGTAACCTGATCGACGCCGATTCGCTCTCGATGATCGAGGGCGTGTTCCAGGTCTCCGAGTTGACCGCCCGCGACATCATGGTGCCCCGCGCCCAGATGGACGCCGTCAACATCGCCGACGCGCCCGAGACGTTCATCCCCTTCATGCAGCAGACGGCGCACTCGCGCTTTCCGGTCTACGAAGGCAGCCGCGACAACATCATCGGCATCCTGCTGGCCAAGGACCTGCTGCGCTACTACACCGACGACACGTTCGACCTGCGCGAAACGCTGCGCCCGGCCGTGTTCATCCCCGAGTCCAAGCGGCTCAACATCCTGCTGCGCGAGTTCCGGATCAACCGCAACCACATCGCCATCGTCGTGGACGAATACGGCGGCGTGGCGGGGCTGGTGACGATCGAGGACGTGCTGGAGCAGATCGTGGGCGACATCGAGGACGAATTCGACCTCGACGAGGACCACGACAAGATCCTGCCGACCGCAGACGGCGCCTGGCGCGTGCACGGGCTGACCGAGATCGAGCAGTTCAACGAAGCCTTCGGCACCGCCTTCCCCGATGACGACGTGGACACCGTGGGTGGCTTGCTGACCAATCATCTGGGGCACGTGCCCCATCGTGGCGAAATCATCACTTTGCCACCACTCCGCTTCGAAGTGCTGCGCGCCGACGCGCGGCAGGTGCATCTGCTGCAGGTGCGCCGCGAGGCGACCGACCACCTGGCCGTGGCCGACGCATGACGCGCGAAGTCCAGGCCGGCGCCGCCAGCACGGCGAGCGCCCGGCAAACCGGCCGCCGCGCCGGGTCCGCTACCGCTGTGTTCCGGCTGCTGATGGCGGCAACGCTCGGCATCGCCCACACGCAGGCGTTCGCGCCCCATGACTGGTGGTGGCTCCAGATCCTGTCGATGGCCGGGCTGGTCGCGCTGCTGGCCGATGCCCCGCGCCCGCGCGCGGCGGCCGCCACGGGCTACGCGTTCGGGCTGGGCTGGTTCCTGTCCGGGATCTGGTGGCTCTATATCAGCATGCATGTCTACGGCGAGATGCCGGCCTGGATGGCCGCGCTGGCCGTGGTGCTGTTTGCCGGCTATCTGTCGATCTGGCCCGCGCTGGCCGGCGGCGCCTGGCACTGGCTGACCCAGCGCGGGCGCCACGGCGTGCTGCCGGCGCTGGCGTTCGGCGCCACCTGGGCGCTGAGCGAGTGGCTGCGCGGCGTGGTGTTCACGGGCTTCCCGTGGCTGGGCAGCGGCTACCCCCATACCGACGGGCCGCTCGCGGGCTTCGCCCCGCTGATCGGCGTGTACGGCATTACCGCGCTGGCTGCGGCCGTGGCCGCGCTATTGGTCACGGCGGTACGCGCCGCCCTGCGCCGCTCCGCCACGCCAGACACCGGCACGCGTGGCCGGCTTGGCACGGCGCTGGCCCTCGCCATCGGCCTGCCCGCGCTGGGTTTCGCGCTGGCCCCCATCGCCTGGACCACGCCCATTGGCCAGCCGATCTCGGTGCGGCTGCTCCAGGGCAACGTCGCGCAGGACATCAAGTTCGAGCCGGTGGGCATCCAGCGCTCGCTGGAGCTGTACCGCGACCTGATCACGGCAGAGCCGGCGGACCTCGTGGTCACGCCCGAGACCGCGTTTCCGGTGATCCTCCAGGAACTGCCGGTGGATATCGCCCAAGCGGTGCGCCGGTACATGGAGTCCACTGGCACCACGGTGCTGTTCGGCGCGGCCGGGGCCGATTCACCGGTCGACTTCACCAACAGCGTGTTCGCCATCGGGCCCGAACAGCCCACGCTTTATCGCTATAACAAGCACCATCTGGTGCCGTTCGGCGAGTTCATCCCGCTCGGGTTCCACTGGTTCGTGGACATGATGAAGATGCCGCTCGGCGACTTCCGGCGCGGCGGGCTGGACCAGCCGGCGGTGCCAGTACGCGGCATCCATGTGGCGCCGAATATCTGCTACGAGGATCTGTTCGGCGAGGAAATCGCCGCCACCCTGCGCCAGCAGCCTTCCCCGGCCAATATGCTGGCGAATGTGACGAATCTGGCATGGTTCGGCGACACCATCGCGCTGGACCAGCATCTCCAGATCTCGCGGATGCGCGCCCTGGAGACGCGCCGCCCGATGCTGCGCGCGACCAATACCGGCATGACGGCCGTGGTAAAGCCCGATGGTTCGGTACAGGCGCGGCTGCCGACCTTCCAGCTCGGCACGCTGGCGGCCACCGTGCAGGGCACGCAGGGGCTCACCCCCTTCGTGCGCTGGGGCAATGTGCCGGCGCTGGCGGCCTGCCTGGCCGTGCTCGCGCTGGCGTTCGGCGCGCGGCGGCGGGCACGCCCATAGCGGCGAGCCGCATCGCCAATCCATCGCCAAAGAAAAAAACGGGCCAAGGGCCCGTTTTCTTTACGGCCCGGGGCGGATCAGCCCAGGACCGACGTCGCTACCGATACCGCGGCTGCGGCGGCCATCACGGCCAGGGCGACAATATATGGTTTGCGAGAAAGCAGCGTCATGACCAATCCCCAAAAGTTATCGTTGCCCGGACACCTTTTATGAGCGGTTGTCCCCCTGAGGAGGCTGCCCGGGAGCCGCGCGCTTTGAAGCGGCTGCGTAGTTCCACTGTATACAAAAATAGTATCGGCACCTATCGGCGGGTTCTGAATGGCGTGTCAGGATTTACCCGACCCGTTGCGAAAGCCCGACACCGCCGCCGGGGCCCGTTTCGTGACACAACGTACGGGATTGCCCCCTGTTCCGGTCGGCTTGTGGCCAAAACCCGATAGAATTCAGGGTTTGGCAATCCTGGCACGAGACCGCTCGTGCACTTGCCGGCGGCTTTCTTTTTCGTCTTCCTATGCTGACCTTCCAACAAATGATTCTTACCCTGCAGGCCTACTGGGACCGGCAGGGTTGCGCGTTGCTGCAACCGATCGATCTGGAGGTCGGCGCCGGGACGTCGCATGTGCACACGTTCCTGCGCGCGATCGGCCCCGAGCCCTGGCGCGCGGCCTACGTGCAGCCGTCGCGGCGCCCCAAGGATGGCCGCTATGGCGAGAACCCGAACCGCCTGCAGCACTACTACCAGTACCAGGTGGTGCTGAAGCCCGCGCCCGAGAACATCCTCGACCTGTACCTGGGCTCGCTGGAGGCGCTGGGGCTGGACCTCAAGCAGAACGACATCCGCTTCGTCGAGGACGACTGGGAGAACCCCACGCTCGGCGCCTGGGGCCTGGGCTGGGAAGTCTGGCTCAACGGCATGGAAGTGACCCAGTTCACCTACTTCCAGCAGGTGGGCGGCATCGACTGCAAGCCCATCACCGGCGAGATCACCTATGGCATCGAACGGCTGGCGATGTACCTCCAGAAGGTGGAGAACGTCTATGACCTGGTCTGGACCGAGTGGGTCGAGAACGGCGAGACGCGCCGCCTGACCTATGGCGACGTCTATCACCAGAACGAGGTGGAGCAGTCCACCTACAACTTCGAGCACAGCAACACCGAGATCCTGTTCCGCCATTTCTCCGAGCACGAGGGCGAGGCCCGCCGGCTGATGGGTGATACGGGCGAGACCACCGAAGACGGCCAGAAGAAGGATTCCGGCGTGCGTCTGGCGCTGCCGGCCTACGAACAGGTGCTCAAGGCAGCACACACCTTCAACCTGCTCGACGCCCGGGGCGCGATTTCCGTGACCGAGCGCGCGGCCTACATCGGCCGGATCCGCAATCTGTCGCGTCAGGTGGCGCAGGCCTACTACGACTCGCGCGAAGCGCTCGGCTTCCCGATGTGCGGCAACGGGGCCCGCGCATGACCTCGCGCGTGCGCGGCGCACGCATGCCCGCCGCGCCGGGCATCCTGAAGTGGCTGGCGGCGCTGGTGTCGCTGGGCGGGCTGCTGGCGTCCGGCGCCGCGCAGGCAGCCGCCCGCGCAGCCGCCACCCCGGTGCCGCAGGCGCTATACCTGCCGGCCGACCTCACCAATATCTGCGAGGCCGACCCGCAGGCGCTCCAGCAGGCCATCGCCCGGCACTGGAAGCCGTCGCTGGCGAGCATCGACCAGTGGACGCAACTGGTGCGCTCGTTCTCGTGCGACCTGTCCGGCTCGCGCGACCTCGGCTGGCACCGCGTGCCGCTGCGCACCTACGAGAGCGCCATCCGCTACCCGCTGCAGTGGGCCACGTGGGAAGAGCGCAACGGCCGCTCGCGCCGCACCGTCCGCAACTATTATTCAGCGGCGCAGTTGCCGCAGAAGATCGATTTCTGGGTGGGCGGACGGATCGACGAAATCCGCTATGACCGCCGCCAGCAGCGCATCGACGCACGCTTTCCGGCCGCCGGCGCCCGTGGCGCCTCCGGCGTGGTGGCGCAGTGCGCCTACACCACGCTGCAATTCCGCCAGCAGAACGGCCTGTGGCTGCTGTCTGGCGTGGAACCCAATCTCGCGCCGCGCTGCTGACAGCGCGCGCCTTTCATACCCGTTGGATACGATTCATGTCGCAACCCATGACCGATTCGCTGCTGATCGAACTGTTCACCGAAGAGCTGCCGCCCAAGGCGCTCGCCCGCCTGGGCGATGCCTTCGCGCAAGGCCTGACTGACGGCCTGCGCGCGCGCGACCTGCTCGAGGCCGGCGCCAGCGTGACCCCGTTCGCCACGCCTCGCCGCCTGGCCGCACTGGTGACCGGCGTGCGCCGCGGCGCCCCCGACCGCGAGCAGCGCGAGAAGGTCCTGCCCGTCTCCGTGGCGCTGGACGCCAACGGCGCCCCCACCGCCCCGCTCGGCAAGAAACTGGCCGCGCTGGCCAAGTCCGTCGGCGTGGCCGAGATCGACTGGCAGACGCTGGAACGCGCCTCCGACGGCAAGGCCGAGGCGCTGTTCTACCGCTACACCGCCCGTGGGGCCACGCTGGCCGACGGCCTCCAGGCCGCGCTGGACGAGGCGCTCGGCAAACTGCCGATTCCGAAGCTGATGAGCTACCAGCGCCCGGACGGCACCACGGTGCACTTCGTGCGCCCCGCGCACAGCCTGATCGCGCTGTTCGGCGCCGAGATCGTGCCGGTGTCCGTGCTCGGCCTGGCGGCCAGCAATGTCACGCAGGGCCACCGCTTCCTGTCGGCGGGCAGCATCGAGATCCCGCACGCGGCGGAATACGCCACGCTGCTGGAGAACAAGGGCCGCGTGGTGGCGAGCTATGCCGACCGCCGCGAGCGCATCCGCACCGCCCTGCTCAAGGCAGCCGGCGCCGACCAGGTGGTCATGCCGGACGCCCTGCTGGACGAAGTGAACTCGCTGGTCGAGTGGCCGGTGGTCTATCCCTGCCACTTCGAGGAAGCCTTCCTGGCCGTGCCGCAGGAATGCCTGATCCTGACCATGCAGACCAACCAGAAGTATTTCGCGCTGACCGACGCCGCCGGCCACCTGCGCAACCGCTTCCTGATCGTGTCGAACCTGGCCACCGAGACGCCCGAGTCGATCATCACCGGCAACGAGCGCGTGGTGCGCCCGCGCCTGGCGGACGCCAAGTTCTTCTTCGACCAGGATCGCAAGAAGACGCTGGCCTCGCGCGTGGCACAGCTCGGCAACGTGGTCTACCACAACAAGATCGGCAGCCAGCTGGACCGCGTGCAGCGCCTGCAGCAGATCGCCGGCCATATTGCCGACGCGATGAACGCCCACGGCGTGGCCGTGGACAAGGCTGCCGCCATGCGTGGCGCCGAACTGGCCAAGGCGGACCTGCTGACCGACATGGTCGGCGAGTTCCCCGAACTCCAGGGCACGATGGGCACCTACTACGCGCGTCATGACGACGAGGCCGACGAGGTGGCGCTGGCGTGCTCGGAACACTATCGCCCGCGCTTTGCCGGTGACGCGCTGCCCGAGGGGGCCGTCAGCACCGCCGTGGCGCTGGCCGACAAGCTCGAGACGCTGGTCGGCATCTGGGGCATCGGCCTCCAGCCCACCGGCGAGAAGGACCCGTTCGCGCTGCGCCGCCACGCGCTGGGCATCCTGCGCATGCTGATCGAGCGCCCGCTGGCGGTGCCGCTGGACACCCTGCTGGCGCTGACCGAGCAGGCGTTCGCGGGCATCGCCGCCGTCAAGCCGGCGCGCGAGGCCATCACCGATTTCCTGTTCGACCGCGTGCGCGGCTACCTCAAGGACAAGGGCTACACCACCAACGAGGTGGAAGCCGTGGTGAGCCTGCGCCCGCAGCAGCTGCATGACGTGCTGGGCCGCATGGAAGCCGTGCGCACCTTCGCCGCGCTGCCCGAGGCCGAGGCGCTGGCCGCCGCCAACAAGCGCATCACCAACATCCTGCGCAAGACCGACGAAGCCATCGGCACGGTCGACACGGCGCTGTTCCAGGAAGACGCCGAGGGCGCGCTGCACGCCGCCATCGAACGCGTGCGTCCGGGTGTGGAAGCGGCCTTCGCCGGCGGCGACTTCACCGGCGCCCTGCGCGACCTGGCCCAGCTCCGCGACGCCGTGGACCGCTTCTTCAACGACGTGATGGTGATGGCCGAGGACGCGCGCCTGCGCGCGAACCGGCTTGCGCTGCTGGCCACGCTGCACACGCTGGCCAACCGCGTGGCGGACATCTCCAAGCTGGCCGCCTGACCGGAGCCCTGCGATGCCACAGTCCCAGCCCCGCTTTGTGATCCTCGACCGCGACGGCGTGGTCAACCTCGACAGCGACCACTTCATCAAGACGCCCGACGAATGGGTGCCGATCGCGGGCAGCCTGGAGGCCATCGCCGCGCTGAACCAGGCCGGCTACCGCGTGGTGATCGCGAGCAACCAGTCCGGCATCGGGCGCGGCCTGTTCGAGATGAGCGCGCTGAATGCCATGCACGAGAAGCTGTACAAGGGGCTGGCCAACCTGGGCGGGCGCGTGGAGGCGGTGTTCTTCTGCCCGCACACGGCTGCCGACAACTGCGACTGCCGCAAGCCCAAGTCGGGCCTGTTCGAGCAGATCGGCGAGCGCTTCGGCCTGGAGCTGCGCGGCGTGCCCGTGGTGGGCGACTCCCTGCGCGACCTCGAAGCCGGCGTGGCGGTTGGCTGCATCCCCCATCTGGTCCTGACCGGCAAGGGCGTCAAGACGCGCGACAAGGGCACGCTGCCCGCCGGCACGCGCATCCACGACGACCTGGCTGCGTTCGCCCGCTGGCTGATTGCCGGCGACGGCGCCCATAAGGCGTTTTCGTCACCCGCGCCCAGCGCCCCCTGAATTCCGGCCACACTGATGACCTTTATCCGTTCCCTGCTGTTCGCGCTGTACCTGATCGTGCTCACGCCGCCCTACGCGTGCGCCTGCTTCATCGCCTTCCCGTTCATGAACGCCGACCGGCGCTTCCGCTTCGTGCGCGGCTGGCCGCTGCTGGTGATCTGGGCCGCCCGCCTGATCTGCGGCATCCGCTACCGCATCGAGGGCATGGAGCGCATGCACGCCATGCTCGACAAGCCCGTGGTGCTGCTCTCCAAGCACCAGTCCGCCTGGGAAACCGTGGCCTACGTGGCGCTGATGCCCAAGCCGCTGTGCTTCGTGTTCAAGCGCGAGCTGCTGTTCGTGCCGTTCTTCGGCTGGGCGCTGGGCATGCTCAAGATGGTCCACATCAACCGCAAGGAAGGCACGCGCGCGTTCGCCTCGGCCGCGCGCCAGGGCCGCGAGCGGCTCTCCGAAGGCGCCTGGATCATCATGTTCCCCGAAGGCACGCGCACGCGCGCCGGCCAGGAGAACCCGCGCTACAAGAGCGGCGGCGCCCGGCTGGCCGTGGAGACCGGCGCCTGGGTGATCCCGATGGCGGTCAACTCCGGCCGCGTCTGGCCGCGTAACTCCTTCCTGAAGTACCCCGGCCTGATCACGATCTCGATCGGCATGCCGATCCCGTCGGCCAACAAGACCGCCGACGTGCTGAACCAGGAAGTGGAAGCGTGGATCGAGGCCGAGATGCGCCGGATCGATCCCGAGAGCTATCGCCGCACCGCCAGCGAAGCCGCCGCATGAAGCTGCTGCGTCCCACTCCCGACAACCCCGGCGCGCAGCTCGAACTGCCGCTCGCGGAGGCCGCGCCCAGCCCTGCCCCGTCATCGATCCCGGCGGATGCCGCCTTGCTGGCGCCCTCGCTGGACACGCCCCCGGCCGACACCTGGCCGCCCGCCCCGCCCAACGGCCGCACGCTGCACGTGGGCGAGCGCATGCTCCATTACTCGCTCAAGCGCTCGTCGCGGCGCACCATCGGCTTTACCGTGGATGACCGCGGGCTGTCGATCACGGCGCCGCGCTGGGTCACGCTGACCGATATCGAATCGGCCATCCTCGAAAAGCAGCGCTGGATCTTCAACAAGCTGGGCGAGTGGCGCCACCGCGAGGCCCGCCGCGTGCTGCCCACGGTGCAATGGCGCGAGGGCGCGAGCCTGCCGTTCCTGGGCAAGCCGATCACGCTCCAGCTCGATTCGCCGGCCGGCGCGCTGCTGTTCAACGCCGACACGCGCGTGCTGCACCTGGCCCTGCCCACGCATGCCGACGAGCAGCAGATCAAGGACCGCGTGCAGGGCTGGCTCCAGCACCAGGCGCGCCGCCTGCTGGTGGAGCGCCTGGAAATCTACGCCGACAAGCTCGGCGTGCGCCACACCGGCTTCGCGCTGACCTCGGCCGCCACGCGCTGGGGCAGCTGCACCGCCGACGGCAAGATCCGCCTGAACTGGCGGCTCATGCATTTCCCGCTGTCGATGATCGACTACGTGGCCGCGCACGAACTGGCGCACCTCAAGGAAATGAACCACGGCCCGCGTTTCTGGGAGACCGTGGAATCGATCTTTCCCGAGTTCCGCGACGCCCGCGCCCAGCTACGCGCGCATCCGCCCGAGCTGCTGCCGACGTTCTGACGCCCGGCGAGGCGGGGAGCCGCCGGCGAGGCCGCGCCATCCGGACTAAAATACGGCCTCGCAATCCTACGAATTCCAGAAAAAGGCTCCCCATGCGACTCCTCCACACCATGCTCCGCGTTGGCGACTACCAGCGCTCCATCGACTTCTACACGCGCGTGCTCGGCATGCAGCTGCTGCGCGAGAGCGACAACCCCGAATACAAGTACCGCCTGGCGTTCGTCGGCTACGGCCCCGAGAGCGAGACGGCCGTGCTGGAGTTGACCTACAACTACGGCGTGGACCAGTACGACCTGGGCACCGCCTACGGCCACATCGCGCTGGAAACCCCAGACGCGGCGGCGGCCTGCGAGCGCATTCGCGCGGCGGGCGGCAAGGTCACGCGCGAGGCCGGTCCGGTCAAGGGCGGCACCACGGTGATCGCCTTCGTCGAGGACCCGGACGGCTACAAGATCGAGCTGATCGAGCGGCATTCGACGCGCGACGCGTCGCGCCCGTAAGCCGGCGCGATGAGCACGCATGCCCTGCGGCGCCCGCTGGACGGCACGGCCATCGGCCTGATGGTGTTGCTGTGCGCCGCCTGGGGCCTGCAACAGGTGGTGATCAAGGTGACGGCGCCGCTGATGGGCGCCGTGCTCCAGGCCGGCGTGCGCTCGGCGATTGCGGCGCTGCTGGTGTTCGCCTTCGCGTCCTGGCGCGGCACGCCGCTGTGGCAGCGCGACGGCACGCTGCGCCCGGGGCTGGTGGCCGGGCTGCTGTTCGGCGCCGAATTCTTCTGCATCTTCGTCGGGCTGGGCCACACCACCGCCTCGCGCATGGCCGTGTTCCTCTACACCGCGCCGATCTTCACCGCGCTGGGCCTGCACCTCTTCGTGCCCGGCGAGCACCTGCGGCGCGGCCAGTGGCTGGGCGTGGTGCTGGCGTTCTGCGGCATGGCGCTGGCCTTTGTCGATGGCATCGTGGCCCCCTCGGCCCACGCCAGCACCCTGCTCGGCGACGCGCTGGGCGTGGTAGCCGGCGCGCTCTGGGCGGCCACGACCATCGTCGTGCGCGCCAGTTCGCTCTCCAGCGCCCCGGCCAGCAAGACGCTGCTGTACCAGTTGGCGGTCTCGGCGGTGCTGCTGCTGGCGATGGCGCTGGCGGCGGGTCAGGCCGGGCGGGTGGAAGTCAACGGGATGGTGGTGGCAAGCCTGTTCTACCAGTCGGTGCTGATCGCGTTTGCGAGCTACCTGACCTGGTTCTGGCTGCTCAGGCAGTACCTGGCGTCGCGGCTGTCGGTGTTCTCGTTCCTGACACCGCTGTTCGGCGTGGCCTTCGGGGTGCTGCTGATGCACGACGCCGTGGGCCTGCGCTTCGGCGCGGCGGCGGTGCTGGTGCTGCTGGGGATCGTGCTGGTGAACCGGAAGAGCTGAGGCACCAGCAGGCACCTGGCCTGATGCCAGGTGCCTGCTGTCGAACGACTTAGCGCGGGAACGAGAACATGCCCAGCGCGTCGCGCACCTCTTCCAGCGTCTGCTGGGTCAGTTCGCGCGCTTCGGCCGTGCCCTTGCGCAGGATCTCGAACACATAGCCCGGGTCCTTGGCCAGTTCCTCGCGGCGCTCGCGGATCGGGCGCAGCATCTCCTGCAGGATGCCTTCCACACGCCGCTTGAGCACCATGTCGCCCAGGCCGCCACGGCGGTAGTGGTCCTTCAGCTCGGTCACTTCCTCCACGTTCGGGTCGAACGCATCGAGGTAGGTGAACACGACATTGCCCTCCACCTGGCCCGGATCGGACACCTTCAGGTGGTTCGGGTCGGTGTACATGCGGTGCACCGCTTCCTTGATCTGCTCGGGCGAAGCGCCCAGCGGAATCGCGTTGCCCAGCGACTTGCTCATCTTGGCCTTGCCATCGACACCCGGCAGGCGGCCATGCTTGGGGATCAGCGCGGCGGCCTCGGGCAGCACGTCACGGCCCACCTGATGGTTGATCCGGCGCACGATTTCGTTGGTCTGCTCGATCAACGGCGCCTGGTCCTCGCCCACCGGCACCAGCACGGCCTTGAAGCCGGTGATGTCCGCGGCCTGCGAGGCCGGATAGCACAGGAAGCCCGCCGGGATGTCGCGGCCAAACCCGCGCGCCTGGATCTCTTCCTTGATCGTCGGGTTGCGCTCGAGCCGCGCCACCGTGACGAAATTCAGGTACATCAGCGTCAGTTCGGCCAGCGCGGGCAGGTGGGACTGCACCGTGATCGTGGTCTTGGCCGGGTCGATGCCGACGGCCAGGTAGTCCAGCGCCACCTCCAGCACGTTGCGGCGCACCTTGTCCGGATCGTGCGCGTTGTCGGTCATGGCCTGCGTGTCCGCCAGCAGCACGTACTGCTTGTGCGAGTCCTGCAGGGCGACGCGGCTCTTGAGGGAGCCGACGAAGTGGCCCAGGTGCAGCGGGCCGGTGGGACGGTCACCGGTCAGGATGACGGGACGCGGGTCGGTTTTCGCGGTTGGCGTGTTGGCGGTCATAAGCGTCGCTGGAACTTCGAGATATTCGGAAAATTCGGAAAATTCGGAAAACTGCGGGGGAATCAGGCCACGCCGCGCGCGCGGGGCGCGGCGCTGTCGCCGACGGTGCGCGCCAGTTCGACATACTCGGCCACGGGCACTTCCTCGGCGCGGCGGCCGAGGTCGAAGCCGAGCTTGTCGAAGTCCACCTGGTCGCGCAGGAACGAGAGCGTGTTGCGCAGCACCTTGCGGCGCTGCGAGAACGCGGCGGTCACCACGTCGCCGAGCACGCCCGCGTCGCAGGCGGGGTACGGCGAGCGCAGCCGGCCATCCTCGCCACGCGGCCACGGGATCATGCGCACCACGGCGGAATCGACCTTGGGCGGCGGATTGAACGATCCGGGTGGCACATCAAGCACATGTTCCATGTGGTAGCGCACCTGGAGCATGATCGACAGCCGCCCGAAGGCCTTGCTGCCCGGCTCCGCCACCATGCGCTCCACCACTTCCTTCTGGAGCATGAAGTGCTGGTCGCGCACCTGGTCCGCGTAGTCCATCAGGTGGAACAGCAGCGGGCTGGAAATGTTGTACGGCAGGTTGCCGACGATGCGCAGCGGGCGGCCGGTCTCGTGCAGCTTGCCAAAGTCGAACGCCAGCGCGTCGCCGGCGTGCACGACCAGCCGGTCGCTATAGCGGCGGCGCAGGCGGTCCACGAGGTCGCGGTCCAGCTCCACCACCTGCATCTGCGGCAGGCGCTCGAGCAGCGGGTCGGTCAGCGCGCCGAGGCCCGGGCCGATCTCGACCACGATGTCATTCGGTTGCGGATCGATCGCGCCGACGATGCCGTGGATGATGCCGTCATCGACCAGAAAGTTCTGTCCGAATCGTTTGCGGGCCACATGGCCCTGGTGCACGTTTGAACGCATGGTGTCTGCGGCTGGCCGTCAGCGGGTGGCGGGCCACACGCCGGCATTGCCGTCGTGGTGGCGCCCGTTGGCGTGGCCAGCCATGGTAATGGCACTGCGGATGGCCTCGATCATGCTGCCGTGCTCGGCGCGGCCGGTGCCGGCCAGGTCGAGCGCGGTGCCGTGGTCCACCGAGGTGCGGATAAAGGGCAGGCCCAGCGTGATGTTCACGCCGTGCCCGAAGGTACCGTACTTGAGCGGCGCCAGTCCCTGGTCATGGTACATCGCCAGCACGCAGTCCGCGTCGCGCAGATGGCGCGGCTGGAACAGCGTGTCGGCCGGATAGGGGCCGCGGGCGTCGATGCCGGCATCGCAGGCCTGGGCCAGCGCGGGGGCGATCACGTCGATTTCCTCGCGCCCCATGTGGCCGCTCTCGCCCGCGTGCGGGTTGAGGCCCGTCACCAGGATGCGCGGCCGGGCGATGCCGAAGTGGCGGCGCAGGTCGGTATCGACGATGGTCAGCGTCTCGACCAGCATCGGGATGTCGAGTGCGTCCGGCACCGCGCGCAGCGGCAGGTGGGTGGTGGCCAGCGCCACGCGCAGCATGGCGTTGTCGTGGGCGGGCTGCGGGCCGGCCAGCATCATCACCACGCGCGGCACGGCGGCGCGCTCGGCCAGGTATTCGGTGTGGCCGGTGAACGGCACGCCCGCGTCGTTGATCGTGCTCTTTTGCACCGGCGCGGTGATCATCGCCGCGTATTTGCCGGCCTGCAGGCCGTCGATGGCGGCATCGAGCAGCGCCAGCACAAAGCGGCCGTTGCGGGCGTCAAGCCTGCCCGGCTCGCTCTGCACGCCGAGCGGCACATCCTCAACCACCACCCCGCCCTCGCCGATCTGGCGGGTCCAGGCATGCCCGACGCCCAGCGCTGCGGCCCGGCTGGCCAGCAGACGGGCATCCCCCAGCACATGGAAGCGGTAGTGCCCGTTGCGGTTGCCATTGCTGCCGGCAAGCTGCAGCAGGGCCCCGATCGTGATGTCGGGGCCGATGCCGGCAGGTTCTCCGGTGGTAATGGCTAGCGCAAGCGGGTCGGGCATGGATGGGCGGTGGGGAAGGTGCCGGCGGTTTCCGCGGATCAGCGCTGGCGGTTGATGCGGTATTCCACGTACGCCGCGCTGCGAAGCTGGCGCACCCAGTCATCATAGGCGGCGCGCAGCTTCTGCTCCCGGACTTCCGCACGGGCGAAGTCGCGCTGCTTCTCCGCCGACACCTCGGTCTCGCGGCGATCCATCACCTGGATCAGGTGCACGCCGAACTGGGTAACCACGGGTTCGGAGATCTCGCCCGGACGCAGCCGGTTCATGGCCTGCTCGAACTCGGGCACCAGCTCGCCCGACGAGACCCAGCCCAGGTCGCCGCCCTGCTGGGCCGAACCGTCCTGCGAGAAGCGCCGCGCGAAGTCGGCAAAGTCGCCGCCGTGCGTGAGGCGGTCGCGCATCGTCGTCATCTGGCGACGTGCCTCGGCCTCGGGCATGTTCGGGCCGGTGCGCACGAGGATGTGGCGCACCTGGGTCTGCGTGATGCGCTCGCTGGCCTGCGGCTGGTCGGCGGCCGGCGCGGCGCGCTTGGCCATCAGCCGGATCACGTGGAAGCCGTTGGCCGACTCCACCACCTCGGGCACCAGTGCGCCGGGCTGGAGGTCCACCACGGCGTTGGCGAACAGCGCCGGCAGGCGGCCGATCTCGCGGAAACCGAGCGCGCCGCCCTGCGCCGCCTCGGGCGCTTCCGAGTTGGCCTTGGCCAGCGCGGCGAAGTCCGCCCCGCCCTGCGCCTGCTTCAGCAGGCCCTCGGCCTTGGTCTTCAGCTCGGCCTTCTGGGCGTCGGACGCGTTCTCGGGCACGCGGATCAGGATCTGGGCCACGTTGTACTCGGTCGGTCCGGCCGGCGCGGCGCCGCCCTTGCGCGCGGCGAGGTAATTGTCGATCTCGCCGTCGTAGACCTGCACCTTGGAGTCAACCTCGCGCTCGCGCAGGCGAATCACCTGCACCTGCTTGCGGAGTTCGTCGCGATACTTGGTCCAGCTCATGCCGCTGGCTTCCACACGGCTGCGCAGTTCGGTGGCGGACAGCTTGTTCTGCTGCGCCACCGACTCGATGGCGCGGTCCACTTCCTGGTCCGTCACGCGGATGCCGGCGTCCTGCGCGGCCTGCGTCTGCACGCGCTCCATCACCAGGCGCTCGAGCACTTCGCCCAGCAGGTCGGCGCGCGGTGGTACCTCGCGCTGCGCCGCGCGCAGCTGGCTCTCGATCTCGTCGGCGCGGTCCAGCAGCTCGCGCCGCGTGATCACGCTGTTGTTGACCACCGCCACCACTTCATCGACAAGCTGCGAGCGCTTCTGGCCCGGCTGCGGCACGCCCATCTGCGGCTCGCTCGGCGGCGCGGCGGTCTGCGGGCCGGCCTGTGGCAGGAAGATGCCCGATGCGCGGCCACCCGGCGCCTTGAGCTGGGCCGCCGCCGGCGCGGCGAGCGTGGCGAGCACCACGGACAGCAGCAGGTGCTGGCAGGCGTTCTGGCGATTCATACGGGACAGCGCGTTAAGAGCTCGACGTTTCATCTTGGTCCGTCATTCATAGTGATCGTACTGGGACGTGGGCACCGGACGTGCGGTAACAGGCTCGTAGCCCGGCACGTTCAGGCGCAGCATGTCCAGCGGGTTGGAACCGATCTTGGACAACCCGCGGAATTCCACCTGCAGGAAGAACCGGCCGGTATAGCCCTGCGTGGTGTTGCGGAAACGCTGGTATACCACGCGTCCCACCCAGCAGTCGGCGGCGTATTCGATGCCGGCCAGCGCATCCACCAGCTGGTTGGCGGTCTGGTCGAACGCCACCCGGCCAATGCCGTAGGTGCGGCGCGTGATCGGCCACTGGCTCGACAGCTCGAACTGGTCGATGGCCGAGTTGTCGGTCACCGAGGTCGGCCGGCGGTAGCGGTAGCCCACGTTGACCAGCTTGCGCGACTCCGGCCGCCAGGCGAACGCCACGTTCGAGTAGTTCACGCGGTTGTCCTCGGGGCTGTACTGGATGCCCGCATCGAGATAGTAGCCGCGGAACAGCTGGATCGTGGTAGCTGCGAGCAAGTCAGAATAGCTCGGCTTGGTATCTGTGGACGTGCCGGTCAGCTGCACGCGCTGGCCGGTGAAGTCCACGCGCTGCGCCAGCGTGCCGCGGAAGCGCTCGATGCCGGTATCGGACTCGATCAGGCGCGTGGTCACGCCCGCCGTGAGCTTGTTGTTGTCGGCGATGCGGTCATTACCGGTGAACGCGTTCTCGCTGAAGATCTGCCCGTAGCCAAAATCTGACTGGACAGTATCGAACAGCGGGAACTGGCTCTGGTCGCGGAACGGCGTGTAGACGTAGAACAGGCGCGGTTCCAGCGTCTGGGTGTAGTTCACGCCGAACAGTTTGCTCACGCCGGGCGCCGCGCGGTCGAACACCATGCCCGAGTCCAGGCTCACCGTGGGAATGGCGCGGCCGAACGAGGTCTGCGCGCCGGTGGTGTTGGTGCCGGCGTCCATGTTGTACTGCGCGGCGTTGAAGATCACCTTCGGCGTCACGAACCAGCCCGGGCGGATGATCGGATAGCTGATCACCGGCTGGATGAAGGCGCGGTCACCCTCGGGCTGCTGGAAGCCGGTGGACGTCAGCGGGATCCGGAAGCGGGTGTAATCGGCTTCCACCGAGATATCGAAGCCGCCGAAGTCATAGCGCGTGTAGCGGCCGTTCACCTGCGGCTCGCGCTCGTAGGACGGCTCGCTGGGGCGCAGCGTCTGGAACTTCTGCACCCGCGCCATGAACGTGAAGTCCTGCCAGTTGTAGATCACGCCGCCTTCCTGCGTGTACTGGCGCAGCGTGGACTGCGAGACCGAGCGCGTCAGGTCGTCCGGGTACTGGTCGTCGGACACCTTGCTGACGTTGGCATACGCCGTCATGCCCGGAATGATCCGCTGGGTGTGCTGGAACGAATACGCCCAGCGGTCGCGCTCGGCCTTCCGGTCGTCTGGCAGGAATTCGGCCCGCAGGCGGCCCGAGTAGCCGTCGCCAAGGTAGCGGTAGTCGCCGCCCAACTGCACGCCGCGCGAGCTGAGCAGGCGCGGATAGAGCGTCAGGTCGCGGTTCGGCGCCAGGTTGAAGTAGTACGGCACCGTCAGGTCGAGACCCGATTTGGAGCCGTACCCCATCAGCGGCGCCAGCACCCCGCTGCGGCGCTCGTCGTTCAGCGGGAACGAGAACGCCGGCGCGCCGGCGATCGGCACGTTGAAGAAGCGCAGCACGCCGCCGTAGGCGGTGCCCACCTGGCGGTCGTTGTCGATGTCGATGCGGTTCGCGCTGAAGTACCAGTCGGCATTGTCGGGCGAACAGGTCGTGTACGACGCCTTCTTCATCGTGCTGCGGTCCGGGTCGATGAAGTCGATGCGCTCCGCGCTGCCCGCGCCGCCGGTCTGGTGGAAATAGTAGTCGGGCGAGAGCATGTAGCCCTCGTTGGCCTCCACACGCAGCCTGGCCTCGGGGCCGACGGCCAGCGTGCCGCTCTTGGACAGGCGCACGTTGCCCGTGGCATGGGCCTCGTCGGTGTCCTGGTCATAGGTCACCTTGTCGCCCTTGACCACGGCGCCGTCGCGGCGCAGCTCGGCATTGCCCTCGAGCGCCACGCCTTTCTCGCTGAAGCCGGTCAGGCTGTCGCCCGAGACATAGGCCGGGGCGTTGGGGTTCGACGGGGTCGAACCCGGCGCGATGCCGATTGCGCTGGAAGTGGCGGCCTTTGGCGGCGCCTCGTCCAGGCGCGGCACCAGCGCGCCGGCTTCCGGCGCGGGCGGTGGCGGCTCGGGGGTCTGGGTGACCACCGGCTCGGCGATGTCGATGTTCGGAATGGCCGAGCCCGCGCCATATTGCGCGTGCACGCTCACCGACAGGCCCGCCATGGCCAGCACGAGCGGGCGCAGGGTGCTGGCCGGCAAAGCGGCACGCATGCGCCGCGGCAGGCCGCGCAGCGCGGGCGATCGGGTGGCCGGATGATGCGGTGATCGTTGTTGTTCGGTCATGCGGACGGTTATCGGTCGGCTCGGCGCCGGGTGCGGTGCGGCCCCGCGAACGGTTCCGTACTTCCCGCCAACCCTTGCCGGAGCAGGCTGCGGGGCAACAAAGGCCCCTCCCGGGGGCCACCCGGCGCCCGGGTCTGGTCGGGTATTATACGGGGCATCGTATCCACCCAATCCGGCATGGCAGCACTTATTCACGACCCAACCTCCGACCCGCGCATCGCCCAGCTCAAGAGTTGGGTCGCCGGGCTCGGCGCCGCATGGTCGATCGACCCCGACTCCTGTGCCCCGGCATCCGCCGACGCCAGCTTCCGCCGCTACTTCCGCGTGCGCACCGGCCATGCCGCCCATCCGACGGCCATCGTCATGGACGCCCCGCCCGCGCACGAGGACTGCCGGCCGTTCATCCACGTGGCCGGGCTGTTCGGCGAGGCCGGCGTGACCGTGCCCACCGTGCTGGCCCAGGACCTCACGCAGGGCTTCCTGCTGCTGGCCGACCTCGGCAGCCAGACCTACCTGTCGAAGCTGGACGCCTCGTCCGCGCGCGGCCTCTATGACGATGCCGCCGCCGCGCTGGTCAGGATCCAGCTGGCCACCCGCCCCGGCACGCTGCCCGCCTATGACCGCGCCCTGCTCCAGCGAGAGCTGGACCTGTTCCCCGAGTGGTACGTGGGCCGCCACCTGGGCGCCACGCTGACCGGTGCCCAGCAGGCCGACCTGCGCGAAGTCTTCGACGCCGTGCTGGCCAACAACCTGGCCCAGCCGCAGGTCTACGTCCACCGCGACTATCACTCGCGCAACCTGATGGTCCTGGACGATGGCGCCAACCCCGGCATCCTGGACTTCCAGGACGCCGTGATCGGCCCGGCCACCTATGACGCGGTCTCGCTCTGGCGCGACGCCTATATAGAATGGGACGAAGAGCAGCAGCTCGACTGGCTGATCCGCTACTGGGAACGCGCGCGCAAGGCCGGGCTGCCGCTGACCGCCGATTTCGGCGACTTTTACCGTGATTTCGAGTGGATGGGCCTGCAGCGCCACCTGAAGGTGCTCGGCATCTTCGCCCGCCTGTACCACCGCGATGGCAAGGACGGCTACCTCGCCAACCTGCCGCTGGTGCTCAAGTACACGCGCAACGTGGCCGGCCGCTACACCGAACTGCGCAAGCTGGTGCGGCTGCTCGATGCCCTGGAAGGCACCGAGCGCCCCGCCGGGTTCACGTTTTGAGCGCCACCCCCGCTGATCCTGCATCGCCCAGCCCCGCGCCGGTCACCCGTGGCGGGGAATGGTGGGCCGGCGTGCGCGCGCTGGCGCCGATGCTGCTCGGCGTGGTGCCGTTCGGCCTGATCTATGGCGTGCTGGCGGTCAATGCCGGCATGCCCGCCTGGCTGGCCTGCGCGATGAGCGCCATCGTGTTCGGCGGCGCCTCCCAGATGATCCTGACCCAGCTCTGGGCGGCCGGCACGCCGGCGCTGGTCATCGCCTTTACCGTGGCGATGGTCAACCTGCGCCACGCGCTCTATTCGGCCACCATCGCCCCCTCGCTGGCGCCGCTGCCGCGCCGCTGGAAGGCGCTGGTGGCCTACCTGCTGACCGATGAAGCCTTCGCCGCCATGACGCGCCGCCTGGGCGATACCGGCGAACGGGCGCGCTACCGCCACTGGTTCTACTTCGGCGCCGGCTTCTCGCTGTGGTCGAGCTGGCAGCTCTCCACGCTGGCCGGCGTGCTGGTCGGCGCGCAGGTGCCGCAGGACTGGCCGCTCGATTTCTTCCTGCCGCTGACCTTCATCGCCATCATCGTGCCGAACCTGAAGCACCGCGCCCACGTGGCTGCCGCGCTGGTGGCCACGGCGCTGGCGGTGGCCTGCTTCGGCCTGCCGCACAAGCTGGGCCTGATGGTGGCCGCGCTGGGCGGCATCGCGGCGGGCATGCTGCTGCTCGGGCGCGGGCACCCCACGCCGCGCCGCAGCCCGCGCAAGGAGCCGGCGGCATGAATCCGATGACCTTGCTGTGGGTGTTCCTGGGCGCCGGGCTGGCTACGTACCTGATCCGGCTGTCGTTCATCGCCGTGGAAGGCCGCGTGCGGCTGCCGTCCTGGTTCCGCACCGCGCTCCAGTTCGTGCCGGCGGCGATGCTCTCGGCGCTGATCGCCCCGGACCTGCTGATGCACGACGGCGCGCTCTACCTGAGCCCCTATAACACCCGGCTCGCGGCCGGGCTGGTGGCCATCGTCATCGCCGCCTACACGCGCAGCGTGGGCTGGACGATTGCCGGCGGCATGGCCACGCTGATCGCCCTGGAGTATTGGTTGTGAACACCCTGAAAGCGATGATCTTCGCGGCGGGACGCGGCGACCGCATGCGTCCGCTGACCGATACCTGCCCCAAGCCGCTGCTGCACGTGGGCGGCAAGCCGCTGATCGTCTGGAAGATCGAGGCGCTGGCGCGCGCCGGCCTGACCGACATCGTGATCAACCATGCCTGGCTCGGCGAGCAGCTGGAAACGGCGCTCGGCGACGGCTCGCGCTTCGGCGTGCGCCTGCACTGGTCGGCCGAAGGCAGCGCGCTGGAGACCGCCGGCGGCATCGCCAAGGCCCTGCCGCTGCTGACGACCAACCCCGACGCCGGCGAGATCTTCCTGGCCGTGTCGGGCGATATCTTCTGCGACTTCGACTACGCCACGCTGCTGCCACGCGCCCGCGCCATGGCCGGCGCGGTGCGCCCGATGATGCACCTGGTGATGGTGCCGAATCCGCCCTTCCACCCGCGCGGCGACTTCGCGCTGGCTGGCGATGGCCTGCTGCGGCTGCCCGATCAGGCAGGGGACGGCGAATCGCTGACCTTCGGCAATATCGGCCTGTACGACACGCGCCTGTTCCGCGAGATCGCGCCGGGCCAGAAAGTGGCGATGACGCCTTATTACCGCGCCGCGATTGCCAGCGGCGATGCCACCGGCGAACGTTTCGACGGGCGCTGGGAGAACGTCGGCACGCCGGCGCAGCTGGCCGCGCTGGATACGGAACTGCGCGCCGGATTAGGCGCCGAACCGGGCGCGCCCGCCACGGGCACCGGCGGCCGCGCCTGAGGCGCCCGCGCCACCGGCCAGGCTCCCAGGGGGCCACCCGCACGCCGACGGGTTTAGAATCGGCATCATTCCCCACCTCGCCACCTCGCCACCCACTCCATGTCCGCACCCGACTCCGCCCTGCTTGGCGCCTGCCGCGACCGCCGCGCCCGCGTGCTGCAACACCTGCGCGCCGGCGGCGGCGGCGTGGCCATCGTGCCCACCGCGCCCGAGGCCATGCGCAACCGTGACAGCGACTATCCCTATCGTCACGACAGCTATTTCTATTACCTGACCGGCTTCACCGAGCCCGAGGCCGTGCTGGTGCTGGTGGCCGGCGCGCCCGGGGACGGCCCCGGCGCGGACCGCAGCATCCTGTTCTGCCGCCCCAAGCACGAGGAGCGCGAGATCTGGGACGGCTTCCGCCATGGCCCCGAAGGCGCGCGCGCCGCGTTCGGCCTGGACGAGGCGCACTCGGTGGAGGAAATCGACGCCCTGCTGCCGCCGCTGCTGGCCAATCGCGCCCAGGTGGCGTATCCGCTCGCTGCCTCGGCCGAGACCGACCTGAAGGTGCGCCGCTGGCTCGACGCCGTGCGCATGCAGGGCCGCGCCGGCGTGGCCGCGCCGTCCGCCGCGCTCGACGTGCGCACCCTCCTCGACGAAATGCGGCTGTTCAAGGACGCCGGCGAGGTGGCGATCATGCGCCGCGCGGGCGAAATCTCCGCCCAGGCGCACGTGCGGGCCATGCGCGCCTCGCGCGCCGGGCTCAAGGAATATCACCTCGAAGCCGAACTGCTCTACGAATTCCGCCGCCATGGCGCGCAGAGCGTGGCCTACAACTCGATCGTGGCCACCGGCCCGAACGCCTGCGTGCTGCACTACCGCGCCGGCCCGGCCGAATTGCGCGATGGCGACCTGTGCCTGATCGACGCCGGCTGCGAACTCGACGGCTATGCCTCCGACATCACCCGCACCTTCCCGGTCTCGGGCCGCTTCTCGCCCGCCCAGCGCGAGCTGTACGACCTGGTGGTGGCCGCGCAGGAAGCCGCCATCGCCCAGACGCGCGCCGGCGTGCCGTACAACGTGCCGCACGACGCCGCCGTGAAAGTGCTGGCGCAGGGCATGCTCGACACCGGCCTGCTCGACCGCAACAAGGAGGGCACGCTGGACGACGTGCTGGCCAGCGGCAGCTATCGCCGCTTCTATATGCACCGCACCGGCCACTGGCTGGGCATGGACGTGCACGACGTAGGCGAGTACCGCACGCCGGGCCCGCTGCCCGCCGGCCATGAGGGCGAGCGGCCGTGGCGGCCGCTGGAACCCGGCATGGTGCTGACCATCGAACCTGGTATTTATGTGCGCCCGGCCGAAGACGTGCCGGAGCGCTACTGGCATATCGGCATCCGGATCGAGGACGACGCCGTCGTCACCACCGGCGACTGCGACCTGCTCACGCGCGGCGTGCCGGTCAAGGCCGATGAGATCGAGGCGCTGATGCGCGACAACCTGGGAGATTTCGCACGATGAAGACCCTGCTCCGCAAGCTGTTCAGCGGTGGCGGCACGCAATATACGCATTCCAGCAAGCCCGCAGCAGCGCGGCAAGTGGTGCCGGGCGAGCCGTTCGTGATCAATCTGTATGACGACCGCCTGGTCGTGCATCGTCCTGACGGCCAGCGCGAGGAACTCGCCTGGGCGGCGCTGGAACGTGTGATCGTGCGCGTTTCCGACCGCGCGCCCTGGGCCGGTGCCGCCTGGCTGATCCTGGCCGGCGACGCCGAGAGCAAGCAGGGCTGCGTGGCCCCGCTGGACGCCGCCAACGGCGATGCGCTGGTGGCGCACCTGCAGGCGCTGCCCGGCTTCAGCCAGCAGAAGCTCGACAACGCGCTGCGCGATGCCGCTGCCGGCAAGTCACGCACGGATGCCGTGCTGTGGAAGCGCGCCGCGGCCAATGCAGCAAACGCGGCCGAGACTGCCCAATCCGGCGAGGAAGCTCCTGATGACAAGCACCGTGACCCCGACGCCCAGCACCAGCACCAGTCCCAACACCAGTCCCAGCCACAGTCCGGCGCCCAGCCCTGAGCCGTTCGACATTGCCATCGTTGGCGGCGGGCCGGTCGGCCTGGCGCTGGCGGCGCAGCTCTTGCGCACCACGCCGTGGCGGATCGTGCTGATCGATGCGGCCACGCCGGCACGCGCCGCGCGGGACCCACGGGCGATTGCGCTGTCGCACGGCAGCCGCCAGCTACTGGAGCAGATTGGCGCGTGGCCGATGCCGGTGCAACCCATCGAGCACATTCATGTGTCGCAGCGCGGGCGCTTTGGCCACGTGAAACTGCATCACGACGATTACGGCGTGCCGGCGCTCGGCTATGTCGTGCGCTACGGCGACCTGTGCCAGACGCTGGAACGCGCGCTGGCGCGGGCTGCGGAGGCTGCGCCGGGCCGTCTGGCGCGCCTGTTCGAGACGCGCATCGACGACATCGCGCAGGACACCAAGGACGCCAAGGCCGATCGGCAGGAAGACGCGGCGCTGGTGCGGCTGAGCGGCACCTCGCATGCCGATCAGGTCGGGCTGCCCATGGCGCTCACGGCGCGCATCGCCGTGCAGGCCGAAGGCGGACTGTTCCACCAGCGCACGCAGCGGCTGGCGCGCGGCGCCGAACCCTCGCGGCGGCGCGACTACCAGCAGACGGCCATCATCGGTCATGTGACGTGTACGCAACCTCGCCCCGGCTGGGCGTGGGAGCGCTTCACCGAGGAAGGGCCGCTCGCGCTGCTGCCGCATGACGAACACGGCACTGCCGGCTACGCGCTGGTCTGGTGCTGCCCGCCTGATACGGCCATGCGGCGGCTGGCGCTTTCCGAGGCCGAATTCGCCGAAGAACTGGGCGAGGCGTTCGGCTCGCGCATGGGCCGTTTCACGCTGGTGGGCAAGCGCCACGCGTTCCCGCTGGGGCTGAACGCGGCGCCGGTGACCGTCGATGGCCGCATCGCGGCGGTCGGCAACGCCGCGCAGACGCTGCATCCGGTGGCCGGACAAGGACTGAACCTGGGCCTGCGCGATGCCTTCGCGCTGGCCGACTCGCTGCGCGCCGGCTGCACGCCGCAGGCGTTGCTGGCCTTCGCCAGCCGCCACCGTGTGGACCGGGCCATGACCATCGGCGTGACCGACCTGCTGCCGCGCGTCTTTGGCGTCGGCGGGCCGCTGGCGGCCCATGCGCGCGGGGCGTCGCTGGCGGCGCTGGCCTGCGTGGCGCCGCTCAAGGACGCGCTGGCGCGGCACATGATGTACGGCGCGCGCCGCTGACATCCCAGTCGCGGCGGGCGGGGCGGCCGTGCCACGCAGGCATGGCCCGCCCCCGTCATCCATGATATTTGCTCATTTCTTGGGCAACCCGGTCCGTTTGGCGGTAAAATCCCGCCCTCGCGCCTTCCCCCAGTACCTGTTTACCGAACGTGCCGAGTGACGCAAACCCGTCTCCGGGCGCCTGTTCCCTTCGCTATTCCTATCGTGCAGATCGGTCCGCATCGTCTTCGCAACAACCTGTTCGTCGCCCCCATGGCCGGGGTGACGGACCGGCCGTTCCGGCAGCTGTGCAAGCAGCTGGGCGCGGGCTACGCGGTGTCCGAGATGGTGGCGTCCAACGCCCAGCTGTGGAAGAGCGAGAAGACCATGCGCCGCGCCAACCACGCGGGCGAGGTGGAGCCGATCTCGGTGCAGATCGCTGGCGCCGAGCCGGGGATGATGGCCGAGGCGGCCCGCTACAACGTGGACCGGGGCGCCCAGATCATCGACATCAACATGGGTTGCCCGGCCAAGAAGGTCTGCAACGTGGCGGCCGGGTCGGCGCTGCTGCAGAACGAGCCGCTGGTGGTGCGCATCGTCGAGGCCGTGGTGGCCGCCGTGGGCGACCGCGTGCCCGTGACGCTGAAGATCCGCACCGGCTGGGACCGCGAGCACAAGAATGCGCTGCGCGTGGCGCGCCTGGTGGAAGACGCCGGCATCAGCATGCTGACGATCCACGGGCGCACGCGCGCGGACCTGTATCACGGCGAGGCCGAGTACGAGACGATTGCGGCGGTCAAGCAGTCGATCCGGATTCCCGTGGTGGCCAACGGCGACATCACGTCGCCGCAGAAGGCGCGCCAGGTACTGGCCGCCACCGGCGCGGACGCGATCATGATCGGCCGCGCGGCGCAGGGCCGGCCGTGGCTGTTCCGCGAGATCGAACACTTCCTGGCGACCGGCGAGATGCTGCCGTCGCCCGAGGTGGCCGAGATCCGCGCGATCATGAACCATCACCTGGCCGACCACTACGCGTTTTACGGCGAGTTCACCGGCGTGCGCACCGCGCGCAAGCACATTGCCTGGTACACGCGCGGCCTCAAGGGCGCGAACCTGTTCCGGCATCGGATGAACACGCTGGAGTCCACCACGGCGCAGCTGGAGGCCGTGAATGCCTTCTTCGACGAGCAGGCGGCGATTTCCGACCGCCTGGTCTACGTGGAAGACGGCGACGCCACGGCCGAAGGTGAAAATAAGAACGCCGACAACAACAAGAACAAGGAATTGCTTGCCGCATGAGCCGCAACGCCATCGATCAATGTATCCGGGACAGCCTGGATACCTACTTTCGCGACCTGGACGGCGAAGAGCCGTCCAATATGTACAACATGGTGCTGGAGGCCGTGGAGCGGCCCCTGCTGGAAGCCGTGATGGTGCGCGCCGAGCGCAACCAGTCGCTGGCGGCCGCCTATCTCGGCATCAATCGCAACACGCTGCGCAAGAAGCTGCAGCAACACGGTTTACTTTGAAGCGTTCCCCCAAGCCATGATCAAGCAAGCCCTTCTCTCCGTTTCCGACAAGACCGGCATCGTCGATTTCGCGCGCGACCTGAACGCGCTCGGCGTGGTGCTGCTTTCCACCGGCGGCACCGCCAAGCTGCTGGCCGACGCCGGCCTGCCCGTGACGGAGGTGGCCGACTACACCGGCTTTCCGGAAATGCTGGACGGCCGCGTGAAGACGCTGCACCCGAAGGTGCACGGCGGCATCCTGGCCCGCCGCGACCTGCCCGAGCACATGGCCGCGCTGGCCGAGCACCAGATCCCCACCATCGACCTGCTGGTGGTGAACCTGTACCCGTTCCAGCAGACCGTGGCCAAGGACGACTGCACGCTGCCGGACGCCATCGAGAACATCGACATCGGCGGCCCGACCATGCTGCGCTCGGCGGCCAAGAACCACCGCGACGTGACCGTGATCGTGGACCCGGCCGACTACGCCGTGGTGCTGGACGAGATGCGCGCCAACGCCAACAGCGTCGGCTACGACACCAACTTCCGCCTGGCGACCAAGGTTTTCGCGCATACCGCTCAATATGACGGTGCGATCACAAATTACCTGACCAGCCTCGGCGCCGACAAGTCGCACCAGGCCCGCAGCGCCTATCCGCAGACGCTGAACCTGGCCTTCGAGAAGGTGCAGGAGATGCGCTACGGCGAGAACCCGCACCAGTCGGCCGCGTTCTACCGCGACCTGAAGGCCGTGGACGGCGCGCTGGCCAACTACGTGCAGTTGCAGGGCAAGGAGCTGTCGTACAACAACATCGCCGACGCGGACGCCGCGTGGGAGTGCGTGAAGTCGTTCGACGCTGCCAACGGCGCCGCCTGCGTGATCATCAAGCACGCCAACCCGTGCGGCGTGGCCGTGGGCGTGAACGCGCTGGAAGCCTACGACAAGGCCTTCAAGACCGACTCGACCTCGGCCTTCGGCGGCATCATCGCCTTCAACGTGGAACTGGACGAAGCCGCCGCGCAGGCCGTGGCGAAGCAGTTCGTGGAAGTGCTGATCGCCCCGTCGTTCAGCACGGCGGCCCGCAACGTGTTCGCGGCCAAGCAGAACGTGCGTCTGCTGGAGATTCCGCTGGGCAAGGGCGTGAACCAGTACGACCTCAAGCGCGTGGGCGGCGGCCTGCTGGTGCAGGGCCCCGATGCGCGCAACGTGCAGCCGTCCGAGCTGCGCGTGGTGACGCGCCGCCACCCCACCCCGAAGGAAATGGACGATCTGATGTTCGCCTGGCGCGTGGCCAAGTTCGTGAAGTCGAACGCCATCGTGTTCTGCGGCGGCGGCATGACGCTGGGCGTGGGCGCGGGCCAGATGAGCCGCGTGGACTCGGCCCGCATCGCCAGCATCAAGGCGCAGAACGCCGGCCTGACCCTGGCGGGCTCCGCCGTGGCCAGCGACGCCTTCTTCCCGTTCCGTGACGGCCTGGACGTGGTGGTGGACGCCGGCGCAACCTGCGTGATCCAGCCGGGCGGCTCGATGCGCGACGACGAGGTGATCGCCGCCGCCGACGAGCGCAACATCGCCATGGTGCTGACCGGCACGCGCCACTTCCGGCACTGATGTATCCCGCTGGGGACCGGGGCGCCCGCTTCGATCCCCAGGGCCCCGCGCCCATCGGCGCGGGCGCCAATCCGCAATTCCACTACACTACGCGCATCTCTCCGGCTTCTCCCGCTTTCATGCGCATCCTCGGCATCGATCCCGGCCTCCGCACCACCGGCTTTGGCGTGTTGGAAAAACACGGCAACAAGCTGGCCTACGTGGCCTCCGGCACCATCAAGAGCGACGGGAATTCCAGCCTCCCGGAGCGGCTCAAGACCCTTTACGACGGCATCGCCGAAGTCGCCCGCACCTATGCGCCCGACTGCGCGGCCATCGAGAAGGTCTTCGTCAACGTCAATCCGCAGTCCACGCTGATGCTCGGCCAGGCGCGCGGGGCCGCCATCTGCGGCCTGGTCGGCCATGGCCTGCCCGTGTTCGAGTACACCGCGCTCCAGCTCAAGGTGGCCGTGGTCGGCTATGGCCGGGCCAACAAGGAGCAGGTGCAGGAGATGGTGATGCGGCTGCTGGCGCTGTCCGGCCGGCCCAGTTCCGATGCGGCCGATGCCCTCGGCGTGGCCATCTGCCATGCCAACGGCGGCGATACGCTCGGCACGCTGGCCGGCATGGCGCCCGACCTGGCCCGCAAGGGGCTGCGCGTGCGCCGCGGGCGCCTGGTCGGCTAGGCCGTCACACCTCGGCATACCTCAACAAACCCGGGCCCTGCCGCGTCGGCGGGCGCCGGACAGGCCAACCCCGGCCTCTGCTCGTACAATCGGCGTTCCGCCCCCTCCCATGAACGCCGCGCGATGTCCCTCCTTCCCCGCCTGACCCTTGCCTTTGCCACCGCCACGCTGATCGCGGGCTGCACCACGCCGTCGCACCACGCGCACAAGGACAAGGTTGCGGCCGCGGCATCCCCGGCCCCCGCCCAGGCCGCGCCGCCGGCCCCGAAGGCGCTGGTCATCGCCCATCGTGGCGCCAGCGCGCTTCGGCCGGAGCACACGCTGGCGTCCTACGCCAAGGCCATCGAGGACGGCGCCGACGTGATCGAGCCAGACCTCGTCATGACCCGCGACGGCGTGCTGGTGGCCCGCCACGAGAACGACATCACCGGCACCACCAACGTGGCCGAAGTGGCCGGGTTCGCCGACCGCAAGCGCATCAAGGTCATCGACGGGGAACGCCTGACCGGCTGGTTCACCGAGGACTTCACACTGGCCGAACTGAAGACGCTGCGCGCCCGCGAGCGGATTCCGAAGCTGCGCCCGCTCAACGCCAAGCTGAACGACCAGTTCGAGATTCCCACCTTCGACGAAATCCTGCGGCTGGCCTCGCAGGCCGCCCTGAAGCGCGGCCGCCCGGTGGGTCTCTACCCTGAGCTGAAGCATCCGAGCTACTTCCGGGGCATCGGCCTGCCGCCCGAGGAGAAGCTCGCCGCCGCGCTGCAGGGCAACGCCTACGCCCGCAGCGCGCCGGTCTACGTCCAGTCGTTCGAAGTGGGCCCGCTGCGCACGATGAAGCGGCTGCTGGGTACGTCGATGCCAAACGTGAAGATCGTGCAGCTGATTGGCAGCCCGTCCGGCCGCCCCGCCGACTGGCGCCTGGCCGGCGACACGCGCAACTACGCCGAGATGCTCACGCCGCTGGGCCTGCGCGAGGTGGCCACCTACGCCAACGGCATCGGCCCCGAGAAGAGCAACGTGGTGCCGCGCGACGCCCAGGGCGCACTGGCCGCCCCCACCGCGCTGGTGACCAACGCCCACGCGGCAGGGCTGACCGTCCACCCGTACACGTTCCGGCCCGAGAACGGCTTCCTGCCGAAGCCTTTGCGGGTGGCCGGCGGTGACGCCACGCGCAGCCCCAACGGCCTGGTGCGCGAGATCCAGGCCTTCCTGGCCGCCGGCGTGGATGGCATCTTCACGGACGACCCGGCACTGGGCCGCCGCGCGGTGGACAGCACGCCGGAGCGGTAGCACGGCGCGATAACCCCCAGCGCGCCACCCGCTCGCGCTACACTTGCCGGCAATTTCGTCACCCCACCCTGCCCACCATGATCGGTCGCATTGCCGGCACCCTGCTTGAGAAGAATCCCCCGCACCTGTTGGTCGACTGCCACGGCGTGGGTTATGAGATCGACGTGCCGATGAGCACGTTCTACAACCTGCCCGCCGTGGGCCAGCCGGTGACGCTGCTGACGCAGCAGATCGTGCGCGAGGATGCCCACCTGCTCTACGGCTTCGGCTCGGCGTCCGAGCGCAACACGTTCCGCGAACTGATCAAGATCACCGGCATCGGCGCGCGCATGGCGCTGGCCGTGCTGTCGGGGCTGTCCGTCGCCGAACTGGCGCAGGCCGTCACGCTGCAGGAGGCGGGCCGGCTGACGCGGATTCCGGGCATCGGCAAGAAAACCGCCGAGCGGCTGCTGCTGGAGCTCAAGGGCAAGCTGGGGGCCGAACTGGGCCACGCGCCCGGCGCCACGCCCGTGGCCGACAACGCCGTGGACGTGCTCAACGCCCTGCTGGCGCTGGGCTACTCCGAGAAAGAGGCCGCGCTGGCCATCAAGCAGGTGCCGGCTGGCACGGGCGTGTCCGACGGCATCAAGCTGGCGCTGAAGGCGCTCTCGAAGGGCTAGCGAAGGGCGAACGCTAGGGGCAGCCGGCGTAGAATGGCGGCTGTTCTGCATTCCACTGCCATGATCGAAACCGACAAGCTCACCGGCGCCGAGCGCCAGCCCGAACGGGTTATCTCGGCCACCCCCGCCTCCGCCCGCGAGGAGGCCTTCGAGCGCGCCCTGCGGCCCAAGCTGCTGGATGAGTACGTCGGCCAGGAAAAGATCCGTGGCCAACTCGACATCTTCATGCACGCGGCCCGCAACCGCCGCGAGGCGCTGGACCACGTGCTGCTGTTCGGCCCGCCGGGCCTCGGCAAGACCACGCTGGCCCACATCATCGCGCGCGAGATGGGCGTGAGCCTGCGCCAGACCTCCGGGCCGGTGCTGGAGCGCCCGGGCGACCTCGCCGCGCTGCTGACCAACCTCGAAGCCAACGACGTGCTGTTCATCGACGAAATCCACCGGCTCTCGCCGGTCGTCGAGGAAATCCTGTACCCGGCGCTCGAGGACTACCAGATCGACATCATGATCGGCGAAGGCCCGGCGGCCCGCTCGGTCAAGCTGGACCTGCAGCCGTTCACGCTGGTGGGCGCCACCACGCGCGCCGGCATGCTGACCAACCCGCTGCGCGACCGCTTCGGCATTGTGGCGCGGCTGGAGTTCTATACGGCGGAGGAACTGGCGCGCATCGTCACGCGCTCCGCCCAGTTGCTCAACGCGGTGATCGAGCCCCAGGGTGCGCTGGAGATTGCGCGCCGGGCACGCGGCACGCCGCGCATCGCCAACCGGCTGCTGCGGCGCGTGCGCGACTACGCCGAGGTGAAAGGCGACGGCACGATCAGCCGCGAGACGGCCGACGCCGCGCTGGCGATGCTCGACGTGGATCGCGTCGGCTTCGACCTGATGGACCGCAAGCTGCTGGAAGCCGTGCTGCACAAGTTCGGCGGCGGCCCGGTGGGTGTGGACAACCTGGCGGCGGCCATCGGCGAGGAGCGCGACACCATCGAGGACGTGCTGGAGCCCTACCTGATCCAGCAGGGTTACCTGCAGCGCACTCCGCGCGGGCGGGTGGCGACGGCGGCGGCGTATCGGCATTTCGGGCTCGCCACGCCCCAGGACGACACGGGCGGCGATCTGCTTGAGGCACCCTGAGCGCCGCCCTGAGCGTCCACCGGGGCGCCCCCTGCGCCTCTCCCCAGACAAAATCGGCCGATTCCGGCCTGCTGCGGTGCGCAACGACCGCGCATTGCAGCCCTCCCTAGCCAGTTAAACGTTTTCGCGCGCCGCTCCAAATTTTTTCGAAGTGGATTGCCCGCTTATGGCCGGTTGTCCACAATGGCTCCATCAGTTTCCACTCCCAGCGCCCACTGCGCCAGAAAGGACACAGAGCCATGATCCAGCGACCCATCCCGACCCTTGCCATGCTTGCCAGCCTGCTCCTGGCCGCTGGCGCCGCGCATGCGCAGAAGACGCCTGCGCCGGTCGGCATCGCCGAGGAAGCCGTTATCAGCGGCAAGGTCGTCGATATCGATGCCAACTCGAAGGCGGTGCTCGTGCAGGGGCCGAAGGGCAATATCGTCGAGATCGTGGGCGGCGACGAGGCCAAGAACATTGGCAACGTGCGCAAGGGCGACATCGTCACGCTGACCCGCGCGGCGGCCGTGGTGGCGGCGCTGGAGCCGCTCGACAGCAAGGACACCGCGCTGATGGAGCAGGTGGAGCGTACCTCGCGCGCGCCGGAGGGCGGCAAGCCCGGCGTGATGCGCGAGATCACCACCACCATCACGGCGCAGATCACCAAGATCGATACCGCCAATCGCACCGTGACGTTCCGTGGCCCGCGCGAGACGCTGCGCACGGTCAAGGTCCGCGACCCGAACATCGACCTCACCAAGATCAAGCAGGGACAGATGGCGAAGATCGTTGTGCGGGAGGTTGTCGCCATTACCGTGAAGTCGCCTAACGCCGGCTGAAATCCGGTCCGAACCACCGGAAAGAGTCGAATGCAGTACTTTTCCCCATCAGGAGGTTGCATATGAATCGACGCCATTTCGTGACGCGGGTGACCGGATCCGGCCTGCTCGTGGCCACGGCATTTGCCGCGGGCTGCACCACCACGGGCCCCAAGACGCCAGAGGACGCCGCGGCCAAGAGACAGGAAATCGACGCCGGCGTGGACGGCGCGCTGAACCGGCTCTACGCCTCGGTGGACGGCTCGCGCGAGCTGGCCAACCGCTCCCAGGGCATTCTGGTGTTCCCGCGCGTGATCGGCGGCGGGCTGGTCGTGGCCGGCGAGTATGGCGACGGCGCGCTGCGCACGAAAGGCGCCACAGTGGGCTACTACCGCACGATTTCGGCTTCGTTCGGCTTCACCGCCGGCGGCCAGTCGAAGGCGGTGATCATGATGTTCATGACGCCCGAGGCCTACAACAAGTTCGTGCAGTCCAGCGGCTGGACGGCCGGCGTGGACGGCAGCGTGGCGCTGGCCAAGATCGGCGCAAACGGCAAGCTGGATACCGTCACGGCCCAGCAGCCGGTGATCGGCTTCGTGCAGACCAACGCGGGGCTGATGTTCGATGCCTCGCTCGATGGCTCCAAGATCAGCAAGCTGTCGCTCTGATCGACTGGTTTTCCATCCTCCAGGGTGTGTTGGCTCCCGGCTCCGGCCGGGAGTTTTCTTTTGCGGGCCCGGCGCAGGCGGCTTGCCGACACGTGTGGCGCCGCGCTGGCATAATCGCGCGAACCCCGCACCGGAAGCTCCCCGCCCATGCCAGAGTCTCACGCCACGCCCCTCCCTGCCGTCGATGCCGCGCATACCGGGCGCGTCTACCGCTACTACGACTTCGTCATGGTGGCCTTCGTCACGGTGCTGCTCTGCTCCAACCTGATCGGCGCAGCCAAGGCGGCGCAGGTCACGCTGCCGTGGATCGGCCCGGTCACCTTCGGCGCCGGCGTGCTGTTCTTCCCGATTTCCTACATCTTTGGCGACGTGCTCACCGAGGTCTACGGCTATGGCCGCGACCGCCGCGTGGTCTGGGCCGGCTTCACCGCGCTGGCCTTCGCCACGTTCATGAGCCTGGTGGTGCTGAAGATGCCGGTGGCGCCGTTCATGGCGGATTACCAGAAGAGCCTGGAGGATGTGTTCGGCAACACGTGGCGGATCGCGCTGGGGTCGCTGATCGCGTTCTGCTGCGGCAGCTTCACCAACAGCTACGTGCTGGCCAAGATGAAGCTGTGGAGCGGCGGGCGCTGGCTGTGGACGCGCACCATCGGATCCACGCTGGCCGGGGAGCTGGTCGATTCGTCGCTGTTCTACGTGATTGCCTTCTACGGCATCTGGCCGCTGGAGAAGGTCATCCAGGTGGCCGTGGCGCAGTACGTGCTGAAGACGGCCTGGGAAGTGGTGATGACGCCGGTCACCTACAAGGTGGTGGGGTTCCTGAAGCGGGCCGAGAACGAGGACTGGTTCGACCGGCACACGAACTTCACGCCGTTCCGGCTCAAGGTCTGAGGCCCCGGGGGCGGGCCCCCGGAAGCGCGATCAGGGCACGCGCTTGTCGACTTCGTCGAGCGCCAGCGCCTCCAGGTGGCTCACATCGCCCCATTGCAGCAGGGTCAGGTGCGCGCTGTCGCTGCGCAGGCGGTTGACGCTGGCGTTCAGCAGCTCGTGCTGGCGCGGCGCCTCGAGCGTCATGCCGGTGGCCTCGCGATACAGGCAGTCGAGCACGCCGCCGTGCGCCACCAGCGCGATGCGCTCGCCCGGATGCCGGCGCGCCAGCGCCAGCGCGGCCTCGACCGCGCGTTCGTGGAATTCCAGCAGCGATTCGCCCTCGGGCGGCGCGTAGTCCGGCACGCGGGCCTGCCAGCGCGCGAAGTCCTCGGGGCGCTGCTCGGCCACTTCGGCATAGGTCATGCCTTCCAGGTCGCCGTAGCAGCGCTCGCGCAGGCGGTTGTCGGGGCGCACCGGCAGGCCGAGCGTCTCGGCCAGCGGCGTGGCGGTTTCCATGGCGCGGCCCAGGTCGCTCGAATAGATCGCGTCGATCGGCTCGCCGGCCAGCGCCTCGGCCAGCGCGGCAGCCTGGGCGCGGCCCACCTCGTTCAGCGGGATATCGAGCTGGCCCTGCAGCCGCCGCGCGCGGTTCCAGGCCGTCTCGCCATGGCGGATCACGATCAGGTGGGTGTAGGCCAGCGACTGCGGCCCGGTGCTTTGCGACATGCCGGTTCCTTGGGGGCGACGGTTGCGCGCGGGGTCTGCGCCCGGCGCGCGGATGATTACCGGATCAGTTTCGGATTGAGCGTGTAGGTGCCGGTCAGCGAGGCTTCGGCCAGCACGTGGCCCTGGATGGCCTGGCGCACGTCGGCGCCGGTGAAATGGCCTTCCACCGGCAGGCGTTCGATATCGAGCGCGTAGACGGTGAACACGTAGCGGTGCACGAGCGCGTCGTTCCACGGCGGGCAGGGACCGTCGTAGCCGAAGTAGTGGCCCTTCATGTCCTCGTCGCCGGAGAACCAGGCCGTGTAGTCGTTGGTGCCATGGCGCAGGCCGCCGGCCACGGCCGTGCCGACCAGCGTGTCCGGGCCCGGCTTGCCGCGTGCGATCACGCCGTCGCTGTGCGTGCCGGCCGAGATCGTGTTCAGGCCCGGCGGCATGTCCACCAGCACCCAGTGGAAGAAGTCCGCGCGCGGCAGCGACGCCGGCACTTCGCGGTCGGGCTGGTTCACGTCGTCGCCCACGGTCGGCACATCGGGATCATGGCAGACCAGCACGAACGAACGCGTCTCGGCGGGGGCCCCGTCCCAATGCAGGTCCGGATTGCGGTTGCTCGACAGCGCCACATGATTGGCGGCATCGGGCACGCAGAACGCAAACTCGCCCGGAATGGGCGCGTTGTCGGCAAATGCCTTGCTCCAGAGTTTCATGAGGATCTCCTTGGGATGTGTCACGCCGTGCCGGCCGGCGGCACACGCAGCCAGAACGTCACAGGGCCGTCATTGACGAGGCTGACCTGCATCATCGCGCCGAACTCGCCGGTTTCGACCGACGGATGCGCGGCGCGCGCGCAGGCCACAAAATGTTCATACAATCGCCGTCCCGTCTCGGGCGACGCCGCCGGCGTGAAGCTTGGCCGCGTGCCGCTGTTGGTATCGGCGGCGAGCGTGAACTGCGACACCACCAGCAGCCCGCCCGCCTTGCCCTGCCCGTCCATGTTCTGCACTGGCAGGTTCATCTTGCCCTCGGCGTCTGAAAACACGCGGTAGGCGAGCAGCTTGGCCAGCAGGCGTTCGGCCTGGGCCTCGGTGTCGCCGCGCTCGGCACAGACCAGCGCCAGCAGCCCGGCGCCGATTTCGCCGGTGATGCGGCCCGCCACGGTCACGCGGGCCTGCGCCACACGCTGGATCAGGGCGATCATCGCGCCTTACGCCAGGGTCACGCGCGCGAAGCGGCGCTTGCCCACCTGGACCACATAGGTGCCGGCGGCCACCTTGGTGGCCTTGTCGCTCACCACGGAGCCGTCGATCTTGACCCCGCCCTGCTCGATATTGCGGTTGGCCTCCGAGGTGGACGGCACCAGGCTGGCCTGCTTCAGCAGTTGGGCGATGCCCAGCGGCGCGCCTTCCAGCGTCACCGCCGGAATGTCGTCCGGCACGCCACCGCGCGCGCGGTGATTGAAGTCCTCGAGCGCCTTGTCGGCATCGGCCGCGCTGTGGAAGCGCGTGACGATCTCCTGCGCCAGCATCACCTTGCAGTCGCGCGGGTTGCGGCCCAGCGAGATCTCCTGCTTCATCAGGTCGATCTCGCTCATCGGCCGGAACGACAGCAGCGTGAAGTACTGCCACATCAGGTCGTCCGAGATGCTCATCAGCTTGCCGAACATGTCGTTCGGAGCCTCGGTCACGCCGATGTAGTTGTTTTTCGACTTCGACATCTTCTCGACGCCGTCCAGCCCCACCAGCAGCGGCATGGTCAGGATGCACTGCGGCTCCTGGCCATATTCCTTCTGCAGCTCCCGGCCCACCAGCAGGTTGAACTTCTGGTCGGTGCCGCCCAGCTCGATATCGGCCTTGAGCGCCACGGAATCGTAGCCCTGCATGAGCGGATAAAGGAACTCATGGACCGAAATCGGAATCCCAGACCGGAACCGTTTGGTGAAGTCGTCGCGCTCCATCATCCGGGCCACGGTGTACTTGGCCGCCAGCTGGATCATGCCGCGCGCGCCGAGCGGGTCGCTCCACTCGCTGTTGTAGCGGATCTCGGTCCGGGCGGGGTCGAGCACCAGGCTGGCCTGGCGGTAGTAGGTCTGGGCGTTGGCCTCGATCTGCTCCCGGGTAAGCGGCGGCCGGGTGGCATTACGGCCCGACGGATCGCCGATCGTGGAGGTGAAATCGCCAATCAGGAAGATCACCTGGTGGCCAAGGTCCTGGAGCTGGCGCAGCTTGTTCAGCACCACGGTATGACCCAGGTGGATGTCAGGCGCGGTGGGGTCCAGGCCCAGCTTGATACGGAGCGGCACCCCGGTGGCCTCGCTGCGGGCGAGCTTCTGGAGCCACTCGGCTTCGATCAACAGCTCGTCGCAGCCACGCTTGGTGATCTCCAGGGCATGCATCACCGACGGCGTAAGTGGATATTTGGCCGCGGCGGCCGGGGTCACTTCAGACATGAGATAAGTCGTTGAAATAATTAAGGAATCGCCGACGGACAGCCGGAGTCGTTCTGGTATAATCCGCGCTTTGTGCCTGCCGGGGCAGCCCGGCGGCAACCGCCATTGTAGGCGGCTGACAAACATTGGCCCGCGCCGCAACCTCGGGGGAGGAAGGCAGACGAAGACACATCGTCGCGGCAGCGGAGCCCGGAATCAAGGTTGAATTTTACGTGATGTGGTCCAGTCTCCGCGAAGTTTTCGCGCGCGAGCTGGTGGTGCTTGTCGACCCGACCAACCCCCAGCATGCCCGGCGCCGCAAGCAACTCACCGTTGCTGTCGGCACCGTTTTCACGCTCGGCATGGCTGCCGCGATGGGCGTCGCCCCGCGCAATGCCTATGACGACCCCCAGGCGCCGAAGGTGCGGGAGGCCATTCGCCTGCCCGACCTGCGCACCCAGCTCGAGCAACTCACCGAGAGCGACACCGAGAACCGCTACGTGCGCGAAGACCGCATGCAGCGCGGCGACACCCTGGCCACGCTGCTGCGCCGGCTGGGCGTGGAAGACCCGGACGCCCAGGCGTTCATCCTCAAGAACGCCACCGCGCGCGGGCTGCTCAACCTCGACGCCGGCCAGGCCGTGCAGGCCGAGATCGACGACCGCAACCTGCTGGTGTCGCTGCAGGCCAACCTGGGCGGCGACGCCGCCGCCTCGCGCGAACTCGTGATCGAGCGCGTGGCGCCGAAGGCCGAGGGCGGCGACTACACCTACAAGGCGCGCGTCCAGTCCGTGGACAACGACGTGCACTACGAGATGGCCTCCGGGGCGATCGAGGCCGGCGGCTTCTTCAAGGCAATGGACGGCGCCAACGTGCCGGACGAGATCGTCCAGCAGATGATCTCGATCTTCTCGGGCGTGATCGACTTCCACCACGACATCGCCAAGGGCGACCGCTTCCGTATCGTCTACGAGGCCGGTTTCCGCGACGGCGCCTTCGTGCGCAACGGCCGCGTGGTGGCCATCGAGCTGATCAATCGCAACACATTGCACCAGGCGCTCTGGTACGCGCCGGAAGACAGCGCAGCCGGCGCCTACTACACGTTCGACGGGCGCAGCATGAAGCGGCCGTTCCTGCGCTCGCCGGTGGAGTTCTCGCGCGTGTCGTCCGGTTTCGGCGGGCGTGACCATCCGCTCCACCACCAGTGGGCGCAGCACAAGGGCGTCGACTTCGCCGCGCCGCAGGGTACCAAGGTCATCGCCACCGGCGACGCCACCGTGGACTTCGTCGGCCAGCAGAACGGCTACGGCAATATCGTGGTGCTTCAGCACGCGGGCGGCTACTCCACGTACTACGCCCACCTGTCCGGCTTTGCCGGGCTGCGCCAGGGCCAGCACGTGAGCCAGGGGCAGGTGATCGGCTATGTCGGCGCCACCGGCTGGGCCACCGGGCCGCACCTGCACTACGAGTTCCGCTTCAACGACGTGCCGCAGAACCCGCTGACCATCACCCTGATGGAAGCGCCGGCGCTGACCGGCAAGTCGCGCACGCAGTTCCTGACCTATACCAGCGCGATGTTGAGCCGCATCAACATGCTGCGCACCTACAACGTCCTGACCGCCAGCAACTGACCATGTCCGTGCCCCCGGCAAGCAGCGAGCGATTTATCGGCCTGATGTCGGGCACCAGCATGGATGGCGCGGACGGCGTGCTCGTCGATTTTTCCGGCGCGCACCCGGTCGTGCTGGCGGCGGCGCACACGCCCTTCCCCCAGCCATTGCGCGAGGCGTTCGGCGCCTTGCAGCAACCGGGCGACGACGAGATCCATCGTGAGGCGCTGGCCGCCAACGCGCTCGCCGGCGTCTATGCCGAATGCGTGGCAACGCTGCTGCGGCTCGCCGATGCCCGCCCGGCATCGATCGCGGCCATCGGCGCGCACGGCCAGACCATCCGCCATCGCCCCGGCCTCTATGACGGCACGGGCTACACGCGGCAGAGCCAGCATCCGGCGCTGCTGGCCGAGCTGACCGGCATCGCCGTGGTTGCCGACTTCCGCAGCCGCGACGTGGCCGCCGGCGGCCAGGGCGCGCCCCTCGTGCCCGCCGTGCACGCGGCGCTGTTCGGCGCGCCAGACGAGACCCGCGTGGTCTGCAATATCGGCGGCATCTCCAACATCAGCATCCTGCCGGCAACGGCCAGCGGGCGCCCAGTCACCGGGTTCGACTGCGGCCCCGGCAACGCGCTGCTCGACGACTGGATACACCGCCATCGCGGCCTGCCCTACGACGACAACGGCGCCTGGGCCGCCAGCGGCACGGTGGATGCAGCGCTGCTGGCGCAATGCCTGACCGAACCGTATTTCGGCGCGCCGCCGCCCAAGAGCACCGGGCGCGACCTGTTCCACCCGGGCTGGCTGCAGACGCTGCTGGCCACGCGCGGCAACCGCCAGCCGCCCGCCGCCGACGTGCAGGCCACGCTGGCGACGCTGACGGCCACCGCCATCGCGCGTGACGTGCAGACGCACGCCGCCGATGCGCGCCGGCTCATCGTCTGCGGGGGCGGCGCCCGCAATGGCTATGTGATGGCCGAACTCGCGCGGCTGCTGCCGGGCGTGGCGGTGGAGACGACCGATGATTTCGGCGTGCCGGTGCTGGAGGTGGAGGCACTCGCCTTCGCCTGGCTGGCGCGGCAATGCGTGCGGCGCGCACCCGGCAACGTGCCCACGGTCACCGGCGCGGCCGGCCCGCGCGTGCTCGGGGCGATCTATCCGCGTTAGATTCGCGCGCGGATTTCCCAAAATCGCAGACAACAAAAAAGCGCACCGAAGTGCGCTTTTTTATCGACCGTAACCGGGTTCAGACCGAGAACGACGAGCCGCAACCGCAAGTGGTCGAGGCATTCGGGTTCTTGATCACGAACTGCGCGCCGTTGATGTCTTCCTTGTAGTCGATCTCGGCGCCCACCAGGTACTGGTAGCTCATCGAGTCGATCAGCAGCGTCACACCGTTCTTGACCATCGTGGTGTCGTCTTCGTTGACGTCTTCGTCAAACGTGAAGCCGTACTGGAAGCCAGAGCAGCCGCCGCCCTGCACGAACACGCGCAGCTTCAGCTCGGCATTGCCCTCTTCCTCGATCAACTGCTTGACCTTGTCGGCGGCGCTGTCGGTAAAGACGAACGGTGCCGGCACGTCCTCGGTTACGGGTGCCTCAGCGACTGCGTTCATGGGGATTCTCCTGTTTAGATACGCCGTATTCTAAGCGCTACTTCGAAATCGTGCCGAACCCGTTAAATTTCAAGGGCTTCTGGGCGCTCACGTCACATCCATCGGCAAAAGATCAGGCCGTGGCGCCCGCGTTCTCGGGCGTGACGCTGGACGACACCTCGCCAGCCTCGGCTTCGGACGTGTTCGATTCCATCGGCGTCTCTTGATTGACCTCGGCGGCCGGCACATGGTTCGGCAGTGCGCGCACTTCGCCCTGCCCGATCGGCACGAGGCGACCTTCGACGATGGCGCCCTGATGCATTTCCAGCGCCGCATAATGCACTTCGCCGTAGACGCGCGCATGGGGCTGGAGTTCGAGCAGTTCGCTGGCGCTCACCGGGCCGGTCACGGTGCCGTTGAGGATCAGGTGCCCGACGCGCACTTCGCCCTCGACCGCGCCCTTCTCGCTGATGACGAGCATGCTGCGCTGCGCGTCCGATGCCAGCACGTTGCCGCGTACGCGGCCATCCAGGCGCAGACCGCCCGCGAACGTGACATCGCCCTCGATGGTGGCGTCCTGGCCGATCAAGGTGTCGATCGACAGGCCTTTCTTCTTCGAAAACAACATGATCCCTCTCCTTGTTCGGGTCCTACGGCGTTGCCGACTGCGCCGCGCGGACCTGTCCGTTCTGCACGATACGGACCGATACGGCACGTACCTCGGCGCCCTTGGGAATCGCCAGGTCGCCCTCGATACGCTGGTAATGCGTGAGGCGCACCGCCGGCAGCGGCACCTCCTTCGGATTCGGCAGTGTCAGGGTTAACGGCTGCCCAGCCCGGACCGCTGAAATTGTGAACTGTAAATCACCCCTGAATTCGGGCTGCTCGACAAACGCCTTGGAGCCGCCCTGCATCACGAGCAGGCGATAGTGCACAGACTGGGGCTGTGCCTCGTCGATGACCACGCGGAAACTGCGCACGTGGATGCCGGACGTATCGCCGGTGGCCGGCAGCAGCGCCTCGAAGAAGCCGAGATCTTCCTTGAGCTGGCTCACCTCGGCTTCCGCCGACTTCAGTTGCTGCACCAGGCGCTCGCGCTCGGCGCGGGCCATCTCCAGCCGGGCCTCCGGCGTGTTCGCACTGGTACGCAGGCGGTCGCGCTCGGCCGTCACTTCGGCCAGTTGCTCATGCAGCGCGGCATTGGCCGCTACAAGGGTCGCATCCGCCGGCGCGGCTGGTTGGCGCACACCACGGCTCGCATCGATGGCCCATGCCACGGCCAGCCCCAACCCGATAGCCAGCAGCAGCGCCCAGATCCACACACGCCAGGGCCGATGCACACGAATCACGGCCCGCGAAGCGCGCAATCCCCGGCGCGGTCGCAGCGGGCGGTATTTCAGGCCCATGGCACCATCGTTCGTCCTCTCATTCACAGGCCCGTGATTGTATCTCCGAGCCGCCATTGTGCGGCTCAATGTATGACATCTGAGACACCTTCACCAAAAAAGTGATGATTTCACCACGACGCAGACGAAAAAAAACCGCACGACAGAGCGTGCGGCTTTTCCGGATTCGACAGATCCGCGTGAGCGGACCTGCGAATGCGCATCAGCGCTTCGAGAACTGCTTCCGGCGACGTGCCTTGTGCAGACCGACCTTCTTACGTTCCACTTCACGTGCATCGCGCGTGACGAAACCGGCCTTCGACAGCGTCGGCTTCAGCGTGGCGTCGTAGTCGATCAGGGCGCGGGTGATGCCGTGGCGCACTGCGCCGGCCTGGCCCGTTTCGCCACCGCCGGTCACGTTGACCTTGATGTCGAACGTTTCGGCGTGGGTGGTCAGTTCCAGCGGCTGACGCACGATCATCAGCGAGGTTTCGCGAGCGAAATACTCGTTGATGGGCTTGCCGTTGACGACGATTTCACCCTTGCCCGACTTGATGAAGACACGAGCCACAGCGCTCTTGCGGCGGCCAGTACCGTAATTCCAGTTACCGATCATGGATTGGCCTCCTTAGATGTCGAGCGTCTTGGGTTGCTGTGCCTCATGCGGATGATCAGCTTCGGCGTAAACCTTCAGCTTCTTGATCATTGCATAGCCCAGCGGACCCTTCGGCAGCATGCCCTTGACAGCCTTTTCCAGGGCACGGCCCGGGAAACGCTGCTGCATCTTGCCGAACGTCGTTTCGTAGATACCGCCCGGGTAACCCGAATGGCGATAGTACTTCTTGTCCGTTTCCTTGGTACCCGTGACACGCAGCTTGGCTGCGTTGACGATGACGATGTAATCGCCCGTGTCGACGTGCGGAGTGAATTCCGGCTTGTGCTTGCCGCGCAGTCGGCGTGCCACTTCGCTGGCAACACGGCCGAGGACCTTGTCCGTCGCGTCAATCACGTACCAGTCGCGCTTTACCTCATGAGGCTTGGCGGAAAAGGTCTTCATGATTTTTCCTGACTATTGAATACTGCCCGAGGTGACGGTCGCCGTTTTAGCGTCCTGTCGATCGGCCGGCCCTTGGGACCTGACCTTCCTGCTTGTGTTTGCAGGCTCTCCCTGACTCTTTTTCCGGGGGCAATGACCGGAAAAGCCTGCGATTATACTCGGGGAATGCGATGGCGCACAAGCAAAGTCGTGGCTTTTCGTCAAGCCCCCTGCATCACATGGAAGCCGGGGACGAAATGAGGATGAAAAAAAACCCAAGTCGGTTTGGACTTGGGTTTGAATCCACCAAAGGAGGAGGGTGGAGGAGACACCGGTAGATTGACGGGGCGGCGGGCGGTGCGGAGGGCTTTCGCTTTCGCACTCTGGCGCGCCAGATGCGCCGTCGTTCAATGAAATGGATTATACATAGCGGCTGCCGCAACGCAAGAAAATTTGCACTGCGAAATCGCATTGCATATTACGCAATGCCTTAATAGGCGCTTACAGATGTTTGCCTTTTTGAAAAATCAATGACTTAGCGTCGATGTGATGTTGAGTCATCGGCGCCACAGTAGAGCATTTCCTCAGATTCCCGAGGGAAATCCCTTGCCCCGGGCACGGCGCGCCGATGCCATATACTCACGAAATGCAAGATTCGTGATTGCGCGGACGTGAGCGCGAAAACACACTCGTAAAACCAGGAACGAACAAAATGGAATGCAAAGTGACATGGATGGGCCCGGAAGGCATGAGCTTCGTGGCCCAGACCGGCAGCGGCCATATCGTGGCGATGGACGGCGCGCCCGATGGCGGCGGCAACAACCTGGCGCCGCGCCCCATGGAGATGGTGCTGCTCGGCACCGGCGGCTGCACGGCCTATGACGTGGTGCTGATCCTCAAGCGCGGCCGCCAGGACGTGCGCGGCTGCACGGTGAAGCTCGACGCCGAGCGCGCCGGCGAGGACCCGAAGGTCTTCACGCGCATCAACTTCCACTTCACGGTGACGGGCCGCAACCTGAACCCGGCCACGGTGGAGCGTGCGATCACGCTGTCGCACGACAAGTACTGCTCGGCCTCGATCATGCTGGCCAAGACCGCCGAGATCACGCACACGATGGAAATCGTCGAGGGCTGAACGCCCTGACGTCAGGAAGGTAGAGCAAAGCAGGCCGATAAGCCGGATTCTGTGCGCGCGGCCCGCCTTGCGGCGCGCTGCGCGTGACAACCATTCCTCTAGGCCGACCGTTACCGGCCGGCTCCAGCTCCCTACCCGCAGACTCAGCGGGCCGCTTCATCGTCTGCCTATTTGGGATTGCTCCGGGTGGAGGTTACCGCGTTTCACCCTTCCCGCCAGGCGAACCCGGCGGCAAGACTCGTCTCTGTGGCCCTATTCCGCACGTTGCCGTGGATGGCTGTTAGCCAACACCCTGCCCTGTGGAGTCCGGACTTTCCTCCCCTTGCCCCTTGCGAGACAAGCAGCGATTGTCTGGCCTGCTTTGCGGCCCGCAGTCTACCACCGAACTCAGCGGATCTGGCGGCCGGGGCGGAACACGGCCGTATCGTCGTAGAACGACGGCGCCTCGTTCTCATCACACCAGCCAGGAATGCCCAGCACCGGCAGCGGCGCGAAGCAGCGGCCACCGCGCAGCGTGCCCTGCCCGGCTGCCTCGGCGAGCGACGCGGCCAGGGTCTGGTCGATGACCGGCAGTGGCGTGCCGGGCGGCACCGGCAGCCACCACGCGTGGGCCGTGATCGCCTTGTAAGGCTGCACCAGCTTTTCCAGCAAGGCGTGGCCGAACGGGATGACCGCGCACGCGCTGCCCCACGCGGCGCGCGCCTCCACGAACAGCGTGCGCCAGGCAAACCCTTGCAGCGCCTGGGCCAGCCGGGCGTCCTCGGTCAGGAAAATTACCGCGTTCTCGTCGAATAGCGTTGCGGCATCGCGCAGGCCGCCACGTACGGGCCGCACGCCGTCACGCGTGATGGCCTCGGCCTGGAGCCGGTTCAGCACGGCCTTGGTCGCGGGGAAATGGAGCCAGATCAGCGCGTTGAACGCGTCGTGGAGGTTCTCACGCGTGGGGACGTGGCCAGTGGCGTGGATATGCGCCTCATAGGCCACCCCATCGGGAAGATCAGACTGGGGGACGAAGCGCAGCGGCTGGCCGTTGGCGTTCGCCAGCCCGGCAGCTACGGCTTGTTCGTCGAGCGCCGCGCGCAGATCGGCGGCGGAAAGCGCGACCCCGGACGCGGCGAATGGCCGGAACCACGGCCGCGTCCAGTCGATGCCAGGCAAGTCGCTTATTGCGCCTTCCAGCGCAAGGTCTCGCCGGCGCGCAGCGGCACCAAGGTGGTGTCGCCGTACGGCAGTTCAGCCGGCAATTCCCAGTCTTCGCGCGAGAGCGTAAGCGTGCCGGTGTTGCGCGGCAGGCCGTAGAACGCCGGACCGTGGAAGCTGGCGAAGCCTTCCAGCTTGTCGAGCGCGCCGGCGGCATCGAACGCTTCGGCGTACAGCTCCATCGCATGCAGTGCCGTGTAGCAGCCCGCGCAGCCGCAGGCGTGTTCCTTCAGACCGCGTGCATGCGGCGCGCTGTCCGTGCCGAGGAAGAACCGCGCGCTGCCCGACGTGGCCGCCTTGACCAGCGCCTCGCGGTGGGTCTCGCGCTTGAGCACCGGCAGGCAGTAGTAATGCGGGCGGATGCCGCCGGTGAAGATCGCGTTGCGGTTGTACAGCAGGTGGTGCGCGGTGATCGTCGCGCCAACCGGGCCTTCGGCCTCGGCCACGTACTCGGCCGCGTCCTTGGTGGTGATGTGCTCGAAAACCACCTTCAGCTCCGGGAAGTCCTTGCGCAGCGGCCGCATCACGCGGTCGATGAACACGGCTTCGCGGTCGAAGATATCGATGTCGCCATCGGTCACTTCGCCGTGCACCAGCAGCGGCAGGCCGGCGCGCTGCATGGCCTCCAGCGTGGCGGCACAGCGGCGGATGTCGGTCACGCCGGCATCGCTGTTGGTGGTGGCACCGGCCGGATACAGCTTCACCGCGTGGACGAAGCCGCTCGCCTTGGCGGCGACGATTTCCTCGGCCGGCGTGTTGTCGGTCAGGTACAGCGTCATCAGCGGCTCGAACGCCATGCCGGACGGCAGCGCGGCCAGGATGCGCGCCCGGTAGGCGGCGGCCTGCTCCACCGTGGTCACGGGCGGCTTCAGGTTCGGCATGATGATGGCGCGGCCGAACTGGCGCGCGGTGTCCGGCAGTACGGCGGCCAGCGCCGCGCCATCGCGCAGGTGCAGGTGCCAGTCGTCCGGGCGGGTGATGGTGAGCGTCTGGGTCATAGCTGGAAAATCAAAGAATCAGGATGGCGCGGTAATCGTTCACGTTGGTGCGCGTGGGGCCGGTCTGGACCAGGTCGCCGATGGCATCGAAGAAGCCCCAGGCGTCGTGCGCGTCGAGTTGCTGGCGGGCGGAGACCCCTGCGGCCTCGGCGCGCTGGAGCGAATCGGGGCAGCACAGGGCGCCGGCGTTGTCCTCGGAGCCATCGATGCCGTCCGTATCGGCGGCAATCGCATGGATATTGTCCGCCCCGCCCAGCTCGATCGCCAGCGAGAGCAGGAACTCCGAGCAACGACCGCCCCGGGCCCGTTCCGCGCCGCTGGCGGGCAGCGTCACCGTGCATTCGCCACCGGAAATCAGCGCCACCGGCGCCGCGAACGGCGCATTGTACGCGCGAATCTCGCGCACCAGCGCGGCATAGACCCGCGCGACTTCCTGGGCTTCGCCGGTCACGGTGTCGCCGAGGACCACGGGCTGGACGCCCTGCTTGCGAAACAGCGCGGCGGCGGCTTCCAGGCTGCCGTGCGCGGTGGCGATCATGTGGTTCTGGACCCGGGTGAACAACGGATCACCCGGTTTGGGCGTCTCGTCGATCTCGCCCCGCGCGCCGCGTTCCAGGTGCGATTGCACCGGGGCCGGCACCTTCGCGCCATAGCGCTGGAGGATGGCGAGGGCATCGGCATAAGTGCTCGCATCGGGCACGGTGGGGCCGGAAGCGATGGCGCTGGGATCATCGCCGGCCACGTCCGAGACGATCAGCGTGGTCACGGGCGCCTTGCTCGCCTGCGCCAGCCGGCCGCCCTGGATGCGCGACAGGTGCTTGCGCACGACGTTCATTTCTGTGATGGGTGCGCCACACCGAAGCAGTTCGCGCGTGGTGGCCTTGAGGTCCGCCATGGCGATGCCTTCGGCCGGCAGCGACAGCAGGCTCGACCCGCCGCCAGACACCAGCACGATCAGCCGGTCTTCCGGCCCGAGCGCCTGCACGCGGGTGAGGATGTCCGCCGCGGCCTGTTCGCCGGCCTCGTCGGGCACGGGATGGCCGGCCTCGATCACGCGGATATGGTCGGTCGGCAGGCCATGCGCGTAGCGGGTGACGACGATGCCGTCGAGCGTGGCGCGGCCCGCGTAGGCACGCTCGACGGCCAGCGCCATCGATGCGGCGGCCTTGCCCGCCCCGACCACGAGCGTGCGGCCGCCGGCGTGGGGCGGCGGCAGGTGGGCGGCGACGATCTCGAGCGGGTCTGCGGCGGCGACGGCGGCCCGGAAGCTCTCCAGCAGCAGCGTACGGGGATCGATATGGGAGTTCGCGGTATTCACAGCGCCTCCGCAATCGCACGGCCCAGGTCTGCCGTTCCGGCGGTGCCGCCAATGTCGCGCGTCAGCGGCGCGTGGCCTGGCCCGGCGGCCAGCACCTTCTCGATGGCGGCCAGCACGGCGGCGCCCGCATCGGCATGGCCGAGGTGCTCCAGCATCATCGCGCCGCACCAGATCTGGCCGATCGGGTTGGCCACGCCACGCCCGGCGATGTCCGGCGCCGAGCCATGCACCGGCTCGAACAAGCTCGGATAGGTCTTGTCCGGGTTGATATTGCCCGACGGGGCCACGCCGATCGTGCCGGTGCAGGCCGGGCCGAGGTCGGACAGGATGTCGCCGAACAGGTTGCTGGCCACCACCACGTCGAACCAGTCCGGATGCTGCACGAAGTGCGCGGTCAGGATGTCGATGTGGTACTTGTCCACCTTCAGGCCGGGGTAGTTGGCGGCCATGGCCTCCACGCGCTCGTCCCAGTACGGCATGGTGATGGAGATGCCGTTCGACTTGGTGGCCGAGGTCAGGTGCTGCTTGGGCCTTTTCTGGGCCAGTTCGAACGCGAATTTCAGGATGCGGTCCACGCCGACGCGGCTCATCACGGTCTCCTGGACCACGATTTCGCGCTCGGTGCCCGGGAACATGCGCCCGCCGATGCTCGAATACTCGCCCTCGGTGTTCTCGCGCACCACGTAGAAGTCGATATCGCCAGGCTGGCGGCCGGCCAGCGGGCTCTTGATGCCGGGCATCAGGCGCACCGGGCGCAGGTTTACGTACTGGTCGAACGAGCGGCGGAACTGGAGCAGCGAGCCCCACAGGGACACGTGGTCCGGGATCTTCTCGGGCCAGCCCACGGCGCCGAAGTAGATGGCGTCGTACTTGACCAGCGTGTCGAACCAGTCGTCCGGCAGCATCTTGCCGTGGCGGGCGTAGTAATCGTAGCTGGAGAAGTCGAAGTGGTCCCACTGGAAGTCGATGCCGAAGCGGCGCGCGGCGGCGTCCATGGCACGGATGCCTTCGGGCATCACTTCCGTTCCGATTCCGTCTCCGGGAATGACAGCGATCTTGTATTGACTCATGGCTGGGAAGGGGCTGGGGCTGAACAACTGGGGGGCGCCCGGGCGCCGCGCTTGGCAGCGTCCCGCACGCGCGGGATAATGTCTGCATTCTATTGCAAAGCGGCAGCCCCTTGCCGCACCGGTGCCCCCATGTGCCAGCTGCTAGGCATGAACTGCGCCACGCCAACCGACGTGACGTTCTCCTTCACGGGCTTTGCCGCCCGTGGCGGCGTGACCGACCACCATGCCGACGGTTTCGGCGTGGCGTTCTTCGAGGACAAGGCCTGCCGGCTGTTCATCGACAACCAGTCTGCCGGCACCTCGCCGGTGGCCGAGCTGATCAAGCGTTATCCGATCAAGTCGAAGAACGTCATTTCCCATATCCGCAAGGCGACGCAGGGCACAGTGCTGCTGGAAAACTGCCATCCGTTCATGCGCGAGCTCTGGGGCCGGCACTGGATCTTCGCCCATAACGGCGACCTGAAGGGCTTCGCGCCGTTCCTCTCCGGCGTGTACCAGCCGGTGGGCGACACCGACAGCGAACTCGCGTTCTGCACGCTGATGCAGGGGCTGCGCAAGCGGTTCCCGGGCTCCCAGCCGCCGCTGAACGAGTTGGGCCACGCGCTGGCGGACATCACGCGCGACATCACGCTGCACGGCGTTTTCAACTTTCTACTATGCAATGGGCAGGCGCTGTTCGCGCACTGCTCGACGCACCTGTACTACATCGTGCGGCAGTGGCCGTTCTCGAAGGCGCATCTGATCGATGCCGACCTGTCGATCGATTTCGCCCAGGTGACTACGCCCGACGACCGCGTGGCCGTGATCGCCACCGCCCCGCTGACCGACAACGAGACCTGGACGCGCTTCATGCCGGGCGAGCTGATCATGTTCGAACATGGGCTACCGACAATGACCCTGACCGTGCCGATCCCGCCCGAGGTGCAGGCGAAGAACGCGGCCAATACGGCGTGTACTTGAGACTTCTGGCTTTGGGGAGGGTGAAGCGGGAGGGATGCTGCGCCCCTCTCCCGTGGGGAGAGGGGGTCTGACGACCTGCTACACCGATCAGTGTTGCAGGATCTTCGACAGGAACTGGCGGGCGCGCTCCGAGCGGGCGGCGATATCGCCGAAGAACTCTTCCTTCGGGCAGTCCTCGACGATCTTGCCGGCGTCCATGAAGATCACGCGGTTGGCCACCTTGCGTGCGAAGCCCATTTCGTGGGTCACGCACATCATGGTCATGCCTTCCTGAGCCAGCTGCACCATCACGTCCAGCACCTCGTTGACCATCTCCGGGTCAAGCGCCGAGGTCGGTTCGTCGAACAGCATGCAGATCGGGTCCATCGACAGCGCGCGGGCAATCGCCACGCGCTGCTGCTGGCCGCCGGACAGCTGGCCGGGGAACTTGGACGCCTGGTTCTTCAGGCCCACGCGCTCCAGGTACTTCAGGCCCTTGGCCATCGCCTCGTCCTTCGAGCGGCCGAGCACCTTCATCTGGGCGATGGTCAGGTTCTCGGTGATCGACAGGTGCGGGAACAGCTCGAAGTTCTGGAACACCATGCCCACGCGCGAGCGCAGCTTCGGCAGGTTGGTCTTGGGGTTGCCCACCGAGGTACCGTCGACCAGGATGTCGCCCTTCTGGAACGGCTCCAGCGCGTTCACGGTCTTGATCAGCGTGGACTTGCCCGAACCGGACGGGCCGCACACCACCACCACTTCACCCTTGGCAACCTTGGTGGTGCAGTCGGTCAGCACCTGGAACGTGCCGTACCACTTGGAAACGTTATTAATTTCGATCATACAGCCACCTTTTTCTGATAACGCTTGACCAGCAGCGAAGCGGAGAAGCAGATAACGAAGTACACGAAGCCCGCGAACAGCAGCATCTCGACGATGCGGCCGTCGCGCTCGCCAATGCCGTAGGCCTGGCCGAAGAAGTCAGCCAGCGCGCTCACGTAGACCAGCGACGTATCCTGGAACAGGATGATGCCCTGCGTCAGCAGCAGCGGCACCATGTTGCGGAACGCCTGCGGCAGGATCACCAGCCGCATGGTCTGGCCGTAGGTCATGCCCAGCGCCTGCGCGGCGAACATCTGCCCGCGCGACACGCTCTGGATACCGGCCCGGATGATCTCTGAGTAGTAAGCGGCCTCGAACAGCGCGAACGCAATGAGCGCCGAGGTCATCCGCAGATCGGCCGCGGGCGACAGGTTGAACAGCTTCTGCAGCAGCTGCGGGATGATCAGGAAGAACCACAACAGCACCATCACCAGCGGGATGGAGCGGAAGATGGTCACGTACCCCTGGGCAAACCAGTTCAGCGCCCTGAAGGAGGACAGGCGCATCATCGCGAGGATGGTGCCCCAGACAATGCCCACCACCACCGCGGTCACGGTGATCTTGAGCGACACCATCATGCCCTCGCCCAGCACGCGCAGGGTGTCGGGGTTGATGGAACTGAAGTCGAATTCGTATGCCATGTGCGCCCCTTTACTTGCCGCCGATGAAGCCCGGCACGCGGGTCCGGCGTTCCACCCAGCGCATGATCAGCATGACCGTCACGTTGATCAGCATGTACATCACTGTGACCGCGATGAACGATTCATACGGACGCGCCGTGTAGTCCACCAGCTGGCGGCCCTGCGCGGCGAGTTCCAGCAGGCCGATCGTGGAGGCCACCGCCGAGTTCTTGAAGATGTTCAGGAATTCGGAGGTCAGCGGCGGCACGATGACGCGGAAGGACATCGGCAACAGCACGAAGCGGTACGTCTGCGCGAGCGTGAAGCCCATCGCCAGGCCGGCGTTGCGCTGGCCCGGCGGCAGCGAGTTGATACCCGAGCGCACCTGTTCGCAAACCCGGGCGGCCGTAAACGTGCCCAGGCAGAGCATGGCGGCCAGGAACTGCTGGGTGAACGGGTTCATCTGCTTGATCGCGTCGCCGAACGGCAGCAGCTCGGGAATCACGAAATACCAGATGAACAGCTGAACCAGCAGCGGAATGTTCCGGAAAATCTCGACATACGTCGCGGCAATACCCGACAGCAGCTTGTTCGGCACCGTGCGCAGCACGCCGAGCACCGAGCCGATGACGAGGGCGATGGCCCACGAGGTGAGGCCCAGCGCGATCGTCACCTTGAGACCGGAAATCATCCAGTCCAGGTACGTCTCGTTCTGCGCGGCCTGCTCGAGGAACACTCCCCAGTGAAAAATGTAATCCATAGTGCGTCCTTCAAAAAGAAACGGAAGGACTTCTCCTTCCGTTTCGCACTGCTCTGATCACAGGGATCAGTCGAGTGCCTTGTCGTTCGGGTTCTTGAAGAGCGCCTTCATGTCTTCGGACAGCGGGAAGTCCAGGTTCAGGCCCTTCGGCGGTACCGGTTGCATGAACCACTTGGTGTACATCGTGTTGATCGAGCCGTCCTTCATCAGGCCGGTGATCACGGTGTCCGTCACCTTCTTGAACGGGGCATCATCCTTGCGGATCATGCAGCCGTACGACTCGCGCGATTGCGGCTTGCCAACGACGATCCAGTCGGCCGGGTTCTTGGCCTTGGCGCGTTCGCCGTAGAGCAGCGCGTCGTCCATCATGAACGCCACGGCACGGCCCGACTCCAGCGTCAGGAACGACTGGCCATGGTCCTTGGTGCTGATGATGTTGGCGCCCAGCTTCTGCTCGTCGTTCATCTTGCGCAGCAGGCGCTCGGACGTCGTGCCAGCGGTGGTCACCACGTTCTTGCCCTTCAGGTCGGCCCAGTCCTTGATGCCGCCATCCTTCTTCACCATGATGCGGGTGCCGATGATGAAGATGCTGGTCGAGAACGAGACCTGCTTCTGGCGCTCCAGGTTATTGGTCGTGGAACCGCACTCGATGTCGATCGTGCCGTTCTGCAGCAGCGTGATCCGGTTCTGCGAGGTAATCGGAATTTCCTTAACCTGCAGGTTCGGCAGCTTCAGCTGGTCCTTCACGGCTTCCACGATCTTCATATTGATATCGTAGGAATAGCCCACCTGGCGCACGCCGCCAAGGTTGTAGTTGAACGGAATCGAGGAATCCCGCACACCCAGCGTAATAACACCCGTGTCCTTGATCTTCTGCAGCGTGCCCGTCAGCGGCTCTGCAGCCTGCGCGGTACCGCACAGAATACCCGCAGCAACCGCCAGGCTAGCCAGCTTGGCTACATTCATAACATCTCCTTGACCATGAAGAGAAAGGCGGGACTCTAGCAAAAAAAACGCCCCACCGGCGAAACAGTATTGCTTAGCTCGTGACCCAAGACAACGGGTTTTTCCCCTAACTGGTGCCTGTGCGGGCATGGTTGCGCGGCATTGCGCCAAAATGCGACACAACTGCAATGGTTCCGAGAACAAAAAAACGCGGCTGCCGGAAAACTCCGGCCGCCGCGTCCTTTCATGTCGGGGAATGGATCGATGCTGCATCGCAACATCGATCCACCCCTTTCATTGCCCGTTTCAATCAGGGATACAGGCCGCGCATCTCGCGCGCCTGCAGGATTCGCGTACAGGCAACGATAAACGCAGCCGTCCGCAGCGTGACCTTATTGTCCTGGGCAACCTGCCAGATCGCCCGGAAGGCCTCTTGCATGATTCGTACCAGGCGCTCGTTGATCTCCTCCTCGGTCCAGAAGAAGCTCGAGAAATCCTGCACCCATTCGAAGTAGGACACGGTCACGCCGCCGGCATTGGCGATGACGTCCGGGCAGACCAGGATGTTGCGCTCGCGCAGGATGTCGTCCGCCTGGGGCGTGGTCGGGCCGTTGGCGCCCTCGATCACCAGCTTGGCCGTAATCTTGGGCGCGTTGGCAGCCGTGATCTGGCCTTCCAGCGCGGCCGGGATCAGGATGTCGCACTCCACTTCCCAGAACCGCTCGGTGGTCAGCACCTCGCCCTGGAAACCCTCGATCGTGCCGCTGTGCGACGCGTATTCCATCATCGCCGGCACATCGAGGCCGGCCGGGTTGTACAACGTGGTGCGGTGGTCCTGCACGGCCACCACCTTGGCTCCGGCCTCGTGGAACAGCTTGGCTGCCACGGCGCCCACATTGCCGAAGCCCTGCACAGCCACGCGTGCGCCCTTGATGTCCATGCCGAGGTTGCGGGCGGCTTCCGAGCCGACCACGAACACGCCGCGGCCGGTAGCCTCGTGACGGCCCAGCGACCCGCCCAGCGAGATCGGCTTGCCGGTCACCACGCCGGTGGCCGTGCTGCCCGAGTTCATCGAGTAGGTATCCATCATCCAGGCCATGACCTGGGCGTTGGTATTCACGTCCGGCGCCGGAATATCCTTGGTCGGGCCGATGATCAGGTTGATTTCACTGGTGTAGCGGCGCGTCAGGCGTTCCAGTTCGGCCGTGGAGAGCGTGCGCGGATCCACGCGGATGCCGCCCTTTGCACCACCGTAGGGCACATTGACGGCGGCATTCTTGACCGACATCCACGCCGACAGGGCCATCACCTCGGACAGCGTCACGTCCTGGTGGAAACGCACGCCGCCCTTGCCGGGGCCGCGCGAGAGGTTGTGCTGCACGCGATAGCCCTCGTAGTGGGCGATGGTGCCGTTGTCCAGTTCGATGGGCACGTCCACGATCAGCGCACGCTTGGGGCGCTTCAGCGTTTCCACCCAGCGGGCCAGCGAGCCCAGGTAGGGCGTGACGCGGTCGACCTGCTGGAGGTAGATGCCCCAGGGCCCGAGCGCGTCGGCGTTCAGGTACGAAGGCAGGGTGTGGGAGGCGATGGACGGCTTGGACGGTGCTGCGGAAGACATCGTTGAGTTCCGAGTGAAGGTGACACGCAGAATATCGGCGCCTCCATATCGGAATCCAATGCCGTTTGCTCATCCCGCCCTGCAGCATTATGCAAGGCTTGCATAACCTTGCGCCCCGGCCCTCAAGCTTGCGTCGTCAACGAAGCCCAGACCTTGTCCACCAGCTGGCGCTTGCGCCGGCTCTGGCCGCCGCGCCGGTCGTTGCCGGCATCGGTGGGCCGTTCGCGGTAGAGCCGGATCTCCATGTCGATGGACTGCGGCAGCCCGCGCGCGGCCTCGGCCCGCACCAGCCGGCCGGCGTGCACGTCGTCCCGGACCGCGCTCTCGGGCAGGAAGGCCATGCCGTGGCCGGCCAGCGCCATGACCTTGAGCGCCTCGGCCATGTCGGTCTCGTAGCATTTGTCGAGCTTGAGGGTGTCTGCCGACTCGGACAGCAGCATGTCCACCATCCGCCCCAGGAACGCATTGGGCGTGTAACTGAGGAACGGCACCGGCTTCTTGTCGGTGCCGGGCAGCCGGAACACGGGCCGGCCGGCGCTGTCGGGCACGCTGTAGGGCGACAGCCGCTCGGTGCCGAGCACCAGCATGTCGTAGTGGGCCGGATCGAGCTGGATGGCCTGGCGCGGGTGGTGGTAAACCATGACCAGGTCGCAGCCGCCCTCCACCAGCATCAGCACGGCATCGTGGACGTTCAGCGCCCGCAGCCGGCACGGCAGCGTGCCGACCTTGCGCTCCACGCCCTTGAGCCATTCCGGGAAGAAGGTCAGCGACAGCGTGTGCGGCACCGCGAATTCCAGCACCTGGGCGTTGGCCGAGCGCTGGCCGCGCATCAGCGCCCGGGTCTCGCTGACCTGGGCCAGCATGGCCAGCGCCTGCTCGTAGAACACCTTGCCGGCGTCGGTCAGGGTGGTCGGGTAGCTCGAGCGGTCGATCAGTTCGGTGCCCACCCACGCCTCGAGCGACTGAATGCGCCGCGAGAACGCCGGCTGCGTGACATGCCGCAGCTCCGCCGAGCGCGAGAAGCTGTGCGTCTCGGCCAGGCTGACGAAGTCTTCAAGCCATTTGATTTCCATGGCGCGGATTATCGCTTGCCGGCCGCCCGGCTGCACGATAAGCAAATCCATTCCAATTTCTTGCCAATTATTGGAACATGATTACAATCTGAGCATGTTTTGGACGACAGATTGGATATTCTTGCTCAGAGGGGCCGACTAAGATGAATGTGATCCCATCCTGCCCTCGCATCCGCCATGCAGCCATCCGTCCTCCCTTCGTCCTTCTCCCTGCTCGCCACCGGCATGGAGGCCACACTGGCCCAGAGCGCGCGGATGGTAGCGACGCACGTGGCGGCCAGCCTGCCGGACGCCGACACCCTGCTCGCCAGCCTGCCCCCGGGGGCGCTCGAAGGCAGTCCGGACCGCTACACGCGGCATCTGGTCCATGCCGATCCGTTCGAGCGGTTCTCGGTCATGGTGCTGGTCTGGCGGCCGGGGCAGTTCAGCCCGGTCCACGGCCATCGCACCTGGTGCGCCTACCGCGTGCTGCGCGGCACGCTGGCCGAGCGCCACTACCGCTGGAACCCGCAGGACCGCACCGCCACGCAGGTCAACGCCGTCACGCGCGAGGCCGGCGATACTTTCAGCGTGCCAGCCGGCCTGCAGCACATCCACGCGCTGGGCAATGCCAGCGACGCCGTAGCGGTGTCGCTCCACATCTACGGCGTAGACCAGGACCGCATCGCCACCGGCGTGAACCTGCTGGTGGATACCATCGTCAGTTGAGGATTCATGGACCGCTATGACCGCCAGATCCTGGAGATCCTCCAGGAAGATGCCACCGTGCCCGTCGCCGAGATTGGCGAGCAGGTCGGCCTCACGTCCACGCCGTGCTGGCGGCGGGTGCAAAAGCTCGAGGAATCGGGCGTGATCCGCAAGCGCGTGGCGCTGCTGGATGCCGGCAAGCTCAATGTGGGCGTGACCGTGTTCGTGTCGATCCGGACCAACCAGCACAACGTGAAATGGCTCAAGGCCTTCCACGGGCTGGTGGCGTCGATCCCGGAAGTGACCGAGTTCTACCGCATGGCGGGCGACACGGACTACCTGCTGCGCGTGGTGGTGCCCGATATCGCCGCCTACGACGCCGTGTACAAGAAGCTGATCCAGGGCGCGGAACTGGCCGATGTCAGCTCCAGTTTCGCGATGGAACAGATCAAGTACACGACGGCGCTGCCGCTGGACTACGCCTGACGACCATCCGAGCGCGCATCAGCCCCGGTGCGCCCAGCCCGTCATGCGCTTTTCCAGCACCGCGAACAGCTCGTACATCCCCATCGCCATCACGGCGATGACGACCAGGCCCGCGAACGCCAGCGGCATCTTCATCGCCGAGCCGGCGGAGACCAGCAGGTAGCCGATGCCCTCGTTGGCGGCGCTCATCTCGGACACCGTGGTGCCAACGAAGGCCAGCGTGATGGCCACCTTCAGCGAGGCGAAGAAGAACGGCATCGCGCGCGGCAGGCCCACCTTGAGCAGCACGTCGCGGCGCTTGGCGCCGAGCACGCGCAGCACGTCCTCGAGTTCCGGCTCCAGCGTGGCCAGCCCGGTGGCGATATTGACCATGATCGGGAAGAACGAGATCAGGAACGCCGTGAGGATGGCCGGCCCGGCGCCCAGCCCGAACCAGACCACGAGGATCGGCACGAAGGCGGCCTTGGGCAGCGCGTTGAAGGCAGTCATCAGCGGGTAGGTGGCCGCGTAGGCCAGCTTCGACGAGCCCATCAGCAGGCCCAGCACCACGCCGACGCCAATCGCCAGTCCAAAACCAACCATCGTGGTCCAGAAGGTGCGCCAGGCATGGCCGGCGATTACGCCGCTGTATTCGGCCAGCGAGGCGGCGATGGCCGACGGGCTCGGCAGGATGAAATCGGAGATCTGGAAGACGAGGCACGCGCCCTGCCAGAGGATCAGGAAAGCCCCCAGCAGGAGCCACGGCGCCACGCGCTGTACGCGCTTTGCCTGGGTGGAAGTCATGGTTGCCATGGTGTGGATCGCTTCTTATTGCTGGCGGACGTGGCCGATCTTCTCGCGCAGCTCGTGCACGCGTTCGGCGAACGGTTCGGAATAGGTGACGTCGAGCGCACGCGGACGCGGCAGGTCGATCTCCTTGCGCAACAGGATGCGGCCCGGGCGGGCGCTCATCACGTAGACCGTGTCGGCCAGGAACACGGCCTCGCGCAGGTCGTGCGTGACGAGGATGACGTTGAAGCGCTGGGCCTGCCAGAGGTCGCGCAGCACGCACCAGAGTTCCTCACGCGTGAAGGCATCGAGCGCGCCGAACGGCTCGTCCAGCAGCAGCATGCGCGGCTGGTGGATCAGCGCGCGGCAGATCGACGCGCGCTGCTGCATACCGCCGGACAGCTGCCACGGGAACTTGTCCTCGTAGCCCGCCAGGCCGACGGTCTTGAGCAGGTCGCGCGCCCGGGCCTCGTACTCCTTGCGCCTGGCGCGCATGGTGGAGCGGTACGGCTCGACGATCTCCAGCGGCAGCATCACGTTGTCGAGCGTGGTGCGCCACGGCAGCAGCGTCGGCGCCTGGAAGGCCATGCCGACCTGCTTGAGCGGGCCGCTCACCTTCTGGCCGGCGATGCTGACCACGCCGCGTGTGGCGGGCCGCAGCCCGGTGGCCAGCTTCATGAACGTGGACTTGCCGCAGCCGGACGGACCGACGATGGCGATGAACTCGCCCGGCGCCGCCTGCAGCGAGATGTCCTCCACGGCAAACTCGCCACGCCGCGCCAGTTCGTCGTCATAGGCGAGCCAGACGCGGTTGAAGTCGACGAACGGCTTGGGGCGAGCCTCGGGAGCCTCGGGAGCCTCGGGAGCCCCGGTGGCCCCGGTAGCCGCCCCGCCCGAGGCGGCAGACAGGTTGTCTCGCGCCATCATCATCGCAGGACGTCCAGTTCGGCGGCGGAAGGCAGGTAGGCGTCGGTCCAGAGCGTGTCCGGGTTTATCCGGCCCTTGGTGCCGAACGCATCGGCCACCTGCGACGCCATCAGCGAAAGGCGCGGCTTGCTCACGCGGCCGAAGCCCTCGGCCCTGGCATCCGGCGACTTCACCACGCTGTCCAGCGCCAGCTTCAGGCGGCGCACTTCCAGCTTCTCGTCGATGATGCCGTCACGGGCCTTCACAGCCTTGATGCCTTCCTCGGGGCTGGCGATCACGTCGCGCGCGGACTTGGAGAACGCGCGCAGGAACGCCTTGACCGCCTCCGGGTTGCTCTTCAGGAACTGCTCGGAGGCGATGATGGCGTTGCCGTACAGCTTCACGCCGAACTGCGGGTACGGCAGCACGACGATGTCCTCATCCTTCACGCCACGCGCGTTCAGGTTCAGGATCGACGTGAACGAGAAGCCGGTGATGGCGTCCAGGTCGCCGCGCGTGAGCATGGTCTCGCGCAGCGTGGGGTCCATCGCCTGCCAGTTGAACGACTGGGCCTGCAGGCCGTTGGCCTTGGCGAAGATCGGGAAGGCGCGGCGGCCGGCATCGAACACCGGGGCGCCAAGCTTCTTGCCGGTGAGGTCCCTGGGCGCGCGGATGCCGGACTTCTTCAGCGCCAGCACGGCGGCCGGCGTGTTGTTGTAGACCATCATCACAGCCACCGGCTTGTTCTTGGCGTCCGGGTTGTTGCCGTAGAACTCCATCACCGAGGCCAGGTCGGCGAATCCCATGTCATAGGTGCCGGAGGCCACGCGGTTCACCACGTTGCCCGAGCCGTTGCCGGCGTCGATGGACACGTCGAGCTTCTCCGCCTTGTAGTAGCCCTTCTGCTCGCCCAGCAGGAACAGCGCGGACGGGCCCTCGAAACGCCAGTCGAGCTGGAAGCGGACCTTGGTGGCGGCTTGCGCCTGAGCGGTGCCTGCACAGAGTGTCGACAGCACCATGGTGGTGCCCAATGCGGTGCACAGCTTCAGCAGATGACGACGCGCGGCGAATTGCGGCATGAACCTTCTCCAGTTGTTGATCTCTCCTGGGAAGGCATTTCGCAAGGCGCGTGCCAGCTTTTCACATGGGTGTCATGCCCCGATCCGGGGCACGCGCGCCGTGCATTGACGAACCATGATTGTGCGTGGGGGTCTGTGGGCCGGGGTTGCCGACAGGGATTGTCGACAATCCCAAGCCAATCTCAGGCGTCCTGCGTGGCGTCCCCGACGTCGATGGCGAGCACGTCGGACGGCGACGCCGCCTCCACCGCCCCCTCCGCCGCACTGCGCGCCTGGATCAGCCACATCTCCGCGTAGCGGCCGTTGGCGCGCATCAGCTCGGCATGCGTGCCGCGCTCGACGATGCGCCCGTGATCCATCACCAGGATCTGGTCGGCGTGGACCACGGTGGAGAGCCGGTGGGCGATCAGCAGCGTGGTGCGGTTCTGCGCCAGCCGCATCAGTTCGGCCTGGATGGCCTGCTCGGTGCGCGAGTCAAGTGCCGAGGTGGCTTCGTCGAACACCAGGATCGGCGGATTCTTGAGCAGCGTGCGGGCGATGGCCACGCGCTGCTTCTCGCCGCCGGACAGCTTCAGGCCGCGCTCGCCCACCGGGGTGTCGTAGCCCTGCGGCAGTTCGCGGATGAAGGTGTCGATCTGGGCGGCACGGGCGGCTTCGATGACCTCGTCGCGCGTGGCCTCCGGCCGGCCATAGGCGATGTTGTAGTAGATGCTGTCGTTGAACAGCACGGTGTCCTGCGGCACGATGCCGATCGACGCCCGCAGGCTCGACTGCCGCACGTTGCGGATGTCCTGGCCATCGACCTCGATCCCGCCGCGCGTCACATCGTAGAAGCGGAACAGCAGCCGCGCCAGCGTGGACTTGCCCGAGCCACTATGACCGACCACGGCGGTGGTCGTCCCCGCCGCGATGGTGAAATCCACGTCATCCAGGATCACCCGGTTGCTCTCGTAGCCAAACCCCACATGGCGGAAGCGCACCTCGGCGCCGCGCACCTGGAGCGGGAGCGCGCCGGGCGTGTCGGCCACCTCCTGGTTGGTGCCGAGCAGGACGAACATGCGATCCATGTCGGTCGTCGACTGCTTGATCTCGCGGTAGATCACGCCGAGGAAGTTCAGCGGGATATAGAGCTGGATCATCAGCGTGTTCACCAGCACGAGGTCGCCCAGCGTCAGCGTGCCGGCCGCCACGCCCACCGTGGCGCGCCACAGGATCAGGATCAGCCCCAGTGCGATGATCGTCTGCTGGCCGAAGTTCAGGAACGACAGCGAGTTCTGCGAGCGGATCGCGGCGGTGCGGTAGGTGCGCAGGTTCTCGTCGTAGCGACGGGCCTCGTATTCCTCGTTGCCGAAGTACTTCACGGTCTCGAAGTTCAGCAGCGAGTCGATGGCCTTCTGGTTGGCGCGCGAGTCCAGCTCGTTCATCTTGCGCCGGAAGTGCGTGCGCCACTCGGTCACGACGATGGTGAAGACGATGTAGCCGACCAGCGCGCAGGTGGTGATCGCCGCGAACCAGATGTCATAGCGGACCACGAAGAAGCCGATCACCAGCGACATTTCCACCAGCGTGGGCAGGATGCTGTACAGCGAGTACGAGATCAAGGACTGGATGCCGCGTGTGCCGCGCTCGATGTCGCGGCTCATGCCGCCGGTCTGCCGCTCCAGGTGGAAGCGCAGCGACAGCGCATGCAGATGGCGGAAGACCTGGAGCGCGATCTCGCGCACCGCGCTCTGCGTCACCTTCGAAAAGAGGATCTCCCGCAACTCGGTGAACAGCGTGCCCGACAGCCGCAGCACCCCGTAGGCGACAATCAGGCCGACCGGCACCACGAGCAGCGCGGCGGTATCGCCGGGGGCGATGTTCATGCTGTCGATCAGCTTCTTCATCAGCACCGGCACGCCGAGGTTGGCCACCTTGGCCGCCACCAGGCAGGTCAGCGCCAGCATCACGCGCCACTTGTAGTGCCAGACGTAGGGCAGCAGGTTACGGACGGTCTGCCAGTCGCTGCGGGGCTTGCCGCCGGCGGGGAACAGCGATTTGGCCGATTCGGGGGGCGAATCGGCGGACGTGGAGTAGCGGCGCATACGTTAGAATTCTTGCCAATGCCGCGATTGTCGCAGAGATCGCACAACCCGGCAGGCCATGACATTCCCCCGCACCCCGCCTCACCTTCCTGCCGATATGAACCATCCTGCCCCGCTCTCCGAATTGCCCGCCGGCAAGAACCCCGCCCTCCGCGTGGTGCCGATGCCCGCCGACGCCAATGTGCATGGCGATGTGTTCGGCGGCTGGATCATGTCCCAGGTGGACATCGCCGGCTCGATCCCGGCGGTGGAGCGCGCCCAGGGCCGCGTCGCCACGGTGGCGGTGAACTCGTTCCTGTTCAAGCACCCGGTGATGGTGGGCGATCTGGTGAGCTTCTATGCCGATATCGTCAAGACCGGCCGGACCTCGATCACCGTGTCGGTGGAGGTCTACGCGCAACGCATGCGCCACAGCAATGAATGCGTGAAGGTGACGGAGGCCACGCTGACGTACGTGGCCACCGACGACACGCGGCAGCCGAGAATGCTCCCGACTGCCTGAAGCACCAACGCCCGCGTCCTAGCTGAACTTCGAGAAATCGGGCTTGCGCTTCTCGAAGAACGCCGAGAACGCCTCTTTCGCTTCCGGCGCCACCAGCATGCGCCGGAACACCTCGCCCTCCTCGCCCATCTTCCGCTCCACGGCGGCCACGTCGTCGCCCTTCATCAGCCGCTTGGTCTCGCGCAGCGACGACGCCGGCAGCGCGGCCAGCTTGGCCGCCTGCTGGCGCACATAGTCCTGCAGCTCCCCCACGGGCAGCACCTTGGTCACCAGACCCATCGCCAGCGCCTCCTGCGCGCTGAACGCCTCGCCCAGCAGCAGCTTCTCGGCGGCGCGCTGGTAGCCCACCAGACGCGGCAGCAGCAGGCTCGACGCCGCCTCCGGGCACAGGCCAAGCTGCGCGAACGGCAGCGACAGCTTCGCCGTGTCCGAGGCGTAGACGAGGTCGCAATGCAGCAGCAGCGTCGTGCCGATGCCCACCGCCGCGCCACTGACCGCCGCCACCACAGGCTTGCTCGCGTGGCTGATCGCATGCAGGAACTGGAACACCGGGGCCGGCGTGCCATCCGTGCCGTGCGACGGCGGGCGCTTCATGAAGTCCTCGAGGTCGTTGCCGGCGGTAAAGATCTCCGGCTTGCCCTCGATCACGATCACGCGCACGGCGGGGTCGGTCTCCGCCGCGCGCAGCGCATCGGCCATGGTCTGGTACATCGCGGCCGTGATCGCATTCTTCTTGTCGATGCGGTCGAAGCCAATGGTCAGGATGCCCTGGTCGATTCGTGTGGCAATGCTCATGTCAAACCTCGTCTGTCTCGTCTAGCTCATTGGGATGCCGCTCATACAAACGGTGGCGGCACTTCGGAAAGATAACCAATGCTGAACGCGCCGGCGCCGATATTCAACGCCACGGTCAGGCTCATCGGGGCCAGCATCAGCTCCACGCCGGCGCGCTCGGCCGTGGCGGCCAGCGCCTGCCACGCGGGCCACGCGCGCACCTCGTCGATATTGCCGGCATAGGCCACCGAGATGTCCGGTGTCAGCAGGCAGCCGGCACGCACGCAGCTCTCGGCATGGGCCAGCAGCCGGCGAATGCCTTCCTCCTGCCCGCGCGCCTTGCCAATTGCCTCGGTCTCGCCCTGGTGCATGCGGATGATCGGGCGGATGTTGAACGCATTGCCCAGCATGTAGCGGCCCCAGGTAATGCTGTTCTCGCCCTTCTGCTTGGCGCGCGTATACATATAGAGCAGCTCGTTCGGCACCATGATCATGTGCGCGGCGTCGCGCAGGCGCGTCTCCACGGCGTGGGAGATGTCGGCGCCATCGGCGCCGTCGGCCAGCATGCGGGCCACCTCGCGCACGATCAACGCCTGCCCCGGCCCGATGGCGCCGGTGTCGATCACGGTCAGGTCGAACAGGCCGCTGCGCCCGGCGTCCTTGCGCAGCTTGAAGCTGCGCGCCACGGTGCCGACCACGGCGCCGGTGGCGTTCGCGTAGAACTTGCTGCGCGTGCTGGCAATCGTCAGCAGGATGGCGCGATCGCAGCCGGCCACCACGTGCCGGAGCAGATGGTCTTCCAGCTCGCGTTCGAGCAGGGGGATCGATTCGGCGTAGTGGTCCTGCTTGCCGACCAGATACTGCTGGTACAGGTCGGGCAGCGCGGCTTCATCGCGGGTGTCGACCACGAAGCGGTCGCCGGCGCGAATCCGGAAAGGGATGGTATGGACGCCCAGCGCGTCCATCATTGCGCGCGGCATGTCGCATGCCGCGTCGGCCAGAATGGCTGTCTCCTGCATATTATTGTGCTCCTCCGTATCAAGCGTTCCAGTGTGTGGCTTCTCCGCATCCATCGCACTACGTTCTTCACCTGATCAGAGGGTTCGGGACAGCCCACCCGCCGGGCTGTCCCGGTGGCGCGCTGCCCGTGGCGCGTTTAAACGCGCTCGAAGATACCGGCGGCGCCCATGCCCGTGCCCACGCACATGGTCACCATGCCGTACTTGAGATTGTGGCGACGCAGCGCGTGCACCACGGTGGCCGAGCGGATCGCGCCCGTGGCACCGAGCGGGTGGCCCAGCGCAATCGCGCCGCCCATCCGGTTGACCTTGGCCGGGTCCAGCGCCAGGTCACGCATCACCGCCAGCGACTGCGCGGCGAAAGCCTCGTTCAGCTCGATCCAGTCGATCTGGTCCTGCGTCAGGCCCGCCGCGCGCAGCGCGGCCGGAATCGCTTCCTTCGGGCCAATCCCCATGATCTCGGGCGGCACGCCGCGCACCGCGAACGACACGAAGCGGGCCAGCGGCACGAGGTTGAACTGCTTGAGGATCTTTTCCGAGACCAGGATCAGCGCGCCGGCGCCGTCCGACGTCTGCGAACTGTTGCCGGCCGTCACGCTGCCCTTGTTGGCGAACACCGGGCGCAGCTTGCCCAGGCCTTCCAGCGACGTGTCAGGGCGCGGACCCTCGTCCAGCGAGATAGTACGCGTCTTGACGCCGACCTGACCAGTGGCGAGGTCCGGGAACTTCTCGGTTACCTCGATTGGGGTAATTTCATCGGCAAACTCCCCGGCCTGCTGCGCGGCCATCGCCTTCTGGTGCGACGCCAGCGAGAACGCGTCCTGGTCCTCGCGGCTGACCTTCCACTGGGTGGCCACCTTCTCGGCGGTCAGGCCCATGCCATAGGCGATGCCGACGTTCTCGTCCCGCGTGAAGATCGACGGGGACATGGACGGCGTGTTGCCCATCATCGGCACCATGCTCATCGATTCCACGCCGGCGGCGATCATCACGTCCGACTCGCCCACGCGAATGCGGTCCGCGGCCATCGCCACGGCCGATACGCCCGAGGCGCAGAAGCGGTTCACAGTGATGCCGCCCACGGTGTTCGGCAGGCCGGAGAGCAGCGCGCCGATGCGCGCCACGTTCAGGCCCTGCTGGGCTTCGGGGATGGCGCAGCCCACGATGGCGTCCTCGATCAGCGCCGGGTCGAGGTTGGGTACCTGCGCCACGGCGGCGCGCAGGATCATGGCGAGCAGGTCGTCAGGCCGGGTGTTCCGGAACGCGCCCTTGGGGGCCTTGCCAATTGGCGAACGGGTGGCCGCGACGATGTAGGCGTCTTGCAGTTGTTTCATGATGTCGGTTCCTATTCTGGCCTGTTAGTTGCGCACGGGCTTGCCGGTCTGCAGCATGCCCATGATGCGCTCCTGCGTCTTGCCCGTGCCGAGCAGCTCGATGAAGGCGCGGCGCTCCAGCGCCAGCAGCCAGTCCTCGCTGACCAGCGAGCCGGCCTCCACGTCGCCGCCGCACACGGCCTCGGCGATGCGCGTGGCGATCAGGAAATCGTGGGCCGAGATGAAGTTGCCGTCGCGCATGTTGACCAGCGACGCCTGGATGGTGGCGATGCCCGAGCGGCCCGCCACCGGCACCAGCGCGCCGGGCACCGGCGCACGGTAGCCGGCGTTGGCCAGCGCGCGCACTTCGCTCTGCGCCACGTACAGCAGTTCGTGGACGTTGAAGACGATGGTGTCGGTCGGCTGCAGATAGCCGATCTGCTGCGCATCGAGCGCCGAGGTGGACACCTTCGCCATCGCCGCCGCCTGGAAGCGGTTGGTCAGGAATTGCAGGTAGTTGGTGCTGCCCGCCGCCTGCGCCGCACGCGCGGCAGCCAGCGCTGCCTCCTTGAGGCCGCCGCCGGCCGGGACCAGGCCCACGCCCACTTCCACGAGACCGATATAGGTTTCGAGCGCCGCCACGCGTTTGGCCGAATGGAGCATCAGCTCGCAGCCACCGCCGAGCGCGATGCCCGACGCCGCCGCCACCACCGGCACGGCCGAATACTTCACACGCATCATGCCGTCCTGGAACTTCTTGACGAACGGCTCGATGCCCTTGGCGCCGCCCATCATGAACGCGGGCATGGCAGCTTCGAGGTTGGCGCCGGCCGAGAACGGACCGCCGGGCGCGCCCAGCTGCAGCGAGGTCGGCTGCCACACCACCAGGCCCTTGTAGCCGGCTTCGGCCAGGTCGATGGCGCGCGTCAGGCCGTCGATCACATCGGGCCCGATCGTGTTCATCTTGCTCTTGAAGGACACCACCAGTACGTCGTCGGCGCCGGCGCTGGTCCAGATGCGCACGGCATCGTTCTCTTCGACAGTCTTGCCAGCCTTGCGTGGATCGGCCGCGTCAGTGCCGCGCAGCGCCGCGCGGAACACCTGGCGCTGGTACACCGGCAGTTCGGCGCGCTGGACGAACGAGCTGGTCGCCGGCGACCAAGAACCCTTGGCGCCATGCACGCCCTGGTTCTCGGCCACGGCGCCGCTGAACACCCAGGCGGGCAGCGCGGCGTTCGACAGCGCCTTGCCTGCATCGACATCTTCCTTGACCCACTCGGCCACCTGCTTCCAGCCGGCGGCCTGCCAGTCCTCGAACGGGCCCGAGTTCCAGCCGAAGCCCCAGCGGATGGCCAGGTCCACGTCAGCCGCCGAACCGGCGATCTGCTCGAGGTAGACGGCGATGTAGTGGAACACGTCGCGGAACACGCTCCACAGGAACTGCGCCTGCGGGTTGGTCGATTCGCGCAGCAGCTTGATGCGCTCCGCCGGCTCCTTCTTGAGCATGCGGACCACGATCTCCTCGGCCTTCTTGCCCGACTCCACGTACTGGCCGGTCTTGGCGTCCAGCACCTTGATCGCCTTGCCTTCCTTCTTGTAGAAGCCGGCGCCGGTCTTCTGGCCCAGCGCGCCCGCATCGACCAGCCCCTTCAGCACGGCCGGCGTCTGGTAGACCGGGGCGAACGGGTCGTTGGTCAGATTGTCCTGCATCGTCTTGATCACGTGCGCCATGGTGTCCAGGCCCACCACATCGGCGGTGCGGAACGTGGCGGACTTGGCACGGCCCAGCTTGGAACCGGTCAGGTCGTCGACGACATCGAACGGAATGCCGAACTTCTCGGCCTCGGCGAACACGGCCAGGATCGAGAAGATGCCGACACGGTTGGCGATGAAGTTCGGCGTGTCCTTGGCGCGCACCACGCCCTTGCCGAGCGTGGTGGTCAGGAAGGCTTCCAGGCGGTCGAGGATCTCGGGCTGCGTGGTGGCCGTCGGGATCAGTTCCACCAGATGCATGTAGCGCGGTGGATTGAAGAAGTGCACGCCGCAGAAGCGGGACTTCAGGCCGGCGTCGAAGCCGTCGGACAGCGCGGTAATCGACAGCCCCGAGGTATTGGTCGCGAAGATCGCCTGCGGGGCCAGGTGCGGGGCCACCTTCTTGTAGAGGTCGTGCTTCCAGTCCATGCGCTCGGCGATGGCTTCGATCACCACGTCGCACTCGCCCAGCAGGGCGATGTCATCTTCGTAGTTCGCGGCGCGGATCAGGCCGGCCTCATCCTTGATGCCGAGCGGCGCGGGCGAGAGCTTCTTCAGGTTCTCGATGGCGCGCAGGGCGATGCCGTTCTTGGGGCCTTCCTTGGCGGGCAGGTCGAACAGCACCACGGGCACACGGGCGTTGACCAGGTGGGCGGCAATCTGCGCCCCCATGACGCCGGCACCCAGCACGGCGACTTTCTTGACGATGAAATTGGACATGCGCGCTCCTCGGTCTGTGAGCGTTGAGAGGATGTGAGGTACGGGCAGGCGCGGCGGCGGATGGCCGCACGCGCCTGCCGGCAAATCAGAACAGGTCGGCGTCCAGCGCCATCAGCGTGGCCGAGCCGGCGCGCGCCTTGCGGATCTCCGCGGCGGTTTCCGGCAGCAGCTTGGCGAAGTAGAACCGCGCCGTGGCCAGCTTGCTGGTGTAGAACTTGTCGCCGCTGCCCTCCTTCTCGAGCGCGAGCCTGGCCATGCGGGCCCAGAAATACGAGAACACCAGGTGCCCCACCACGCGCAGGTACGGCACGGCGGCCGCGCCCACTTCGTCCGGGTTGCCCATGGCCTTCATACCGATTTCCATGGTCAGCTTCTGCACCTTGTCGCCAAGGTCGGCCAGCGGGTTCACGAACTCCTGCATCGCCTCGTTGGTGCCCTCTTCCTCGACGAACTGCTGCACGATCTTGCCGAACGCCTTCATCTTGGCGCCCATGTCGCCCAGGATCTTGCGGCCCAGCAGATCCAGCGCCTGGATCGTGTTGGTGCCTTCGTAGATCATGTTGATGCGGGCGTCGCGCACGTACTGCTCCATGCCCCATTCGGCGATGTAGCCGTGGCCGCCGAACACCTGCATGCCCTCGTTGGTCGAGGCGAAGGCGTTATCGGTCAGGAACGCCTTGATCACCGGCGTCAGCAGCGCCACGAGATCGCCGGCTTCCTTGCGCACGGCGGCGTCGGGGTGCGACAGCTCGCGGTCGATCTGCAGCGCGGTCCAGTAGCTGAACGCGCGGCCGCCCTCGACATAGGCCTTCTGCGTCAGCAGCATGCGGCGCACGTCCGGGTGCACGATGATGGGGTCGGCGGGCTTCTCAGGCGCCTTCGGGCCGGTCAGCGCGCGCATCTGCAGGCGGTCCTTCGCGTAGGCCAGCGAGTTCTGGTACGCCACCTCGGTCAGGCCCAGGCCCTGGGCGCCCACGCCCAGGCGCGCGGCATTCATCATCACGAACATCGCGTTCAGGCCCTTGTTCGGCTCGCCCACGAGCCAGCCGCGTGCGCCGTCCAGGTTCATCACGCAGGTAGCGTTGCCGTGGATCCCCATCTTGTGCTCGATGGAGCCGCACTTGATGCCGTTGCGCTCGCCCGGGTTGCCGCTGGCATCGGGGATGAACTTCGGTACCACGAACAGCGAGATGCCCTTGGTGCCTTGCGGGGCGTCCGGCAGGCGGGCCAGCACCAGATGGATGATGTTCTCGGCCAGGTCGTGTTCGCCCGCCGAGATGAAGATCTTGGTGCCCGAGATCAGGTAGGAGCCATCGGCCTGCGGCTCAGCCTTGCTGCGCAGGATGCCGAGGTCGGTGCCGCAATGCGGCTCGGTCAGGCACATCGTGCCGGTCCACACGCCGGACACCAGCTTGGGCAGGTAGGTCTGCTTCAGTTCCGGCGTGCCGTGGGCATGCAGCGCCTCATAGGCGCCGTGCGAGAGGCCCGGGTACATCGTCCACGCCTGGCCGGCCGAGTTCAGCATCTCGTACAGCGCGTTGTTGATGATGATGGGCAGGCCCTGGCCGCCGAACTCGGGGTCGCAGGCCAGCGCCGGCCAGCCGGCTTCGACGTACTGCCGGTATGCCTCCTTGAAGCCCTTGGGCGCGCGGACCACGCCATCGCCCTCGTAGGTGCAGCCCTCGCGGTCACCGGGCTGGTTCAGCGGGAAGACCACGTCGGCGCAGAACTTGCCGGCTTCCTCGATAACCTGGTTGATGGTGTCCGCGTCGATGTCGGCGTGCGTCGGCATCGCCTTGAGTTCGGCTTCTGCGCCGAGCAGTTCATGGAGCACGAACTGCATGTCGCGCAACGGTGCGGTGTACTGGCCCATCAAAAACTCCTTGGAGGTTTGCGATGCCGCCACGTGCACGCGCCGCGCCGCCTGCAGGGAGGGGGCGAGACCGTTGCCGGGGGCGGCGTCAGGTACGGTAAGACTGAATCAGTTTGTTGAGCGCGACCATGGCAAGTTCGGCGCTGTCCGGCAGGCGCAGGAAACGGGCGTCGTGATGCAAGCCTAGTTCAAGGCTGTACATCTCGAACAGCATCGTGCGCGGATCGCAGTCCGCGCGCAGGTGCCCCTCCTCCTTGGCCTGGTCGATTGCGCGCATCAGCGCGGCCCGCCAGATCGTGACGCTCTTGACCAGCTCGTCACGCACCGGGCTTTCCGCGCGATCGTCGTACTCGACCGCCCCGCTGATGTAGATGCAGCCCGTGGTCACTTCCTGGATGCGCTTTTCCATCCAGCGCCGCACCATCGACCACAGGCGCGGCAGACCGCGCGGCTCGTGCAGCGAGGGGTAGAACACCTCCTGCTCGAACCGGCGGTGATACTCGCGCACCACTTCCACCTGCAGGTCCTCGCGCGAACCGAAATGCGCGAATACGCCGCTCTTGCTCATCTGCATGCGTTCCGCGAGCAGGCCGATGGTCAGCCCTTCCAGCCCGTCGCGGGACGACAATTCCAGTGCGGCATCGAGAATCGCCACGCGCGTCATCTCACCCTTGCGCAAGGGCGCGGGCGCGGCAGCGGATTCAAGACGGACTGACTGGTGTCGCATGATTTTCTCTCCGTTCTCGCAGCGCCCTTCTCCGGCGCTGCCTATGACCTGACTTTGCTTTGAACCTGGCATTGCGGCTGCCGTAATGCCGTGGCAAGCCGCGAATGCACGCAGTCTAAGCCAAAAAAGAACGGTCGTTCAGATTATTCTGGCGAGGCCGTTTGGCATCAAGCAATTAATTAGACCGGGGTTTCTAAACAGACGGTGCTGGCGCTGCGCTGACCACGCATTGCAGCAACGGCTTAAAACCGCCCGGCACCAGCGCGCGCGGGATGGCACGTGCGGCAGGGCAGCATGGTAACGCCACGCGCGCCGCCATGCGTCGAGGCGCTCAGTAGGGCCCCGTCACCCCGGCGATGACGACGCCGACGCGCAACACATAGTAGGCCGCCCAGTTGGCAAACCGGCGCAGGCGCGGCAGGCCCGCGTGCGCCTCCGGCACCACGCGCGCGCTGCGCTGGGCCATGGCGCGTTCCAGGTGCGCGCGCAGGTCGTTCGCGAAGTGGGTGTCGTAGACGGCCACGTTGGCCTCGCGCGCCAGCAGCAGGCTGAACGGGTCCATGTTGCTGGAGCCGACCGTCGCCCAGGTATCGTCGACCACGGCCACCTTCGCGTGCAGGAAGCTCGCCTCGTATTCGTAGATCTCCACACCCGCCTCGAGCAGGGTGGCATAGAGCGCATGCGTGGCGAAATGCTGGAGCCGGTACTCGACCACCCCCTGGAGCAGCAGCCGCACCCGCACGCCGCGCTCGCGGCAGGCCAGCAGCGCGCGGCGCATCTTGTGGCCCGGCAGGAAGTAGGCATTGGCCAGGATCACGTCCTGCCGTGCCGCGCCCAGCGCGTAGAGGTACTCGCGCTCGATCGTCCGGCGGTTGCGCAGGTTGTCGCGCAGCAGCAACGCGGCCGGCACGCCGGCTGGCTGTATGTTGCGCCGCGCCTGCCGGGCGGCCGTGGTCAGCGTCTCCACCTCGGCGAAGGCGGCGGCGGTCTCGCGCAGGCCGCGGCGCTGGGCAATACGGAACCAGAGCCGGGCGGACGCCAGCGCGATCTGCGCCACCAGGGGCCCGGACACGCGCACCGCGAAGTCGTAGCGCGGGCCGAGCTCGGGCAGATCGAGCGGGCCGTGGTTGTGATCGTCGATGATATTGATGCCGCCGACGAACGCCACGCTGTCGTCGATCACGGCCATCTTGCGGTGGAGCCGGCGCAGATGCCGGCGCGCGAACTTGAAGCCGCGCAGTGGCCGGTAGATCTCGAGCTTCACCCCGCCGGCCCGGAGGCGCTGTTGCAGGGCTTCGGGCATGTCGCCGGCGCCGAAGCCATCGACCACCAGCCGTACGTCCACGCCTCGCTGCGCTGCAGCGATCAGCGCCTCGCTGACGCGCTGGCCTACCCCATCATCGGCATAGATATAGGTCTCCAGCACGACGTGGCGGGTGGCCGCGCCGATGGCGGCGATCAGGGCGGGGAAGAAGGTTTCGCCATTGCGCAGCAGTTCCACGGCATTGCCGGGCACCGGATTGCCGCGCCGGCGGCCCCAGCGCAGCAGCGGCGTGCGAAGGGCGGCGCCAGCCGGCGCTGCCTTGGGGGGAATGGGCGGCGCCGGAGCCTGGGGCGTCGAGGCAGGTGTGGGGCGGTCGACCCGGTCGTAGATCCGTGACATGGCTTGATTATCGGATAACGGGCGGCTCCTGCACATCGCCCTGGCCAACTCTGCTATTGTCGGGCCATTGTGTGGCGGAAAACGGAAAGAATTGTGAAGGTATTCGGCATCGCCGGTGCGTCGGGCAGCGGCAAGACCACGCTGCTGGACCAGCTGATTCCCCGCTTCGTGGCCGACGGCCTGCGGGTAGCCGGCATCAAGCACACCCACCACGGCTTCGACCCCGACACCCCCGGCAAGGACTCCTGGCGCATGCGCGCGGGCGGCTGCGAGAACGTCGTGCTGGTCGGCGCGCGTCACCTGACGCTGATGCGCCACTACCCGGAATCGAAGCCGTCGCCCGAGATCAGCGAGGCGCTGGCCGTGCTGCCGCCCGAGACCGACCTGGTGCTGGTCGAAGGCTATAAATGGAGCGATTTCCCCAAGCTCGAGGTCTATCGGCCCGCCCACGGCAAGCCGCCGCTCTGGCGCGACGTGCCCGGCGTGGTCGCCGTGGCGACGGACGCCCCGGCCGAAGTCGCCACGCAGACGGCGCTGCCGGTACTCGACCTCGCCGACGCGGATGCCATCTACCGCTGGGTCCGCTCCGCGCTGAGCCTGTAACCCCCGGGCGCTACGCCTCGGGAATCGCCACCCGGCGGGCCAGTTCCGCCACCAGCGGCACATGGTCCGAACGCTCGGCCCATTCGCGGCCGGTCAGCGCCTGGGTGCGCTCGATCTCGAATCCCCGTACATAGATCCGGTCCAGTTGCCACCACGGCATATGGCTCGGGAAGGTGTGGATGCGCCCGCTCTTGGCGTGCGCCGACTCCACCGCGTTGAGCGTGTTGCAGATCTGGGCGTCGAGCCGATGGTTCCAGTCGTTGAAATCGCCGGCGATGACCAGCGGCGCATCGGCCGGCACCACGGCGCGCACGCGCTCCACCAGCGCGCTCGCCTGCCGCGCCCGGCTGCGCGCGAACAGGCCGAAATGCACGCAGATCAGGTGCGCTTCCACGCCGTTGATGTCCGCCACGGCGTGCAGCAGGCCGCGCTGCTCGAAGCGGTGATCCGAGATATCGAGATTTTCCGACATCAGGATCGGATGCCGGGACAGGATGGCGTTGCCGTGATGGCCGTGGTCGTAGACCGCGTTACGGCCGTAGACCGAATGCGGATAGGCATCCGTGGCCAGGTAGTTGAGCTGGGTGTGGTCAGGGTCGAACAATTCGGCGGCGACCAGCCGGTCATTGCGGTCCTGCACTTCCTGCAGGAAGACGATGTCCGCATTCATGGTCTGCAGGCCGGTACGCACATTCTGGATGCGCGGCTTGCCGCTGAATCCCTTCACGCCCTTGTGGATGTTGTACGTGACCACGCGCAGCTTCATCATGCCGCTCCCGAGGTCACATCGAGCCCCGCCGCCGCGCGCCAGGCCAGCTGGCGCACGGCTTCCGCATTGCTGCTGGAGAAGCAGCGCTCGGCGGCCTCCTGCCAGGGCAGCCACGCGTAGCGCAGATGCTCACGTGGCGCCAGCGTCACCGGGAGCGGTGCCGGCACGCACAGCCCGAACCAGTGCTCGGTGTTGCGTGCCACGCCAGGCGCGTAGCGGTGGCGCCACTGGGGGTAGATGTCGTACTTGATGGTGTGTTGCCAGTCGGTCAGGCTATGCGCGCTGGCGATGATGCCGGTTTCCTCGGCCACCTCGCGGGCGGCGGTCACTGGCAGGGGCTCATCCTCGGCGTCCAGGCTGCCGGTGACCGACTGCCAGAAGCCGGGCCGGTCGGCGCGCTCGATCAGCAGGACTTGCAGGTCTGGCGTGTAGATGACAACCAGCACCGATTCGGGAATCTTGTAGGGCATGGGGCGCGTTGGAAGGACAAACCCAAGGATAGCGCAATCCCCTCCGCTCAGGCCGCCGAGCGATCGGCGGCAGGTGCCGGCATCCCGTCTTCCGGCCTGGCGTGGCGCAGCCAGGTTTCGAAAACGTCCGGCGAGTCGCCATGGCCCCACGCCGAACGCAGTTGCTGCATCAGCGGCGCCAGCGCCTGCGTGTAGCGCTGCGAGGCCACGTGGGCATGCTCGGCGAGCGCATCGGTGCTCTCGCGCAATTGCGCGGCCAGATTGGCACGCTCCTGGCCGATGTCCTTCTCACGCTGTCCCAGCTGGTTGTATTTCTGAATCAGGAAGCGCTGGTAATCGCCCGCCTCCACGCCTTGCGCGGCCTGGGCGTTGACCTGCTCGAAGCGCATGACGATGCTGGCGGTCTCCTGTTCGACGTGGGCGGCTTCCGCCACCAGCGCCTGAAGCGCCTCCTGGAGCGTCAGCGCCTCGCGGCGATGGGTCTGGAGCCGGGCGGCTTCATCCTCGAACGTGCGCTGGGCGGCCAGGTAGGCCTGCACGACGGGCTGCGGGGCCACGACCAGCAGCGGGTCCGCACCGCCAGCACGCCGCCCGGACAGCAGCGCGTCCTCGGCCAGACGCAGGTTGCCAACATCCTCGAGCCAGCGCCCACGGGCCATGACGGTCGCCACGGTATCGAGCGACAGGCGGCGCAGCGCATCAGCGCGCTGGGCCGTGACCGGCTCGGCGCCATCGGGGCCTGTAGCAATGGGATGCGCCGTTTGCGCCGCATGGGCGATGTCGGGCACGCAGGCCGCCACCGTCGTCGCCACCGATTCGGACATCGCCTGCGCCGACTTGCGCACCGCGCGACGCAGCTCGAATTTCGCCAGCAACATCATCACCAGGCCGGCCACCAGCCACGTCAGGATGGTCTCCGCATGCGCCTGCAGGAACTGGCGGATTTGTTCGATATCGAGGTTCACAGATTCGTCCTCCCAGACGGCGCGGCACGGTTGATTATGGGTTTTTCAACCTAGGGAGACATTGTTGCGGGAGGCTTCGTTCCTATTCGTAACAAATGGAAACGAGATTGTTGGCGTTGGGGGGCGCAATCCCTGAGTAATGTCGACGTTTGTTTCAGTTCAGGCCATGGAAGCCATCGCCGAATTCAGCAGATGCTCTGCGCCGGAAGGCGCGCTCAGTTCTCGCGGCCTCAGATAACCGCTGTGGTCCACGCGCAGAAACCCCGCGCGCGAGTCGTGGATGTAGTGGTCGAACAGACGGAGCAGGCCCGGCGACAGCTTTGGGGGGATTCACCCAGGCTTCCCAGTAGGCGGCTTCCTCGTCGGATAGCGGCTGGTTCATCGGGCTGCGCGGACCGCCGGCCGCATCGATGGTGCGGTCGTATTCGCTGCGATTGGTCTTCCACAGCTCCGTCAGGTAACTGCGCCAGTTCATCGTGTCCACTTCGACCTTCAGGCGTTCATGAAACGCCTGAATGCGTTGCAGCTGCGCCTGTACTTCCGGGTCGGTCGAACACACGTTCGTGTAGATGTCACAAGGCTTCTGTTCGAAGCGCTCCTTCAACCAGCCATAGTAGAGGCGCATGTGTCTGAAGATCTGCGCCTCGAGCGTGCCGCCGGCATCGACATGGCTCATGTATTCGTCGAATAGCGCTTTGACGTCCTCGTCGTACTCAAACAGATCGTGGACATCCTTGGTGGCGAGCGACGGCGCAGTGAATGGCACGCCGCTGATGGCACCCTCCAGGCGCATGCGATTCAGTGCGATGCGCGCCAGCAGGTCGGAACGGGCCTGTTCGCCGGGGCGATAGCCGCCGCCGATGTCAGAGTGCACCCCGGGCCAGATCAGCTTTTCAACCGGCGCGCCGCCATCGTGCGCCCGTGTCAGCGGGAAGTAGGCCCGCATCTCGTGACCGGCCGCGATGTGAAAGCACCGTTCCACCTGATCGGGTACACGCATCCACATGTCGCTATTGAGGTTGTGCGTCGGCAGGCCGACAGACTCGACGGTATCGAACAGACCCAGAAACCGGAAATGCAGCGGCGCGGCTTCACCATCAGCTGCCGTCGGGCAAGGCCAAAAGGGCCGGCCGTGCCTCATCTCGCACTGCTTCAGCAGCCGGTTCACGAAAGCACGCGCAAGCGCCGCGCCGCGGGAGAAGCCGAATACGGCGATGTCGATGCGGGTGACTTTGTGGTTGGCTTTCAATCTATCTCGAAAATCTGCCTCGGCCAACGCTAATCGCGCATCGGCGCCCAATCCGGCTCCTCCGCCCAGTGTCTCGCTGTCGCGGATTTGTTCCCACCAACTTGGATCACTGGCGCCAAGCGGCGTGCCAACGCCCGGGTAGTAAAGCGCCACGATCAACGGTTCTTCATCAGCGACATGCCCCTTAAACAGTCGGGCGATGTTGGACTTCTTCTGCCGTGGTTTGTCCAACTCCAGATTGTTGCCGGTACCATCGAAAAAGAAGCTGAACCACGGCTTCTGCTCGCAGGTCGAGCAGGTCGTGAACTCTTCGTTGTGTAGCACCGTGGCGGTCTTGAGCGCCCGATGGAAAGTATCGTGGCTGTCGGTAAACCAGTCTTGCATCGTTATTCTCCCTTTTGGCGCATCACGCGTGGCCTACCAAAAAAAAGTCTGTCTATCCGTAGATTCTCCGGTCCGAGATCGCCGTCACCAGCGAGCAGTTCGGTCTCGACCTCATGGTCCGGAAAGAACCGGACAATCAGATAGCTCTGAAGCTTATAGTTTGGCTTTGGCATCACCCCTTTTACGTCAACATCCCGTGTATAGGTCTTCCACTTGGACCTGTCGTCCTGACGTCCGCCGACCTCCCATACAACCCTGATCGTCTGACCGACACCTGGCATCCGGGCGCAGCATCGCCGCCCACTGGTCCCAC
>NZ_CAJPVH010000023.1 GCF_905397395.1 Cupriavidus campinensis
CGTGCCGCCAGCGCTGTCGCCGCCGAGCGCGATCCGGGCCGGGTCGGCGCCCAGCCGCTCGGCTTCGGCGAAGACCCAGTGCAGCGCGTCGAAGGCATCGTGGGCGGCCGTCGGGAATTGCCAGTCCGGCCCGAGCCGGTAGTCCACCGACAACACCAGGCATTCCGCGCCAAGGCAGAACGTGCGGCACAGCGCATCGTGCGAATTGACACTCCCCACTGTAAACCCGCCGCCGTGGAAATACACCAGCAACGGCAGCGGATCGGCCCAGCTTGCCTCGCGCGGTGCATAGAGCCGCACCGGAATCTGATGGCCGTCGCGCGCCGGGATGGCGAAGTTCTCCACGTCATGGACGGGCGGCGGCGAAATATCGAGGATCGGCGCGCTTTTCTCGTACGCAATCTTGGCGTCCGCCACCTCCAGCGCGTGGATCGGCGGGCGCTTGGCGCGCGCGATCAGGTCCAGCAGCTGCGCAACCTGCGGGTCGAGCGGCTGGGAGGACTTGCCAGGAGGGACGCCGGACGCGGAATCGGTCGGCAAAGGCTTGGCGGACATGGACTGACCCGAGGAAGCTGTCTCTGAATATTGTCGAGGTTCGAATAGTGAACGATCGTTCGTTTTCCGTATCATGCCAGCGTTTTGCAGTTGCAGCATGACGAAATCACTGTGGCGATGTGTTTTGGCGACGCTTTTGCGCGATCATCGACCACATCAGCGGCTATGCTGAGAGCGTATTCCATCGGGAGACACCATGACAGGCGAGCACTTGCAGGTTGTACACGGGGATATTACGCGGATGGAGGTCGATGCCATCGTCAATGCCGCGAACAACGGCCTGTTGGGCGGCGGGGGCGTGGACGGCGCCATCCACGGCGCGGGCGGGCCGGCCATCATGAACGCGTGCCGGGCGATCCGCGAGGCACAGGGCGGCTGCCCGACCGGCGAAGCGGTCATCACCACGGGCGGCCTGCTGCCGGCGCCCTATGTCATCCATGCAGTGGGGCCGGTCTGGAAGGGCGGGAGCCAGGACGAGGACGCGCTGCTGGCCAGCGCCTACCGCAACAGCGTGCGGCTGGCCGGCGAGCAGGGCTTGCGCACCCTCGCCTTCCCGAACATCAGCACCGGCATCTACGGCTTCCCGCGCGACCGCGCCGTGGACATCGCCATCCGCGCCGTGCGGGACGCCCTGCCCAAGGCGCCGAGCCTGGAGCAGGTGACCTTCGTCTGCTTCGATGACGAGAACTACCGCCTGTACCGCGAGCGGCTCACCTAGTCACCCTTCTCTCCTCTCCATCGTCAATCACGGCAGCGCGCTGCGGATCAGCAGATTGATCCGCTCGGGCTGCTCGTGGATGATCCAGTGCGTGCCTTCCGGAATCCGCTCCAGGCGCAGGTCGGGGACGAAGTCCTCCAGCCCGTCCGCGAGCGTCTTCGGTAGCGCGCGGTCGTTCTCGCCCCAGATCACCAGCGTGGGCACGCGCACGACGAAGGCCGACGGATCGAGCCGCGAGATGTCCGGCGCAGCCTCGCCCGGCCCGGGCGGGTGCATCGGCGAGGCGCGGTAGTAGTTCACGCCCCCCGTGAGCGGATGGCTCCCGGCATCGCCCGGCTGCGACCAGGCCGCGTGGTACCGCGTGCGCGTCTCGCCGTTGAACCAGGCGGGCAGCCGGTCCGCGTCGCCCGTCAGCATCTTTTCCAGCAGCGCGAATTCGTCGGCGGCCAGCGCCTGCTCGGACCCCGGCTTGCGCAGCCAGTTCATATAGCCCGACGCCTTTTGCTGCGCCGCATCGGCCGACAGCGCCCGGGCAAACACATACGGATGGGGCGAGTTGATGATGATCAACCGCTCGACCAGATCCGGATGCTGGATGGCGAGGTTCCAGCAGATTGCCCCGCCCCAGTCGTGCGCCACCACCACGCAGCGCTGGTAGCCCAGCGCGCGCACGAACTGCACGAGGTCTTCGACCAGATGCTTCGGCTTGTAGGCGTCCGGCTCGGCCGGCTTGCTGGACAGGTTGAATCCACGCAGGTCTGGCGCCACGGCGAAATGGGTCTGGCCGAACTGCGCCAGCTGGTGCTCCCAGGCGTACCAGAACTCGGGGAAGCCATGCACGAACAGGATGAGCGGCCTGCCCTGCTCCCCGGCGCTCGCGTAATGGAGGCGGGTGCCGTTGGGCAGGTTGGCAAACTGCAGGTGCTGAATCACAGCGGGTGCGGTCATCGCGGTCTCCATCGCCACTCCTTTACGTTAGGGTGGCTCGGTTCAGCCGCGCAGCGCGGCGATCAGGCCGGCGCGCACTTCCTTCTTGTCGCCGAACGGATCGCCCGGATTGCGCTGGCCGACGATGTCCTCCATGCGTTGCCGCACCGTCTCCAGCGCCTGCGGGTGGGAGTAAATATAGAAGCTTTCGTCGCGGATGGCGTCGAAAGTCAGCTGCGCCACGTCCGCCGCCGTCACCTTGCCGGAATGGACGGCCTTGTCCGACAACGCCTGCGACACCAGTTGCGAGCGCGTGGGCGGTGCCTCATTGGCCAGCCCGGCCGGGCGGTTGCGCTGCGACTGGCTGATGCCGGTCGGCACGAAGTACGGGCACAGCACCGAGCAATGCACCTGCTCCGTGACCAGGCTCAGATCCTGGTAGAGCGACTCCGACAGCGCCACCACCGCGTGCTTGGACACGTTGTAGACCCCCATCGCCGGCGGGTTCAACAGCCCCGCCATCGACGCCGTATTGACGATATGGCCCTGGTAGGCCGGGTCCTTCGCGGCAGCGGCCAGCATCAGCGGGGTGAAGATCCGCACGCCGTGGATCACGCCGTAGAGGTTCACGCCGAGCACCCAGTCCCAGTCCTTCTGGGTGTTTTCCCAGAGCAGCCCGCCCGCGCCGACGCCGGCGTTGTTGAACAGCAGGTGGACTTCGCCGAACGCGGTCATCGCCGCGTCCGCCAGCGCCTGCACGTCTTCGGCGCGCGACACATCGGTGCGCAGGCCGATGACCGGCACGCCCTGCGCCTTGAATTCGGCGATGGTTGCGTCGAGTGCATCTTCCTGCACATCAGCCAGCACCAGCTTCATGCCCAGCGAGGCGCCGATCCGGGCGAACTCCTTGCCGAAACCGGACGCGCCGCCGGTGATCACCGCCACCTTGCTCTCGAACTGCTTCATATCGTCTCCTCCGGCAGATGCCTTCTTATATAGGGGTGTCAGGCGGCGGACTGCACGTGGTAGCCCTGCCGCGGGAAATGGACGTTGACGGCGCCGGCACGCGGGTCCTGCCGGCGGATGGTGACCACGTGGCCGGTCAGTGTCAGCAGCACGCCGGCGACGGGGTCCTTCGCGTAATCGGTGGGCGTGACCGTGACCGGGTCGCCCGCCGACAAGCCGCTGCCGGGCAGGATGGTGGTGTCGTGCGGCAGCGGGTCGTGGTTCAGCGCATCGGCGATGGCGGTCTCGGAGGGCACCACGCGCAGCTTGCCGTGGCCATACGCCTGCATCCGCGCGAACCAGGTCTTGACCAGCGGGTAGCCGTCGAGGATCGCCGCCAGCGGCGTGGCGCGGCGGATGAACCAGAGGTTGTGGAACAGCGAGAAATCGGCGATCGACAACTCCGGGCCCGCCACATGCGGCACCCCTGCCGCGAACTGCTCCTGCAGGCGGCCCAGCGTGTCGTGCAGCATGGCGGCGGCCTCGGGCAGCGGCATGCGCAGCGCGTTGGTATCGCCGCGCATGGCCTTGCGGTCGGCGATGAACGCCTGCACCTGGCCCGGCGTCAGGTGCGCCAGCATCGCCTGCACGCCGGCCGGCTGCATCGTGTAGGTGACCGAGGCCGTGAACAGCGCGCTGTCCATCCACGCCGCCGCCAGCCGCGCCGAGGCAGCCTGGATGGCCGGGTACAGCGGCGGCTGGGGGGCCAGCCGGTCCAGCACGTCGCAGATCAGCGCCGTATCGCAATAGATGTCCGCGCCAATCTGCATCACCGGGGTGCGGCGGTAGCCGCCGGTCAGCGCCAGCAGGTCGGGCTTGGGCAGGATGGGCGGGATCTCCACCGCGTTCCAGGTCAAGCCCTTGGCGCCGAGTACGAGACGGATCTTCTCGGAAAACGGCGAGGTGGCGTACTGATGCAGGATGATGTCAGGCATGCGATGCGGGTCCGGTCAGGTCGGGTTGGATCGATGGGGGCTTATTCCAGCAGGTCGGGCTGCTCGCGCACGATGCGCGCGTACAGCGGCTGGAACTGGAACCAACCCGCCTGTGCAGTGCCGACGATGGAGTATGCCTGCCGCGCCGCTGCCTCGCCAATCATCTTGAGCGGGGCGTTGGTGCGCGCCGCCGCGGCCTCCGCCAGCAGTTGCACCTGGCACGAGCGCTCCATCGTGATGAACCACCACGCGGCCTCGTCCACGGTCTTGCCGACGGTCAGCAGGCCGTGGTTCTGGAGGATGGCGGCCTTGTTGTCGCCCAGCGCGTTGGCAATGCGCTGGCCTTCGTCGAGTTCCACCACCACGCCGCCGAAGTCGTCGTACAGCGCGTGGTCGTCGTAGAAGGCGCAGACATCCTGGGTCAGCGGATCGAGCTTGCGGCCCAGCGTGGACCACGCGCGGCCATGGGTGCTGTGCGAGTGCGCCGCCGCCACGGCGTCCGGCCGGGTCTGGTGCACGCGCGAGTGGATGGCAAACGCCGCCGCGTTGACCGGGTAGTCGCCCTCCACCACGTTGCCGTGGTGATCGCAGCGGATCAGGTTGGACACCGTCACCTGGCTGAAATGGACGCCGAACGGGTTGACCCAGAAGGTGTCCTCGAACTCGGGGTCGCGCGCGGTGATATGACCGGCCACGCCTTCATCGAACCCGAATTTCGAGAACAGCCGGAACGCCGCCGCCAGCCGCTGCTTGCGGTGCAGCCGCTCCTGCGCCGGGGTGTCGAACTTGGGCGGGCGCGGCAGGTTGCGGTAGCGGGCCTTGACCTCCTCGGACAGGCCCTCGGCCATGTCGTCGGGGCGGGGTGTGGATTGCGGGGCGTTCATGGGGTGTCTCCCTCTATATAGGTATACGTGTGGCGGCTGGCGTCAGACCAGCTTCACGAGTTGCTTGCCGAAGTTCTTGCCCTTCAGCAGGCCGATGAAGGCTTCCGGCGCGCTGGCCAGCCCCTCGGCAATGCTCTCGCGGAACTTGATCTTGCCCTGCGCCACGTAGGTGCCGAGTTCCTTGAGCGCCTGCGGCCAGACGTCCATGTGCTCGGAGACGATAAAGCCCTCGATGCGTGCACGCGATACAAGGATCGCCCGCGGATTGCGGATCGGCATGTCCTGGCCGTCGTAGCCGGCGATCAGGCCGCACACCGCCACGCGCGCGAAGGCGTTCAGGCGGGCCAGCACCACGTCGAGGATGTCGCCGCCCACGTTCTCGAAGTAACCGTCGATGCCGTCCGGGGTGACGTCCTTGACCATCGCGTAGAGTTCCTTGGCGTCCTTGGCGGCCTTGTAGTCCACGCAGGCGTCAAAACCGAGTTCCTTGACCACGTAGTCGCACTTGTCGCGTCCGCCGGCCACGCCGATCACGCGGCAGCCGGCGAGCTTCGCCAGTTGGCCCACCACGCTGCCCACCGCGCCGGACGCGGCGCTGACCACGATGGTCTCGCCCGCCTTCGGCGCGATGATCTTGTTCAGGCCGTACCAGGCCGTCACGCCGGGCATGCCCACCGAGCCAAGGTAGGCCGACAGCGGGATATGCGTGGTATCGACCTTCTGGATGCCGCCGCCGTCGCTCACGCCGTATTCCTGCCAGCCGAACATGCCGACAACCTTGTCGCCCACGTTCCACTTCGGATTCTTGCTCGCCACCACCTCGCCCACGGTGCCGCCAATCATCACCTCGCCCAGCGGCTGCGGATTGGCGTACGACTTGCCCTCGCTCATGCGGCCGCGCATGTACGGGTCCAGCGACAGGTAATGGTTGCGCACGAGCACCTGGCCATCGGCCAGTTCCGGCACGGGCGCCTGCTCCAGGCGGAAGTTGTCGGGCGTGACGGCTGCCGTGGGGCGCGAGGCCAGGACGATGCGCTGATAGGTTTGCTTCGACATGATGGGTTCCTTCGCTCGATCAGGAGATACGTTAGGAAAAATACGAGAAGACGCGGCGCAACGGTCAGCCGTCAGCCATCCGCGCCGGAGTCAGGCGAGCCGGGCTTGCGCTGGGGCGGCATGCGCTTGATGTACTTGAAGGTGCCGGATGCCCTGGAGACGATCGCCCCGGCTTCATCGACGATCTCGCCCTCGCAGAACACCATGGTCGAGGTGCGATGCACGGCCAGCCCGCGCGCGCGCAGCTTGCCACGCCCCGGCGCCATGAAGCTGGTTTTCATCTCGATGGTGACCACGCCCCGGCCATCGGTGTCCATCGACCGGCCGGCGACGGCCATGGCCACGTCCAGCAGCGTCATCAGCACGCCGCCGTGGGCCATATCCCAGCTGTTCTGGTGGCGCTCGCGCAGGTCGAGTTCGATCTCGCTGCGGCCGCCCTCCATGAAGTTGCAGCGCACGCCGAGGTCGGCCAGGAACGGGATCTGGAGCTTAAAGCCGTTGTCTTGCGTCATGGTTCGGATCGTACTCGGACTGCGCTCAAACCGCGCTCACGCCACCGTCAACGGCCAGGATCTGGCCGGTGATGTGCTTGCCCGCCGCCGTGGCGAACAGCAGCGCGGCGCCCTTGAGGTCTTCGTCGTCGCCCAGGCGGTGCAGCGGCACGCCGGCGCACATCGCCTCCACGCCCAGCCGCTCCAGCGAGCCCTTGGTCATCTTCGACGGGAAGAAGCCCGGCGCCAGCGCGTTGACGGTGATGTTGTGCTCGCCCCACTCGGCCGCCAGCGTGCGCGTGAAGTTGACCACGGCGCCCTTGGAGGTGTTGTAGGCAATCGTCTCCATGCTGCCCGGCGGGTTGCCGGCCAGCCCGGCGATGGACGCCACGTTGATCACGCGGCCATGGCGGCGCGGGATCATCGACAGCTTGCCCACGCGCTGCGTCAGCAGGAACAGGCCGCGGATGTTCAGGTTCATCACCTTGTCCCACGCTTCCACGGGGTGGTCTTCGGCCGGGGCGCCCCAGGTGGCGCCGGCGTTGTTGACCAGGATGTCGATGTGGCCGAGCCGGGCCAGCGACTCGTCGGCCAGCCGGGCGATTTCGTCATCACGCGCGCCATCGGCGGCAATCCAGTCGGCCTCGATGCCGCGCGACTGAAGATGCGCCTGCGCAGCCTGCAGTTCGTCGGCCTTGCGGGCGGACAGCACGATGCGCGCGCCCTGCTCGCCCAGCGCCTCGGCAATCTGCAGCCCGAGCCCGCGCGAGCCGCCGGTAATCAGCGCGGTCTGGCCCTTGAGGTCGAACAGTTGCTGGATGGTATGCATGCTTGTCTCCTTGTTATCGTGTGGATGCGGGGGCCGTGGCGGTCAGAACCAGGCGTCCTGCATGTCCAGCGTCGTGCGGTCCAGCGTGGCCAGCAGGTCGAGTTGCGGGTACACCTTCGGCAGCTCGAAGCGGAAGAAGAACGCCGCCGCCGCCAGCTTGCCGCGATAGAAATCGGCGTCCTCGCCTTCTCCCTCGCCCTGTGCCTGCGGCAGCGCGGCTTGTGCCACCAGCGCCTGCTCCAGCCAGATCCACGCCACCACCACGTGGCCGAACGCCTCCAGATAGACCGAGGCATTGGCGAGCGTGACGTTGGGGTCCCCCGCCGACCACAGCGTGGCGGTGACTTCCGCCAGCCGCTGCGACGCCTTGCCAAGCGCGGCGGCCTGCGCCGCCAGCGTCTTGTCGCCGGTAGCCACAGCACGCTCGCACGAGGCGCGCAGGCGCTCGCCCACCAGCCGGAGCGCCGCGCCGTCCTGCATCACCACCTTGCGGCCCAGCAGGTCCAGGCCCTGAATGCCGTGGGTGCCTTCGTGGATCGGGTTCAGGCGGTTATCGCGATAGAACTGTTCGACGTTGTACTCGCGCGTATAGCCGTAGCCGCCATGCACCTGGATGGCGAGGTTATTCGCCTCCAGACACCATTGCGACGGCCAGCTCTTGGCGATCGGGGTCAGGATGTCGAGCAGCAGCGACAGTTCGCGGTGCCGCTCGGCCTCGCCGGCGGCCTTGGCCGCGTGTTCCTCGTCCACCAGCCGCGCGCAGTACAGGTTCAGCGCCAGCCCGCCTTCGACATAGCTTTTCTGCGCCAGCAGCATGCGGCGGATGTCGGCATGCTCCACCAGCTTCACCTGCGGGCTCGCCGGGTCCTTGCCGCCCGGGCCAACCGGCCGGCCCTGCGGACGGTTGCGCGCGTAGTCCAGCGCATGGAGGTAGCCGGTGTAGCCCAGCGTCACCGCGCCCAGACCCACGCCGATGCGAGCCTCGTTCATCATGTGGAACATGCACGCCAGGCCCTTGTGGGGCTCGCCCACGAGGTAGCCAATGGCGCCAGCCTTGCCGTCCGGGCGATATCTCATGCCTTCGCCGAAGTTCAGCAGGCAGTTGGTGGTGCCGCGATAGCCCATCTTGTGGTTCAGGCCGGCCAGCACCACGTCGTTGTGCTCGCCGAGCGAGCCATCGGCATTGGCGAGGTACTTCGGCACGATGAACAGCGAGATGCCCTTCACGCCGGGAATCAGCTTGCCGTCCGGGCCGGGGATCTTGGCCAGCACGAGGTGGACGATGTTCTCCGACAGCTCGTGCTCGCCGGCCGAGATCCACATCTTGTTGCCGCGCAGCCGGTATTGCTGGCCGAGCGGCGATTCGCCTTCATAGTCGGCCCGCGTGGTGATGTCCGACAGCGACGAGCCCGCCTGCGGCTCCGACAGGCACATCGTGCCGAAGAAGCGGCCTTCGAGTTCGGGGCGGACAAAGGTGTCGATCTGCGCCGGCGTACCGTGCGTGAGTAGCAGGTTGGCGTTACCGATGGTCAGGAACGGGTACGAGCTGGTGCCGACGTTGGCCGCCTTGAAGTAGGCGAACGCGGCCTTCTCGAGCGTGACCGGCAGCTGCATGCCGCCGTATTCGTAATCCTGCCCGGCGGCCATCAGGCCGGCGTCGCAGAAGGCGCGCAGCGCGGTGCTGACCTCGGGAATGATGCTGACCGTCTCGCCGTCGAAGTGCGGCTCGTTGGCATCGCTCTTCTTGTTGTGCGGCGCGAACAGGTCCGTGGCGATCTTCTCGCAGGTGTCCAGCGCGGCGTCGAAGGTCTCGCGGGAGTGGTCGGCGTAACGGGGAATCTGGGTGAGGTCCTCCGCCTTGAGCCACTCATAGAGCACAAAATTGAGGTCACGGCGGGAAAGAATCAGCGACATGGAATGCGAGGCTCCGGGCTGAAAATTCTTGGAAAGGGGGACGCCCCTCTCCCGAGCGGGAGAGGGGTGAGGCAGCGCCCAGCGCGCCTTACAGAACTTCGAACAGCCCGGCAGCGCCCTGGCCGCCGCCGATGCACATCGTCACAACCACGTACTTCACGCCACGGCGCTTGCCTTCGATCAGCGCATGGCCGACCAGGCGGGCGCCGGAGACGCCGTACGGGTGGCCCACGGCGATGGCGCCGCCGTTCACGTTCAGGCGATCCATCGGAATGCCGAGGGTGTCGGCGCAATACAGCACCTGCACCGCGAAGGCCTCGTTCAGCTCCCACAGGCCGATGTCGTCCACCTTCAGGCCAGCCTTCTTCAGCAGCTTGGGCACCGCGAACACCGGGCCAATGCCCATTTCGTCAGGCTCGCAGCCGGCCACGGCAAAGCCGCGGAACACCCCCAGCGGCTGCAGGCCGCGGGCTGCCGCCACGCTCGCGTTCATCACCACCACGGCCGAGGCGCCGTCGGAGAACTGCGACGCATTGCCAGCCGTGACCACGCCGCCGGGCATGGCGGTGCGGATCTTCGCCACGCCTTCCAGCGTGGTGTCGGCGCGGATGCCCTCGTCGGCGTCGATGGTCACTTCCCTGGTCATCAGTTGGCCGGTGGCCTTGTCTGCCACGCCCGCCAGGACCGTCATCGGCACGATTTCGTCCTTGAACTTGCCGGCTTCCAGCGCGGCGGCGGCGCGTTGCTGGCTGCGCACGCCGTATTCGTCCTGGCGCTCCTTCGAGATGTTGTAGCGCTTGGCCACGTTCTCGGCGGTCTGGAGCATGCTCCAGTAGATTTCCGGCTTGTTCTTGTTGAGCCAGCTTTCCTGAATCATGTGGCGGTTCATCTCCTGCTGCACGCACGAGATGGACTCCACGCCGCCGGCCACGAAGATGTCGCCTTCATCGGCAATGACGCGCTGCGCGGCCATGGCGATGGTTTGCAGGCCGGACGAGCAGAAGCGGTTCACGGTGGCACCGGGCACGGTCACCGGGCAGCCGGCACGCAGGGCGATCTGGCGCGCGATGTTGGCGCCGGTGGCGCCTTCCGGGTTGGCACAGCCCATCAGCACGTCTTCCACTTCACCCGCCTCGATCTTGGCGCGCGCGATGGCGTGCTGGACCGCGTGACCGCCCAGGGTCGCGCCGTGGGTCATGTTGAATGCGCCCTTCCAGCTCTTGGCCAGCCCGGTGCGGGCCGTGGATACGATGACTGCCTCGTTCATGTCTTGCTCCTCGGTATCTTGGTGTCTCTTGCGAGTTATTCAGTGTGTTCAGCGTGGGGCGGCGGGATGGCCTTCCAGCACCTGCGCGGCCGTCGCCCGGACCACGCCGGCGGCGGTCATGTCCGCCCAGGCCTGTTCCAGCGAGCCGTTCAGGTCGATGGCGCGGCAGGCGTCCTCGATCACCACAACCTCGAAACCGGCGGCGCGCGCATCGAGCGCGCTCCAGGCCACGCAGTAGTCCGTGGCCAGCCCGGCGCAGAAGACGCGGGTGACGCCATGCTCGCGCAGGTAGCCGGCCAGCCCGGTGCGGGTGGTGCGGTCGGCCTCCAGGAACGCGGAATAGCTGTCCACGTTCGCATGGTGGCCCTTGCGCAGCACCAGCCGGGCGTGCGGGATGCACAGGTCCGCATGCAGCGCGGCGCCCGGGGTCTCCTGCACGCAGTGGTCCGGCCAGAGCACCTGCTCGCCATAGGCCAGCGTGGTGGTCTGGAACGGCGCGCGGCCGGCGTGGCTGGTGGCGAACGACGCATGGCCGGCGGGATGCCAGTCCTGCGTCATCACCACATGGCCGAACGCCTGCGCCAGCCGGTTGATGACGGGCACCACTTCATCGCCACGCGGCACGGCCAGCGCGCCATCGGGCATGAAGTCGTTCTGCACGTCGATCACCAGCAGGCAGTCCTGCGCGCCGTAGGTCATGGTCGGGTCCGCTTCCTCACGCTATCTGCTATCGATATGAATGGCTGGTCAGCCGTTGAAGCCCTTGCCCTCGTCGGCCAGCTTGGTCAGCAGCGCGGCCGGCTTCCAGGCTTCGCCGTGGTAACCCTTGGCGTAGCGCAGCATGGCCTGGACCACGTTGAACAGGCCAACCTGGTCTGCGTACAGCATCGGGCCGCCGCGGAACAGCGGGAAGCCGTAGCCGGTCAGGTAGACCATGTCGATGTCGGACGCCTTCGAGGCAATGCCCTCGTCCAGGATCTTGGCGCCCTCGTTGACCAGCGCGAACACCAGGCGCTCCACGATCTCCTCGTCGGAAATCTTGCGGCGCGTGAGTCCGAGCGCCTTCGAGTGCTCGACGATCATGTCGTTGACCTGCTGGTTCGGGTACGGCTTGCGGTCGCCCGGCTTGTAGTCGTACCAGCCGGCGCCGGTCTTCTGGCCGAAGCGGCCCAGCTCGCAGAGCTTGTCGGCGGTCTTCGAGTACTGGATGTCCGGCTTGTCCACGGCGCGGCGCTTGCGGATAGCCCAGCCGATGTCGTTGCCGGCCAGGTCGCCCATGCGGAACGGGCCCATGGCAAAGCCGAACTTCTCGATGGCCTTGTCCACCTGCTCGGGCAGCGCGCCTTCGTCCAGCAGGTAGCCGGCCTGGCGGCTGTACTGCTCGATCATGCGGTTGCCGATGAAGCCGTCGCACACGCCGGACACCACGGCCGTCTTCTTGATCTTCTTGGCGATCTGCATCACCGTGGCCAGCACGTCCTTGCCGGTTTGGGCGCCACGCACCACTTCCAGCAGCTTCATGACGTTGGCCGGGCTGAAGAAGTGCATGCCCACCACGTCCTGCGGACGCTTGGTGAACGAGGCAATCTTGTTCACGTCCAGCGTGGAGGTGTTGGAGGCCAGGATCGCACCGGGCTTCATCACTTCGTCCAGCTTCTTGAACACGATTTCCTTGACGCCCATTTCCTCGAACACGGCCTCGATGACCATGTCGGCGTCCTTGATGTCGTCATAGGACAGCGTGGTGTTCAGCAGGCCCATGCGCTGCTCGACCTTCTCCTGCGTGAGCTTGCCCTTCTTGGCGCTGTTCTCGTAGTTCTTGCGGATCGTGGCCACGCCACGGTCCAGCGCTTCCTGCTTGGTTTCCAGCATCGTCACCGGAATACCCGCGTTCAGGAAGTTCATGGTGATGCCGCCGCCCATGGTGCCAGCGCCGATCACGGCCACGCGCTCGATCTTGCGCACCGGCGTATCGCTGGACACATCGGGGATCTTGCTGGCGGCGCGCTCGCCGAAGAAGGCATGGCGCAGCGCGCGCGATTCCGGCGTGCCGACCAGGTACATGAAGCCTTCGCGCTCTGCCTTCAGGCCCTGCTCGAACGGCTTGAGCGAGGCAGCCACGGCCTCCACGCACTTCAGCGGCGCGGGGAAGTTCTTGGCCACGGCAGCCACGGTGTTCTTGGCGAAGGCCAGGAAGCCCTCGGCGTTCTCGTGACGGACCTTGAGGTCGCGCACCTTCGGGTACGGGCCGGGGGCCGCGCCAACGTTCTGGGCGAACTTGATGGCGGCGGGCAGCACGTCACCGTCAACAATTTCATCGAACAGCTTCGAACCGGCAAACTTCTCGGACGGTATGGCCGTGCCCGAGACGATCATGTTCAGCGCATGCTCCAGGCCGATCACGCGCGGCAGGCGCTGCGTGCCACCGGCGCCGGGCAGCAGGCCCAGCTTCACTTCAGGCAGCGCGATCTGCGCGCCCTTGGCGGCCACGCGGTAGTTACAGCCCAGGGCCAGTTCCAGCCCGCCACCCATGGCCACCGAGTGAATCGCGGCCACGACCGGCTTGGAGGATGCCTCCACGGCGCGGATCACCGAATGCAGCGTCGGCTCCTGCGTGGCCTTCGGCGTGTTGAATTCGCGGATGTCGGCGCCGCCCGAGAAAGCCTTGCCGGCGCCGGTGATGACGACGGCCTTGACGGCCGCATCGTCCAGCGCACGGGTCAAGCCTTCGACGATGCCCAGCCGGGTGCTGTGACCCAGGCCGTTGACGGGGGGATTGTCGAGCGTGATGACGGCAACGCCGTCCTGAACCTGATACTGCGCTGTCATGCTGGTTCCTTTGGTCTTTGGTTATCTCGGGATTCGAATTCTCGAATTTTGGTAACTGCCGGGGCCTTGCGCGGCGGTGTCGTGAAATGTCTCCTCACCCCGCAATCCCTTGCTCCACGGGCTGTCGGACCCGAAAGCGGATCAAGCATACACAAAATAGCACGGTCGTTCAATTTCAATTTTCTGCGATGGATTCCGTGTCATGCGCGGGCTTTATGGCCGCTCCATCCGGCGTTCATGGTGAGCCTCGCAGCGTGCCGAAACCCTCAGGGGGAACCCGTAGGGAATCAGCCCGTTTGATGTCCGTCATGGCGGCAGAGGCACTTTTCACCCACCCTGCCGCCCGGGTTCGACTTTATTTGACGCCGCACTCGAATCCACTAAAAAGGACAGGTTAGACTCGCGCCTTTTCATTTTTACGGGTATGGCGTCCCCGCGCGCCCCGGCCGGCTTACGAGGCCGCCGGTATTCCCTGACGTTGCAGCGACCCTGTGTCTACCTGATGTCTTCCTCTCATTCGCACCCACATCCGCATCAACATCCCGTCGTCGAGCACGACGACCTGCGCCGCAAGCTCAAGGCGCGCCACCTGACCATGATCGCCCTCGGCGGGGCCATCGGCACGGGGCTGTTCGTGGCCTCCGGTGCCTCGATCGCCCAGTCCGGCCCCGGCGGCGCCCTGCTCGCCTACTGCCTGATCGGCCTGATGGTCTATTGCCTGATGACCAGCCTGGGCGAACTGGCCGTGCACATGCCCGTGGCGGGCTCGTTTGTCACCTATAGCGCGGTCTACGTCGAGGAAGGCTTCGGCTTTGCGCTCGGCTGGAACTACTGGTTCAGCCTGGCCGTAACGATTGCCGTGGAGCTGACTGCCGCCCAGCTCGTCATGCAGTACTGGTTCCCGGACGTGCCGGGCATGGCCTGGAGCGGCGGCTTCCTGACGCTGATGTTCGCGCTCAACGCGTTTTCGGTGCGCGGCTTCGGCGAGGCCGAATACTGGTTCGCGCTGATCAAGGTGGTCACGGTGGTGGTCTTCCTCGGCGTGGGCGTGCTGATGATCTTCGGCATCATGAACGGCGGGCCGCAGTCGGGCTGGCACAACTTCACCACGGGCGAGGCGCCGTTCGTTGGCGGGGTGCCGGGGATGTTCGCCGTGGCGATGATTGCCGGATTCTCGTTCCAGGGCACCGAGACCGTGGGCGTGGCCGCCGGCGAGGCCGCCGACCCGGCCCGCACGCTGCCGCGCGCCATCCGCCAGACCTTCTGGCGCATCCTGCTGTTCTATGTGCTGGCGATCCTGATCATCGGCGTGCTGATTCCCTACACCGACCCGAGCCTGCTGCGCAACGACGTGACCGACGTGGGCGTGAGCCCGTTCGCGCTGGTGTTCCGCCACGCCGGGCTGGCCTTCGCGGCGGGGCTGATGAACGCGGTGGTGCTGACGGCGCTGCTGTCTGCGGGCACCTCGAGCATGTATGTCTCCACCCGCATCCTGTACGGCCTGGCCGTCAGCGGCCGCGCCCCGCGCATGTTCGCCCGGCTCACGCCGAACGGCGTGCCGTTCAACGCGCTGCTGGTCACCACCGGCATCGGCGCGCTGTGCTTCTTCAGTTCGCTGTTTGGCGACAAGGCGGTGTACCTGTGGCTGCTCAATACCTCGGCCATGACCGGCTTCTTCGCCTGGCTCGGCATCGCCCTGAGCCACTACCGCTTCCGGCGCGGGTTGATCTACCAGGGCTACAGCGTCAGCGACCTCGCGTACCGGTCGCCCCTCTACCCCTTCGGCCCGATCTTCGCCGGCGTGCTGTGCGTGGTGATCGTGGCCGGCCAGAATTACCAGGCGTTCGCCGATATCCCCAACCGCTGGCCGGAGATCCTGGCGACCTATATCGGCGTGCCGATGTTCCTGGCACTGTGGATCGGCTACCGGCTCGTCAAAAAGACCCGGTTGATCGACTATGAGGATATGCCGTTCGACCTGCCGAACGCGGAAAAGCAGTAAGGCTGCCGCCACCATTACAAGGCGTGGCCGGAACGGTCGGGCGATTCTGCAACATCACCCCGCCCCCCCGCCACGCCCGGCGGCTTCCCGCTCTGGCACGCATCGTGCGCCCCGGCTCCCTGTTGATCGACCATTGATCGACGATTGATCGACGCAACCCAAGGAGCCGACGATGAAAAACCCCTGGCTGAAGAAAAACCCCATGCTGAGCATGTGGCTAAGCGGCGCCAACGCCGCGGCGGGCGCCGCCCGGGGCCGGGCGACCGCCGAAGCCAAACGCCAGACCACGCTGGCCACATCCGCCATGATGAAAGCCACAACCGACGCCTGGCTGGCGGCCCTCACTCCGGCGGCTCCCGCGAAGAAGCGCGCTAAAGCGAAAAGCCGCGCAGGCGGAGGGCGACGGAAGTAGGTTGTTGCGGTTTGAGACAGTGTTGGAGCGGTTGATCCGGCGCAAAGCGGCCGGCAATGAGGCCAGTAGATTGGGCGTTCATTTGTGCGGGAGCCAATGTGGACGCCAGAGAGATTGCCCGGGAGATTGATGGAGACGCGAGCCTAGCGTCGGAATTTCGAAACCTGATGGATCGCAGGCTCGGTATTGGCGGCGCATCAGGCCGGGATACAGAAGCGATCGTGCGCCTGCTCGGGCTCGAAGAGACAATGCGTCGTATTGAGTCTCGCCGTGCAACGCTCGGTTTCGACGGCAAACGGCTAACGTGGGCCGAAGATGGCTTACGTCTCGCATGGCATGCGGCGTCTGGCAAGCCGGGCTTCACAGGCAAGGAACATCAGACAAGGGCGGATGTGGGGCCCATTCCAGAAGGCCGTTACGTTGCAAGACAGGAGCGTCTGCAACGATGGGAGAACTATCCCTGGTCCGACCGTCGACGATGCATAGTTCGAACGCTTGGCATCGTGAAGTACAGCGGAACGTGGCCGGGCTGTGTCATGTCCTGGGGAAAGCGCCGCGTATGGCTAGACCCGCTCCCAGGCACTCCCACACATGGACGCGGCGGCTTTTCGATCCACGGCGGCTGGTGGCGAGGATCGGCGGGCTGTATCGACCTGACGTCCGACATGCCATCCTTCGTCGACGCCTTCCTCAAGTATGGAAAAGACATAGATGTCGTGGTCCGCTACTGAACGCGCTTGTCGCATTGGCTGGTCAGCTCTGCTCGCCTTCTTTCTCACCGGCATGCTGCTCGATGTGCTGACCGTAGCCGGAATACTTCACCCCGACGAGTACAACGGACCGCCAATCTGGCAGATCCAAGGGTTCCTCAACATTCGAGCGTATGCCGAGTCAAGCGGCGAGCAGATTTTCCTGCTCCTGTTCGCGCTGGCCGGGCTCTGGATAACGCAGCGCCGGCGCTGGCTCAACTGGGCATGGAGCATGCCTCTGTTGTCCAACCTTGTCCTGCATGCCTACATCTACCCTTGACATGCCTTGGTCGAACATCGAACGTGCATTGCGGATGGCGTGGACAGGGCTGCTGCTGTGCCACCTGCTCGCCCTTGCCATCCAGTTCCTCCTGGCTGCCGCCAATCTCAACGAAGACGCCGGGATCGGCTATCCCACATACAGTCCAGTCTGGGAAGCCGAGCGCTTTCAAAGCCCGGAAGCGTATTTCTATCGGCGAGGCGTGACGGCTGGGTATTGGCTGTTTTCGATAGCCGGTCTCTGGATCCGGCAGCGCTCCCCATGGCTCAACTGGGCCTGGACACTACCCTGGCTGGGCGCAACCGCGATTGGCTGGTTCACGGGGGACTGGCCGGTCTGGACGCCCATGGACTACTAATCAGGCAAGAAAACGCGCTGCAATTGCCCCTCAAACCTCCAGCCATTCCTTCCTCACCTGCCCGTTCGCCTTCAGCTCGGTCGGCGTGCCCTCGAAGACGATGTGGCCGTGGCCCATGACGTACACCCGCTGGGAGATGTCCAGCGCAATCGCCAGTTTCTGCTCGATCAGCAGCACTGACACGCCGCGCTCCTTCAGCGTCTTCAGGAAGTCGCCGACCAGCGCCACGATCATGGGCGCCAGTCCTTCGGTGGGTTCGTCGATCAGGATCAGGTCGGGGTCGCCCATCAGGGTGCGGCACAGGGTCAGCATCTGCTGCTCGCCGCCCGAGAGCACGCCGGCTGACGTGTTCTCGCGCTCCTTCAGCCTCGGGAACATTTGATACATATCGTTCACCGACCAGCGCGGCGACGACTGGCGCGGGTTGCGCTTCTCGCCCAGCAGCAGGTTCTGGCGCACGGTCAGGCTTGGGAAGATGTCGCGGTTCTCCGGCACGTAGCCGATGCCCGCATGGGCGATCTCGAAGGTGCGGCGGCCAAGGATTTCCTCGTCGCGGAAGCGCACCGACCCCTCGGCCTTGACCATGCCGAGGATCGCCTTGGCCATGGTCGAGCGCCCCACCCCGTTGCGGCCGAGCAGCGCCACGATCTCGCCCTCGTCGATATGGGCATCCACGCCGTGCAGGATGTGGCTCTTGCCGTAGTAGGCGTGCAGCCCGGTAACGTCCAGCATGCGCTTGGCCATCAGTGCGCTCCTTCCGGCACGGGTTCGTCGAGGCTCGTGCCCAGGTAGGCTTCCTTGACCTTGCGGTTGTTGCGGATGGCCTCGGGCGTGTCCGTGGCGATGACTTCGCCGTAGACCAGCACCGAGATCCGGTCCGCCAGGCCGAAGACCACGCTCATGTCGTGCTCCACCATCACCAGCGTCTTGCCGACCGTGACCTTGCGGATCAGCTCCACCGCGTGGTCCGATTCCGACCGGCTCATGCCGGCGGTAGGCTCGTCCAGCAGGATCACCTCGGCGCCGCCCGCGATGGTGATGCCGATCTCCAGCGCGCGCTGCTCCGCATAGGTCAGCAGCCCGGCCTGCGAGTGGCGCCGATGCTGCATGCCGATCAGCTCCAGCACCTCCTCGGCCCGCTCACGCGCATCGCGCAACTCGGACAGCCGGTGCCAGAACGAATACTTGTAGCCGAGCGACCACAGCACCGCGCAGCGCAGATTCTCGAACACCGACAGCCGGTGGAAGATATTGGTGATCTGGAAGCTGCGCGACAGCCCCATCCGGTTGATCTCGAACGGACGCAGCCCGCTGATGGGCTGGCCATTGAGCCTGACCGTGCCCGAGCTGGGCGCGAACCGCCCCGAGATCAGGTTGAAGGTGGTGGACTTGCCCGCCCCGTTCGGCCCGATCATCGCGTGGCGCTCGCCGCGTCCGATAGCCAGCGTCACGCCACGGATGATCTCGGTCTGGCCGAACTTCTTGCGCACGTCGATAAGTTCCAGCGCGGGCGTGCCCCCGCCTGCCATGGCCGCCGTCATGCCTGACCTCCGAATTCCGCCTGGATCTTGTCGAGTTCGGCGCGCACACGGCCCGCCGCCCAGCGCCACGCCACGTAGCCCACGGCCCAGAGCGCCGCGGCGACGATCCAGGGTGCTACCGTGCCCGCGTCGAAGGCCACGCCGAACAGCCGCATCGCGGTGCCGTTGGCGCTATCCACCTGCACCTTGTAGACCAGTTCCACGGTCAGGATCAGTGCCGCCAGCAGCACCAGCCCGGCCAAGGCCGCCTGCCCGTAGCTGGGCAGCATCCGCCCGAGGCGCTTCTTCGCCAGCAGCGGCACCTGCATCAGCAGCAGGCTGGCGATGCCGCCCGGCACGAACATCACCATCATCACGAAGAACAGGCCGAGGTAGAGCAGCCAGGCCTTGGTCAGGTCCGACAGCGCCACCGCGAACAGCACGAAGACCACGGCACCGATCACCGGGCCGAAGAACACCCCCGCGCCACCGATGAAGGCGGCCAGCAGCACGCCGCCCGAGCGCACCGCGCTGACGTTCTCGGCGGACACGATCTCGAAGTTGATGGCCGACAAGGCCCCGGCGATGCCCGCGAAAAATGCCGAAAGAATCACAACCAGGAATCGCACCCGCTGGGTGTTATAGCCAATGAATTCCACGCGCTCGGGGTTGTCGCGCACGGCGTTGGCGATGCGCCCGAGCGGGGTCTGGGTCCAGGCGTACATCGCCGCCATGGAGGCCAGGCACCAGAGGGCAATCAGGTAGTAGACCTGCCGGCCCGGGCCGAAGGTGATGCCCAGGAAGGGGTCGCCAACCACCCGGTTCGTGGAAATGCCGCCCTCGCCGCCGAAGAAGTCCGGGAACATCAGCGAGCTGGCGAACACCATCTCGCCGATGCCCATGGTGATCATGGCGAAGGTCGTGCCGGATTTCTTGGTCGTTACGTAGCCGAACAGCACGCCGAAGAACGCGCCGGCCAGCCCGCCCACCAGCGGCAGCATCGACACCGGCAGCCAGACCTTGCCGGCGCCGATCATGTTCAGCACGTGCACGGCGATGAACGCCCCGAGGCCCGCATAGACCGCATGGCCGAAGGACAGCATGCCGGTCTGCCCGAGCAGCATGTTGTACGACAACGCGAAGATGATCATGATGCCCATCTGGGACATCAGCGTCACGGCGAAGCCGCCCGTGAAGATCATCGGCATCACCAGCATCAGCAGCGCGGTGGCGCCCCAGATAATCCAGCGGGCCAGGTTGAGCGGGCGGTAGCGCATGGTGCGGCCGGTCACTACCGCGTTGGGAGTCTGTTGCATGGTCGTGGTCTCCATCGCTCAGCTCTCCCGGGTGCCCATGAGCCCGCGTGGGCGGAAAATCAGCATCACCACCAGCAGCAGGTACGGCAGCACCGGCGCCACCTGGGCCACCGTGAGCTTCCAGACCGAACTCAGTGGCGTGGCGTCGCTGACGTTGAGCCCCAGCGCGCCGAACAGGCCGGCCAGCGAGGCGTCGATCGTCACCGCGAAGGTTTGCAGCACGCCAATCAGGATCGAGGCGATGAACGCCCCCACCAGCGACCCCATGCCCCCCACCACGGCCACCACGAAGACGATGGAGCCTACCGCCGCCGCCATCGACGGCTCGGTCACGAAGGCATTGCCGCCGATCACCCCTGCCAGCCCCGCCAGCGCGGCGCCGCCGCCGAAGACCATCATGAACACGCGCGGCACGTTGTGGCCGAGGGCCTCGACCATCTCCGGGTGCGTCAGTGCGGCCTGGATCACCAGCCCGATGCGGGTGCGGGTCAGCACGAGGTAGATCGCCACCAGCATGCCCAGCGACACCAGCATCATGAACGCCCGGTAGGTGGGGAAGGACGAGGTGAACACGGTGAACAGCGGCCCGTCCAGCTCCGGCGGTACCCGGTACGGCACGGCGGCCAGCCCCCAGACCAGCTTCACGCCCTCCTCGATCAGGTAGGCCAGGCCGAAGGTGAATAGCAATTCGGCCACGTGACCGAACTTGTGCACGGTGCGCAGCCCGAAGCGCTCGACCAGCGCGCCGGCCCCGGCCACCAGCAGCGGGGCCAGGATCAGCGCCGGCCAGAAGCCGATCTTGCTGGCGATGGTGTAGGCAAAGTAGGCGCCCAGCATATAGAAGCTGGCATGCGCGAAATTGAGCACGCCCATCATGCTGAAGATGAGCGTGAGCCCCGATGACAGCATGAACAGCAGCAGCCCATAGCTGATGCCGTTCAATAGCGAAATGACGAAAAATTCCACGGCGGGTCCTTCGGTGGGACGTGTGGCGCCCAGCGCAAAAGCGTGATTGTCCGCCGATCCGGGGCAGACGGAAACCCGTCCCGCCCCGGATCGCTCAGATGCCGGTGGCGCGCCGGATCAGCCCGGGCGCTTCATCTGGCAGGAGGTGGGCTGGGCGGCGACAAACTGGTCGAGCTGCGCATCCGTCTTCCAGCCATAGCCGGTGTTCTCGGCGTCGTACTTCACTTCCTTGCCGTCCACCTTGGTCCACGTGGCCACCACGAGCGACTGTTGCGCCTGGTGGTCGGTGTTACGCATCTCGACGGTGCCGTTCATGCTTTCCACCTTGAGGCCCTCGAGCGCCTGGGCCACCTTCACCGGATCGGTGGAGTTGGCCTTCTTCATCGCCTGGCTCAGCATGGCGATGCCCGTGTACGACGCCATCACGTAGAAATCGTCGTTGTACTTCTTTTTGAAGCCCTCGATGATGTCCGAGCCCTTGAACCCCTTGTTGTTCGGGTTGTAGTAGCCCACGTACTTGACGCGCTCGGCGCCGGCAGCGCCCATCGCCGTTGCCACGCCCGTGGTGCCGGCGTAGTAGGTGTAGTAGTTCGTGGTCAGCCCGGCGTCCTTGCCGGCCTTGATCAGCAGGGCCAGGTCGCTGCCCCAGTTGCCGGTGATGACCGTATCGGCGCCCGAAGCCTTGATCTTGGCCGCATACGGCGCGAAGTCCTTGACCTGCGCCAGCGGGTGCAGGTCCTCGCCCACGATCTGGATGTCCGGACGCTTGCGCTTCAGGTAGTCCTTGGCGGCGCGCGCCACCTGGTGCCCGAACGAGTAGTTCTGGTTGATCAGGTAGACCTTCTTGACGTTCTGATCCTTGGCCAGGAACGTGGTCAGGGCCTCCATCTTCATGTCGGAGTTGGCGTCCAGCCGGAAGTGCCAGTAATTGCACTTGCTGTTGGTCATGTCCGGGTCCACCGCCGCGTAGTTCAGGTAGACGATTTCCTTGCCCGGATTGCGTTCGTTGTGCTTGGCCACCGCGTCTTCGAGCGCCAGCCCCACCGAGGAGCCGTTGCCCTGCACGATATAGCGGATGTTCTGGTCCACGGCCTGCTTGAGGATGGTCAGGCTTTCCTGCGGCGACAGCTTGTTGTCAAACCCCACCACCTCGAACTTGTGCGCGCCGGCCCAGTTCTTCTGGTTGGCCACCTCCGCCACGTACTGCCAGCTCTTGAGCTGGTTCTGCCCCACCGGGGCCATCAGCCCAGACAGCGGATCGATGAAGGCAATCTTCACCGTATCCGCCGCCGCCATGCCCGAAACCAGCGTGGAACCCAGTGCCGCAAATACCGCCACACCAGCCACCAGCGGACGCATCTTCGTCATACCTGTCTCCTTCACTCTCGTTATCGAATGGCGATTGGAACCGCCGCGGGCGGGGTTGCCGCCTGCCTGTTGCTGCCTGTTATGGATCGGAATTGCACCCGGCCCCGGTCTACGCCGGCTGGCTCAGGCGGTTGGCAGCTTGTAATCCTTGAACTGGTCGCGCAGCTTGAGCTTCTGCATCTTGCCGGTGGCCGTCAGCGGAATCTCGGTGACGAATGCCACGTCGTCCGGAATCCACCACTTGGCCACCTTGCCCTCGAAGAAGGCCAGCAGTTCCTCGCGCGTGACGTCCATGCCGGGCCGCCTGACCACCACCAGCAGCGGGCGCTCGTCCCATTTGGGGTGAAAGGCGGAGATGCACGCGGCCATATGCACCGCCGGGTGGGCGGCGGCCACGTTCTCGATGTCGATGGACGAAATCCACTCGCCGCCGGACTTGATCACGTCCTTGCTGCGGTCCGTGATCTGCATATAGCCTTCCTCGTCGATGGTCGCCACGTCCCCGGTGGGGAACCAGCCATCGACCAGCGGCGTGTTGTCGTTGCGGAAGTAGGTGGAAATCACCCACGGACCGCGCACATACAGGTCGCCGAAGGCCTTGCCGTCCCACGGCAGCTCGGCGCCTTCGCCATCGACGATCTTCATGTCGACGCCATAGATCACCCGGCCCTGCTTCTCCAGGATCTTGTGGCGCGCGTCCTCGGGGAGGTCTTCGTGGCGGGCCAGCAGCTTGCACGAGGTGCCCAGCGGCGACATCTCGGTCATGCCCCAGGCGTGGATCACCTCCACGTCCAGCGCCTCCAGCGCGCGGATCATGGCCGGCGGCGCCGCCGAACCGCCGATCACGGTGCGGCGGAAAGTCGAGAATTTCAGATTATTCGCATTGACATGCTGGAGCAAACCCAGCCAGACCGTCGGCACGCCAGCGGAAAAGGTCACCTTTTCCTGCTCGAACAGTTCGTAGAGCGAGGCGCCGTCCAGCTTGGCCCCCGGCAGCACCAGCTTGGCGCCGACCAGCGGCACCGAGTACGGCAGACCCCAGGCGTTGACGTGGAACATCGGCACGACCGGCAGGATCACGTCCCGCGCGGAGCAGCCGAGTGCGTCGGGCAGCGCCGATGCGTACGAGTGCAGCACCGTGGACCGGTGCGAGTACAGCGCGCCCTTCGGATTGCCGGTGGTACCCGAGGTGTAGCAAAGGCTGGAGGCCAGGTTTTCGTCGAATTCCGGCCAGGCGTAGTCGCCATCCTGCGCGTCGATCAGGTCCTCGTAGCAGAGCAGCGGCACCTTGGCGTCGGCCGGCATGTGGGCGCGGTCGGTCATCATCACCCAGCCCTTTACGTTCGGGCAATGCGGGGCCACGCCTTCCACCAGCGGCAGGAAGGTGGCGTCGAAGAACACGTAGCGGTCTTCGGCGTGATTGACGATATAGGCGATCTGTTCCGGGAACAGCCGGGGATTGATGGTGTGGCAGACGGCGCCCATGCCGGAGACGCCGTAGTAGATCTCCAGGTGGCGATAGCCGTTCCACGCCAGCGTGCCGACTCGTTCACCCTGCTGCACGCCCAGCGCGCCGAGCGCCTGGGCCACCTTGCGGGCCCGCAGCTCGCAGTCGCGGTAGGTGTAGCGGTGGAGGTCGCCCTCGGTCCGCCGCGAGACGATTTCTGTGCTGGCGTAATACCGCGCAGCGTGCTTGATGATGGAGGAAATGAGCAGCGGCGCGCTCATCATTTGACCCATCAATGCCATGGAATGTCTCCAGTCTTGTCGTGGTCGGCCTGAGAAAAACGAACAACCGTGCTTATTTTTGGCGGAATGTTCCCGTGCTCCTCGCCGCATGCGCGTCCACGTCATGCACGAGATTGATGTCCGCTATCGATAAGGCATGGCGCCCCGGTGGACACCCCCTCGGCCGACAGGGGAAAACCGGTGCAAGTACAATACTGCGTGCCCTGATGCGTCTCAATATGTCGTTTTCCCCTAGCCTGCAAGCGCACTTCGGCACCCCCAATCCACCCCCGCAGACCGCAAAGCAGGACGTCGATGCCCCCTGAGTCCCCCGTACCGTTCCGCACCGCGCCCGGCTTTGCCGCGCTGGGCGAGCGCTTCTTCACGCGCCTGCAGCCCACGCCGCTGCCCTCGCCCTACCTGGTCAGCGTGGCGCCGGCTGCCGCCGCGCTGCTGGGCTGGAGCCCGCAGACGATCGGCGCCGAAGCCAGCCAGCCGGATTTCCTCGACACCTTTATCGGCAACCGCGTGCCCGACTGGGCCGACCCGCTGGCCACGGTCTACTCGGGCCACCAGTTCGGCGTCTGGGCCGGGCAGCTGGGCGATGGCCGCGCCATCCGCCTGGCCGAGGCCGAGCGCGACGACGGCCCGTGGGAAATCCAGCTGAAAGGGGGCGGCCTGACGCCCTACTCGCGCATGGCCGATGGCCGCGCGGTGCTGCGCTCATCGATCCGCGAATACCTGTGCTCCGAGGCCATGTACGCGCTGGGCGTGCCGACGACGCGGGCGCTGGCCATCGTCGGCTCGGACGCCCCGGTGCGCCGCGAGACCATCGAGACCGCCGCCGTGGTCACGCGCCTGGCGCCGAGCTTTATCCGCTTCGGCCATTTCGAGCACTTTGCCGCGCGCGAGGACCATGCCGCGCTGCGCGAGCTGGCCGATTTCGTCATCGACCGCTTCTACCCCGCCTGCCGCGATGCCGGCGGCAACCCCTACCAGGCGCTGCTGCGCGAGGTCTCGCTACGCACCGCGGACATGGTGGCGCACTGGCAGGCCGTCGGGTTCTGCCATGGGGTGATGAACACCGACAATATGTCGATCCTGGGGCTGACCATCGACTACGGCCCGTTCGGCTTCCTGGACGCCTTCGACGCCAACCATATCTGCAACCATTCCGACCAGCAGGGCCGCTACGCCTATAGCCAGCAGCCTCAGGTGGCATTCTGGAACCTGCATTGCCTGGCGCAGGCGCTGCTCCCGCTCTGGCGCGACACCGATGCGGCCGACGCAGCCGATCCCGAGGCCGCCAAGGAAGCTGCGGTGGCCGCCGCGCGTGAGGCACTCGACCCGTTCCGCGACCGCTACGCCGCCGCCTTCTTCCGCCACTATCGCGCCAAGCTGGGCCTGCGCCCGCTGGGCGGGCAGGAAAACGAGGACGAGGCGCTGCTGACCAACCTGTTCCGGGTACTGCACGCCAACCGCGTGGACTACACCTTGTTCTGGCGCAACCTCGCCCGCATCTCGGGGAAGGATGCGAGTGCGGATGCCCCGGTGCGCGACCTGTTCCTGGACCGCGCCGCCTGGGACGCCTGGGCCGCCGAATACCGCGCCCGGCTGCAGGCCGAGCAGTCCGACGACGCCACGCGCGCCGCCGGCATGCTCGCCGTGAACCCGAAGTACATCCTGCGCAATCACCTCGCAGAAACCGCGATCCGCGCCGCGCGCGACAAGGACTTCTCCGAGGTGGACCGCCTGCTGGCCGTGCTGTCCCGGCCATTCGACGAGCAGCCCGAGGCGGAAGCCTATGCCGCCCTGCCGCCGGACTGGGCGTCCGGGCTCGAGGTCAGTTGCTCATCGTGACATCGAAGAATCGTGAATTTCTGAATCTGTAAGGATTGCGGCGCGAGTCCGACCAAGCAAGACCGGGGCCCCGCGCCACCGCCCAACGAGAAGGACGCAAGATGACCATCAAGAAGACCGACGCCGAATGGCGTGAGCAACTCTCCGATATCGAGTACCGCGTCGCGCGTGAAGCCGCCACCGAGCGCCCGTTCACCGGCCGCTACTGGGACCACTGGAACCAGGGCATCTACCACTGCGTGGGGTGCGGCACGCCGCTGTTCGAATCAGCCACGAAGTTCGACGCCGGCTGCGGCTGGCCCAGCTATTTCAAGCCGATCAACGGCGAGGTGATCGCCGAGCACACGGACCACAGCCACGGCATGACGCGCGTGGAAGTGCGCTGCAAGGAATGCGGCAGCCACCTGGGCCACGTGTTCGAGGATGGCCCGGCCCCCACCGGCCTGCGCTATTGCATCAACTCGGCTGCGCTAAAATTCGATGATCGGGATCCTTCCGATCGCGGGTGAAACTTCGGGTGATGTAATCGTTGCTTAGGACGCCCGCCACGCGCCATTCCCCAAGTACAATGGCGCGGCCGCGGGCCTCTGCACCAGGCAAGCCCGCCAATCAACCATCGTCCGCATGAAATTTCTTTTCGACCTGTTTCCGGTCATCCTGTTCTTCATCGCCTTCAAGCTGTTCGGCATCTATCCGGCCACGGCCGTCGCGATGATTGCCACGGTGTTCCAGATTGCCTGGGTGCGCTTCCGCCACGGCAAGGTGGAACCGATGCAATGGGTCAGCCTGCTGATCATCGGCGTGTTTGGCGGTGCCACCATCCTGTTGCACAACGAGACCTTCATCAAGTGGAAGCCGACGGTGCTGTACTGGCTGTTCGCGGTGACGCTGGTGGGCTCGGTCATTGGCTGGCGCAAGAACCTGATCCGCGCCATGATGGAAAAGCAGGTCACCCTGCCGGACGCCATGTGGGGCCGCCTGAATGCGGCCTGGGCCGGCTTCTTCGCCGCCATGGGCCTGCTGAACCTCTACGTGGCATACACGTTCTCCACCGATACCTGGGTCAACTTCAAGCTGTTCGGCAGCATGGGGCTGATGCTGGTGTTCATCGTGCTCCAGAGCATCTGGATGTCGCGCCATATCCAGGAAACCCCGTCCGAATAAGCCGGACGCCACGCTACAAGGAACCCGGATGGCTGCAGACCCCGCCACCATCGACGCGCTGCTGCGTGCGGCCCTCGACCCCTCCCGCCTGACCGTGCGCGACGACAGCGCGGCCCATGCCGGCCATGCCGGCGCGGCCTCCGGCGGAGGGCATTACGAAGTGCTGATCGTTAGCGAGTTGTTTGCGGGCCACTCGCGGGTTGCCCGCCATCGCATGGTGTATGATGCGCTGCGCGCCCTGTTCCCGGCGCAGATTCATGCGCTGGCCGTCAGCGCCTACACCGACCAAGAATATCAATCCCGCGAAGCTTCACGCGACGCTACCCGCAACTCTCAGACCTGATTCCATGAAGACCACCGTCCTCTCGTTCAGCCTGGCGGCTGTGCTTGCTGCTGGCAGCCTGCCCGCAATCGCCCAGAACGCCGCCGTTGTGAATGGCAAGCCCATCCCCTCGGCCAAGCTGGACAAGCTGATCGCCGGCACCGGCCAGCCCGCCAGCCCCGAGCTGCGCGACCGGGCCCGCACCATGCTGATCGACCGGGAACTGCTGCTGCAGGAAGCCAACAAGCGCGGCATCACCCAGCGCGACGACGTGCAGGAGCAGCTCGAGCAGGCCAAGCTCAACGTGCTGGCCGGCGCGGTGTTCGAGGACTACGTGCGCACCAACGGCGCCAGCGACGACGAACTGCGCAAGCAGTACGACAAGATCAAGGCGCAGTTCGGCAACGGCAAGGAATACCACGTCCGCCACATCCTGGTGGAGAAGGAAGCCGACGCCCGCGCAATCATCGCCAAGATCAAGGGCGGCGCCAAGTTCGAGGACGTGGCCAAGGCTTCGTCGAAGGACACCGGCTCGGCCGTCAATGGCGGCGACCTGGACTGGGCCAACAGCACCAGCTACGTGCCCGAGTTCTCGGCCGCGATGACCGGCCTGAAGAAGGGCCAGATGACCGACACGCCGGTCAAGACCCAGTTTGGCTGGCACATCATCGAACTGGTGGACACGCGCGACGCCAAGATCCCGTCGTTCGAGGAAGTGAAGCCGCAGCTGCAACAGATGCTGATGGGGGACCAGGCCTGGCAGCGCGAGCAGTTCCAGGCAATGATGAAGTCGATCAAGGAAAAGGCCAAGATCCAGTAAGGATCCCGGCGTTTCCCGATACCGAAACCGGCGCCCAGGCGCCGGTTTTTGTTTCCCGGGCGCGCTGGCACACACTTTGGGGATATTTCGACGTTCCCCCGGCACAGTGCGCCCGGTAAGATGTTTCCCACGGGCCGCCGGGCCGTTCCGGACCGGCACCCGGCATCCTGGGAGCGCATTGCAAGCATGGGCGTGACAAGCGGCTACTGGCACCTGTGGCATCTCTACTCGCGCGGCGTCGTCTACTGCGCGCTGGGCATGCCGCATATCGATTGCACGGGCATGCGCTGGCGCCACCTCCACCCTCACCTGCCCGAGCGCGACCGATACGCGCAGACCAAGCTGCTCCAGGCGACCATCGCCTATATGGAGATGCACGGCGAACTGTCCGTGCCGCCCGACGCCGACCGCATGCGCCTGCTGTACTCGCGCTACCTGCCCTGGAGCGCCCGGCTCCAGGCGGACATGGCGCCCATCGATCCCACGGTGAACCCGGCGACGGCTTAGCTTCGCCCCCTCCGCCATTCCCACAAAAAGTTACTCTAGCGTCACGTACAACCCGGATATTGCTGACGATCCTGTCAGCGAAGCCAGGTCTTCGGCATGGGCATTGCTTGGGTCCGCTACCCCCTGCGGCCATAACGCCTGAATCCTGCCACCGAGAGTTGTCATGAAGCTCAAGATCATCAACCCCAATACCACCCAGAGCATGACCGACAAGATCGGCCAGTGTGCCCGTGCGGTGGCCATGCCGGACACACAGATCGTGGCAGTCAGCCCACGCATGGGCCCGGCTTCCATCGAGAGCCATTACGATGAGGCGCTCAGCGTGCCGGGCATCCTCGACGAGGTCCTGCTGGGTGAGCAGGAGCACGTGGACGGCTACGTGATTGCCTGTTTCGGCGATCCGGGCCTCTACGCAGCGCGCGAGGTAGCGCGCGGCCCCGTGATCGGCATCGCCGAGGCCGCCATGCACGCGGCCAGTATGATCGGCACGAGCTTCAGCGTGGTCACCACGCTGGCCCGCACCTGCAATATCGCCTGGCACCTGGCCGAGCGCTACGGCATGAAGCGGTTCTGCCGCAACGTGCGCGCCAGCGACCTGCCCGTACTGGAGCTGGAGCGGCCCGGCTCGGATGCGCGCCGCATCATCACCGAAGCCTGCCGCGTGGCACTGGCCGAGGACCAGAGCGACTGTATCGTCCTGGGCTGCGCTGGCATGACGGACCTGTGCGCGGAGATCTCCGACGCGACTGGCGCCCCGGTGATCGACGGCGTCTCATGCGCCGTCAAGATGGCCGAGGCACTAGTCTCGCTGCGGCTCTCCACCAGCAAGCGCGGAGACTGGGCGCGGCCGCTGCCGAAGGCCTACACCGGCCTGCTGGCCCAGTACGCGCTGGGCTGAATGCACCGCATTGAGTCATTGCCAGGCCGGTCGCGCCCAATCTTGCCCCCCCCGACTTCCAGAGCAGCATCAGCAAAGACCGAGGCGCACCATCCGCGCTGGTTTGATCTGGCGCAAAGTCAGTCGCAACAGCAGGGATCGGCAACAAATGTTCACGTCTGTCTGATTGGCGACGGCGTGAGGTGGACTTAGGATGGGCTGCCTGAATTCCTCGATCTGGAGCATCCATCATGCCAATCATTGCACTGCCCTTCGCCATCGCCAGGCGCTATCCGAACCAGAGGTCGCTGCGCGGCTAAGGCATCGCCCCATGACCGCGGCGCTCGACCTGCTCGGCTGGTTCTTCATCAACATCGCCGTCCCGTTGCTGGCGCCCGTGGCATTGCTGCCAATTGCGCGTGTGCCCCGCTTCTATCGGCGGCACAGCAGAGGCATTGTCGTGCGGGCCGTCCAGGATGGGCAACTGCTCTGGACCGTGATTGCGATGAGCGCCAGCGCATGCCATGCACTGGCAGGGCAATTCAACGTCGACCTACTGCCCGGTCCACAGCGGCTGGTCTGGCTCGGCATCACGTGGCATGTGGGCATGATTGTTGGCGCGTCCGGACTCGTCCTCGTGGGTGCCATGGACCAGCATCCCGCGCGGCGCGGCGCCGACTTGCAACCTAACCATATCCTGCGGCTCTCGGTCGTCCTGGCCATGCTGGCCGCGGTCAGTTGCTCGGTCATGCGCGCATTGGGTTCCTAGCTATCAACCTTAAGGAAACGCTCATGGAAAAATTCCTGAACCGGCTGCGTCATGACAAACGCTTCGCAAGGAGGTTCGAGATGGTGGTCATCCTTGTGTACGGCAGCACGGGCCTCTGCTGGATGTCCGCGCTGGCCTACACGGTGCTGACCAGAGGCGGCCTCAAATAGGAAAAGCCCGCTTGCGCGGGCTTTCCTGGGGCTTCAGTCTGTCAAGCGCCGTGCAGCGATCAACCGACCCACTTCCGGGCGTTGCGGAACATGCGCATCCACGGGCTGCCGCCGTCTGCGGCCTGCTTCCAGGCATCCGGGGCCCAGCTCATGGTGGCTGCCCGGAACACGCGCTCCGGGTGGGGCATCAGGGCCGTGAAGCGGCCGTCCACGGTCGTGACCGAGGTGATGCCGTCCGGCGAGCCGTTCGGGTTCAGCGGATAGGCCTGCGTCACGGCGCCCTTGTTGTCGACGAAGCGCAGCGCCACCTTGGCGGCCTGGATGTCGCCCTGCTGCGAGAAGTCGGCAAACCCTTCGCCGTGTGCCACGACGATCGGAATGCGGCTGCCTTCCATGCCGGCGAAGAAGATCGATGGCGATTGCTCGACCTGCACCGTCACGAAGCGCGCTTCGTACTGTTCCGACTGGTTGCGCGTGAACTTCGGCCAGGCATTGGCACCCGGGATGATCGGGGCGAGGTTGCTCAACATCTGGCAACCGTTGCAAACGCCCAGCGCGAAGGTGTCCTGGCGGTTGAAGAAGGCCGCGAACTGCTCGGCCATCTGCGCGTTGAACAGGATGGTCTTGGCCCAGCCTTCGCCGGCGCCCAGCACGTCGCCGTAGCTGAAGCCGCCGCACGCCACGAAGCCCTTGAAGTCGGCCAGGCTCGCCCGGCCGGCGATCAGATCGCTCATATGAACGTCGTGCGTGTCGAAACCGGCGCGGTCCATGCTGTACGCCATTTCGAGGTGCGAGTTGACGCCTTGCTCACGCAGGATGGCGACGCGCGGACGGTTGCCAGTGGCGATGAACGGCGCGGCGATGTCCTCGGCCGGGTCGAACGTCAGCACCGGGCTGATACCGGGGTCCGTGGCGTCCTGGAGCAGCTGGTACTCGCTGTCCGCGCAGGCCGGGTTGTCGCGCAGGCGCGCGATGCGCCAGCTGACTTCCGACCAGTTGCGCTGGAGTTCGGCACGGGCGGCGCCGAACACCTTCTTGGCGTCGCGGTACACCTCGACCTGATCCGTCGTGTTCGGCTTGCCGATCACGTGGCTGCAGGCCGACAGGCCAGCTTCGCGGAGCACGCCAAACACGGCGTCGCGCTCGTCGAGTCGCACCTGGATCACGGCGCCCAGCTCTTCGGCGAACAGCGCGCGCAGCGTCTGGTCGTTGCGGCGCTCCGCCACCTGCTGCGCCCAGTTCTTGGCGTCGCCGTAGTCCTGCTCCTGCGTCGGGTCGAGCGTCAGCATGTCCACGTTCAGGGACACGCCGCAGTGGCCCGCAAACGCCATTTCGGCCACGGCAGCCATGAAGCCGCCGTCCGAGCGGTCGTGGTAGGCCAGCAGCTTGCCTTCGCGGTTCAGGCGCTGGATCACGTTGAAGAAGTTCTTCAGGTCGTCGGCGTTGTCGACGTCCGGCGCGCGGTCGCCCACCTGCTGCGTCACCTGCGCCAGGATGCTGCCACCCATGCGGTTCTTGCCGCGGCCCAGGTCGATGGCGATCAGCACGCTGTCGCCCAGGTCCGTGCGAAGCTGCGGCGTCAGGGTATTGTCGACGTCATCCACCGCGGCGAACGCCGAGATGATCAGCGACACCGGCGCCACCACTTCCTTGTCGCCATCGGCGTCCTGCCACTTGGTGCGCATGGACAGCGAATCCTTGCCGACCGGAATGCTGATGCCCAGCGCCGGGCACAGTTCCATGCCGACGGCATGCACGGTGTCGTACAGCTTGGCATCCTCGCCCGCCACGCCGCAGGCGGCCATCCAGTTGGCCGACAGCTTGACCTTGCCGAGGTCCTTGACCGGCGCGGCCGCCAGGTTCGTCAGCGCCTCGCCAATCGCCATGCGGCCGGAGGCCGGTGCGTCGATCACGGCCAGCGGCGTGCGCTCGCCCATGGTCATCGCCTCGCCGGCCTTTCCCTTGTAGTCGAGCGTGGTCACGGCCACGTCGGCCACCGGCACCTGCCACGGGCCGACCATCTGGTCGCGCGCGTTCATGCCGCCCACGGTACGGTCACCAATGGTGATCAGGAACGACTTGCTGGCCACGGTGGGGTGGCGCAGCACGTCGCGCACCGCCTGCTCCAGCGCGATGCCGGTCACGTCCACCGGCGGCAGTTCCCGGGTCACGCGGGTCACGTCGCGGTGCATGCGCGGCGGCTTGCCCAGCAGCACGTCCGTCGGCATGTCCACCGCGAAGTGCTCCTTGAGCGCGGCGTCCACGTGGGCATCCACCAGTTGCAGCTGCTGCTCCTCGGTGGCCACGCCAACCACGGCAAACGGGGCGCGCTCGCGCTCGCACATGGCCTGGAAGCGCGGGAAGCTGTCCGGCGCAATCGCCATGACATAGCGTTCCTGCGACTCATTGCACCAGATTTCCGCCGGCGACAGGCCCGACTCCTCCAGGTGCACCTGGCGCAGGTCGAAGCGCGCGCCACGGCCGGCGCCGTCCACGAGTTCGGGGAAGGCGTTCGAGATGCCGCCCGCGCCCACATCGTGGATCGACAGGATCGGGTTGTCGTCGCCAAGCTGCCAGCAGGCGTTGATGACTTCCTGCGCGCGGCGTTCCATCTCGGGGTTGCCCCGTTGCACGGAGTCGAAATCGAGGTCGGCCGTGTTCGTACCGGTGGCCATCGAGCTGGCGGCACCGCCGCCCATGCCGATGCGCATGCCCGGGCCGCCAAGCTGGATCAGCAGCGTGCCGGCCGGCAGCGGGTCCTTGTGGGTATGGCTGGCGTCGATGTTGCCGATGCCGCCGGCAATCATGATCGGCTTGTGATAGCCGCGCACCGTGCCGGCCACGTTCTGCTCGTAGACGCGGAAGTAGCCGCCCAGGTTGGCGCGGCCGAACTCGTTGTTGAACGCGGCGCCGCCGAGCGGGCCCTCGATCATGATCTGGAGCGGCGAGGCGATGCGGTCCGGCTTGCCGGTTACGCCGGCCTTGTCGTCCGGATTGCGATGGGCCACCGGCTGGGCGGCATCGCGGTCGTTTTCCCAGGCCTCGATGGCATCCGGCAGCATCAGGTTGGACACCGTGAAGCCGGTCAGGCCCGCCTTCGGCTTGGCGCCCCGGCCCGTGGCACCCTCGTCGCGGATTTCACCGCCGGCGCCAGTGGAGGCGCCCGGGAACGGCGAGATCGCGGTCGGGTGGTTATGGGTTTCCACCTTCATCAGCGTATGGGTCAGCGCCTCGTGGCGGCCGTACTGCTGATCCGCGCCGCGCGGGAACCAACGCTCGGCCATGTCGCCTTCCATCACGGCCGAGTTGTCCGAATACGCGACGATCGAGCCCTGCGGGTTCAGCTGGTGCGTATTGCGGATCATCGCGAACAGCGACTTGTCCTGGCTCACGCCGTCGATCGTCCACGTGGCGTTGAAGATCTTGTGGCGGCAGTGCTCGCTGTTGGCCTGCGCGAACATCATCAGTTCCACGTCGGTCGGGTTGCGGCCGAGCTTGGCGTAGGCGTCGAGCAGGTAGTCGATCTCGTCCTCGGACAGCGCGAGACCCATCGACGTGTTGGCCTCCTCCAGCGCGGCACGGCCGGTGGCGATGTCCACGAAGCGCAGCGGCTTGGCCGGCAGTTCCTGGAACAGCCCGGCGGCGTCCTCGCGCGAGGCGATCACGGTTTCGGTCATGCGGTCGAACAGGTGCGCGGCCACGGCGGCGCGCACGTCGGCGTCCAGCGTCTTGCGGCCGCGCAGCAGGCCCTTCTTGCAGATCACGGTGATCTCGATGCCACGCTCGATGCGGTGCACGTGAGACAGCCCGCAGTTATGCGCGATGTCCGTGGCCTTGCTGGCCCATGGCGAGATCGTGCCGAAACGCGGAATCACCACGAAGCGGTCGCCCTCGGACTGGGCCGTGAACGGCGTGCCGTAGGTCAGCAGCGCGGCAATGCGCGACTGGTCTTCGGCGGAGAGCGGCGTGTCGGTGTCGACAAAATGCAGAAACTGGCCATGCACCGATTCAATATCGGCATCGATCTGTTTGAGCGTGGCAAGCAGGCGTTGCTGGCGGAAGGCGGAAAGCGCCAAAGCGCCGGGGAAGCACGAGAAATGCGCCATGATCGTAGCGGTCGGGAGGCGTAGGGAGGTCGGGGCTGGCGGCCGCCGGCACCGCTGAGTGGGGAGCCGGCTGGCGGGAAACCGCTATTGTACCTTGCCGGCGCCCGCTTTTTGCATTGCGCAATGGGACAGAGGCGGACATGAACGTCCAAATCGGCTGCGACGCCGGCAAGTGCAGCGGGCACACCCTTTTAGTGCGCCCTGAATCACTTCATGCGAAACCGCGGTTCAGAGCGACGTCGCCGATCGCGCCGCCTGCTCGTACAGACCGGTCAACACGCGCAAAAGGCGCGCAAGTTCGCCGATCTCGACGTTTTCCTCGCTACCTTCGGTGAAATTGCTGGTCAGGCATTGCTCGCGGATCTCGCGATAACGGGCGCAGGCCTCGGCGCCGGCCTGCGTGGTGGCGTAGGTGGCCTCTTTGCCCACCCGCTCGCCCGCGACCAGCCCCAGCCCCGCCAGCTTCTTCAGCGCGTAGGTGACCAGATGGGTGTCTTCCACATTCAGCACAAAGCAGATGTCGGCCAGCCGCTTGGCCCGGCCCCGGTGGTTGACGTGGTGAAGCACCAGCACGTCCAGGAAGGTCAGGTCGCGCACGCCCGCCGCGCCCATGCAGCGCACCACCCAGCGGCTGTAGGCGTTGTAGGCCGTGTTCAGGCCGAACTCGAATTCGGACAATTCCGGGCTCCGCACCGAAACGAGGTGCGAGGACGAGACGATATTGACGCCGGCGGCGCGGCCCAGCGTGGCGGGAGGCCGGACGGCGGCCGATGGCGCGTCGTCGGACGCGCTGGCCTGGACTGGCTTGCGTGCCATGAAGCAGGTCTCCCCTTCGAAGATGAATAAATTTCGTCGAATCACGACAGATTGTCGACGAATTATCGAGGTGAAGTCCGCCAGAGTCAAAAAACCGGCTCAGAACCAGGCACGAATGCCGGCCACGAAGCGGGTTTCGCCGCTGCGGCCGCCTGCCGTGCGGACCATGTCGGCGGTATTGCCGAACGACTGGTAGCGCTCCACGCCGATATAGGGCGCGAACTGCCGGCTGATCTCGTACCGCAGCCGGATGCCGACCGTCCCGCTCGACAATCCGCTGCCGACGCCGGTCTCCGGATCGTTCTTCCCGTACAGATTGGCCTCGATGCGCGGCTGGAGGATCCACCGCTGGGTCAGCAGCAGCTCATATTCCGCCGCCAGGCGTAGCGCGGTGCGCCCTTCCGTGCCGACATAGGCCGTCGCGTCCACCTCGAACCAGTACGGCGCCAGCCCCTGGATACCCATCGCCAGCCAGTTCCGGGCAGGACGGCCATGGCCGGCATCGTTCCGGAAGCCGAGCTGGGTGTCCCAGTACGTGCCGACCGCATGGCCCCAGAGCAATTCCGTGCGCGCGTCGTGCACCCTGCCCTGTGCGGCCTCGCCCTCGGCCTTGATCACGAGCCGGTTGTAGGTGCCGCCGAACCACGCCTGGGCCTCATAGGCGGCGGCATTGCTGCCGTTGCCGTGCGCCCATTCGAGCCGGTCGATCAGCACCGAGCCGAAGGGGTGCTCGTCCGCCATGTGCAAGGAACGATGCCCGCCCAGCGCGTACTCGCCGACGCCCAGCAGGTAGCCATCCGAATACGCATGCGGATCGCGCGCATCGGCGGGCGCGCTGCCGCCCTGCATCGCATCGTGCTGAGCCAGCGCGGCGCTCGTGCCCAGCCCGGAAAACAGCGCCGCGACAATCAGTTTTTTCCTAATTTGCAGCGTCATCATGCCACCACCACTTCGCGGAACATGCCGGCGTCCATATGCATCATCAGGTGGCAATGCCAGGCCCAGCGGCCGAGCGCGTCGGCGGTGACGAGGAAGCTGATGCGCTGCGCCGGCTGGACCGGGATGGTGTGCCGTCGCGCCTGGAAAGTCCCGTCCGGCGCCTCGAGTTCGCTCCACAGGCCGTGCAGGTGCATCGGGTGGGTCATCATCGTGTCGTTGTGCAGGATCACGCGCAGCCGTTCGCCGTGGCGGAAGCGCACCGGCGTCGATTTGCCAAACTCGACCCCATCGAACGACCAGGTGTAGCGCTCCATATTGCCGGTCAGGTGCAGTTCGACTTCACGCCCCGGGCCGCGCGGGTCCATGGGGCCGCCAATCGTGACCATGTCAGAAAGGGTCAGCACGCGCCGGCCGTTATTGCGCAGGCCGATGCCGGGATCGTCAAGGTTGGTGCGGGCCATGTCGACGCGCATGTCGGTGCCCGGCCCGTACTCGGTACGCGCGTGGCGCGCCTTGGTGCTGGGCACCCGGAGCGGGTCCGGGGCGGCCGCGCCATGCTGGCTGTGGTCCATGGCCGCGTGGTCCATGGTGCCATGCCCCATCGCAGCGTGGTCCATCGCCCCATGATCCATCGTCCCGTGATCCATCGTCCCGTGATCCATGCTGCCCATCATGTCGACGGCGGTGAGCCACTCGGGCTGGTCCAGCGGCGGCACGGGCGCCTCGATGCCGTCCCGCACGGCCAGCGTGCCGCGCGCGTAGCCGCTCCGGTCCATCGACTGGGCGAAGACCGTGTGGGCGTCGTCGGTTGGCGTGACGAGCACGTCGCAGGTCTCGCCCGGGCCGAAGCGGAATTCATCGACGGATACCGGGTCGATGCCCTGCCCGTCCACCTGCACCACCTTGAGCTTCAGCCCCGGGATCCGCACGTCGTAGAAGGTGTTGCCGGCGCCGTTGATAAAGCGCAGCCGCACGGTCTCGCCGGCGCGGAACAGGCCGGTCCAGTTGCCGGCCGGCGTGACGCCGTTCATCAGGTAGGTCAGCGTGGCGCCGGAGAGGTCGGCCAGATCGGTCGGATTCATCCGCATCTGGTTCCACATCTTGCGTTTCTCCAGCGCGGCGCCGAGGCCGTCCTGCGACACATCGCGGAAGAAGTCGCCCACCGTGGGCCGGTGGTAGTTGTAGTAGTCGCTCTGGGTCTTGAGCTTGGACAGGATGCGCATCGGGTCTTCGTCCGTCCAATCGGACAGCAGCACCGAATAGTCGCGATCCGCGCGGATCGTGTCGTCATCGCCGTCGATCACAATTGCGCCGTAGACGCCGGTCATCTCCTGGAAGCCGGAATGCGAGTGGTACCAGTAGCTGCCGCTCTGCGCCACCTTGAAGCGGTAGGTGAACGTCTCGCCGGGCGCGATGCCCGGGAAGCTGATGCCGGGCACGCCATCCATCTGATAGGGCAGCAGGATGCCGTGCCAATGGAGCGACGTGGGCTCGTTCAGCCGATTGGTCACGCGGATGGTCACCGTGTCGCCCTTGCGCCAGCGCAGCGTGGGGCCGGGCAGCATGCCGTTGATGGTCGGGGCGATGGTCTTGTGGCCCGTGAAGTCAACCACGGCGTCCTGGATGACCAGATCGAACTCGGTGCCGCGCAGCACCGGCGCGGTGCCGCTACCGGCGCGGGCCGGCCCGGCGGACGCCTGCGCCCATGCCGGCACGGCGCCAACCGCCCCCAGCACGCCGCCTGCCGCCAGGCCCTGAACGAATCGACGCCTTGACAGGCCGCGCGGCGATGGCAGCAAAAGCCCCGCCGGAGATGTGGGTCGCATTGCAGTGAATCCTTGGTGTCTCTTATATAGGCGACGCCAGCTTAGGGACTTCGCAGTAACCGTCGAATGACCCGAACATTACATTCCGGTAATCTTCATGTCATGTTCATGGGGCGACATACACTGTCGCCTCGCGCGGATGGGGAGTGGGCATGAAGCTGCTGGTGGTGGAAGACGAGCCGAAAACCGGCGAATACCTGAGGCAGGGCCTCACCGAGGCCGGCTTTGTCGTGGATCTGGCCGTCAACGGCCAGGACGGCGGGCATCTGGCGATGACCGAAGCCTATGACCTCCTGATCCTCGACGTGATGCTGCCCGGCATGGATGGCTGGCGCATCCTCCAGACCCTGCGCGCCGCCGGCAACCCCGTGCCCGTGCTGTTCCTGACCGCGCGTGACAGCGTGGCCGACCGGGTCAAGGGGCTGGAACTGGGCGCCGACGACTACCTCGTCAAGCCTTTTGCCTTTTCCGAGTTACTCGCGCGAGTGCGGACCCTGCTCCGGCGCGGCACGGCCATCGTGCAGTTGGACCGCATCGAGATCGGTGACCTCGTGCTCGACCTCGCCCGCCGCCGGGCCACGCGCGCGGGCCGCCGCATCGTGCTGACCGGCAAGGAATTCGCCCTGCTGGAGTTGCTGGCCCGCCGCCGCGGCGAAGTGCTGCCGCGCTCGCTGATCGCCTCGCAGGTCTGGGACATGAATTTCGACAGCGACAGCAACGTGATCGACGTGGCCATCCGCCGGCTGCGCGCCAAGATCGACGATGACTTCGAGCCCAAGCTGATCCAGACCGTGCGCGGCATGGGCTATGTGCTCGAAGTGCCGGAGGACGAGGCGTGAGGCGCCGTTACTCGCTCACCACGCGGCTGACGGTGCTGTTCTCGCTGTCGTCGGCGGTGGTGCTGCTCGGGCTCGCCGGGCTGATCCTCTCGGCCATGGACAGCCATTTCGCCGATGAAGACTATGCGCTGCTGCGGGACAACCTCCGCGTCATCCAAAAGTCGCTGGCGCCGGGCGCCTCGCCCCATTTCGGCCAGAGCAGCCAATCCGGGCCATCCGGCCATGCCGGCGACCCCTTCGCGCACCACGCCGGCGTGCTACTCCACCTGCGCGAGGCCGATGGCCGCACCCGCTACGCCACGCCGGATTTCGACTTCACGGCGGCGCTGGCCGCCCGGCCAGTCCGCGAGGACGGCGAAGACCGCCTCGCCTGGCAGCAGGCCGGCAAGCGCTACCGGGGCCTGCGCGCAGCGGTGCCGGCCGGCGATGCCGCCCAGCCCATCGGCGTGATCCTGGCGATGGACACCGATATCCACGAGCATTTCCTGCGCGCGTTCCGCCGCTCGCTGGTGCTCTACGTGGCGCTGGCGGTGCTGGCGAGCGGGCTCTTCGGCTGGTGGGCGGCGCGGCGCGGGCTGTCGCCGCTGCGTGCGATGGCCTCGCGCGCCAAGGCCGTTACCGGCGACAAGCTCGACCAGCGCATGCCCGTGGAGGCCGTGCCCGTCGAGATGGCCGCGCTGGCCGCCGACCTGAACGCGATGCTGGCCCGCCTGCAGGACGACTTCCGCCGGCTGTCCGAATTCTCGTCGGACCTTGCCCACGAACTGCGCACGCCGCTGACCAACCTGATGACGCAGACCCAGGTGGCGCTCTCGCAGCCGCGCGACGCCGCCCGCTACCGCGACGTGCTGGCCTCCAATGTCGAGGAGCTGCAGCGCCTGTCGCGCATGGTGTCCGACATGCTCTACCTGGCCAAGATGGAGCACGGGCTCGACCTCCCTCATAAGGAATCGATCTCGATCGGCACCGAGGTGCTGGCGCTGTTCGAGTTCTACGAGGCGCTGGCCGAGGACCAGGGCATCGCCCTGCGGCTGGTGGGCGATGCGCGCATCGACGGCGACCGCCTGATGCTGCGGCGCGCGCTCAGCAATCTCCTGTCGAACGCGCTGCGGTACACCCCCGAGCACGGCAGCGTGGTAGTCACCGTCACGCAGCGTGCGGGCGAGGTGGAAGTTGCCGTGGAGAACGACGGCCCCGGCATCGCGCCGGACCTGCTGCCCGCCTTGTTCGACCGCTTCTTCCGGGGCGACAAATCGCGCGCGCGGCCGGAGTCCGAGACGGTGGGGCTGGGCCTGTCGATCACCCGCGCCATCGTCGCCGCGCACGGCGGCAGCATCTCGGTGCACTCCCAGCCCGGCACCACCCGTTTCGCGATGCAATTCCCCCCGCCCGCCCGCGAGCCGGCCGCGCCCTGACCCGCGCGGCGCGCCCGCCACATCCAGACGAACCCTATCTGTCGGCGCCGGGCGCTTCTTGCTACCCTGTGGATTCCCGAAGCCATGCCCGGCGCGCAGCCACTGGGCACGGCCCTTGCATTCGAAGCCATCGTGCAATGTTCACCGCGCGGCGACCGAGCCAGAAGCCGCGCGCGTGATCGCGGCGTGCGCCATGTCTCAGACAATCGAACCCTGTATTGCCTGATGTCTGACACCTGACGCACGCCCGGAAGAGTTCCAACCCGCGCAGTCGGGCAGGCGCCCACGCGCAACACCAGGAGAGATCGAGATGCGAGTCAAGGCAATGGCAGTTGCGGCGGCAGCCCTGCTGCTGGGCGGCACGGCAGCATGGGCGGACACCAAGTGGGACCTGCCCACCGGTTATCCGGCCACCAACCTGCACACCGAGAACCTGCAGCAGATGGCCAACGACGTGGAGAAGGCCACCGGCGGCAAGCTCAAGATCCTGCTCCATCCCAATGGCTCGCTGCTCAAGGCCAACGAAATCAAGCGCGGCGTGCAGACCGGCCAGGTGCAGATGGGCGAAATCCTGATGTCGACGCTGGCCAACGAGAACCCGGTTTTCGGGGTGGATGCCGTGCCGTTCCTGGCCACCAGCTACGCCGATTCGTTCAAGCTCTGGGAGGCCTCCAAGCCCGTCACCGAGAAGCTGCTGGACCGCCAGGGCATGAAGCTGCTCTACGCCGTGGCCTGGCCGCCGCAGGGCATCTACGCCAACAAGCCGATCAACAGTGCCGCCGACATGAAGGGCCTGAAATGGCGCGCCTATAACCCGGCCACGTCGAAGATCGCCGAACTGGTCAGCGCCCAGCCCGTGACGATCCAGGCGGCCGACCTCGCCCAGGCGCTGGCCACCGGCACGGTCAACTCGTTCATGTCCTCCGGCGCCACCGGCGTGGACACCAAGGTCTGGGAATCGGTCAAGTACTTCTACACCGTGGATGCCTGGCTGCCCAAGAACATGCTGGTGGTCAGCAAGAAGGCCTTCGCCGCGCTGGACAAGCCCACGCAGGACGCCCTGCTCAAGGCCGTGGCCGATGCCGAGAAGCGCGGCTGGCAGGTCTCCGAGCAGAAGACGCGCGAGTACCTGGCCACGCTGGCGAAGAACGGCATGACCGTGGCGCCGCCCTCGCCCCAGCTGAAGAGCGACATGCAGAAGGTGGGCCAGGTCATGGTCGACGAATGGGCCAAGAGCGCCGGCGACGACGGCAAGGCTATCCTCGGCGCCTACAAGAAGTAACCCCCCATGACCACTCCGTTGCCTGACAAGCGCTGGCTGGACCGCTGGCTGGACTTCTGCGCCGTGCTGGGCGCGCTCTGCATCCTTGCCGTGTGCATCGTCATGATTGCGATGTCGATCTCGCGCGAGACCACCATCACGCTCAAGGGCGGCGACGACATCGTCGCCTGGCTCTGCGCCGCCTCGGCCTTCCTCGTCCTCGGGCAGACCTTCCAGCACGGCGGCATCGTGCGGGTGGAGATGCTGCTCGAGGCCGTGGGGCCGCGCCGCCGCTGGATGCTGGAGCTGCTCTCGCTCTCCATCTGCCTGCTGTTCGCCGGCTACGCGTCCTGGGCGCTGGGTACCTTCGCCTGGCAGAGCTGGGACATTGGCGATGTGTCGCAGGGGCAGATCGTGATCCCGCTCTGGATTCCGCAGAGCTTCGCCGTGATCGGCGCGGTGGGCTTCCTGCTGGCCGTGGCCGACGAATGGCTGCGCGTGGTGCGGCACCAGAAGCCGCGCTACCAGCTGGCGCAGGAGGCCAAGCTGGCGTCGGGCGACTTCGGGGAGACGATCTGATGAGTACCGTTGTCGTCGCATTGATCCTGCTGGTCGTGCTGGTGGTCTTCCTGGCGGTGGGGGCGTGGATTCCGGTGGCCATCGCCGTCACGTCGTGGATCGGGCTGGTGGTGTTCTCGGACCACGACGCGCTGGTCAACCTGGCCAACGCGTGGTGGTCGTCGAGCGCGTCCTACACCCTGGCCTCGCTGCCGCTGTTCGTCTGGATGGGCGAAATCCTGTTCCGGACCAAGCTGTCCGAGCAGATGTTCTCGGGGCTCTCGCCCTGGCTCAACTGGCTGCCGGGCCGGCTGATGCACGTGAACATCCTGGGCTGCGGCATCTTCGGCTCGGTGTCGGGCTCGTCTGCGGCCACCTGCGCGACCATCGCCAAGTCGGCGCTGCCCGAGCTGACCCGGCGCGGCTACGACGAGCGCATCACGCTCGGCTCGCTCGCCACGGCCGGCACGCTGGGCATCCTGATTCCGCCGTCGATCACCATGGTGGTCTACGCGGTGTCCGCCGATGTGTCGATCATCCGCGTGTTCCTGGCCGGCTTCCTGCCCGGGCTGCTGCTGATGCTGCTGTTCTCGGGCTACATCGTGGTCTGGGCGCTGCTGAACCCAACGCGCGTGCCGCCGGCCGAGACCTTCGGCTGGCGCTCGCGGCTGGCTTCCATCCGCCAGTTGATGCCGTGCATCGTGCTGATCGCGTTCATCACGTGGATCATGATGGCCGGCTACTCCACCGCTACCGAGGCGGCGGCGTACGGGGTGGTGGCGTCGCTGGCGCTGGCGTGGATGGGCGGCTCGCTCACGCGCCGCGCGTTCTGGGACAGCCTGATGTCGGCCACGCGGCTCACGGCAATGATCATGTTCGTTCTGGGCGCCACCTCGTTCCTCTCGGTGACCATGAGCTTCACGGGCATTCCGCGCGCGCTGGCGGAGTGGGTGGCGGCGCTGCACCTGTCCCCGTGGGCGCTGATCGGGGTGCTGACGATCATCTACATCATCCTCGGCACCGCCCTGGACGGCATCTCGATGATCGCCCTGACCACCGCCACGGTGCTGCCGATGGTGCAGCAGGCCGGCTTCGATCTGGTATGGTTCGGCATCTTCATCGTGCTGCTGGTGGAGATTGCCGAGGTCACGCCGCCGGTCGGGTTCAACCTGTTCGTGTTACAGAGCATGACCGGCAAGGACAGCAACTACATCGCCCGGGTCTCGCTGCCGTTCTTCATGATGATGGTGCTTGCCATTGCCATCGTGACGGTCTGGCCGGCCGTGGTCACGTGGCTGCCGGACGTGGTGATGGCGAAGGAGCTGAAGTAGCGGAGGCGCCATCGACAGGGTTCATCGACACAGGGACAGACCGCCAAGATGCATGTGATCGTGATCGGTGCCGGCGTGATCGGCGTGTGCTCTGCCTGGTATCTGCGCCAGGCCGGTTTCTCCGTGACGGTGCTCGAGCGGCGCGGCGCGCCGGCGCAGGAGGCCAGCTTCGGCAATGCCGGTGTGATCGCGCCGGGCTATGTCACGCCGTGGGCCGCGCCGGGCATGCCGGGCAAGATCCTGCGGACGCTGTTCCAGCGCGAATCCCCCGTTGTCTTCCGGCCCAGCGCCGATCCGGCCATGTGGCGCTGGATCGGCCGCTGGCTGCGCGAGTGCCAGCCGGAGCGCTATCGCGCCAACAAGCTGCGCATGCAGCGCCTGGCGTTCTACAGCCGCGACTGCCTGCACGGGTTGCGCGCGGAACTCGAGATCGAGTACGAGCAGTCGCGCGGCTATCTGCAATTGTTCCGCACCCAGCGGGATCTTGACCTCGCCGCGCCGGCACTGGCCGTCCTGCGCGAGAACCACGTACCCCATCAACTGGTGGATGCCGCCGGGTGCCGGCGGATCGAACCCGGCCTGGCCGCCGACACGGCGCTGGCTGGCGGCCTGCACCTTCCCGAGGACGAATCGGGCAACTGCCCGATGTTCGTGCGACGGCTGCACCAGCATGCCGAGGCGGCGGGCGTGCAATTCCGGCTCGATACCGACGTGACCCGGCTGCGCGCCGCCGACAATGGCGGCCTGATCGTCGAACTGGCCGCCCCGCGCGGCGCCAAGCCGGAGACGCTCCGGGCGGACCGTGTGCTGGTGGCCGCCGGCGTCGGCAGCGCCGCGCTGCTGCGCCCGCTGGGGCTGCGCGTGCCGCTCTATCCGGTAAAGGGCTACTCGGCCACGGTCATGGTGCGCGACGAATTGCAGGCGCCGCTCGCCGCCCTGATGGACGAGTCGTACAAGGTAGCCATCACGCGCATGGGCAACCGGCTGCGCGTGGCCGGCACGGCGGAACTCGGCTCACGCCGACTGGACCCGCGCCCCGCCGCGCTCGACACGCTGATCAAGGTGGCGCGCGACTGGTTCCCGGTGGCCGGCCACTACAACGAGGCCACGCTGTGGGCCGGCGCCCGGCCAATGCTGCCGGACGGCCCGCCGCTGATCGGCGCCACGCGCGTGCCGGGCCTGTTCCTGAACCTCGGCCACGGCTCCACGGGCTGGGCGATGGGCTGCGGATCGGGCAAAATCGCGGCGGACCAGATTGCCGCGAGCGCGGGACAAGGCGACGGGCCCGCCATCGACATGGACGGCCTCACCCCCGCGCGCTACGGCCTGGCCCCCGCCTGAAACTGGCTCCGATACTGGCTGGATGCCCACCATGACCGCCTCGCCCTCCCCGTCTTCCGCGTCTTCCGCGTCTTCCGCAACGCACGACTGGCTGCCGCTCGACCCCACCGGCACCGATGCCACGCCGCTCCATGACGTAGCCACGATCCGCGAGATCGAGCACGCCGCGCTGGCGGCCCTGCCCGCCTTCACGCTGATGACGCGCGCCGGCCACGCCGCCGCCGACTGGCTGGCGCAGCAGGTGCCGGACGGCCGCATCGTCCTGCTGGCCGGCGCCGGCAACAATGGCGGCGATGCGCTGGTTGCGGCCACGCGGCTGCACCAGTCGGGGCGGCAGGTCGAAGTCTGGCTGACTGCCGAGACCGACCGGCTCCCGCCCGATGCCTCGCGGGCCTGGACCGAGGCCCGCACGGCCGGCGTGCCGCTGCTGGCCGTGCCGGCCGACCCATCCAACGCCACGGCCGCCCTGCCGCCCTGGCCGGCAGGCTGCACGGCCCTGGTCGACGGCCTGCTCGGCATCGGCCTGAACCGTCCGGCGGACGGCAACATGGCGCGCTGGATCGACCATGTGAACGCCGCCGGACTGCCGGTGTACGCGCTGGACATCCCGAGCGGGCTGTTCGCCGATACCGGCGCGGGCCGGCCGGCCATCCGCGCGCGCCGCACACTGACCTTCATCGCCGCCAAGCCGGGCCTGCTGACGCTGGATGGCCGCGACTGCGCGGGCGAAATCGACATCGCCCCGCTCGGCCTGCCCTATCCGCCCACCCAGACCGCTATCGCCCATGTGAACCTGCCGGGCGCATTCCGCGACGCGCTGCCGGGGCGGCCGCATGCGGTGAACAAGGGCACCTTCGGCTCGCTGGCGGTACTCGGCGGCAGCCACGGCATGGCCGGGGCGCCGCTGCTCGGCGCGCGGGCTGCGCTGCATCTGGGCGCGGGGCGCGTGCATGTGGGCTTCCTCGCCCAGCCGGCGCCGTTGATGGACCCGGTCCACCCCGAACTGATGCTGCACGATGTGGCCGACATGGCCGTCGAGACCATGTCGGCGCTGGTCATCGGACCGGGCATGGGCACCGGCGGCGCGGCGGGCAAGCTGCTGGGGCAATGGATCGACACCTGCGCCAAGGTGGGCTCGCCCCCGCCGCTCGTGCTTGATGCCGATGCGCTGAACCTGCTGGCTGGCGACCAGACGCTGGCTGATGCCCTGCGCGCCAGCGGCGTGCCGCACGTGATGACGCCGCACCCGCTGGAAGCGGCGCGGCTGCTTGGCTGCACCGTGGCCGAGATCCAGCGCGACCGGCTCAGTGCCGCGCGGGCGCTGGCCGCTGCATGGCAGGCCACGATTGTGCTGAAGGGCTCCGGCACGCTCATCGCGGCGGCTGGCGTGGACAGCATCGCCATCAATCCAACCGGCAACGCCGCGCTGGCCACGGCCGGTACGGGCGATGTGCTGGCCGGCATGATCGGCGCGCTGCTGGCGCAAGGCATGGCGCCGACGGACGCCGCCTGCGCGGCGGTCTGGATCCACGGGCGCGCCGCCGACCGGCTTGTCAGCAACGGCACCGGTCCGGCCGGCATGACCGCCAGCGAACTCTACCTGCCCGCCCGGGCCATCCTCAATGCGCTGACCCAGGGCCGGGCGGCATGACCCAGGCCGCCAGTCTCGCCACGGGCGATGATCCGCGCCGCCGCCTGCTGACCGGCATCGCGCTGCTGGTGCTCGGCCAATGGATCCTGAGCCTGCTCGACGCCACCGGCAAGACGCTGACCCAGCAGGGGCTGCCCGTGGCCGCGGTGGCATGGGTGCGCTACCTCGGCCACGTGGTGGCCATCTTCCTGTTGCTGGGGCCGGCGCGCTGGCGCCTGCAATATCGGCCCTCGCGGCCGCGCCTCCAGTGGCTGCGCGGCGTGCTGATGCTGGCCTCGACGCTGGTGTTCTTCAGCGTGCTGCGCCTGATGCCGCTAGCGCAGGCCACCGCGCTCAACTTCTGCGCGCCGCTGTTCGTGGTGGCGCTGTCGCCGTGGCTGCTCGGCGAGCGCCCGGGCGCGCACGCGCGCTGGACGCGCTGGATAGGCGTCGGCATCGGCTTCGCCGGCATGCTGGTGGTGGTGCGGCCCGGCGGCGAGCTGAGCGCGCTCGGCGTGGGGCTCGGGTTGCTCTCTGCGATGTTGTTTGCGCTGCTGCAAATGCTGACGCGCCACATTGCCGCCCATGACGCACCGATGACCACGCTGATCCAGAGCGGCGTGACCGGCGCGGTGCTGACCACGCTCATCGTGCCGTTCTTCTGGTTCGAGGCAGTGCCCACGCCGGCGCAGGCCGCGCTGCTGCTGTCGGCCGGCATCACCGGGTCACTCGGGCATTACTTCGTGATCCGGGCGTTCCAGTACGCCGATGCCTCGTTCCTGAGCCCCTTCCTGTACCTGCAGATCTTCTCGGCCACGGTGGTCGGGTACTTCGCCTTCGGCCAGCTGCCGGACTGGACCACCGCGCTCGGCATTGCCGTCATCTGCGCGGGCGGCGTCTGCGTGGCCGGCGGGGAGCCGTTGCTGCGCCGTGTGGCGGGCCGGCTCGCGGCACGCGCCCGTCCGCGCACTTGAGGCGCACCGGGGAACGCACCACGTCGGACAATGTCCGATAAAACACGGGCGCCATGGCTGCTAAGGTAGCGTGTGCGTCCGCCCATCTGCCCTTGGTGACGCAATCGGAACAAAAGACGGGAAAGAACCGTCCGTTACCGCGCATGTGCCGCCAAATTCCGGCGATATACTAGCGCTGCCCGCCGCGCCGGGCGTTTGCCCTCCCTGACAAACCGAACACCGCATGCCGACTGAACTCCACGCCTGGACCGCCCTTCGCCAACACCACGACGCCATCCGCCACACGCCGATGCAGGACTGGTTTGCCGAAGCGGAAGCTGCCCGACGGGTCGAGGACTTCTCGCTGGAAGCCGCCGGCCTGTACCTGGACTACTCCAAGAACCGCATCACGTTCGAAACCTTCGCGCTGCTGATGAAGCTGGCCGAGGAAGCCGGCGTGACGCAGCGCCGGGACGCCATGTTCGCGGGCGAACACATCAACACCACCGAAGACCGCGCCGCCCTGCACGTGGCGCTGCGCGCGCTGCCCGATGCGCCGTTCAAGGTGGATGGCGTCTCCGTGATGCCAGCCATCCACGACGTGCGCTGCCGCATGCAGGACTTCTCCGAACGCGTGCGCGGCGGCGCCTGGACAGGCTCCACCGGCCAGACCATCACCGACGTCGTCAACATCGGCATCGGCGGCTCCGACCTCGGCCCGCGCATGGTCTGCCGCGCGCTGGCGCATCTGGGCGACCAGACCGGGCCGCGCATCCACTTCGTCTCCAATGTAGATGGCACCGAGCTGGCCGAAACGCTCGTCCGCCTCAACCCGGCCCGCACGCTGGTGATCATCTGCTCCAAGACGTTCACCACGCTCGAAACCATGGCCAACGCGCGCAGCATGCGCGACTGGTTCCTGCGCAACGGCGTGGCCGAGAACCAGCTGGCGCGGCATTTCGTGGCGGTGTCCACCAACCGCGAGGCGGTGACCGAGTTCGGCATCGACCCCGCCAACATGTTCGAATTCTGGGACTGGATTGGCGGCCGCTTCTCGCTGTGGTCGTCGGTGGGCCTGTCGATTGCGCTGGCCGTGGGCTTCGATGCCTTCGACGACCTGCTGCTCGGCGCGCGCGCCATGGACGACCACTTCCGCACCGCCCCGCTGGCGCGCAACATGCCCGTGGTGATGGCGATGCTGGGCATCTGGTATCGAAATTTCTTCGGCATGCCAACCAGCTGCATGGCGCCGTACTCGACCTCGCTCGAACTGTTCCCGGCATTCCTGCAGCAGTTGGAGATGGAGAGCAACGGGAAGTCGGTCCAGCTGGACGGCCAGCCGGCGCACGTGCAGACGTCGCCCGTGGTCTGGGGCACCGCCGGCACCAACGGCCAGCACGCCTACTTCCAGATGATTCACCAGGGCTCGCAGATCGTGCCGGTCGACTTCGTGGCCCCGCTGGTGCCGCCGCGCAGCCTGCCCGGCCACCATGCCAAGCTGCTGGCCAACTGCTTCGCGCAGGCCGAGGCGCTGATGCGCGGACGCAGCGCGGAAGAGTTGCGGGCGGCCGGCATGACCGATGAGGACCGCCTGCCCCACATGGTGTTCGAAGGCAACCGCCCGAGCAACACGCTGCTGATGGAAGACCTGACGCCGCATGTGCTCGGCGCGCTGATCGCGCTCTACGAGCACCGCACCTTCGTGCAGGGCGTGGTGTGGAACATCAATTCGTTCGACCAGTGGGGCGTGGAGCTGGGCAAGATTCTCGCGCGCCCGATCGAGGCCGAACTCAATGGCAGCGCCCACGCCACCCACGATGCGTCCACGGCGGCGCTGATCGCCCGCGCGCGCCGCGTGCTGGCGCGCGGCTGACGCCGCGCCCGCCGCAGCGTCAGACTTCGGTGCCCATCCACTCGTCGCTGGCCACGCGGCCGGCGTCGATGGTCAGGATGCGGGCGCAGCGCGCCGCCACGGAGCGGTCGTGCGTGACCAGCACCAGCGTGGACCCGGCGTTGCGGTTCAACTCGAACATCAGCGCGATCACGGCCTCGCCGGTGCTCGTGTCGAGGCTGCCGGTCGGCTCATCGGCGAACAGGATGTCCGGCCGGGCGACAAACGCCCGGGCCAGCGCCACGCGCTGCTGTTCCCCGCCGGAAAGCGTGCGCGGATAGTGGGTGAGGCGCTTGCCCAGGCCTACGCGCTCGAGCATTTCCGTGGCGCGTTCGCGCACGCGGTCGGTCTCGCCGCGCAGCTCGAGCGGCAGCATCACGTTTTCGAGCGCGGTCAGGTGGCCCACCAGTTGGAACGACTGGAACACGAAGCCCACGTGCCGGCCACGCAGCGCGGCGCGCTGGTCTTCATCGAGCGTGAACAGGTCCTGGCCGTGCAGCCGCACCGAACCCGTGCTGGGCAGGTCCAGGCCCGCCAGCAGCCCCAGCAGCGTGGATTTTCCCGAGCCGGACGCGCCGACGATGGCCAGCGTTTCGCCCGGCGTGACGGAAAACGAGACGTCGTGCAAAATCGTCAGCGAACCCGTCGTGTCGGCAACGGTCTTTCCGAGTGACTCGACAGCGAGAATGGAAGAGGACATGAGCGAGAGGATTGGATACGGTTGGCGCCCCCGGGCGCTGGCGGCGTGCGGTGCGATGCTGGGCGCGGCGATGTTGATGGTGGCGCTGCCGGCTGGTGCCCAGGCCCAGGCCCGACCAGCGGCGGCGAAACCGGCTGCCACTGCCGCACCCGCGGTGCTGGTGCTTGGCGACAGCCTGTCGGCCGAGTACGGTATCGCGCGGGGCACCGGTTGGGTCAGCCTGCTGCAGGACCGCCTGCACAAGGAGCGCCTCGATTATAGCGTTGTCAATGCCAGCATCAGCGGCGAGACCACCTCGGGCGGCAAGACGCGCCTGCCGGACCTGCTCGCCCGACACAAGCCGGCCGTCGTGGTGGTGGAGCTTGGCGCTAACGATGCCCTGCGCGGCCTGTCCCTGCAAGCCACCGAAACCAACCTGCGCGGCATGCTGACGGCGGCGCGCCAGGCAGGCGCGGGTGTGGTGCTGGTCGGCATGCGGATTCCACCAAATTATGGCCCCGACTATACCGAGCGCTTCTTCGCGCTCTATGGCAAGCTGGCCGGCGAGTATCGCGTGAATCTGGTGCCGTTCTTCCTCGACAAGGTGATCGCCCGGCCCGAGTGGTTCCAGGACGATCGTATCCACCCCACCTCGGCTGCCCAGGCCACGCTGCTCGACAATGTCTGGCCCCAGTTGCAGCCGCTGCTGAAGTCACCTGCGAAGAAGCGCTGAGGCCGGCTGACGCCGGCAGTCGTCACCGGGCCCAAAGACAAAGAACCCCTGCTGGTCGATGACCGCAGGGGTTCTTCGCCTGAGCAGGCGCGCCGGTTACTGCGCTGCGCCTTCGCTGGCCGGTACGTCGGTGGCCGTGATCGGACGCAGGATCTTGACCTTCGCCCGCGCCTTCAGCGACTCATAGTAGGCGGCGAGTTCGGTCTGGCCGGCCAGTTGGGCCAGCTGCTGCGCCTCGGCATCGCGCTGGCCCGGGTTCGCCGTGGTCGGCGAGCTGACCTTGGCGATGCGATAAATCGCATAGCCATCTGCACCGAGGTCCACGCCAACCACCGCGGGCAGCTTGGTTGCGTCGGCACGCATGATGGCCTCGACCGCCTTCGGCGACAGGCCGTCTGCCTTGGTACGCGAGACCGTCACAGTCTGGCCGAAGCCGGCGGCGCTGTCGGCTTTCTTCAGCGCCTCGAGCTTGGCTTCGCCATCCTTGCGGGCCAGTTCGGCAGCCTGCTGGGCGACGTAGGCCTGGCGCACCTGAGCTTCCACGTCCTCGAACTTGCGCGCGGTGGCCGGGCGGTAGTCGACGATCCGTGCCGCCACCAGCGTGGTCGGGCCCACCTGCACCGCTTCGGTGTTGCGCTTGTTCTTGAGCGCATCGTCGCTGAACAGGGCCTTGAGCACCTTTTCGTTGTTGAGCGGGTTCTGCGCGCCCAGCGCCAGGTTCGGCGTGCGGGTCACATTGTCGGCGGTCTGGATCGTCAGCTTGAACTTGTCGGCGGCCGGCTTGAGGCTTTCTGACTGTTCGTAGACGGTATTGCCGAAGGCATCGGCCAGCTCGGTGTACTTCTTGCTCGCCAGCTGCTTCTTGAGTTCGGCTTCCAGTTCGGGGCGCACGGCCTCGAGCGGCTGCGTCTCGGCGGGCTTGATGCCGGTCAGCTTGATGATGTGGTAGCCGTAGTCGGTTTCTACCACGTCGCTGATCTGTCCGTCCTTGAGCGCGTACATGGCGTCCTCGAACGGCTTGACCAGCGCGCCGCGCCCCATGAAGCCGAGGTCGCCGCCCTTCTCCGCCGAACCCGGGTCTTGCGACTGCTTCTTCGCCACATCGGCGAACGTCTCGGGATGCTTGCGCAGGTCTTCCAGCAGCTTGGTGGCCTTGTCCTTCGCGGCCTTGCGGTCGGCGTCCTTGCCGTCCTTGGGCGCGGCGATCAGGATGTGGCTCGCACGGCGTTGCTCGTCAGTCCGGAAACGGGCGATGTTGCTCTCGTAGTAGGACTTGAGTTCTTCCGGCGTGACGGTCTGGCTGGCGGCCAGCGCGTCACCGGACAGCACCACGTACTCCACCTTCGCCTGTTCCGGCGTGGTGTAGGTCGACACGTGTGCGTCGTAGTAGGCCTTCAGGGCGGCGGCGTCAGCCGTAACCTTGGCCGTGAAATCGGCCGGCTTGATCGTCAGCGTCTGCACGTCGCGCTGCTGGTCGCGCACGGCGATCAGGCGGTCCAGCAGCGACTTCGGCACGAACGCCGTGGTGCCCACGGCGCCGCCAAGCTGCTGTGTGGCCAGCTCGAAGCGCAGGCGCGCATCGAACTGCTCGGGCGTCATGCCCTGCGTTGCCAGCAACTGGATGTAGGCCTTGTCGTCGAACTTGCCGTCCGCCGTCTTCAACTGGGCGATGGCCGGAATGTTCTGGATGGCTGCCGCCACCTGGGCGTCAGACACCGTCAGATTCTTCTTGGCGGTGGCGTCGGACACCACGCGCTGCAGGATCAGCTGGTTCACCACGGACTGGCGCGCGGCGGCACCTTCGAACATGCGCGGATCGTACTGATTGCCCAGCATCTGGCGCATGCGCTCACTCTGGTCGCGCACCACGTTGTCCACTTCCTGAACGGTGATCGCGCGGCCATCGACCTTGGCGACGTCGTGCGAGGTGTCCATGAAGCGCGAATAGCTTTCCACGCCGAAGAATACGAACGACGGGAAGACAAGCACCAGCAGCAGCAAAAGCATCAGGCGCCGGTTGTTGCGTACGAAATCAAGCATGCTGATTCTGGTAAGGGGTTGGCACGAAGACAAACTCTGCGATTCTATCAGGTGCCGGGCGCGAAACCGTCATTTGCTGATGCGACAGCGTCACGTGAGGGGGAATGGCTGGGAAGACAACAGATACAAAAAAACCCGCTTGCGCGGGCGATTTTGCTTGGCGGAGTGGACGGGACTCGAACCCGCGACCCCCGGCGTGACAGGCCGGTATTCTAACCAACTGAACTACCACTCCTGCGTGGATTCCCTGGGATGGTGAAGTGGTGGGTGCTGAGGGGCTCGAACCCCCGACCTACGCCTTGTAAGGGCGCCGCTCTACCAACTGAGCTAAGCACCCACTAGACCATCGCGGACGTGCGCGCCCGCTGGGTAATCTCGCTTCGCACGACTCGGCGGTTACTGCCTGGCTGCCGCTGTTTGCGTTGCGAGGCCGCGATTGTAATACGAGACTTTTCGCTTTGCCAAGCCCGGCGGCGCAAAAAAAATGCCGCGGGGAATACCCGCGGCACTTCCTGACAGCGCTTGGTCAATCAGTGATGAATCATCTCGACCTGGGCCTTGGCCTTGTCCGCCACCTCGGCGGGCTTGGCCTCTTCCTCAGGCAGCGGCTCGGGCTTGCGCTCGAGTGCCAGCTCCAGCACCTTGTCGATCCAGCGAACCGGCACGATCTCGATGGCGTTCTTCACGTTGTCCGGAATCTCGGCGAGATCCTTGACGTTCTCCTCGGGGATCAGCACCAGCTTGATGCCGCCACGATGGGCCGCCAGCAGCTTCTCCTTGAGCCCGCCGATCGGCAGCACCTCGCCGCGCAGCGTGATCTCGCCGGTCATGGCCACGTCCGCCCGCACCGGAATGCCGGTCAGCACCGACACGAGTGCAGTCGTCATCGCCCCACCGGCCGACGGACCATCCTTGGGCGTGGCGCCTTCGGGTACGTGGATGTGGATGTCGCGCTTCTCGAACATCTCATCCGTGATCCCCAGGCGACGTGCCCGCGAACGCACCACCGAACGCGCAGCCTCGACCGATTCCTTCATCACATCGCCCAGCGAGCCGGTACGCGTGATGTTGCCCTTGCCCGGCATGATCGCGGCCTCGATGGTCAGCAGATCACCGCCCACCTCGGTCCACGCGAGGCCGGTCACCTGGCCCACCTGGTTTTCCTTGCCGGCCAGGCCGAAGTCGTACTTGCGCACGCCCAGGAACTTGTCCAGGTTCTCCGAATCGACCTTCACCGCGCCCGATTCCTTCTTCAGGAGCAGCAGCTTGACCACCTTGCGCGCGATCTTCGACACCTCGCGTTCCAGCGACCGCACACCGGCTTCCCGGGTGTAGTAGCGGATGATGTCGCGGATGGCGGCTTCGGTGATGTCGATCTCGCCAGCCTTCAGACCATTGTTCTTGATCTGCTTGGGCAGCAGGTAGCGCGTGGCGATGTTCACCTTCTCGTCTTCGGTGTAGCCCGAGAGGCGAATCACTTCCATGCGGTCCAGCAGCGGCGGCGGGATGTTCAGCGAGTTCGACGTCGCCACGAACATCACGTCCGACAGGTCGAAGTCCACCTCGATGTAGTGGTCCTGGAACGTGTGGTTCTGTTCCGGGTCCAGCACCTCGAGCAGCGCTGACGACGGATCGCCGCGGAAGTCCATGCCCATCTTGTCGATCTCGTCGAGCAGGAACAGCGGATTGCGCACGCCAACCTTCGACAGGCTCTGCAGGATCTTGCCCGGCATCGAGCCGATATAGGTCCTGCGGTGGCCGCGGATCTCGGCCTCGTCACGCACGCCACCCAGTGCCATGCGCACGAACTTGCGGTTCGTGGCGCGCGCCACCGACTGGCCGAGCGAGGTCTTGCCCACGCCGGGGGGGCCAACCAGGCACAGGATCGGCGCCTTCACCTTGTCCACGCGCTGTTGCACCGCGAGGTACTCGAGAATCCGTTCCTTGACCTTCTCGAGGCCATAGTGGTCTTCGTCGAGCACGCGCTCGGCGTTCGCCAGGTCGTTATTGACCTTGCTCTTCTTGCGCCACGGCAGGTTGACCAGCGTGTCGATGTAGTTGCGCACGACGGTGGCTTCGGCCGACATCGGCGACATCAGCTTGAGCTTCTTGAACTCGGCGTCGGCCTTCTTCTTGGCCTCCTTGGGCATGCGTGCGGCCTTGATGCGCTTGTCCAGCTCCTCAAGGTCGGCGCCTTCCTCGCCCTCGCCCAATTCCTTCTGAATCGCCTTGACCTGCTCGTTCAGGTAGTACTCGCGCTGGCTCTTCTCCATCTGGCGCTTCACGCGGCCACGGATGCGCTTTTCCACCTGCAGGATGTCGATCTCGCCCTCGAGCTGCGACAGCAGGCTCTCGAGACGCTCGGTCACGTTGACCATCTCGAGGATCTTCTGCTTCTGCTCGAGCTTGATCGGCAGATGCGCGGCGATGGTATCGGCCAGGCGGCCGGCCTCGTCGATGCCCGACAGCGACGTCAGGATCTCGGGCGGGATCTTCTTGTTCAGCTTCACATACTGGTCGAACTGCGACACGATGGCGCGGCGCAGGGCCTCGGTCTCGGCGGATTCGACCGGCGCGGGCGGCACGGGCACGGCTTCGCACATGAAGTGCGAATCGTCCTCGCTCACCTCGGTGATATTCGCGCGTTGCGTGCCTTCCACGAGCACCTTCACGGTGCCGTCGGGCAGCTTCAGCATTTGCAGGATATTGGCGATGCAGCCGACCTCGTACAGGTCGTCAGCCGTCGGCTCGTCCTTGGCAGCCGTCTTCTGGGCCACGAGCATGATGCTCTTGCCCGACTCCATCGCAGTCTCAAGCGCCTTGATGGACTTCGGGCGACCCACGAACAGCGGGATCACCATGTGCGGAAACACCACCACGTCGCGCAGCGGCAACAGTGGGAGGCGAATCGGCTCAGCCGGGAGGAGTTGTGTTCCGGACATCATTTTCCCCAGTCAGTCATTTAAGGCGTAAATAGGGTCACGGGAATCGATTGCAAGGTACCGCCCCCGATTCTTTGTGCCGTCATGCCGCGCAAAAAAGTGCCGCGCAAAGCACCTGTGACCCACTCTGAAACAGCATACCCGCGTTTCCTCCCGTTCGTATCGTCGAATTGAAGAAAAAAAGCCGTTCGCTTTCACGCGAACGGCCGCTTGATTTTTTAGCCGGTGTGGCATGCACCACGTAGGCCGGCGCGTTCGTCAGTTGGACCCCGCAACCTTGGGCTGCTGCTCCTCGTACATGAGCAGCGGTGGTGCATCGCCGGTAATCGTATTTTCATCGATCACCACTTTTTGCACCCCCTTGTAGTTCGGGAGGTCGTACATGACGTCCATCAGCGACTGTTCCAGAATGGAACGCAAACCGCGTGCCCCCGTCTTGCGACGGATGGCCTTGCGCGCGATGGCAGACAGCGCGGCCGGACGAATCTCCAGTTCCACGCCTTCCATCGCCAGCAGCTTCTGGTATTGCTTGACCAGCGCGTTCTTCGGCTCGACCAGGATCTGCATCAGCGCGGCCTCATCCAGCTTGGCCAGCGTGGCCACCACCGGCAGGCGGCCGATCAGTTCCGGAATCAGGCCGAACTTGATCAGGTCTTCCGGCTCGGTCTGGGGCAGCACCTCGCTGGCGTCACGCTCTTCCTTGCTCTGCACCTGGGCCGCAAAACCGATGCCGGTCTTGTCAGAGCGCTGCATGATGACCTTTTCCAGGCCGTCGAACGCGCCGCCGCAGATGAACAGGATGTTGGTGGTATCCACCTGCAGGAAGTCCTGGTTCGGGTGCTTGCGCCCGCCTTGCGGCGGCACCGAGGCCATCGTGCCCTCGATCAGCTTCAGCAGGGCCTGCTGCACGCCCTCGCCCGACACGTCGCGCGTGATGGACGGGTTGTCGGACTTGCGCGAGATCTTGTCGATTTCGTCGATGTAGACGATGCCGCGCTGAGCCTTCTCGACCTCGTAATTGCAGTTCTGGAGCAGCTTCTGGATGATGTTCTCGACATCCTCGCCCACGTAGCCGGCTTCAGTCAGCGTGGTGGCGTCAGCGATCACGAACGGCACGTTCAGCAGCCGGGCCAGCGTCTGCGCAAGCAATGTCTTGCCCGAGCCAGTCGGCCCGATCAGCAGGATATTGCTCTTGGAGAGTTCGACGTCATCCTTCTTGCCAAGATGCTTGAGGCGCTTGTAGTGGTTGTACACCGCTACCGCCAGAATCTTCTTGGCCTGCTCCTGCCCGATCACATACTGATCCAGGCTTTCGCGGATTTCGTGGGGCGTGGGCAGGTCCGAGCGCGTGGCGGCTGTGGCGTCCTTGTCGGTCGCGGCGGCCTCGTCACGGATGATTTCATTGCACAGGTCGATGCATTCGTCGCAAATGAACACCGACGGGCCTGCGATGAGCTTCTTGACCTCGTGCTGGCTCTTGCCGCAGAACGAGCAATACAGAAGCTTCTCGCTGGATGAACCTTTTTTGTCCGCCATAGGAATCAGTCACATTAGCAGTGTGGTCCCCGCACGGCGGGAGAGCCCCACGGGAAACGCATTAAACGCATCATACGCCAAAACAATTGGCGCAGTCGGCGGCTTCCCCGGCGTGTGGGGCAAAACGCAAAAACGAGGCGCACAGCCTCGTTCCGGTGTAGCCTGCGTCATTTGGCGCAGGCTGGTGGCGGGAGCCCCGGCGCCGGGCCGTGGGCTGCCCGCTCCGACACACCGGCATCGGATCAACCGCGGCGCGTGATGACCTTGTCGATCAGACCGTAGTCCACGGCCTGGTCGCCGCTCATGAAGTTGTCGCGATCGGTGTCGCGGGCAATCTTCTCGACGGGTTGGCCGGTCACTTCCGACAGGATGCTGTTCAGGCGCTCGCGCAGGTACAGGATCTCGCGTGCCTGGATCTCGATGTCCGAGGCCTGGCCACGCGCGCCACCCAGCGGCTGGTGGATCATGATGCGCGAGTTCGGCAGCGCGCTGCGCTTGCCCTTGGCACCGGCCGCCAGCAGGAAGGCGCCCATGCTCGCCGCCATGCCCATGCAAAGCGTGGTCACGTCGGGCTTGATGAACTGCATCGTGTCGTAGATCGCCAGGCCGGCGGATACCGAGCCGCCGGGCGAGTTGATGTACAGCGACACGTCCTTGTCCGGATTCTCGCTCTCGAGGAACAGCAGCTGGGCCACGACCAGGTTTGCGGTCTGGTCGTTCACTTCGCCGACCATGAACACCACGCGCTCCTTGAGCAGGCGCGAGTAGATGTCATACGCGCGCTCGCCCCGGCCGGACTGCTCGACAACCATCGGCACCAGCCCAAGACCCTGGGTTTCCAGAGCAGAGGCCTGCGTCGTGGCGAGACGGTCAAGCAAATCATTGCGGGTCATGCAGGTTCTCCAGGTATTCAGGGAATGCGCCAATCGGCCCCGGCCAGCGCTTGCGCGCCAAGCCGGATGCCGCGCGACCGGGGCGCGCCGCGCCATCCAGGCGGCGCGATCCGGTCATGCGAACGCTCAGGCTTGCTGCGCGTTGGTCTCGGCGGTGAGTTCCTCGAACGACACCGACTTGTCCGTGACCTTGGCCTTGTCGCACACGAAATTTACCACGTTGTTTTCGAGCACGTAGGCTTCCATTTCGGCCAGGCGCTGCTGGTCGCCGTAGTACCAGCGCATGACTTCCTTCGGGTCTTCGTAGCTCTTCGCGAAGTCCTCGATTTCCGCCTTGATCTGCTCCGGCTTGGCCTGCAGGCCGTGTGCCTTGACGATCTCGGCCAGGATCAGGCCCAGCTTCACGCGGCGCTCGGCCTGCTGAGTGAACATCTCGGCCGGAATCGGCATGTCCTTGGCGTTCGGCATGCCACGTTGCTCGAGGTCACGGCGGGCCATTTCCACCAGGCGTTCCTGATCCTGCTCGATCAGGGCCTTGGGCACGTCCAGCTCGCTCACCTTGAGCAGCGCTTCCATGACCTGATCCTTCAGCATGGCGTGCGTGCGGCGCTTGACTTCGCGCTCCAGGTTTTCGCGGATGTCGGCGCGCATCTTCTCGACGCTGCCGTCGGCGATACCGAGCGACTTCGCGAAGGCGTCGTCCACTTCCGGCAGGTGCGCCCACTCCACCTTCTTCAGCGTGATCGTGAACTCGGCGGTCTTGCCGGCCACTTCCTTGCCGTGGTAGTCAGCCGGGAAGGCTAGCGGGAACGTCTTGCTCTCGCCCAGCTTCAGGCCCAGCGCGGCTTGCTCGAATTCGGGCAGCATGCGGCCTTCGCCCAGCACGAATGCGAAGTCATCGGCCTTGCCGCCGGGGAATTCCACGCCGTCGATCTTGCCGACGAAGTCCAGCGTCACGCGGTCGCCGTTCTTGGCAGCCTCGTCTGCGCCACCGTCGCCATGGGCGCCGGCCTCGCCACGCACGTGGTAGTGCACGCGCTGCTTGCGCAGGATGTCGATGGTCTTGTCGATCTCGGCGTCGCCGATTTCCGTCTTGGTGCGGGTCACTTCAGCCGTGGCCAGGTCGCCCAGCTTGACTTCCGGGTACACCTCGAAGGTGGCTTCGAACGCCACTTCGTCGTCCGACACGCCGTCGGTCTTCAGGTCGAACTTGGGCTGGCCGGCCACTTTCACGTCCTGGGCCTGCGTGATGTCGAAGAACTTGCGGGCAGCCTTGTCGAAGCGCACTTCGAACTCGACCTGCTGGCCATATTGCTTCTCGACCATCTTCATCGGCACCTTGCCCGGGCGGAAGCCGGACATCTTCACCGTCTTCGACAGGCGCACCAGGCGTTCCTGGGTTTCCTTCTGCACTTCGGCCTTGGGAATAGCCAGGGTTACCTTACGGTCCAGCTTGCCGAGGTTTTCAATGACGTTCGACATGGTCGTTAATCCAATCCAGAAATGTAGTTTTAAGCGCAACCGCCTGCGCACCGGCCTGGCCGTGGCCAGTGAAACCTACGGATTCCCCACGCGAACGAAGGGCTTCCGCGCAAACGGAAAACGGGGATTATCGCACGGTTTTTGTTCGCTTCCGGCAGTTTTTACCCTGACGCGTCCGAGGCCGCCCCAGGATCGATCGCCGGCGCTCCCGCCGTGTCGCCATGGCGCAGCGCCCGCAGCAGCAGCCGGGCCGGGTCGACAGCATCGGCCAGGTCAGATTCGACGGGCAGCGGTTCGCCCTCGATCTGGCTGGCGATCAACTCCGCGCCCAGTGCCGCCCAAGTGAGGCCGCGCGACGCGTACGCAAGTGCCGCGTAGAGCCCCGGCAGCCGGGGCAGGTCCCGCAGGTGGGCGCCGCGCAGCGGGCCGGAGCGGGCCAGCGCCTTCGCCTCGTCCGCGAGGGGCCCGATCAGCGGCAGGCGGTTGTGCGTCACCGTGCGCACGCCGACGTAGCCGGTCAGCTGCGCGGGATCGAGATGGGCGACGTCGGCGGCACGGCCTGGCAGCAGCGTGGCGAGGCGCTCCAGGTTTGCGGCATGGACCTCGGGACGCTCGGCCAGCGGGCCTTCGTCGGCGTCGTAGCTCGATCCGATGCGCGCGCCGCCATCAGGGGCTTTCGGCAGCAGGTAGCCGGCGCCGGTCACCACGCAGTCGGGCCAGCCGCCCATCGCCGCGACCTGCGCCGGGGAGAGATCGGTCAGTTGCCCGCGCACCCGGCGCAGGGCCAGAAAGCGGTTGGAGACGAGCCGCTCGGCCTCGTGGGCGTTGGCCAGCACCAGCACCGGCGCCGCAGCCAGCACGCTACCATCCCCCGCCCTCGCCTGCCAGACACCATCCTCATGTTCGATGGCGGCCACGCGGCAGTTGAATCGCGCATCGAGGGCCGCGCCGGCCTTGTCCAGCTGGGCGCGGCAGATGTCGGGCGGCGCCACCCAGCCGCCACGCGGAAACCAGAGCCCGCCGCGCGCCACCGTCGCGCCGTGGCGCGCGGCCGCCTCGGCGGGGTCCATCCACCTGACGAACGATTCGGGGAAGCCGAGGGCAGCCAGCGCCGCCTGCTGGGCGGCGTTGTCGGCCTCGTCCTCCCCGATCTGGAGCACACCGCAGCCGTGCCAGTTCACCGGGTGCCCCGCCGCCGCGAGGGCCGACCACGCGCGCAGCGCATGGAGATTGCCAGCGCGCGAGAGCCGGGACAGCAGGCTTTCATCGGATGAAACATGGGCGTGCATGGCCGCCGCGCGATGGCTGGAGGTCTGCCGGGCGGGGCCGTCATGGGCGTCAAACAGCGTCACGCGCCAGCCGCGCGCGGCCAGCCGCTCGGTGACCGCGCAGCCGGCCAACCCTGCGCCGATGACGATGGCATGCCTTTCTCGCCACTCCGCGGCGGGTGGCGGGGCATAACGGCGGTTCTTCCAGGGCGGCGCGAAGCGCGCCACGGTCATGTCACGCTTGCCGCCAAAGCCTGGCGCCTTGGTGACCTCGAACCCGACCGCCTGCAAACCGCGCCGCACAAAGCCTGCCGCTGTATACGTAGCAAGCGTGGCGCCGGGCCGGGCGAGCCGCGACAGGCCCCTGAAGACGGTTTCGGACCACATGTCCGCGTTGCGGGACGGGGAGAAGCCATCGAGATAGAACGCATCGGCGCCAAGCGCGAGCTTGGGCAGCATCGCGTCGATATCGCCCAGCGCCAGCGTCAACGTAACCGCGCCGCCTTCGAATTCGAGTCGATGCAGACCCGGCAGCGCGTCGGGCCATGCCGCCTGCAGGGGTTCGGCGAGCGGTAGCAGATCGCCGAGTCCGGCGTGCAGCGTCGCCAGTCCATCGCGCGTAAATGGATGTTTTTCTACGGAAACGAAGTGAAGCCGACGGCAGCGGTGCGGGTCCTGGCGCCACGCCTGCCAGGTGGCGAGGAAGTTCAGCCCCTGCCCGAAGCCGGTTTCCACGATCACGAACTGGTCGCGCCCGGCCCAGTTGCCGGGCAGGCCATTACCGCCCAGAAACACGTGATGGGCCTGCGCCAGCCCCCCTTCCGTGCTGTGGTAGACGTCGTCGTAACGTGGCGAAAAAGGAATGCCGTCGGGGGAGACGATCGGCTCGGCGGACTCGAGGGCACGCGGCATGGCAGGCATTGGCGGACGGGACACTTCGGACGGCAACAGCCGCAGGAACGGGCCGTAAAACGGGCTTCCGGGGGCGGCGGATGGTAGCATAGCGCCCTTCGCGCCACGCGCCCGCAGGCGCCTTTTTCGCCGACGCTTGCGCGCCGTCATCCCGCTTTATCCCGCCTCATCATGCTCAGTTATCGCCACGCCTTCCATGCCGGCAACCATGCCGATGTCCTCAAGCACGCCGTCGTGGTCCAGTTGCTGGAGCACCTGACGCAGAAGGACAAGGCGTTCTGGTACATCGACACCCACGCCGGCGCCGGCCTCTATGCGCTGGACCACGCCTATGCGCAGAAGAAGGCCGAGTTCGAAACCGGCATCTCACGCATCTGGCAGGCCGCCGCCGATGGCCAGACCCTACCCCCGTTTCTGGACGAATTCCTGGACCAGGTGCGCGCCCAGAACCCGGACGGCAACCTGCGCCACTACCCCGGTTCCCCATGGCTGGCATGGCAGATGCTGCGCGATCAGGACCGCCTGCGGCTGTTCGAGCTGCACAGCACCGAGATCCAGGTGTTGCGCGACAATTTCCGCGGCGCGGGCCGCAAGGTCATGCTCTATGACGGCGACGGCTTCAATGGCATCAAGGCCATCCTGCCGCCCCCGCCGCGTCGCGCGCTGGTGCTGATCGACCCGTCGTACGAAGACAAGCAGGACTACGCGCGAACCGTGCAGGCGCTGGAAGACAGCCTCGAACGGTTCGCAACTGGCGTTTATGCGATCTGGTATCCGCAGGTGCAGCGGCGTGAATCGACCCAACTGCCGGCGCAACTGATGCGCCTGCCGCTGAAGAGCTGGCTGCATGTGACGCTGACCGTGAAGCACCCCGTGGAAGGCGGGCTCGGCCTGCACGGCAGCGGGATGTTCATCGTCAACCCGCCGTGGCGGCTCAAGGCGACGATCGAGGAAGCGATGCCGCTGCTGGTGGACTTGCTCGGCCAGGATGCTGGCGCAGGCTACACGCTGGAATCGCTCGACAACTGAGCCGGGCGCGCGTCAGGCCCGGGGCTCTTTCCGAGGGGTGGACAGACCGGGCCAGACCCGCGTCAGTGCGGCATGCGCTAGCAGGCCCAGCGCCAGCCCCCCCGCATCGGCGATCAGGTCATGCCAGTCGGACGAGCGGGTCGGCGTCATGCCTTGCAGCCATTCGATCAGCACGCCATAGGCCATCAGACCGGCCAGCACCGCCGCCACGCGGCCGTCCCACGCGCGCACGCCGAGCAGCGCGAGCACCCCGAAGGCAAGAAGATGGTTGGACTTGTCCCAGCCGGTGGTGGGCTGCGGCACCGAAGGCGGCAGCAGCGACAGGACCAGCACGGCCACTGCGCAGATCGAGAACAGCCGTTGGTATTGGATGGGGGTCAGGCGCGGCACGGGGCTTGGGGGCTATCGGCGAGATGTCACGTCCAGAGAATAACAGGCTGCACCGCCACGGCTGCGTGGCGTGCCGTACATCATGCAACGGTGCGCGGCCAAGGCAAAGCCGAAAGCCATGACAATCAGCACGGCTGCGACCAGGCTCAGGTACTGCCCGCCTGTCCCCCGCTGAAATGACGCCCCGATGGCTCCACGCCTCTATTTGTAACGCCGGCTATACTTCGCCGGTCAGCTCCTTTTGATCTCCTACCGTGAAAAGTCCGCCCGACCACGCGTCAGCCCACGCCGCTCACTATGAATTCACCGAGCAGGTTGGACATCTGCTGCGCCGTGCCTACCAGCGGCACGTCGCCATCTTCCAGCAGACCATTCCAGACTCGCAGCTGACGGCCGGCCAGTTCGTCGTCATGTGCGCCATCCAGGCCCAGGGGCCATGCTCGTTGAGCGAGATTGCGCGCGCCACCGCCATCGACCAGGCGACCGTGCGCGGCATTATCGAGCGGTTGAAGTCTCGTGAACTCATTGCGGTCTCCCACGATGCGCGCGACCGCCGCAAGGTCGTGGTGCTGCTCGCCCCCGCCGGCGAGGCCCTGATCAACGAAGTGGTGCCTTTTGCGCAGGACATCACCGAGCGCACCATGGGTGGCCTGAACCCGGCCGAACGGGTGGCACTGCTCTACCTGCTCAGGAAAATGAGCGAACTGGGCGATGACACCCCGGATACCGCCGACTCTGACAGCCCAATCTAGGGGCCCAGGCGGCACCCCGCTCAGCAGACCGTAGTTCCCCTCCCCCGTTACTGCGACCAGAGCGTCGCAGCCCCCTCCCCCAGTTCCCGGCCTCGTCACGCGTGGCGACGCCCCTGCATCACGCCAATAACTTAGATATCGAATATCTATTGACAAGGAGATGCCATGCGCTAGTATTACGCCATGTACTTCGATCTCTAAGATTCTTGGTACGGCAACCACTACTCAGGAGCGCTTCCCATGTATGACATCTTTTCCACCGACAAACTGATCGATCTCTGGCTGACCGAGGACATTGGCATCTGCGACCTGACGGTCCATACGATGATCGAGCCAGGTGAAACCGGCACGTTCTGCATGAATGCCCGCGAGCCCATGCTGATCGCCGGCATCGACGTCGCCGCGCGCATCTTCGCCCGCTACGACCCGACGCTGACCCTGGATGTGCGCGTCGCCGATGGCGACAAGGTGGAAAAAGGCGCCGTGCTGCTCAACGTGAGCGGCAACGCACGCAGCGTGCTGACTGCCGAGCGCACCGCGCTGAACATCATGCAACGCCTGTGCGGCATCGCGAATCACACCGCGACCTATGCCGCGGCAATCGCCCATACCAAGGCACGCCTGATCGACAGCCGCAAGACCACGCCGGGCCTGCGCGCGCTGGAGAAGCACGCCGTCACGTGCGGCGGCGGCCTCAACCATCGCCTGAGCCTCGACAACGGCGTGATGATCAAGGACAACCATATCGCGGTCTGCGGCAGCATTGCCGCCGCCGTGGCGCGTGTACGCCGCAAGCTGCCGGTGCTGACCAAGCTGGAGGTGGAGTGCGACCGCCTGGAGCAGGTGCATGAGGCACTCGCGGCCGGCGTCGATGTGATCATGCTGGACAACATGTCGGTGCCCGACATGAAGGAAGCCGTGCAGATCGTCAATGGCCGCACCAAGGTCGAGGCGTCGGGCGGCATCCGCCTGGAAACGATCCGCGCCGTGGCGGAAACGGGGGTGGACTACATCTCCACGAGCAAGATCACGCAATCGGCACCGGCAGTGGATATCGGCCTCGACGAGGCCTGAGCCGGTCCGGCATGTGTCGCGGGGCCAGGCCCCGCCTGACGATTCGCGCCTTCCTACCCGAGGGCTTCACCCTCCCCGGTTTATCCGGCGGGGGGCTTTTGCATTGGCTGCCCCATCCGGGCGTGCCCGTCAGAGATCGGACAGCAACCGCCCGACTTCCTGAGTCGACGGCACGCGGCGGCCATGCTCGGCCGACGCCACCTCGTCCGCCACCAGGCGTTGCGCAATCGTGATCAGCACGCGCCGCGTGGTGAGGACGTCCTCTTCACTCAGCCCCGCCACGCTCAACTCATTGACCTCGGTGGCCAGCGGCTCCAGCTTGCGGCGCAGGGCGCGCCCGGTCTTGCTCAGGAACACGTGCACTTTCTTCTTGTTGCCGGGCAGGTGCGTGCGCTCGACGTAGCCCAGCGCTTCCAGCGCCTTCACCGCCGCGAAGGTGGTGGGCTCGGTCACGCCGGCCCGTTCGCTGAGCTCGCGCTGCGACAAGCCATCGCGACGCCAGAGGATGCGCAGGATGGTCCAGTGCCCGTACGACACCGAATGCTCCGTCAGCCGCAACTGCAGCGCGCGGATGTAGGCGCGCGCGGCGTCCTTCACCAGGTGGGCAAGACGTTCTTCTTCGGCTTCATCGGCGGGCGTGAGCGTGACCGGGGTCTCCGGTTTTTTCGTGGTCATAGTCGTGGCAAAGATATGCGGGCGCAGGCGCCGCGCAGCACGGCGGGCGCGCGGCAGCGCACATGATAGCGCCTCCGCGATGCCGCCGTCCGCACATTGCGTCGCGCCCTCACTACATCAGTGCGGCGTGCGCACCGACGATGCATCGGGCACCGTCACCGCGCATTGCCCTACCTCGCGTTTTCCCTGAGGAAAGCGGGAATCCCGCGTACACACTGGATTTGCGGGAGCTGGCCCGACCCTTGCATTAACTTAGACATCGAACTTACCTTGACAGTGGACAGGCCGGTGCTAGCATAGCCCTACAAACTTCGACATCTAAGTTAATGATGAACAATACCGGCATCTTCTTCCTTGTGGTGGGGCCCAGCGGCGCGGGCAAGGATTCCCTGATCGATGGCGCACGCGCGGTCCTCGGCGACAACTACCTGTTTGCGCGACGGGTGATCACGCGGCCCACCGGCTCTCCGGGCGAGGACCACGAGGGTGTGTCCGATATGGAGTTCACACGACGTCAGGAAGCGGGCGAATTCCTGGTGACGTGGGACGCCCACGAGCTGCGCTATGGCTTGCCGGCGTCGTTGACCGATGCGCTGTCGCGCGGCATGCACGTCGTGGCCAACGGCTCGCGCAGCGTCATCGCCGCTCTGGCGGCACGGCTGCCGCGGTTCGTGGTGGTGCTGGTGACGGCGCCACAGGAGATCCTCGCGCAGCGCATTGCCCGGCGCGGCCGGGAGTCGGGTGAACAGGTGGCGCGGCGCGTGGCGCGCCAGGCGGCGCCCCTGCCCGCCGATGTGCCTTGCATCACCGTCTCCAACGACTGCACGCTCGAAGTGGGCATGGCGCGCTTTGTGGAGGCGCTGCGGCAAGGGCCGGAAATCGGCGCCGAGCCGCCTGCCAGCCACCCCAGCTTGATGGCCAAGCTGCGCGGGGAAGCGCTCGACGAGGCCGCCTACGTGGCGATCCTGCGCGACGCCATCGCCGGACGCTATACCGAGGCAGCGCTGACCGAATTCCTGGTCACCACGGCCGGCAACCTGACCGATGACGAAGTCGTGGCGCTGGCGCGGGCGCGCACCGCCTTCACGCCCCGCATCGATTGGGACCGGCCACTCGTCGTCGACAAGCATTCGATGGGCGGCGTGCCCGGCAGCCGCATCACGCTGATTGTGGTACCGATCGTCGCGGCCTACGGGCTGGCGATGCCGAAGACCTCCTCCCGCGCGATCACTTCCGCCGCCGGCACGGCGGACGCCATGGAGACCGTCGCCCGCGTGGACCTGACACAGGACGACGTCCGCCGCTGCGTGATGCAGACAGCCGCCTGCATTGCCTGGAATGGGCGCCTGAACCACTCCGTGGTGGACGACGTCATGAATGCGATCACCCGCCCCCTCGGCATCGATTCCCGCCGCTGGTCCGTGGCCTCGATCCTCTCCAAGAAGTACACGGCCGGCGCCACCCATGTGATGGTGGACCTGCCGTACGGGCCGCAGACCAAGCTGGCCTCGCGCGCCGATGCCGAGGCGCTGGGCGCGCTGTTCGCGCTCGTCGGCAAAGGCATGGGCATGCACGTGCACGCATTGGCCACCGACGGCAGCCGCCCCATCGGCCGCGGCATCGGGCCGGCGCTGGAGGTGCGCGATGTGCTGCAGGTGCTCGACAGCGATCCTGACGCCCCGGCTGACCTGCGCGCCAAGGCCCTGCGCTTTGCCGCCGAAATCATCGCCTTCGACCCGCGCGTGGGCACGCCCGACGAAGGCATGCGAATTGCGAGGCAGCTCCTGAGCGAAGGCAAGGCGAAAGCGGCATTCGAGCGTATCGCGGCGGCGCAGGGCCGCAGGGCGGATCCGGTGACACCCGGTGCGCATACCGAAGTGATTCATGCCGAACGGCCTGGCCGTGTGACCGGCATCGACGGCCTGGGCATCTCCGGCGTGGCGCGGGCGGCAGGTGCCCCGCGTAGTGCTGGTGCAGGGGTCGATCTGCTGTGCACGATCGGCACGCCTGTGGTGCCGGGCCAGCCCCTGTATCGCATCCACGCCGAGACGGCGGACGCACTTGCGGCGGCCGTAGTGGCGGCGCGCGACGACGGCGTGTGCCGCGACGCGGTCCGTATCGATCCCGATTGACCTGCTTTCTTCCTTCCTTCACCCTAACCGACGAGGCAAAATCCCCATGAGACCCCTATCCGTCGTCAGCAGTCTGGCATCGCTCCTGTTTGTCGCAGGCAGCCTGGGCACCCTGCCCGGGCGCGCCGAGGCCAACATGGCGAGCACCTTCCCGCAGAAACCCATCCGCATCGTGGTGACGTTCCCGGCCGGAGGCGGCACTGACGCCCTGGCGCGGCTGATCGGCACCGACATCGGCAAGTCGATGGGCCAACCCGTGGTGGTGGATAACCGGCCCGGCGCCAGCGGCAATATCGGCGCCGAGTTCGTGGCCAAGAGCCCGGCCGATGGCTACACCCTGCTGATCGTCAACAGCAGCTTCGCCATCAACCCGAGCGTGTTCAAGAAGCTGCAGTTCGACCCGAAGGCCGATTTCAGCGCCGTCATCACCTTCGCCTCGGTGCCCTCGGTGATCGCGGTGCCGTACACCTCGAAGATCCGCACGTTCAATGACCTGCTGGCGGCCGGCAAGAGCGGCGCCCCGCCCAGCTACGCGTCCTGTGGCAACGGTACGCCCCAGCATCTGGCGGGTGAGTTGCTGAAGGTCTCGGCCAAGGTCGACATGCTGCACGTGCCGTACAAGGGTTGCGCGCCCGCCATGGCCGACGTGCTCGGCGGACAGGCCGACGTCAGCGTCAATACGCTGACCAACACCGTGCCCTACCTCAAGAGCAACAAGCTGCGCGCGCTGGCCGTGACGTCGAAGACCCGTTCGCCGTTCCTGCCCGACGTGCCGACGGTCAGCGAGCTCGGCGTGCCCGGCTACGATGTGGACCAGTGGTTCGGCATCCTCGCCCCCGCGCACACCCCGCCCGAGATCGTGCAGAAACTCAACGCCGAAATTGCCAAGGCGATGGCCAAGCCGGAGATCAAGGCTTCCCTGGCGCAGCTCGGCTTTGCCACCACCACCAGCACGCCTGCCGAATTCCAGAAGCTGGTGACGACCGACATCGACCGCTGGCAGAAATTCGCGACGAAGATCAACCTGCTCGTCGACTGACCTTCCGGGGCACCGCCTGGACTTCAGCAGGCAGATTCCCCCAACCTTTCCCGTAGTCCTTCGTTGCCACACGGGCGCAAGCCAGCCCCCGTGAGAGCGCGTTCGTCCCTGCGTCCTGACGCCAGCCGTCAGGCGTTGGCTACCTGCGCGCTGTCGATCGGGGATTGGCGGCAACCGCACGAGAACATCCAACCAATATGAGCCAACCACAATCCACCTTCCGCCACACCGCGCTGGCGGCCATCCTTCTGGCCCTTGGCGTCAGCGGCGCCGCGCAGGCGCAGTCATCGGTCACGTTGTATGGCGTTGCCGATGCCGGTATCGAGTTCCTGACCCATGCCGATGCGAACAACCATAGCCTGACCCGCATGACATCGGGCAACCTGTCTGGCTCGCGCTGGGGCATCCGGGGCACCGAGGACCTTGGCAACGGCCTGCAGGCCCTGTTCGTGCTCGAGAACGGCTTCGACCTCGACGCCGGCACCGCTGCCCAGGGCGGGCGCCTGTTCGGGCGCCAGGCCTTCACGGGGTTGTCCTCGCAGTACGGCCGCGTAACGCTGGGCCGGCAGAACAACATCCTCTATGACATCCTGATCAACTACGACGCCATGGCGGTCTCGCCGCGCTACTCGATCTTCATGATGGATGCCATGACGGCGGGCCGCTACGACAACACGGCCAAGTACGTTGGCAAGTTCGGCGGACTGACGGTGACGGGGCTCTACGCGTTCGCGCGCGGTACCTCGCTGGCTGGCGGCGCCGTGGCGTCGGAAGTGCCGGGCGACGCGAAGAGCGATCGTGCGATCAGCGGCGGCCTCGAGTACAACGTCGGCAATGCCGGCGTCACGGTGATCTATGACGAGCAACAGGGCACCTCCGGCATCACCGGGCAAAACCCGTCGCAGAAGGATCGTCGCCTGGCCGTGGCGGGCAGCTATCGGTTTGCCAACGCCAAGGTCTATGCGGGCTACCGCTGGCTCAACGGCGACATCGGTGCCACGGCGGCCGTGCCGGCCCGGCGTGCGGACCTGTTCTGGATCGGCGCCGGCTACCAGCTCACCCCGGCGCTATCGCTCAGCGGTGCCGGCTACCTGCTGAACGACCGGCGCGGCAATGGCGACGCATGGAGCGCATCGCTGCTGCTCGACTATGCGTTCTCGAAGCGCACGGATGTGTATGCCCAGGTGGCGTACATCAACAATGACGATGGCTCACGCATCGGCCTCAATGGCGCGTCGTCTGCCATCGGCGCCGCCGGCACGAACCAGTTCGGCGCCGTGATGGGCATCCGGCACAAGTTCTGACGTCAGGGAGGGACCGCACCCCGTGGTCACGGGGTGCGCAATGTCATGCCGGTACCCGCGCGGTGGCGCACGCCTGGCGCACCACTTCCGGCGTAAACGGCGCGTGCGTCAGGCGCAGGCCCGTGGCATCGAACAGAGCATTGGCAATCGCCGGCGCACCGGGCAAGGAGGCTGATTCGCCGGCCCCAAGCGGGCTCTCCGACTGGCGCGGCATCAGCAGCACCTGGATGGCCGGCAGGTCGGGAAATGCCGCAATTGGATAACTGCCCCACTCCCGGCTGGCCACGCCGGCGCCATCGAAACGTACTTGCTCGCGCAGCACGCGGCTCAGGCTCTGCACCACATTGCCGTGGATCTGATGGCGCACGCCGTCAGGATTCACCATCATGCCGGTGTCCTGCCCCACATGCAGCCGCGTCACGCGCACATTGCCGGTCTGCGGATCGACTTCGACATCGACGATCCATGCCGCCCATGCCGCGCCGAAGCCGGGGAACTTGCTGTGGATATAGCGGGCATAGGCGATACCCCGGCCGTGCAGCAGGCCATTGGCATCGGGCTTGCCGCGCGAGCCGCGCGCACCTTCCCGCCATTCGGCAGCCTGCGCCAGCGCCACGAGCAGTTCCTGCGCGCGCGTGTCGGGCAGATGGCGCAGCCGGAAGGCCAGCGGATCGGCGCCGCACGCGTGCGCCAGTTCATCGATAAAGGATTCGTGCGCGAAGGTGTTGGGCAGCGCCGACACGCCGCGCAGCCAGGACGCCCGCGCAATCGCCGGGGTGTCGTCACAGGCAATATGGAGTGCCCCATAGCCGTACGCGGGCACCGCCGTACGGTCGCCCATCTCCAGCATGCGCGGCGCCGACGAGACGCGCCCCGTCAGCAGCAGCGCCAGGATGGGGGCATCGTTCGATGGGTAGCGTGACACGAAGTCATAGGCGGTCAGCGTGCCATCGGCGGTGGCGCCACCCTCCACGTCCATCAGCTGCGCGGCGCCCTTCGGCTCCCACAGATGCTCCTGCTCGCGGGTCAGCTGCACGCGCACCGGGCGGCCGACCGCGCGCGACAGCAACACCGCATCGGCGCAGACATCGTCGGCGCAGTTACGGCCATAGCAGCCGGCGGCCTCCATCCGGACGATCTCGATGGCCCCTTCGTCAAGGCCACTGAGCCGCGCCATGTCGATCCGCAGCACATGCGGGTTCTGCGTACCGGACCACACGGTCAGACGGTTGTCGTGCCAGTCCGCCACGGCGCAGGACGGGCCGATGGACCCATGCATCTGATATGGCCACACGTAGGTACGGGTCAGGCGATGGGTGCCTTCCGCCAGTGCCGCCTGCACGTCGCCAGTGCCGAGCAATTCCCGCCGCTGGGCCGGGGCGGCACGCAAGGCGGCTTCCGGCGCGTTGAGATCCGGCAACGCCGGCGCCGGCTTCCAGCGCACCTTGAGCCGCCGGGCCGCCTCGATGGCCTGTTCTTCGCGCTCCGCCACCACGCCGATGAAGTCGCCCTCCACCACCACACGCACCACGCCGGCCACATTGGCGATCGACGATTCGTCCACCGCGATCAGGCTGGTGCCGACGAAGTCGCCGCTGTCGCGCCCCGCATAGGGCGGACGCACCACCCGGCCGTGCAGCATGCCCGGCACGCGCACGTCGTGGACGAAGGTCAGTTCGCCGGTGGCCTTGGCGGGAATGTCGACGCGCGGCGCGCTCCGCCCCACCACCCGGTATTGCTCCACGGGCTTGGTCTTGACATCGTCGGCCAGCGTCAGCTGGACCTGCTCGCCGGCCAGCAGGCTCGCCACGTCCACTTGCGCGGCGTCGCCGGCGCGTGCCACCAGCCATGCGCGCGCCTGCGCCGCTGCACGCCGCAGCGGCAGGGCTGAAATCTGGATCGAGGCACTGGCAATCGTCGGCCCCTGGTTGGGCGTGGCCTCGGTATGGCCCAGCACCATCGTCACCTGCGCGGGCTCGACCTCCAGTTCCTCGGCCACGATCTGCGCCAGCGAGGTCCGGATGCCCGTGCCGAGGTCGACGTGGCCGTTGAAGGCAAGAATCTCGCCGTTGGCGCGGATGGCGATAAAGATATCCGGCAGATCGGATACGAAATCGGAGGCGGCACCCGGCTGTCCCGGCGATGGCCGCGGCGCGGCCGCAGCGGGCCGCGTGACCAGCAGCACGCCTCGTTCCTGGAACAGTGCCTCACGCAATGCGCGCGGAGTCCGCGAAGTCTTATGCATCGATCATTCGTCCTTGCCGCGCCGGGCGGCATACACGGCCGGCGGAACGGGCGGGCGCAAGGAACCACACGGCTATACTTGCAACCACGCCATTTCGCCAGCGCACTGCTGGTTTCTCCAGACTACGGCAAGCATGCCAAACGACATCGCCCCCGCGCCTGCCCGACCGGGCACCCGTGCCCGCCAGGCCCAGGATACGCGCGCCAAGATCCTCAAGGCCGCCATCAAGGTCTTCGCCCAGAGCGGCTTCGACGGCGGACGCATCGAGACCATCTCGTCGCTGGCCAATACCTATGACCGGATGATCTACTACTACTTCGGCAGCAAGGAAAAGCTGTTCATCGAAGTGCTGGAGACCATCTACCTGCAACTCAATGAAGCCGAGCAGGCCCTGGAACTGGACCCCGAAGACCCGGTGCGCGCCCTCACGCAGCTGGTCGACTTCGTCTGGCGCTACTACCTCGATCACCCCGAGTTCGTCGCCATCCTGAACAGCGAGAACCTGAGCCGCGCCCGCCATGCCAGGAAGTCCGGCCGGCTCAACGAGATCTCGGGATACGCGTTGTCGGTACTCGACGGCATCCTGGCGCGTGGCCTCGATGCTGGCGTGTTTCAGCCCGGTCTCACCGCGCGCGATGTGTACCTGATCATCGCGTCGCTCGGCTACTTCTACAACTCGAACCATCATACGCTCAGCGCCTTCCTCGGCGAGCCGATCATGAGCGCGCCGGCGGTGACCCACTGGCGCGATGTGATCCAGCGCACCGTGCTCAACGCCGTGTGCCACGCCGTGGAAGTGCCCGCCGTCAGCACCACGCAGACGCCGCGCCGGCCGCGCGGGCGCCCGCGTCGCACCGCTTAGGCAGCCGCCTGCACCGTCGCGCCGATCGCCGCGAGGGCGGCGTCACGCGGCATCACCGTGGCGTACTTCTGCTCCATGTCGAACAGGTTGGCATCGTGCGGCCCGATGGCGCGGTCGCCCACGCAGTCGGACAGCACCAGCGGGCGGAAGCCATGCGACATCGCATCGACTACGCTGGCGCGCACGCAGCCGCTGGTCACGCAGCCGGCCACCAGCAGCGTCTGCACGCCGCGCTGCGCCAGCCACGCGGCCAGCGACGTGCCGAAGAACGCGGACGGCACCGTCTTGCGCACGACCAGTTCGCCGGGCGCCGGCGCCAGGGACGGTACGATCTGGCTGGCCGGGCCGTCTTCCTTCAGCGTCAGCATGCCCGGCACCTTCAGCGTGAAGATGTTGTGATCGGCGTCATCGTCGGCAAACACGATCCGGCTGTGGGCCACCGGCCAGCCCTGGGCGCGCGCGGTAGCCAGCAGCGGCTGCGTGTTGGCGATGGCTTCCGGGATATTGCCGCCGCCGAACACGGCCGGGTCGGCAAAGCCGTTCACGAAATCGATGATCAGCAGGCCGTACGGGGCCTTCGGCGCCATCGCCGTGCCAAAGCCCTGGCGGCGGTAGGTCTGGACTTCCTCATGCATGGGCAAACTCCTTCTCGGTTCGTGGCGCGCCGTCCAGCACCTTGCCAGCGGCCACCACGGGCTCGCCGTCGAGGCTGACGGTGCAATGGCGCAGCGGCATGTCAATATGGCAAGCGGTGGTCCGGCTGCCGCCCGCCTCGTTGTTCGGGCCGAACGAGCACAGGAAGTTGCCTTCGTACGCCCGGGCATCCATGCCGATGGTGGCCTCGCGGTCGTACATCGCCAGCGTCGACCACCGCGCGCGCGGCTGCAGGCCCCAGCCAATATGCGACATCGCGTACGACTCGGGATCGTTGAACGACGCCATGTAGTCCGCCAGCAATTCCGCGTCCAGACCGCCTTCGATGTGCGTGACGTAGCCGTCCTTCACGGTCACGTGAATCGGCTCCTGCACATAGGACTTCATCGGCAGCAGGATGTCGCCCCGATCGAGCACCAGATGGCCGCTCGTGCCGCCTTCATTGGGCCAGGTGAGGACGAAGCCGCTTGGCCAGTGGTCCCAGCGGCCCGGCTCGTCGACGAAGCCGTACTCGCTGATGGCCGGGAATTCGCCCAGCACGCAATGCAGGTCGGTGCCGGCTTCGGACGTGATGTGCATCGTCCGGGCGCGCGACAGGCGCTCGGTCGCGGCTTTCACGCGCGACCGGTCGGCTTCCGTGGGCACCAGCCGTGCCAGCACCTCGGGCGGTTCCACTGCCAGCAGGATCTTCGTGCCGGTAGACAGGATGTCATGCTGCTCGGGCGAGAACAGCAGCGTCATCAGGTCCAGCACCAGGTCGCTCGCCTTCAGCGCGGCAATTGCCGCCGGATTGCCGGTCAACGGCGTGGTGCCGAGATAAGCCAGCGCATCGCGGCTCAGCGCCTTCTCGCCATTGACGGGCGGCAGGTCGAGCCGGTTGACGATCGCGCCCATCGAGGCGGCGGCCACCAGCGCGGTGCGCAGCGTCTGCGGATGCGTGTCGGCGCCGGTCAGCACCGTCACGGTCTGCCCCGGTTCCAGCTTCGACAACGTAAGGACCTGCTTCCACGCGCAGGTCAGGTCATAGTCACTGACAGCCATGCTTGGCTCCTTGCGGGTTGTGCTCAGCCTGCGAGCGGTGCACCAAGAAAATCGCCGAATGCCGCGTAGAAGCCGGCTTCGTTGTCCCACGGGATCATGTGACCCGCGTCCGGCACCCGTACCTCGAGCAGGCCCGGGCGCAGCGTGCGCAACTCCTCGACGTCAGCCGGCAGCACCACGTCGCCGCGCGCGGCGGTGATCAGCAGCGTCGGTACCGCGACGTGCGGCAAGTCGGCGTGGATGTCATCGACGTGGAACCCTTCGAAGCTGGCCAGCATCGCGCGCTCGTCGCAGGTGTGCAGCCACTCGGCGCGCAACTGGCGCTGCGCCTCGGTCCAGGTGGGGCAAAAGGCCCGCATGCCTTCTGCATCGGTGCCCTGCACGGCCAGGCGGATCGAATCGACATACCACGGCAGTTGCGCCGGATAGGGGCGCCGCCCCGGCCCAGAAACGGGCGGATCGACCATCACCAGCCGCGTCAGCCCGGCCGGGCGGGCACGTGCCGCCCGGATGCCGATGCGGCCACCCATCGAATGGCCGACGATCTGGTAGCGCGCAAGGCCCAGCGCCTGGGCGAATGCCACCACGTCCGCCGCCTGTGCATCGAGGCTGTAGTCGAGCGAATCCCCAGCCGACGACAGGCCCCGTCCGCGCACATCGAGCACATAGGTATCGAATCGCTCGCCAAAACGCTCACCGACGAAACCCCAGGTAATGGCCGGGCTGGTGATGCCCGGGATGATGATCACCGCGTCGCGCCCTTCGCGCCCAGCGCCGGCGCCGCCGTAGCGCAGGTAGTGCTGGCGGATGCCGTTCGCGTGGACGTTGCCGCCGTACAGGAAAGTGCTCATGCCGCGCCCCTTCCTAGTAGGCGCCCGACAGCAGCGTGCCGCCGCCCGGCACCACCGCCTCGAGGTCCAGTTCCTTGAGCAGCGCATAGGTGGTGGCAATCGCGGCCGTGATCACGGGCTTGCCGGTCATCGCCTCGACCTTCTCCACCACCGGCAGCGACGGCATCTGCACGCAGGCGGACAACACCACGGCGTCCACATCCTTCGTATTCATCTCCGCCACGATGCCCGGCAGGCGGGACGGGTCATGGCGGCCGACCTCCAGGTTGTCCGGGATCTCGAGTGCACGCCACTCCACCACTTCGAAGCCCTCATGCTCGATGTAGTCGACCACCAGTTCGGTCAGCGGCTTCATATAGGGGGCGACCAGCGCGATCCGCTTGGCGCCGATCACCTTCAGCGCATTGACCAGCGCCCCGGCACTGGTCACCACCGGCGCCAGGCCGCCATTCTCTTCCGTGCGGGACTTCAGACGCACCTCCGACTGGCGGTGGTAGCCACGGCCCATCGACATGATGGCAACCAGACAGGCATAGCCGAGCACATCGACGCGGGCATCGCTGAGCTCCAGCGCGCAACGGTCCGATTCGGCATCCATGGCGGCCAGCTCTTCCTTCTTGACCGTCTTCATGCGCATGCGGCTGGAATGGAACGTGAAACGCTCCGGGCGCACCAGCTGGCGGGCGGCCAGCATGGCGGGGATCTCGGTTTCCATGGTGGTGTTGGAACTCGGGACGATCTGACCGATCCGGAAAACTTTCTGCACTTGTGACTCCATCGACTGTGTTGTCTGTCTACCCATCCGCCTCTGCTGGGCGGGACCTATGGCGCACGCCTTGGCACCTTTCAGCAAATTCTAGTGTACACACCTTATTTTTACAACAAGGCTTATCACCCGGAAACACGCACTCATTCAGTGCCTTCTGAATGAATGAATCCCGCTATTGGCGCATTATTTCGCCATTCGTGGGCATTGAATTAAATATGACGAACTTGCATCAGGGTTTTCCATAGGCATGGCAAAAGTCATCTTTACTTGGATTTTTATGGTGTGTACACTCGATTTCACGGTGACAGACCAACTTCAGGAGAGACGTCGTGCAAGGCAATACTCGGATCGCGGTTATTGGTGCAGGCCTGGGCGGGACGGCAGCGGCCGCCCTGCTCCAGCGTGCTGGGTTCAACGTGAAGCTGTATGAGCAGGCGCCAGGCTTCTCCCGGCTGGGCGCCGGCATTCACGTGGGGCCGAATGTCATGAAGATCCTGCGGCGCATCGGCATCGAGGATGCGATGAACCAGATGGGCTGCCACCCGGACTACTGGTACAGCCGCGACTGGAAGACCGGCGAGGTGATCGCCCAGATCCCCTTGGGCGACTACGCGCTGTCGCACTACGGCGCGAGCTACCTGACCGTGCATCGTGGCGACTTCCACGCCCTGATGACCGACGCCGTGGAACCGGCCCGCCTGGCCTTCAACAAGAAGCTGGAACGCGTGGAAGACCTTGGCGACGTGGTGAAGCTGACGTTCACGGACGGCACGGTCGAGGAAGCCGACATCGTGATCGGCGCGGACGGCGTCAATTCCCGCATCCGCGAGCACCTGCTGGGCGCCGAGCCGCCCAAGTACACCGGCTACGTGGCGCACCGCGCCGTGTTCCCGATCTCGCGCGTCAAGGGCTTCACGCACGACCGCTGCACCAAGTGGTGGTCTGACGACCGCCACATGATGGTGTATTTCGACACCAGCAAGCTCGACGAGATCTACTACGTGACCGGCGTGCCCGAGCCCGAGTGGGACATGAGCCGGAGCTGGGTGCCGAGCAGCATCGAGGAGATGCGCGCGGCCTTCGACGGCTGGCACCAGGGGGTGCAGTCGCTGATCGAAGGCACCGTGGAGGTCACCAAGTGGCCGCTGCTCGAACGCGACCCGCTGCCGCTCTGGAGCCGTGGCCGCCTGGTGCTGCTGGGCGACGCCTGCCACCCGATGAAGCCGCATATGGCGCAGGGTGCGGCCATGGCGATCGAGGACGCCGCCATGCTCACGCGCTGCTTCGTCGAGGCCGGCCTGCAGGACCACACCTATACGTTCGCGCTCTATGAGGCCAACCGTGCCGAGCGCGCCAGCAAGGTTCAGAAGGTATCGCACGACAATACGTGGCTGCGTACCAACGAGAACCCCGACTGGTGCTTCGGCTACGATGTATTCTCCGTACCGCTGCGCGAGCCGGCGGCCCGGACGGTTGCCGCGGCAGCCTGAGTTTCGCCCCTGGTAGCGGCGCCGCGCAGATCCCTTCAGGGACGAGCGGCGCCGGCACGAATTGCAACACTAACGCCCCCCAGACACTTGATGGCCACGCCCCGCCCGATCGTGTTGCGCGTGAACCGGGATACGCAGGAAGTCTGCGTAGACCCGGCAACGCCGTTGCTATACGTCCTGCGCAATGACCTTGCCTGCAATGGCCCGAAGTACGGCTGCGGGCTGGGCCAGTGCGGGGCGTGCACGGTACTGATCGACGGTCTGGCCGCCCGGTCGTGCATCGTGCCGGCCAGCGCCGCCGTGGGCCGGGCCGTGACCACGCTCGAAGGACTGGGCACGCGCGCGGCACCGGACCCGGTGCAGCAGGCCTTTATCGAGGAACAGGCCGCCCAGTGCGGCTATTGCCTCAACGGCATGATCATGAGCGCCAAGGCGCTGCTGGCTGCCAATCCCGATCCGTCCGAGACCGAGATTCGCGAGGCGCTGCGCTTCAACCTGTGCCGTTGCGGCACGCACGTCGAGATCCTGCGCGCGGTGCAACGCGCTGCCGTGCTGCAGCGCGAGGCCCACGCGCACGCGGAAATCGAGGCCATCCGATGAATGCCCGGATGAACGCCTCCGCAGGCGAGCCGATGGACGTTGCGGCGCCAACTGGCATGCTCCACGGCCATGCCGTGCGGCCGGCGGCGGGCATGGGCCGACTGACCGGCTTCGATGCGGACGCCGCGCGCCGCTGTGCGGGTGTGGTCGATGTGGTGGTGCGTGGCAACTTTCTGGCCGTTGTCGCGGCGATGCCGGAGCAGGCGCATGCCGGAGCCGTGGCGCTGCAAGCCCGCTGGGAGACACCGCGCGACACCCTCACCACCCCGCCGCAGATGCGTGCCGTCACCTCGCACGGAAACGCCACGCAAGTGCTGGCGCAAGGCGCCGGGCGCGTCGATGCCACCTATCGCTGGCCGCTGGCCAGCCCGCGTGCGGATGCCTGCGGCAGCGCCATCGCTGACTGGCAGCACGGCGCGCTGCATGTGTGGCTCGCCTGCACGCAGCCTGCCGCGTTGCGGCTGGAGCTGGCCGCATTGCTCGACATTGCCGCCGAGTCCATCCTCATCCTCTGCGACCCCGACCCACCGGCCCGGCACGACGCCTTCTGCGCCCGTCAGGCCGCCGCCGACGCGGCACTGATGGCGCATGCCATCGGCCGCCCGGTACGTACAACGTTTCGCGCCGCCGAGCTGGGCAATGACGGCCCGAAGCTGAGGCTCGACGTCAGCGCCACCCTCGCCCCGGCGTCGGCCTACACGATCGCAGCGACCGCCACGCCCGGAGCGGGCACCCCGTTCGCCCTCACGCAGACGGGCCGCGCCGCGCCCTACGCCGAAGCGTCCGGCGTGGATCCGGGCCTGGTGCCGCCGTATGCCGTGGAACACCTCGACGTATCGGCCGCGCAGCCGCTGGGCGTGCCCCCGGACATCGCCGCGCGCGGGCAGGTCTTCGCGCATGAATCCCATCTCGACGGACTGGCGGCCCAGGCCGGCATCGACCCCGTGGCGCTGCGCCTGCAATGGCTCGATGACCGCACGGGCAGCGGCCTGATCACGCGGGTGGCCGAGCAATCTGGCTGGCAAGGCCCGCTGAAAGGCCACAACGACGCCACGGCAGGCGTGCGGCGCGGGCGCGGCTTTGCCTATGCCAGCGTGATCGACATGGAAGACGGCCGGCCCGCGCGTACGTGGTCGGCCTGGGTGGCCGATGTCGAGGTCGACAGCCGGACTGGCGATATCCACGTCACGCGCGTCACCGTCGGCCATGAGCGGGAAGACATCGCGTCACGCGCCAAGGCGCCGACCACCACGCTGCCCGACGACATCGCCACCGCCACGCGGCAACTGACCACCGGCGGCCAACGCTACGACGACTGGGGCGATGGCGCGCCCGCCGAGCCGTCACCCGCCCTCGCGGTGTATGCGGCCGGCCACGACCTCGCCCCACAGACCCGCGTCGACATCGTCGGCACGCTGGCGGGTGGTGCCGCCGCTACCTTGCCGGCCGCCGCCGCCGTGGCCAATGCCATTCACGACGCCACCGGCGTGCGCCTGCTGGAGCCACCGTTCAGCGCCGGGCAGATCCGCCAGGCGCTCGAGCACAAGCCCAGCGCGAACAAGTCGCCGCGCAAGCGCGCCTGGCTGCTGGCCACCCTGGCCCCGCTGACGGCGCTGGCCGGCCTGTGTGCCACGGTCCTGCCGTGGCGCGCGCCCATCGCCCCGGTGGCGCC
>NZ_CAJPVH010000024.1 GCF_905397395.1 Cupriavidus campinensis
CGCGCTGCGCCGGGCCCGGGCGGGCGGGCGGCTCGTGCGCGTCGCGGGCGGCCGCGCGCTGGCGCAGCCACCAGATGATCGCCAGCACGACGGCCAGCAGGAGGAAGATTCTTGCCATGGGGCGATGACGATCAGGGGATCAGGAGGTCAGGAGGTCAGGAGAGGCGGTGCAGCACCACTTCGATCACGAAGCGGCTGCCCACGTAGGCCAGCAGCAGGATGCCGAACGAGGCGATGACCCACCGCAGGGCGGTGCGCCCGCGCCAGCCCCGGAAATGGCGGCCCGCCAGGATGCCGCCGAACATTACCCAGGACAGGATCGCGAACACGGTCTTGTGGTCCACGCGGAACGCCCGGGCGAACAGCTGCTCAGAGAACAGGAAGCCGGACAGGATGGTCAGCGTCAGCAGCACGAAGCCCGCCCCGATCAGCCGGAACAGCAGTTTTTCCAGCGTCAGCAGCGGCGGCAGCAGGTCCAGCCAGCGGCCCAGCCATTGCCCGGACGATGCTTCGGCGCTGGTCGGCCGGTTGAAGCCATGGAGCCGGCGCTCGGCCAGCAGCATCAGGAACGCATGGAACGCCGCCAGCGTGAACAGCCCGTAGGCCACGTTGGCGATGACAAAATGGAGCTTGAACAGCGGCCGCGCGGCGTAACCGAGGATCTGCGCGCCCGGGAAGGCCAGCGGCATCAGGCTGGCCAGCATCGCCACCGGAAAGACGATCAGGCCGAGCCCGGCCAGCGAGAAGAAGAAGCTTTCGATCCAGTAGATGCCCACGCCCAGCCACAGCATGGCGGAGAGCGCGAAGGCGAAGCCGAACATCATGCGGTCCGCCGGGAAGATGGTCTCGTGCAGCAGGATGCCGTGGCTGACCAGCGCGCCGAGCACCACGGCGTGCCACCATGCGGGCTGGCCGTCGGCGCGGCCCTCGCCGGGCGGCGCCATCAGCACGGCCGTGGCGGCGCCAGGGCGCCCGCCGGGGCCGGGATGGCCCGGATGGGCAGCCTCCCCGCCAGCGGCCGCCAGCCGGGGATTGCGCGTTGCCCAGCCGTGAAAGGCCAGGCCGCAATAGAGAAGTGCCGTCAAGGCATACAGTACAATGGCCATTTGCGCAGTTTACCCTAGGGCCTGTCCCTCGTGCCCTTGTCCGTGATGCCTCACGACAACGCCACGCGCGCGCCCCATCCACGCCGATTCACGAGCCGAACTCCTCCCCACTGCCATGCTGGATAACCTCACACAACGCCTGGCGCGGGTCGTCAAGACCATGCGCGGCGAGGCCCGACTGACCGAGGCCAACACCGCCGAGATGCTGCGCGAAGTGCGCCTTGCCATGCTCGAAGCCGACGTGGCACTGCCCGTGGTGCGCGAGTTCGTCGCCCGCGTCAAGGAAAAGGCGCTCGGCGAGGAAGTCGTCAGCAGCCTCACCCCGGGCCAGGCCCTTGTTGGCGTGGTCCAGCGCGAGCTGACCGCGGTCATCGGCGGCGACGAAGCCGTCGACCCCAAGCCGGGCGAGCAGAAATCGGGCGAACTGAACCTGAACGTCCAGCCGCCGGCGATCATCCTGATGGCCGGCCTGCAGGGCGCGGGCAAGACCACCACCTCCGGCAAGCTCGCCAAGTGGCTCAAGGAGAACAAGAAGAAGAAGGTGCTGACGGTGTCGTGCGACGTGTATCGCCCCGCCGCCATCGCCCAGCTGCGTACGGTGTCCGAGCAGGTTGGCGCCGACTTCTTCCCGTCCGAGCCCGACCAGAAGCCCGTGGACATCGCCCGCGCGGCGCTGGACTGGGCCCGCAAGCACTACCACGACGTGCTGATCGTCGATACGGCCGGCCGGCTCGGTATCGACGAGGCGATGATGCAGGAAATCGCCGCGCTGCACGCCGAACTGAAACCGGTGGAAACGCTGTTCGTGGTGGACGCCATGCTCGGCCAGGATGCCGTGAACACCGCCAAGGCGTTCAACGACGCGCTGCCGCTGACCGGCGTGGTGCTGACCAAGCTCGATGGCGACGCGCGCGGCGGTGCCGCGTTGTCTGTACGTCACATTACCGGCCGTCCGATCAAGTTCGTGGGGGTGGGCGAGAAGCTCGACGGCCTGGAGCCGTTCTACCCCGACCGCATGGCCCAGCGCATCCTGGGCATGGGCGACATCCTCGCGCTGGTGGAAGAAGCCCAGCGCGGCGTGGACATGGACGCCGCCGAGAAGCTCGCCAAGAAGATCAAGAAGACCGGCGGGTTCGATCTCGAGGACTTCAAGGCGCAGATCGGCCAGATGAAGAAGATGGGCGGCATCGGCAGCCTGGTGGACAAGCTGCCGGCCCAGTTCGCCCAGCAGGCGCAGGGCGCCAACATGGATCAGGCCGAGAAGTCGGTGCGCCGCATGGAGGGCATCATCAACAGCATGACCGCCGCCGAGCGCGCCAAGCCGGAGCTGATCAAGGCCAGCCGCAAGCGCCGCATTGCGGCCGGCGCCGGCGTGCCGGTGCAGGAAGTGAACCGCCTGCTGAACCAGTTCGAGCAGATGCAGGGCATGATGAAGAAGCTCAAGGGCGGCGGCATGATGAAGATGATGCGCCAGATGGGCGCGATGAAGGGCGGCATGAAGGGCCTGTTCAACCGCTAGATCCCGCCCAAACCGCCCCACCCGCCCGGACCCACAGATAGATAAGGACAGAGACATCATGATGACCGCCGACCAGGCCCGCGAACTCTGGGCCAGCTCCGAGGAAATCGTCAGCGCCGCCGAAGTGCAGGAATCGCTGAACCGCATGGCCGACGACATCACCGCGCGCATGGGCGATGCCTTCCCGCTCGTGCTGTCAGTGATGGGCGGCGCGGTGGTCTTCACCGGCATGCTGCTGCCGAAGCTCCAGTTTCCGCTGGAATTCGACTACATCCACCTGTCGCGCTACAACAACAAGACGGTAGGCGGCGAGATGCAATGGCGCGTGGCGCCGCGCGAATCGGTCAAGGACCGGGTGGTGCTGGTGCTGGACGACATCCTCGACGAAGGCGAGACCATGGCGGCCATCCGCGAGCGCATCCTGGACATGGGCGCCAAGGAATTCCACGCCGCCGTGCTGTGCGAGAAGACCCTGGCCAAGGCCAAGCCGATGCATCCGGACTTCTGCGGCTTCAAGGTGCCGGACCGCTATGTCTTTGGCTGTGGCATGGATGTGAAGGGCTACTGGCGCAACCTCGGCGCCATCCGCGCGCTGGTCTGATTCCCGGACTGGCCTGATACGGCGCGCGGCCGTCCGTCGGACTCAGCTTCCGACCCGGTACGGCCGCTCGCGCAGCCACTTGGTGGCAATCCACTTCTCCCCCGACACCACCGGCATGCCGCCGTGCAGCGTGCGGTCGTCCAGCGTGCCGTCCGGCAGCCTGTAGCTGAAGAACACCGCATTGCCCTTGACCGGGGCCACATCCAGCCCGATACGCGGGAAGGTGGTGGCGCCGCCGGCGGGCGTGCTGTTCAGGTAGATCACCAGCGTGGCCACGCGCTGGCCGCCCACGGCCATCTGGCGCGCCTCGCCCGGATTCTTCGGATTGAAATAGTCGTAGTGCGGCTGGTATTCGGCGCCGGGCTTGTAGTTGAGCACCTGGAAGCCCTCGCCGTGCTCCATCGGCACGCCGGTCACGGCGGCGATGCGCGCCTCCAGCACTTCGAGCAGCGGGTGCTCGCCGACCTGGAACATCGCGCCGGTACTGGTGCGGGCCTCGTGGACGTTCTCGTCGCCCGTGGCGGGATTGACCACGGACGAGCGCTGCATGCGGTCACGCGAGAGCGCCACCATGGCGTCGCACTCGGCCTCGCTGAGCAGGCCCTGGAGCAGCATCACGCGCGGCGCCTCGATGCGGAACAGCACCGGGATGTCCCGGCCCGCGTCACGGATGGCGTTGCCGGCGGGGTCCGGGCCCACCATGTCCGACTTCGGCCGTGCCCTGGCGGCGGGCGCCTTGGTGGCACCGGCGGCATCGGCGGCGGCCGGGTGCGGCTGGCCCAGCGCGTCAGCCACCATCGCCCGGGCGAAGGTGGCATCGTAGCCGGCGCGCTGCATCGACAGCACCAGCGCATCGGCTTTGAATCCCTGCTTGATATGGCGGGCCAGCCAGCGCTCCAGCTCCGGCGAGGAGGCGTGGTAGCCCTGTTTCCCGGCGGCCCCGGCATCGGTGCGGGAGTCGAATGTCATGACGGATTGGCCAGTCGCTGCGGCGAAAACGGGTTGCGCGCGGGAGACTCCGGCGGCAGGCGGCGCGAGGCAGCCGGGGCCGGCACGGTGGCCGCGCCCGGGTCGCCGGCGATCGTCACCGTCGATTCCGAGTACTGCCAGCGCTTCCACGCCCCCAACACGGCGTTGGGGTACTCCGGGCGGCCACGGCTGCCGTTGTAGCGGCCGAGCGCCAGGAACAGGTCGCCGTTCTCGCGGTCCAGGTAGTGGCGCAGGATGGTGCAGCCGTAGCGCAGGTTGCTCTGGAGGTGGAACAGCTTGCGCACGTCGCCATCGCCGATGGTGCGCACCCAGAACGGCATGACCTGCATCAGCCCGCGTGCATCGGCCGAGCTGATCGCATATTTCCGGAATCCGCTTTCCACCTGGACCAGCCCCAGCACCAGCGACGGCTCCAGCCCGGCCCGCTTGGCCTCGTAGTAGACCGTCTCGATCAGTTCCACGCGGATCTGCGGCTCGGGAATCCGGGATTCGAGCCGGCGCGACATCTCGCCCAGCCATTTCAGGTAGCCGAGCCGCTCGCCGCCCGAGGCGAACGCCGGCCGGACCGGCCGGCCATCGGCAATGGCCGCCGCCAGCGCGCCGCGCACGGAGTCGGCCAGCGCCTCCTCCTTCTGCGCCCCCGCATGGGCCGTGGCCGCCGCAGCGGCCAGCAGCAGGCCGCCGGCCAGCGCGGGCCAGCGGCGGGGGGTGAACAGGCGTAACGCGCGCATCGGCTTCCTTTTCCTTACATCAACAGCGGATTTCAGCTGGCCAGCCGGCTGCGCACATGGCCCACCACGTCAGCCACGGCCACCGGGGTGGCCTGGGCGTCGCGGCGGCCCTGGTATTCGACCTTGCCTTCCTTCAGGCCACGGTCGCCCACCACCACGCGGTGCGGCACGCCAATCAGTTCCCAGTCGGCAAACATCACGCCGGGGCGCTCGCCACGGTCGTCCAGGATCACATCGACACCGGCCGCCAGCAGTTCGGCATGGATGCGGTCGGCTTCCGCGCGCACGGCTTCGTTGCGGTCGTAGCCGACCGGGCAGACCACCACCGCAAACGGGGCGATGGCGGCCGGCCAGATGATGCCGCGCTCATCGTAGTTCTGTTCGATGGCGGCGCCAAGAATCCGCGTCACGCCAATGCCGTAGCAGCCCATCTGCATCGGCTGGGTCTTGCCGTTCTCGTCGAGGTAGGTGGCGCTCATCGACTCCGAATACCGGGTGCCGAGCATGAACACGTGGCCCACCTCGATGCCCCGGCAGATTTCCAGCGTGCCCTTGCCGTCCGGGGAGGCGTCGCCGGCCACCACGTTGCGCAGGTCCGCCACCATCGGCTCGGGCAGATCGCGGCCCCAGTTCACGCCGGTGTAGTGGTAGTCGCGGTCATTGGCGCCACAGCAGAAATCGGCCATGTTGGCTACCGTGCGGTCCGCCACCAGCTTCACCGGCTTCTTCGTGCCGATCGGGCCGAGGTAGCCCGGGGGGCAGCCGAAGGTGTCGACGATCTCGTTTTCGGTCGCGAAGCGGAAATCGAGCAGGCCGGGCACCTTCGACGCCTTGACCTCGTTCAGCTCGTGGTCGCCACGCAACAGCAGCAGCCAGATCTCGGCGCCGGCGTCGGTGTCCTTGGCCAGCACGATCGACTTCACCGTGCGCGCCAGCGGCATGTTCAGGAATTCCGCCACATGCTCGCACTTGGCCTTGCCCGGCGTGTGGGTCTTGGCCATGGCCTCGGCCGGCGCGGGGCGGGCGGCGGCCAGCGGCAGGGCCTCGGCAGCCTCCATGTTGGCGGCGTAGTCCGAGGTGGGGCAGTAGACGATGGCGTCCTCGCCGGTATCGGCAATCACGTGGAATTCGTGCGAGCCCGAGCCGCCGATGGCGCCGTTATCGGCCGCCACGGCACGGAATTCCAGCCCGAAACGCTGGAAGATGCGCGTGTAGGTGTCGTACATGTTGCGGTACGACGCCTTCAGGCCGTCCAGGTCGCGGTCGAAGGAATAAGCGTCCTTCATGGTGAACTCGCGGCCGCGCATGATGCCGAAGCGGGGCCGGCGCTCGTCGCGGAACTTGGTCTGAATCTGATAGAAGTTGACCGGGAGCTGCTTGTAGCTGCGGATGTCGCTGCGGGCGATGTCCGTGACCACTTCCTCGGAGGTAGGCTGCATGACGAAATCGCGCTCGTGGCGGTCTTTCAGGCGCAGCAGCTCGGGGCCCATCTTGTCCCAGCGGCCGGTCTCCTGCCAGAGTTCGGCCGGCTGGATCACGGGCATCGACAGTTCCAGGGCGCCAGCGCGGTTCATTTCCTCGCGGACGATGTTCTCCACCTTGCGGATCACGCGCAGCCCCACCGGCATGTAGCTGTAGATGCCGGCGCCGACCTTTTTGATCATGCCAGCCCGCATCATGAGTTTGTGCGACACGATTTCCGCGTCGGCGGGGGCTTCCTTGAGGGTGGAAATGAAGAATTGCGAGGCTTTCATCCGTTGCTTTCTCGTGAGTCGGGCAGTGCCCGGCAGCGCCGGCCTGGCCAGGCGCGGCATTTCATTTGGCGGGACGCGCCGGAAACTGCCCTTCCCGCTCGGGGAAAACCAGCATTCCCGGCGTCAGGCCGACCCGCGCGCTTCCTTTATAATCGACGTAATTCTAAAGGATTCGAGGTGCAGTCATGCTCGATCGTGAAGGCTTTCGCCCGAACGTCGGCATCATCCTCATCAACGCACGTAACGAGGTTTTCTGGGGCAAGCGAATCGGCGAACACTCCTGGCAGTTTCCGCAGGGCGGCATCAAGTACGGCGAGACGCCGGAACAGGCCATGTACCGCGAGCTGCAGGAAGAAGTCGGCCTGCTTCCGGAGCACGTCAGGATCGTCGGTCGCACGCGCGACTGGTTGCGTTATGAGGTGCCGGACAAGTTCATCCGCCGCGAAATCCGCGGCCACTATAAGGGCCAGAAGCAGATCTGGTTCCTGTTGCGCATGGTCTGCCGCGATTGCGACATCCACCTGCGTGCCACGGACCATCCCGAATTCGACGCCTGGCGCTGGAGCCAGTACTGGGTGCCGCTGGACGCGGTCATCGAATTCAAGCGCGATGTCTACCAGATGGCGCTGACCGAGTTGTCGCGCTTCCTGAACCGTGGCCGCGCGCCGCTGAGCCCCTACGGCACCCATGGCCACCATGGTTTCCCCGGGAATCACGGCCACCCCGGCCACAACGGGCACCATGGCGGCGAAAGCCGGCATGGGGACGCGCCACGCCCGGAGCAGCCAGTGGCCGTGTCCGGTGCCGTGCCTGAGACCGCCGCCACGGCGATCCAGGAAGCCGTGCCCGCTTCGCCGGCCAGCCCGGCACCTACCCAACGGAGTTCCGATGACTAGTTTCACCGGCCGGCGCGTACGCGCCGGTCTGTTGCTTGCCGCAGCCTGCCTGGCGCTGGCCGGCTGCAAGACCACCAGCAAGGGCCTGCCCGAGGAAGAGTCGGGCTTTGTCAATCCGTTCGAGGAAAGGGCCTTCAAGGAATCCGAGATCGGCCTGCCGCCGCCGCCCAAGGATGCGGACCTGATTCCGTTCTCGGTCAACGGCAGCGGAGAATTCCGCTTCGCGGTGGACAGCAAGTCCATCAGCGTGGGGCCGGACCGGGTGGTGCGCTTCACCGTCGTCATCACCAGCCCGGGCGGCGCCCGCAACGTGAACTTCGAGGGCATGCGCTGCGACGCCTTCGAGCGCAAGCTCTACGCCACGCTGCCGCAGGGCGCCACCGAGTGGATTCCGAACCGCGCCGACGACCGCGACACCTGGTACCGGATGCAAACCCGCTCCCGCAACGCCTACTCGGCCACGCTGGCGACCGATTTCTTCTGCGAAGGCCGCACCGTGGCCGGCACCCCGGAGAAGATGATCAAGGACCTGCGCGCCTACGCGCCCAGCCGCTAGGCCGCTAGGCCGCTAGGCCGGCACCCCGGCAAGGCTGGAATGCAAAACGGCGAGGCCCCAGGGCCTCGCCGTTTTGTATGGTCTTGCTTGGTTTTGCTTGGGGCCTCGTAGAAATCAGACGAGTACGAGGTTGTCCCGGTGAATCAGCTCCGGCTCGTTCAGGTGGCCCAGCACCGATTCGATCTCGGACGACGGCTTGCGGGCAATCAGCCGCGCCTCGGCGCTCGAATAGTTGGTGATGCCGCGCGCCACCTCGTGGCCGGCCGGGCTCACGCAGGCGATCACTTCGCCACGCGCAAATTCGCCCTGCACTTCCACCACGCCAATCGGCAGCAGCGACTTGCCGCCACTAATCAGCTTCTCCACCGCACCATTGTCGATGACCACCCGGCCGCGCAGCTGCAAGTGATCTGCCATCCACTGCTTGCGCGCGGTCAGGCGGCCTGTCGGCGCCAGCAATTGGGTGCCGATGGCCTCGCCTTCGGCCAGCCGGCCCAGCACGTCGGCCTCGCGGCCCGAGGCGATGGTGGTGTGCGCGCCGGACTTCGCCGCGCGCTTGGCCGCCAGGATCTTGGTCAGCATGCCGCCCCTGCCGATCGACGACCCGGCGCCGCCCGCCATGGCTTCCAGCTCCGGCGTGCCGGCCAGCGCCTCGTCCACGAACGTGGCGTTCGGGTCCTTGCGCGGATCGGCGGAGTACAGCCCGCGCTGGTCGGTCAGGATGACCAGCGCATCGCCTTCGATCAGGTTGGTGACGAGCGCGCCCAGCGTGTCGTTGTCGCCGAACTTGATTTCGTCGGTCACGACCGTGTCGTTCTCGTTGATGATCGGCACCACGCCAAGCGAGAGCAGCGTCAGCAGCGTGGAGCGGGCGTTCAGGTAGCGTTCCCGGTCGGCCAGGTCGGCGTGAGTCAGCAGCACCTGGGCGGTGCGGATGCCGTAGCGCCCGAACTGGCTCTCGTAGACCTGGGCCAGCCCCATCTGCCCGACGGCGGCGGCGGCCTGCAACTCGTGGATTTCCTTGGGCCGGCGCACCCAGCCCAGGCGCTGCATGCCCTCGGCGATGGCGCCGGAGCTGACCAGCACCACCTCCTTGCCCGCGCCGCGCAGCTTGGCGATCTGGGCCGCCCAGCGCGCGATGGCGTCGTGGTCCAGCCCTTTCCCATCATTGGTGACCAGGCTCGAGCCTACCTTGACGACGATGCGTTTTGCCTGGGCGATGACCGATTGCATGGCGAGGATCCTGTCTCCGGGTGCCGGGTGTTCTGGTTATTCTGCGGTGCTGGCTGGCCCTCGCCGCGAGGCGTCAGGCCTGGTTGCCCTGGTCGCCGGCGCCGGCATCGGGCGCCACGTTGTGCAGGCGGTCGTCCAGGCGGATATCGGGCTCGGCCAGCGCGGCGGCCTCCTCGGCCTTGATCGCGGCCAGATGGTCCTTGATCGCGTAGATCAGTTCACGGCAGCCCTCGCCGGTCAGCGCCGAAATGTGGAATACCGGTCCCTTCCACTTGTAGCGCTTGACGAAGTCCTTCACGCGCGTGGCGCGCTCTTCGTCGGGCACCACGTCGAGCTTGTTCAGCACGAGCCAGCGCGGCTTCTCGTACAGCGTTTCGTCGTACTTCTTCAGCTCATTGACGATGGCGCGCGCCTCGGCCACCGGATCGACGTTCTCATCGAACGGGGCGATGTCCACAATGTGCAGCAAGAGGCCCGTGCGCTGGAGATGGCGCAGGAACTGGTGACCCAGGCCGGCGCCTTCGGCGGCGCCTTCGATCAGGCCGGGGATGTCCGCCACCACGAACGACTGCTCGTGATCCACGCGGACCACGCCCAGGTTCGGATGCAGCGTCGTGAACGGATAGTCGGCCACCTTGGGCCGCGCGTTCGAGATATGCGAGATGAACGTCGACTTGCCCGCGTTCGGCATGCCGAGCAGGCCCACGTCGGCCAGCACCTTGAGTTCGAGCCGCAGCATGCGGCGCTCGCCGGGCTTGCCGTCGACCTGCTGGCGCGGCGCGCGGTTGGTACTCGACTTGAAGTGGAGGTTGCCCCAGCCGCCCATGCCGCCTTCGGCCAGGCACACGGTCTGGCCGTGCTCGGTCAGGTCGGCGATGACCTCGCCGGTGTCCATGTCCATGATCAGCGTGCCGACCGGCATGCGCAGCGTGACGTCCTCGCCGGCAGCGCCGTAGCAGTCCGAGCCACGGCCGTTCTCGCCGTTACGCGCCACGTGCTTCTTGGAATAGCGATAGTCGATCAGGGTATTGATATTGCGGTCGGCCTGCGCGAACACGCTGCCGCCCCGCCCGCCGTCACCGCCATCGGGGCCACCGAAGGGCACAAACTTCTCGCGCCGGAACGACGCACTCCCGTTGCCGCCATTGCCGGCAATCGCCTCGATTCGGGCTTCGTCGATGAACTTCATATTGGTCTTCCCAGATGGATCGGGCCGGCTTTATTCATGCCAGAAATGAAAAGGCCCCGCAAGTGTTGCGGGGCCTTCGGGCTGCAAAGGCTGTTATCAGGCCGCCGGAACGACGCTGACTTGCTGCTTCTTGGCAGCGCCCTTGACGGCGAACTGCACGTGGCCGTCCACCAGCGCGAACAGGGTGTGGTCCTTGCCGATACCCACGTTGTCACCAGCGTGCACGCGGGTGCCGCGTTGGCGAACGATGATGCCGCCGGCGTTGATGGCCTGGCCACCGTACACCTTCACGCCCAGACGCTTCGATTCCGAATCACGGCCGTTCCGCGTGGAACCGCCGCCTTTTTTCTGTGCCATGTCTTAACTCCTGTTTACCTGATTGCGTTGAATGCCTGATGTCCGAGCAATGCTCAGGCAACGATGGCTTCGATGCGCAGTTCGGTGTAATTCTGACGATGGCCCTGGCGCTTCTGGTAGTGCTTGCGACGGCGCATCTTGAAGATCTTCACCTTGTCGTGACGACCTTGGGAGATCACGGTAGCCTTGACGGAAGCCCCGCTCACCAGCGGCGTACCAAACTTGATTTGGTCGCCGGCGCCCACTGCGAGCACCTGGTCCAGCGTGATTTCTGCGCCAATGTCTGCCGGTATCTGTTCTACTTTAAGTTTTTCGCCAGCAGCAACCTTGTATTGCTTGCCGCCGGTTTTTACGACCGCGTACATTGTCGAACCTCTCGATGTGAATGAAACGTTGAATGCTGCCCCGGTATCTCACGGGACCGGCGCCGTTTCGTGCGCCGACTTGCTGCTTTGCCGTCCGGCGATTCGCCCGTATACAGCGCAAACCAACCGAAGGAACCGGCGATTGTAGACCAGTTTTCCCGAAAGCGCAAAGGGCGTGATACGGAAAGGTCAAAGAAAAGCCAACGGAAACAAATAGATAGCCCGCCGGAGCGTTGCGCAGCGGCGACTGACGCACTTCGCGCCGGGGATGCGGGTCAGGTCAGGTCGGCGAGCAGGAACCCGGCAAGGGCGGCAAACGCCACCCACCAGGCGGTGCGGCGGACCTGCCGACGGGTGGCAGGGGCCTTGTTCATGCCGTCATTATAGATTGGCGCCGCCCCTTCCGGGGCGTTCCGGCCGCATGCCAGCGGCCATGGCGACACCGCGATCGCATATAATCCTCCGGTTTTGCGAACCGGTGATTCCATCTTGTCCCAGTCTTCCGCCACTGCCTTGCTTGCCCCGGTCGCTGCCGACATGCGCGCCGTCGATGCCGTCATCCGGCGCCGCCTGTCCTCTGAAGTGCCCCTGATCGAGCAGATCGGCGAATACATCATCGGTGCTGGCGGCAAACGGCTGCGTCCAGTCATCCTGCTGCTTTCGGCGCGCGCGTTCGGCTACGACGGCCATCGCCATCACGAACTCGCCGCGGTGGTGGAGTTCATCCACACCGCCACGCTGCTCCACGACGACGTGGTGGACGAATCCGAGCTGCGCCGTGGCCGCCAGACCGCCAACGCGGTGTTCGGCAACGCGGCCAGCGTGCTGGTGGGCGACTTCCTCTATTCGCGCGCTTTCCAGATGATGGTGGAAGCCGGCAGCATGCGCATCATGGAGATCCTCTCCAATGCAACCAACGTGATTGCCGAGGGCGAGGTCCTGCAACTGCTGAACATGCACGACCCGGACGTGACCGTGGAGCGCTACCTCCAGGTCATCCGCTACAAGACCGCCAAGCTGTTCGAAGCCTCCGCGGAACTGGGCGCGGTGCTGGCCGGCGCGGATCCCGCCATGGAAGAAGCCGCAGCCGAGTACGGCCGCCGCATCGGCACGGCATTCCAGCTGATCGACGATATGCTCGACTACACGGCCAGCGCCGAGCAGATGGGCAAGAACGCCGGCGACGACCTGCGCGAAGGCAAGCCCACGCTGCCACTGCTGCACCTGCTCGAGCACGGCACGGCGGAACAGCGCGAACTCGCACGCGAGGCCATCGTCGAAGGCGGGACGGAACACTTTGATGCAGTCTTCTCGGCCATTCACGCCAGCGGCGCGCTGGAGGTGACGTTCGCCGCCGCCCAGCGCGAAGCGGAAGCCGCGGAAAAGGCAGCAATGCAATTTCCCTCTTCCCAACTGAAGGAAACGCTGATACACTTGTGTGCTTTCTCGCTGCAACGTCAGTCGTAACAACGCACCGACAAGTCAGCGCGAAAAAACCCTAGCAGTACCAAGAAATCGGGGTGTAGCTTAGCCTGGTAGAGCGCTACGTTCGGGACGTAGAGGCCGGAGGTTCGAATCCTCTCACCCCGACCAGATTTCAGAGCCGAATCAACGACTTCGTTGATTCGGCTCTTTTACTTTGTACACCTATTCACAACAATTCAAAGTAATTTCGGTGGCTCGCTGTCTCATCAGCGTCCCAAGCGGAAGCCATTGACGGGTGACGTCAAATTACTTTATCTTGTTGTTCACGATCCGTCGTGTGGCTGGTGTGGTGAGTGGGTTGGTATCCCTCGCCCGGTGAGCATAGGAATGAGCCAGCAAGTCCCTCCGCGAAAAAGCGATAGCGTGAAACTCACACACGATTGCCGAACCCCTGAGTGCGCGTAGTTACAGGCGCAGGTCGTGAGCGCGAGCAAGCGCGTATGCTGCTGGGACGGGCGCTGTGTGCCATTCCTCCCCTAGAGTTTCAGCGCATAAGGTTGAGATACCACCTAATCCATAGATCGCTGCAAGGACCGCTATCGGTCCATCCGACTATGGATGAACATGCCCGTTCCTCATCTGACGGAAGCGCACGCTGACTCGCCGGCCAGCAGCCCGTCCCCCATCCGCATCCTCGTCATTGAGCAGCTTTCCACGCTGATCGGTAAGAGTGCCACCTCCATACGCACGTACGCCACAAGCCAGCAATACAAAGACAAGGACATGATTCCGCGTCCTTTCAAGATGCCACATAGCAGGCGTCTTTGCTGGTACGAACACGAGGTACTGGCTTGGATTGAGGCTCACCGACCCGCAGAGCCGCCTCCCCCAAAGCGCCCGCGAGGGCGCCCCACCAAAGCAGAACAACTGGCGCGCCAGCGCTGGGCAGCAACACGCCTTTCTAGCCGGTGAGCCATGGAGGTAGCGTCACCAGCGCTGCGCCGTGCGCACGAGTATTCGAAACGCTTTGCGGCACAGAAAGAAGCCAAAGCGCCACCAACACCACTTCAATTGTTCCTGCCGGGGTTCGATATTGGCGCGATGCCCAACCACCTGAATCGCTCCAGCCTTATTGCGCCAATCGCTCGTGGACGGCGCAAGTTCCACAGGCAGACGGTAATGATAAGCCGCAGGGACTGCGTCTTGGAGTACACCGGAGAGCAACTGGACGAGGCTGATGGCGACCTCATCATAGCGCTAATCTACTTCGCTCAGAAGCAACAACTAGATACGCCAGTTCCGCTGAATCGGAAAAAACTCATTCGCAAGATCCGGCCAGAGCGAGGCATCGGCGACACTCAATACAAATGGCTGCACCGACGGTTGAAGGCATTGCGCGAAGGCACCCTATTCCTAGAGGCAAAAAAACCGGACGGTTCGACCCGGTACAAGATCGGCCACATGGAGTCCTTCAACATCATAAAGGCGCTCGCCTACAGCGAGGACACCGAGAGTTACACCTACACCATGGACGCTAGGTGGGTGAAGTTGTTCGGCAATCAAGAGTACTCGCTGATCGACTGGGATAGGCGAATGCAGATCGGGCGCAGTCTGGACATGGCCAAAACCCTCCAGCGACTGGTGGCGACATCCTCCGACCCCGTGCAGCGGTTCAACTTGGAGCGACTCAAGGCACAAATGGAATACGCCAGCCCCATGCGAAAGTTCAGGCAGTCGCTGGAGGCGGCGGTCAGAGAATTAGAGCGGCTGGGGATCGTCAGCAGGGGACGCATTGAGAGCAGCACCAAGGGCGAGCCGCAACTTGCACTTTGGCTTCCGCAACCGGTGGCATAGCGTTCCCCGACCGGTGGCATAGCGTTCCGTCTTGGTGGCATAGCGTTCCAGCCACTCGCCGTAACACATTGATTTAATTATGGAAAATGGTGGCCTTTTGCCCTCTACCTTCTTTCTATCTTTTATCTACCAACAACCGACTGTGGAAAAGTACCTACAGGCTTACGCAGCCCTCCGTGTGGACATCCCGGCTGGCGCCGGGACCGGTGGAAAAGCCGTGGACAGGCATGGACAACCCCGCTGGGGTTGCCCACATCTGACACACCGCTTTTCCACCTTGCCGCACACTGCGGACCTTGCCCAACCAAGCGGGATTGATATACCCCCCAACCCCGGATACCCCCCTTCCCTGCAAGTCGAGCACCCAGTGGACCAGCGCCGCATCGCGCGCACCGTCGCGCCCGAATCGAGGCGCACGGGAACCCGTTTGCGGGGAGAGCGCCGGCCCGTAGGGACGATTCGGCTCTGCGCTCGAAATGCGGTGGATTGTTTCCTACCTTATGGATGTGGCGATCCGTGCCGGCCTGACGTCATCCAGGGTAGTCATCGTGGCGATTTCTCGAATCTGGATCACCAGACCGTTCAATGCCATCGCAAACCACGTCCCTCACTGCAGACGATGAAGGAGTCATATGCGCGGTGTCGCCCCCATGTTTACAAGTCGACAGCCACCGACCGACGCTTTACCACCACCTGGCAGGCCTTTCTTCACTTGGCATGGCATCACATTCAGTGCCGGCACGCACCTTTGGTCCGACCCGATTCTGCGCGGCACCAATGCCGAAGCGGCAATCGTCATGACCGCGCCCACACTATTCGACCTTGTCGAATTGGCCCGGCGTAGGCCCGTCGACGAACTCAGGCAGATCAATGATGCCCTTTACGCCGTCGACGAGATTGCAGCGCTTCAATACGAGCGGACCTGTGAGGTGCTGGGAAAGATCGCGGCTGTTCAGCGCCAACTGGCGACGCAGGGTCCCAGCGATTCCCGAGCCGAGAATTCCAAAAAATCAGCGCCTTAGAACGTCAGAAAGCGACTGGGTGCCCTGCCCTACCTTCGATGCTCTACTAGAGCATCGCGAAAAATCAGTGAGTTACAAAATTAGAAAGCCAACTTCACTCAACTCAATTACTCAACTCAAAGTAGAGCACAGCAATGATTGTTCTGGTTGCGGCCGAGAAAGGCGGGGTGGGCAAATCGACGATTGCGAGCAACCTCGCGATCCACTTGGCACACAGCGGCGTCGACGTGGTGCTGCTCGACACCGATGCCCAAGCTACCTGCGCCAGATTTGTAGAACGGCGTGATGAGGCTGCAATCCAGCCACATGTCCCGTGTGTGCAGCGCACGGGGGAAGTTTCAGCAACGCTGCGGGACTTGGCGCGGCGTTACGAAGTCGTGATTGTCGACGCAGGTGGTCGGGATTCGCGGGAAATGCGCTCGGCAATGGTCGTCGCCAACCTGCTGCTGACACCGGTGAGGGCAAGCCAGGCGGATCTGGAAACGCTGCCCAAGGTCAATGAACTGATTCACCTGGCGCGCGGCCTGAACCCGGAACTCAAGGCCTCGGCCGTGCTGTCGATGGCTCCATCTAACCCTACGATCCGCGAGGTGGAGGAGGCCCGTGAACTGCTGACCGAGTTCGACCAACTGAAGCTCGCGGATACGGTCATCCGCGAACGAAAGGTGTACCGGGACGCGCTCTTGGGAGGAAAGGGAGTGGTGGAACTCGACAACGCCACCGCCCGCGCAGAGATCCAGTTGCTGGTCGATGAGTTCTTTGAGTTGAGTAATTGATTTGAGTAAATTCAAGATCAAACCAGCCGGCGGCATAAGCGATGCCGCCGTGCCGACCTCCACCGCTGAATTTGTCTCCGGCGCTGCCATGGTGCAATCTCAAACAGGTGAGCGGCCGCCCAAGCCCGTCCGACTGAACCTCGATCTGGATCCAGAAGTGCATCGACGCTTAAAGCTGCGCGCGACCGAACTAGGCATCTCCATTGCGCAGCTCGTGCGGCTATTGATTACACGAGAGCTCGGCTAAAAGCCGAGAGTTTAGAAGCGATGCTGAGGCTGGTTGCAGCCGTCCAGGCGCCTAACCACAACCCACCTGAACGAGAAGTGATTTATGGCTGCTTCATCGTTTCTCTTCCTAGACTACGACGGCGTTTTGCATCCCGACGCCGCCTATCTGATCAGTGGACGCCCAGTGCTAAAAGCCGAAGGCGAGCTGTTCATGTGGGCACCGGTTTTGGTTGAGCTGTTGCGCCCGTATCCGGAGATCAAGATCATCCTCTCAACTTCGTGGGTACGGGTACTCGGCTTTGGCAAAGCTTGCAACTTCCTGCCTCTGGAGCTTCTCTCGAAGGTGATTGGCGGCACATGGCATTCCGCTATGGGCCGCCATGCCGAGGGGGCGCACCGCACTGACATATCATGGTTCGTCGAGTTGAGCCGGTACCAGCAGATCGCGCGTTACATTTCCCGCGCCGGCGTCCGCACCAGCAACTGGCTGGCCATTGATGACGACGCGGACGGGTGGGCTGACACACAGCGCGAGCGCTTGGTCGAGACCGACGGAGAAGTAGGCCTATCGTCGTCGCTCGCTCAAAATGAACTACGAGCCAAGCTTATCCTGCTACAGGAGGAATCGAATGTCGCTGGCAGCTGACCGCAATAAGCGGCGCGCGCTACGGCGCCGCAACCTCCGTCTACGCATGCGGCGCGACTACCTGATGCGTTTCGTGATCGACGGCCCCGACCCTTCGATTGTTGAGCTGATCACGGCGGTACGTGCAAATCAGGGAAAGATGCCGGCTGGGCTGGTGGCAGACCCTGAGCTCGCGCACGAAGTAGAAAAGGCCGTGTTGTTGCCATTTACCCTAGTGGTACGGGCCATTGGTTGAGGAATGTCCGAGTTCAACACGTAGCAACGTAGCTCAAATCTCACGGACGACCATGGTTGACCTGCTCGATTCGATTCAAGAAATCGTTGGTCCGGGCATGCTGGCGCTCAGTGATCTCGCCTTGGGCCAACAGCCGATCGTTCACCCCCTTTAGTTCCTCTACCGACTTTTGCTCCGCGAGCACTACCAGGTCGAACAGGGTCGGAGCACTCATGACGATCGGGATTGCGGCGTCGGTGCCGCGCAGCGATGGATTGGACCAGAGATGCAGGCCGGCGCGCAACGTAACACCTTTCCAGGTGTGGGATCGAAGAAGGCGTTTCCCCATACTTTTCTCCCGAGGCCTTGTTTTCAAACGTTATGCAAGTTGCATAACGCAAATGTCCGAGTTCAACACGTACTTCGTGTAGCCCCTCCAAATCGGGAAAAATCAGACCGCACTCTGTGCATCAGAGCCCAAAGTCTCCCGAGTGGGAAGGAGCTATGGCTTCTCGCCGCTTTTGTTGCATGGCCCGCTCGCGTACCAATTTCTCGATGGCATCGATGCCGGCTCTCATCCGCTCCGCAGCTGAAGCGTTCGCCGAATGCACGGAAATCTTCGGCGGGATGAAACCGCGAAGAGCGACAGCCTCCTCGATCCAGAGGATGACGTCATACCCCGTCCCACGCTCGTCATCGCCCAGATCGTGGTCGAGGCTTATCTCCACGACCGAGCCTGTCTCCAGCAACGAAATAACCTCGTCTGGCCAACTGGCACAGATCCATCCCGCCGGGGTATCGCGTTCGTCATCGAGGTAGACCTTCATTTGATCGCCGCCCAACGCTCTGGCGGCACCCTCGTATGCAGGCCAAGTTGCTTGGCTGTTTCTATCGGCAGTCGCAGAACGACATCTGCGCCGGCAGTCTTGCGCGTGATCAACTCCACAGCCACGCCCTGCAATTCCAAGTACACGACGCCCGCCTCAAAGGCTTCCTCGTAAAGGTGCCAGGACAGGTCGCCCGCATGGTGCGCCAGCGTCGCCTTTGTACTCACGTTGTCACCTCCGGGTTGCGCCGCGAGTCGATAGTTCGACTGAGCGACAAGGGATAGGACCTTAACGCGTCGCACGCTCTTCTCCGTGGAAAATGGAACGCGCTCAACAGGGGCGATCCGTTGCGGATCGTTCTCACTCGGCGTTGGGCACCCCGCTTTTCCACGCCTCAATGATGCTCCGCCGCTCGTCTTCGGTCAAAACGCCCGGGAATGGCGAAGCCTTCCGCATTCGGACACCTCGTTCTCCCGGGTCAACTAATACCGCCAGCACGTCATCAAGACGACCGTCGAGCAACCGACGCCATCCCTGGCGATCGGGGGACTCTCCGGCATCAGCATCACGCCAGCGGTCCAAATTGACAACAGCACAGCCGAGCAATGCTGGGTTAGCGGCCAGCTTCTCGGCAACACGCTGGTGGAGCAGCAGGCTCCGGATCTCGGATTGAACTCGCTCCGTACGATCGTCCATGATCCCCAACCTTCTCCAAGGTCTCGTCAAGGCTCCAGGTCACGGCCTGCCTCATATCGTGGTTTGGTCACCTTCGATCTCTCCAGCCCTATCAGTTGCCGCTCCCCTTGGATCATCTCCTGGAGCTCTGGGTTGATGAGCTTGAAGCCGTGTTCTGCTGCCAGCTTAGCGCACAGTTCCTTGTACTCGTCTGACCCCTTCACTGTGAACTTGCCCCACTTCTGCGCCGATAGCTGCAGCGCGGCTAGCGTCGCAGCCCGATTGCGCCAGTCGTGCACGTCGATTCGCCTGCCCTTGTCCACGAAAGCCACCCGACAATTGGCGACGCCCTCTCTGCAGGTGTAATGCACCTGTAGGCCGACAACTTGGGCTGTGAACGCGCGGATATCGCGCGGCGTGGGCGATCCGTCGCTTTCGCCTTCGATGCAATGCGGCAAGCTTGCTCGGTACCGCCATTGCTCAGCGAACTCTGGCTCGCCCTGCAGCCGATACCAAGCCTCCAAGTCTGGATAGGGTCGGAACCGCCAGTTGTGCGCATCGCGCTCCCGCCGGTGCAACTCTTTCATGAAGGCCTTCTCGGCGGCCTGCTCGGCGGCAATCACGCTTCGCAGGACATTCAGGGCAGCGCCCCTGCCACGCCAACTGCCTGCGAAGAGCCCTGTGCGGCGCGCCCGTTGCTGGGCCGACAGTTCGTGTCGCTCACGCTGCTGCCGCTGGTCCTGGGCCTGCTTTTCTGCCGCCTTGTTCGCATAGTGCTCTTTCCGCCCAGTGATGTATTCCCGCCAGCGCGGCGCATCGGGCTTGATCGCCTTTGGCTCCCGGACAGCTAACCGGGCCTGGTACTGCGGCGGCCGGTACAAACCAAGCCGCTCTTGCAGTTTGGCTAGGCTGGCGCCCCTGTCTACGCTGCTGGCCTTTATGGCAACCTCGCCAACGAAAACTATCGCGCCGCTGCCCTTCTTCACGTAACGCATCCCATGCTCGGCCAGCTCGCTGTGAAGCTGCTCCCACGACTGCGCCCGCTCGATAGCCGGGGCGCCTTCTTCGATACAGATTCGCTCCGCTGACTTCTCGCCTGTCCGATTCTCCATGTCGCGCTTGCGCTGACCAGGTTGGCGCGCCTTTGGCGTGTCCGTAACGAGGTGCTCCCGAATGAGTTCGCCGCCGTCCCGCACGCGGTAGCGGCCGCGCTGCTCGCGTTGCCAGCCTTGAACGTGCTCAATCCGCGCTAGGGCCTTGTGCACAGCCTCGATGTCGAACCCACCATTGATCTTGACTACTTCCAACGTGTCCGGATGCACACGATTGATGGCGATGTGCAAGTGAATATTGTCCGTGTCGGCGTGCTGGCCATAGATGGCCTGATGATCCCCCACCCCAAGCTCAGCCATGAAGATGCTAACCGCCTCCTCGATTTGAGCCAGGCTTGGCTGCTCGCCCTCCCGCCAACTCAAGATGTAGTGATTAACCGGGTTCTTGCTGCGCACCGCCTCCGACGCAAGTGCGACCATTTCTTCGCGCTGCGCGGCATGGCTACCTGTGATGAACCCTCGGCCGTTGGCATAAATCACTTTCTCCTCTGGATTCACCATTTCCGGCGCTCGAATGTAATCAACCAAGTCGCGAATGCTCGCGGCCTTGCTCTTGTCCTTCGAGTTCAGGATCTTCTTACCGACCATGGCTCAACTGCTCCATGTAGGTTTTGATCGCAACTAGTGCACCAGCCGTGTCGCTGCTGTAGGCTCCGCCACTTTGGTTGTGCACGTGCTTCAGCAGGCCACCGATGCGCCGCAGTTCCTTGAGCATCAAGGTATCCGCGCTTGCGACGATCGGCCTGCCAAAGTAGCGGCGCCGAACCAACTCGGACATGCTCAACCCGGCAAGGTCCGCATCCTCTTTCAGCTTGGCCTTTTCCACCGACGTGAGCCGCATATTCAGAACCGCGTCGAGCGGCTCCACCCCCAGTGTTTCAAACGGCAACTTGATCTCCTTCATACCCTAGTAGGCGTGCCGCAGTTTGCGCAAACACAATCCGAAATGTTGCGCCGACCGGGGGGTAAAGGGGAGCTCCCCCATTGCAGAATGAGCCGGGGCTGTGAGAAGCGAAGCGCCGAATGGCCCCGGCGTCCGTTGTAACATACATGCCCCGCATGTGTGTTACAACGGCCATCCTGTTATGTTCTTGAGGCGCCTATGGCGCGTGGCGTAAAACAACGAATTTGAATGTCAAACAATTCATTGCTTTGAATTGCTTAACCCTGCAGCTTCCCCCACTTACCGCGCACTCGCGGCCTTGCCTTACGAAGGGTAAGAACAGTCCAGACCCAGACCGACAACTGCAATCCATCTCCGCGCCATTTGTCGCTGGCCTAGCGCCCAGCCTGCTCCATGCGGATTTTGATGGCCTCGCTCGCGCCGGACAGATCGAGCGGAAAGCGCTCGGCCTCATAGCACTCGATCAGCGTGGCCAGCGCCTCCAGTTGGTCCCCCTCGCGGGTGCCGTGAGCAGGATCTGCGTCGACAAGGCGAGCCGCGACCTTCAACGCCTTTTCGTAGTCCGCTTCGTCGCAAATTGGGCGGGTTTCCATCGTGGCTACTCCTTGTCTGATCGGGCCACCTGCGCCAATTGCAGGGGCACAACCGCGGCTGGTCTCACTGCTCGGCCAAGCTGAGCTCCTATTTGGACTGCCAGCTTAGTCCAGAACCGGGCGGGGCTGCGCCTGCGTGTTCGAGCCGCACGGCCAAGTCAGGACTGATGCCGGCATGGCCGTGGAGCACGCGAGAAGGCGCCGTACGCGAAATCCCGAGTCGCCTGGCCCGCTTCGGTAATCTCGATGCCCAGTGGTACTAGCACGTCTTCGCGCAACAACTGGCCTGGGTGACGTGGTTGCTTCATCATTGGGATTCTGTCATTCACACTCTGGCCACTACGGTGCACCTTTTTGTCAATTGTGAGTTCACTGATTTTCTCGACTGCGAGCTGATCAGTATCGCGCTTGTCGCCGACGATGGGCGCGAGTTCTACGGTGAACGCTCGGACTTCAGTCAAGCGAGCTGCAGCGCCTTCGTGCGTGAGGCTGTGCTACCGCAGCTCGGTCAATATCCGGGGTGCGTTTTCACGCTAGAGGCATTGCGCACGGCTCTGTTGGCCTGGCTCGCGCACTTCGCGGACGAGCCAGAGCGCGTGCTGTGCTTCGACTACGGCGAGGATTGGGAACTGCTCGTCGACTTGGCTGGAGAGGTGCCTCTTGGCTGGCAGGCCTGTCACATTGGAGCCGCAGCGATTGACGTCGGCCGACTCGAAGCCTACTTCATGGAGCACGGCGGGCGGCACCATCGCTACACGACGCGCGGGCACTCAAGCTTGCCTTCCGAGTGTGAATCTGAGTCATAAAAACACAGAAACCCGCTCACGCGGGCTTCTGGCGGCCACCAAGGATACTGGGGCGACCTCGTTGGCTAAGCCTGCAACCATTATGCCATTGCCATGGTCAGCGCTTCTTCTGCCGCTTCTCATCGCCGGTGTCCTCGACCGGTTCCGTCGGGTCGTCGTAGCAGACGACCGACCCGCGCAGCGCCTCCTGGTAGGCCAGCCCATCAAGCTGCTTGTCCCTCCACAGCCCAAACAAGTCCGGCGCCGGGCACAGCGGCGGAAATTCGGCACCGGCGGGCAGCGTGATGCGGAGCCAAGCGCCCAGGACGTCCTGGACACAGCGCTGACACAGGTCGAGGCTGACGGTGTTTCCGTCGCCAAAGACCGATTCGAAGCCGCCAAGGTGGTCAATCGACAGTCGCTCCTGCCACTCGCCAGGTTCGTCAGGGCTCATGCGACGGCCGCAGGGGTCGCACGCGCACGCGGTTCGTACTCTCACTGCACTATATTGGTATACACGCACAGCTTGCCTCGGCAGCTTAGGCGGCAAGGATCCCCGAAAAGGCCGACAAAGGGTCGCCAAGCTAGAGCACCTTCGCCTGCCTCAAGAGGATATTTCGTCCCCCGGATGGGCAAGGCACGTAGTATCGTTCCAGTAGGGCAAAACAATCATAGCTGCGATGGGGCGACTTGCTGACGCTATTCGAAACTTGAAGTATGGGTCGTCGACTGGATGCCCTTACCCGTTTTTCCAGTGGGGGCGCGAACTCGATGAAACTCACAATCCAAGCATGGTGGCTGGTGCAATGCCCGTAGCCAGGGTGAGCGCCCCAGTTTTGTGACGCAATCACCACAAAACCATTGAATGCGTGCGGGATTGATCGACTGTATGCGCTCCATCACTTCGATTATATGGGGCACGTTTACGGATGCGGAGATCACGAGCGCACATTGGTGCGGACGCCACAGCCCAACTGGCCGTGCCCTCCAGTTTGATCGCCCGAATTGTGACCGTTTACCTCGCAAGGCTTGCCGGTACACGCTCGTGGTCGATCTCGATCGCGCTTAGGCGGTCGGCCGCGGCTTGGCGCACGCCCACGCGCGGGGTTCCTCCGTCTTGATCTGGAGCGAGCCGATTCCAGCCATGAGCGGATTTTCAACCATTCCGATTCTTTACACCTCTCTCCCTCTCGGGTACGTTCCCTATGTTCAAAAGGACAGTGGTGTAAGAAAATGTTACTTTTAGTATATGGGACTCTGCAAAAGGGGCTGGCGACGCCTTGGGCGCCATTGCTGCGCCTCTGAGCCTTCGCTTGTGCCTGCAGGCGCGCCTTCGGCCTACTGCTTGGTCAAATGAACTCGCAAAACAAAGAAAATCAGGAAGAAGATTTCGACATCGTCGAACCGGCGGCCTCGAATCTCGTAGAGGCGCTCCGTGACATCGGCTACTCGCTCGAGTCCGCAGCTGCTGACATCATCGACAACTCCATCTCGGCTTCAGCCCGCCGCATCGACATCCGGTTTGGGTGGAGCGATGACCAACAGCCGTGGATCGCCATCATCGATGATGGCAAGGGCATGAGTGAAACTGAACTGGTCGAAGCCATGCGCCCTGGTGGAAAGGATCCGCTCGGCAAACGAAAGGCCGACGACCTTGGGCGATTCGGGCTGGGCCTGAAGACCGCTTCTTTCTCCCAATGCCGCGAGCTGACCGTCATTAGCCGCCAAGGTGGTTCTCTTGCTTGTCGGCAGTGGAATCTGGATTTGGTCAGAAAGTGCAACCGCTGGATATTGCGCCGTCCGGTGGCATCGGAAATAGCGGAATTTCCGATCGATGTCGCGGAGCTTGGCTCATCGGGTACGATTGTCCTCTGGCGTCAGCTCGACCGTCTCGATTTGGGTGCGGACCCGAAGCACCACCACCAGGTGATGAACGAGCGCATCGTGACCATCTGCGACCACGTGGCCCTGGTTTTCCACCGGTTCATTACCGGCGAGCCGGGCAAGCCAAAGATTGCCTTCCGTGTTAATGGCTCGACCATTGACGGCTACGATCCGTTCAATGCCCGGCACCCGGCGACCATGCATCTCGGGGAAGAGGTGCTGGAAATCGAAGGCAAGACCGTGACGTTGTGCCCGTATATTCTGCCACACCACAGCAAGGTCAGCGCATCCGAATACACGGCCTTGGGCGGCAAGGAGGGCTACCTGCGTGGCCAAGGCTTCTACATCTACCGCAACCGCCGTCTCATCATCCATGGTACGTGGTTCCGCATGGCACGGCAGGACGAAATCACGAAACTGGCGCGTGTCCAGGTCGACATTCCGAACACGCTGGACCACCTTTGGACGATTGACGTTCGCAAGTCGCGAGCCCAGCCACCCGAAGCGGTCCGTCGGCGCCTGCGCGGCATTCTGGACCGCATCCGCGACAGCGCGAAGCGACCCTACACGCACCGGGGCACGGCAGCGCTCAATTCACCCAAGCAGCCCGTCTGGCTCCGGAAGCACCACAACGAGCGCATCTCCTATGTGCCGAACCTCGAGCACCCACTGGTCAACGAGTTCCGCTCGGACCTGCCGCCGGCGATGCGACCTCGCTTTGACGGAATCATGGCAGTCATCGGCGCTTCCCTGCCCTTCGCGACCCTGTTCAACGACATAGCCTCCCACCCCAATGAGACTGATACGTCAAGGGAGACAACGGAAGCGCTAGAGGCCCTCGCGGCGATGCTGTACGGGGATAGTGGAACAGATCCGGCAGAAATAGAAAGGGTCATGAAGATTACTGAGCCTTTCTGCTCGACGCCCGAATTCGTGTCCCAGTACATTGAACGTCTTCAATCCAAGGAGAACTGAGCGTGAGTCCGCAGGAGTTCGAGAACCAAGTCAGAAGCAATCTGAACCATCGTACGTCGGTAACACCGGACCTGATTCGCAGCGTGGTCCGACTCACCCTGCAGATTCAGGGAAACGACGCTCCCCAATTCGAGAGCGAAGACCTGTTCGTCGAGCAAATATCGCGTTCCATCGAAGAAAAGCTTGACTTGTCGATGCCGGATGCTGCCGTGGTGCAATTGCCGTTCAACGAATGGCTTCCGGAGCGTCGCGCCGACACTGACCTGTTCTACTGGAACCGCTATCGTGATTGGCTTCTGCAGTCCGGATTCGCCAAAGAGGTCGTCGGCACAATCGGCCGCGATACCGATAAGATCGTAGGCCTGCTCGAAAATCCGGAAAAAAGTGGTCCTTGGAAGAGGCGCGGCCTTGTTGTAGGCCACGTACAGTCAGGCAAGACTGCCAACTACAATGGCGTCGTCTGCAAGAGTGCGGACTACGGCTACAAGGTCATCATTCTCCTTGCTGGCGTGCACAACAACCTGCGAAGTCAGACTCAGCAGCGGGTGGAGGAAGCCTTCATCGGCGTCGATACTGACAAGAAAGACCGAAACCTGCCGCTCAAGGACATCAAGACGGGCGTCGGCCGCATTTCCGACGTCACCCGATTGCCGTTCAGTCTGACGTCACGCGAACACGACTTCCGCAAGGATTCTGCAAAGGCGGCCACGTTTTCACTCAATGCGATCAGCGAGCCTGTCGTATTTGTCATCAAGAAGCAGGCCACCGTGCTGCAGAATCTTCACGAGTGGTTTCTTAGCCTGAATGACATCAAGGGCGGGAAGATTCAGGGCATTCCGATGCTGCTCATCGACGACGAGGCCGACAACGCGTCGGTAAACGTGGCCAAGGGCGAGGGCGACCCGACAAAGATAAACGGGTTAATTCGGAAGCTGCTCGCGCTGTTCGAACAGAATAGTTATGTGGGCTATACGGCGACGCCGTTCGCCAACATCTTCATCGACCCTGATTCCAGTCATGCGATGCTGGAAGATGACCTCTTCCCCAAGGATTTCATCGTCAACCTGGATGCGCCGGACAACTATGTCAGTGCTGCGCGCATCTTTGGCGACAACGGCGACCTTGCACATCTGGTCGAGTCGGTTTCCGATCATGTCGCATGCTTTCCGGAAAAACACAAGATTGACCACAAGGTGGAGACGCTTCCGCCCAGTTTGCTTGAAGCGGCTCGCCGTTTCGTGCTGGGCCGAGCAGTACGCATTCTGCGCGGGCGAGGACAGGACCATTCGTCGATGCTGGTGAACGTCTCGAGGTTCAATTCGGTACAGCGACAAGTCACCGCGCTGCTCACCAACTATCTCGAAGAAGTGCTGAATGCGGTCAAGCTCCATGCGGCTTTGCCCGACAAGGTGGCACTGCGCGACCCCACGATGCAGTCATTGAAGGAAACATGGGACCGGTTTCCGCCGTCCGATGGCGAGACTTGGGAACAAGCCAAGCCAGTCCTCGCAAACAGCGCGGGCGCTGTGGTGGTCAGGACGATCAACAACTCATCTCCCGACCGTCTCGATTACCGGAATTACCGCGAGAATGGCCTGCACGTGATTGCAGTTGGTGGCCTCAGCCTCTCCCGTGGCTTCACCCTTGAAGGATTAACCACGAGCTACTTCATCCGCAACTCCATCATGTACGACACGCTGCTGCAGATGGGGCGCTGGTTCGGCTACCGGGACGGCTACCTCGACCTATGCAGCATCTACATGACCGACGAAGCGGTCGGCTGGTATTCGCACATCTCGATGGCCATCGACGAGCTCAGGGCCGAGTTCAGATTTATGGAGCAGCAGGGACGCAAGCCGGAGGAATTCGGTTTGAAAGTCAGAACCCACCCAGATTCTCTCATCGTCACGGCACGCAACAAGATGCGAACTGGCCGTAAAGTCGTCCATTCCGTCTCGCTGGCGGGAAGGCTGGTCGAAACGGTTTTCCTAAAATCGGCGCCGTCCGTGATTGAGAGCAACTTCAAGAAACTGGGTGCATTTATCGAAGCGCTGGAGACCGCGAAGGCGGCGCAGCACAACGATAACGTCGAATCTGACCTTGGGTACATGTGGTCCCATATCAACGCGAATGACGTTTGCCAGTTCCTGCAGTCTTTCGAAAACCATGACGATGCCGGTGCCATCACCCAGTCCCGTCCCATTATCGAGTTCATCAAGGCCGACCCGGAGAATCTCGGCGAGTGGGACGTCTGCCTGTACACCCTGAAAAAGGGAGAAAAGCAGCAAGTGGGTCCCTTGCACATCGTGCCGCAGGCACGCGCATGTGTGTTTACGGGCGGCTGCTACCAAGTTGGTGGCGCCAAGATGAGAGTCGCCTCCCGTGGCGCAGAGCGAGCCGGCCTGACGAAGGAACAGATTGACGCGGTCGCTGACGAGGCCGAGAACGCAAATGTATCGGACGCCGCTTATCGGAGCCGTCGGACAAGGCCGCTACTGATGCTGCACGTTCTCGATCTGTTCCGTCAAGGCGATGAAAACCAGGCTTCCTTGGCTAGGCCGGTCTGCGCATGGGGTATCAGCTTCCCGGGAACCAAGGAGAATGGGCGCGGAGCGGAAGTGGAATACATGGTGAACACCGTCTGGTGGCAAGAGCAATATCAGCAACAGATTGAAGACGAGGATGATGAGGTCACCGATGCCGTCGGCAACTAACCCATGGGCCGGTATCGAAGCAACCGCCAATGTCGGGGAACTCCGCGCACGCCGCGCCGATGCGACGCATCCGCACGACTTCTTCTGGGCGCTTGACGCTAAGGGACGCAAGCTCTTTCTGTACCGCGGAGCAGAACAGGATTCCGATTGCCCGATGCCGAATCTGAAGGGCGTTGCGGTGGAGCATTCGTTCGACCGGCTGATTTTGCGGCTGATTGACGGCAGCACCGAAGATATCTTTGTTGCACTCTGTCACAGTTTGCTGGAGCGTACGAGACGCATTGCGTCGGCCACGTTGGTACCGGATGCCGTACGGTCCCACCTCGAAATCTGGCAGCGCTTCTTTGGCAAGTCGAATGCCGGAGTTCTTAGCGACCAGGAACTGCGCGGACTTTTCGGGGAACTCACCTTTCTGCAGTCCGAGCTCATTCGAAGGTTCGGGCAGTCGGCAGTACTTTTCTGGAACGGGCCGTCCGGAGCTCCTCAGGACTTCACTGTCGGTACCGCGGCGTTCGAAGTGAAGACGAGGCTTGTAGGTGGCGCGGCTGCCGTCACAATTTCGTCGGCAACGCAGCTGTGGCCGTTGGGGGGCACCTTGCATCTCGTGTGCTACGGGATCGGCGAGGCATCCGAGCAGGGACATGCGGCACGATCGCCGGCAGCCCTCGTCGACGACATACGGGATTGTCTGACCAATGCCGAAGCACGTGATGCATTTGAGGACCGCCTGCTTCAGGCTGGTTACCTGGACCGCCCCGAATACGCAATCCGATTCTTTGCAATTTCTTCCGCGACATTTTTCGAAGTGAGGGAAGGGTTTCCTCGCATAGTCGCCGAGCATATTCCGGTTGGTGTGCGAAGCGTGCAATATGTCCTCGAGCTGCAAGCCTGTCTGCCGTTCGAGAGCGAACCTGATTGGACAACCATGGGAGCAAGCAGTGGATCTTGACGCGTTTCGCGAAGAACTGGCCCAGGATGTTCTCGTCCGCGCCGATACGTCCGATAACTTCACCGACGACGCGTTTGCCGAGGTCGTGGCCGAGTATCTTGGGGAGGCCGGTTCCATCGAGGACTTCGTGCCGTGCAAGTACATCCATCGCGGCATGCGCGTTGACGGGTACTCGCTAAACTGGGAAGACGGTCTGCTGGAGCTCTATGTCGTTGACTGCAGACCTGGCAACGAAGTCGAGCGCATGTCGAAAGCGGAAATGACTCAAGGCTTTAAACGCGCCGAGACGTTCTTCGAAAAGGCTTGCACGACGTCATTCGTCGAACAGATGGAGGTTGCGCACCCGGCGTACGGCCTTGCCAGGACAATACTTGAGCAGGGTGACCAGATTCAGCGCGTGAGGTTCTATCTCCTGACGAATGCGCAGTTGACTGGAAGTGTGAAGGAGCTTCCTTCCCGCCAAGAGAGCGGCCGGGACTGGTCGTATCGCATTTGGGACCTCGAGCGACTCGCACGCACAATTGGCACCGGAAAGCCGGAAGAAATCGTCGTCGATTTCGAAGAGCTTTTCGGACAGCCGCTGGTGTGCCTTCCCGCCGACGACGGCAGCGGTGAAGTGCAGTGCTTCCTCGCTGTGATTCCCGGAGATTGGCTGGCACGCATCTACGACCACTACGGAAGCCGACTGCTCGAACAGAACGTACGAACGTTTCTGCAAGCGCGCGGCAGGGTCAACAAGGGCATCCGAAAAACCATACTCGACGAGCCGACACGCTTTTTCCCCTACAACAACGGCATCTCTGCTACTGCGGAAGAAGTGGCCGAGCAGCGCCATGGCGGCGTCACCTATCTGCAAAAGGTCACGAACCTTCAGATCGTCAACGGTGGGCAGACCACCGCCTCAATCTTCAACGCATTCAAGAAGGACAAGGGCGCGCCAATAGACCAGGTCAGCGTGCAGATGAAACTGTCCGTTGTACCGCCCGAAATCGCCTCGGAGCTTGTGCCCAAGATTCCCCGGTTCGCCAACAGCCAGAACCGGATAAGCGACTCGGACTTTTTCTCCAACCACCCTTTCCATATCGTTATCGAGAACTTGTCCCGTCGCCTTTCAGCCCCGGCCAAGGACGGCTCCCAGATACTGACCCACTGGTTCTACGAGCGCACCAAAGGCCAATACATCAATGCCGCCTCATACCTGACGGAGGCAAAGAAGCGCGAATTCCAGACCAGGAATCCCAAGACCCAGGTCATCGACAAAACCGACCTTGCAAAGTACGTGCAGACATTCCGCTGTTTGCCGCACGACGTCAGCCTGGGCGGGCAAAAGAACTTCGCCAAGTTCGCCGAGTACATTGGCGCGGCTTGGGAGCATAGCCAGCATGACTTCAACGAACTCTGGTTCAAGCGCGCTGTGGCGGAAGCCATCATATTCAGGCGAGCCGAGTCACTGGTGCGGCGGGCTCCATGGTATGCGCAAGGCTATCGTGCCCAGACAGTCACGTATGGAATCGCAATGCTCGTTCGGAGGGTACAGGAAATGGAGCTGGAGCTGGATCTGCAGCGCATCTGGCGCGAGCAGGGGCTCAGCGGAGCATTCGAGGAGCAGCTTCTGGAGTCCTGCCGGCTGGCGCAGCAAGAGATCATTGACGGAGCGGCGAGAAACAACGTCATCAACGTTACGGAATGGTGCAAGCGCAAAGCGTGCTGGGATGCGACGCAGAAGGTGCCGTTATCTCTTTCCGACGCGTTCGTGCAGCTGCTCAAGGAACGTGGCGATGCGCTCGCAGACACGAAGGATGCCAGGAAGGAACAGAAGGGCCTCAGCGAGGCTGAAGCCTACATCAGCGTGGTGAACGCGGGTTCAGGTTACTGGAAGAGCGTCCGCCACTGGGCCGGGGCAAGCGTCGATCTCAAACCGTCGGATCTGACGATTCTGGATATCGCCTGTGCCATGCCAAGAAAGATACCGACGGAAAAGCAGGCGCTAAGGCTTGTCGAGATCCGTGGCATATTTGACGGTGCCAACGGATAACAAGGCTGCGTAAGCCGAGCCAATCAGCGAGATTGGCTCGGCTTACTTTTACGCCGCCGACTTTACGCGTTGTTCGCTAATTGCCGCTGCGATCGTGTCAGCAATTTTCTTTGCCAATAGCGGCGGGACGGCGTTCCCCACCTGATGATACTGCTGGGTGCGACTCCCCTTGAAGAAGTAGTCATCGGGGAAGGTCTGCAGCCGTGCTGCCTCCCGTACCGTCAGACTGCGGCACTGCTTCGGGTCGTAGTGGATGAAGTAGTGCCCGTCCTTCGCAATGTGGCTGGTCACGGTCGTTGCCGGGTCGTTTGCGATTTGCACGCGGAAGCGGTCCGAAAACTTGCCGGTCTCCCAGTTCTCATGGTTCGGCTTCAATCCCGGCAAGCTGAACTGCTCATGGCCCTTCGGTGAGTGCCCATACGTCTCCGCAAACGCTGCAGCATAGACGTACCGACGAAGGTCCTCTTGCATGTGGCCTCGAGCCTCGTGATTCAGCCAGACCTTGAGCTGCTTGCTCGCACCGTACCATTTCCGAAGCTCTGGAACTGAGCATGATGCGGAGGTGTACTTGTCCGTCCTCAGTCCACCAGTCGAAAGGTTGGCAATCAATGAACGCGCGTGCTGGCCAAACTCCTCTGACAGCGGACGCAGCTCTACCTCCTTGGCGGACTCTTTCGCCAAGTGCTTGAGATGGGCGGCAAGCAGAGCCAACCAAGTCTCGTCATCGTCCTTGCCCTTGCTGATTCGGCTGCGAAGTTTCGGCAGCTTCCCGATCGCTTCGGAGACGGTCGATCGTTCTGACTTCGGTACTTGGGCAAGGGGGCGGGGCCACACGTCAAGGTCGTCCCGGACGCCAACAAGGATGACGCGATGCCGGGCCTGTGGAATGCCATGGTCCTCGGCACGGACAATGAAATCGCGAGCGTCAATCTCGTCCGGATCCATTTGCCGGTTGTAATGCGTATCGGTTGACAGCGAGTGGATGCGGTAGCCACTGCGCGCCAAGTCGCTCAGAATGCTGTGGAAGATCTTCTGACCGTTCACGGACGACGAAAGGATGCCCTTCACGTTTTCCATCACGAATACCGATGGCCGGTAGCGCCGGATGATGCGCAGGTATTCACGGTAGAGAAAATGGCGGTGATCGTCCTCCGGCCGGTAATCCTTTTTGCCTCGATTGCGCGAGCGCCCAACCAGCGAGTAGGCCTGACAGGGCGGGCCACCAATCAGCACCCAGTCGACGTCAGGTCCGATGCCGCTCTGCCGGATGGTGTCGTCCAGAATCTTGTTGTCTTTCGACTCGCCGAGCGTAAGCTGCAGCGCTTCCTTGCCTGCCTCGTCCCATGCATCGAGACTGGCGGTGTCATATGGCACTTCGGCGTCACCGTTGCAGAAGCTGTAATATGGCGCAAGCGCACTTTCGCCTCCTCGCTTCAGGATCCGATAGAAAGCACGCAGCCGCAGCGTCGCGTGGGCGGATTGCTCCATTTCAGCGGATACGGCAATGCGAAACGGTTGCCCCTCAGCGGATGAAAATCCCTCCCCTAGGCCTCCAGGACCTGCAAACAGGTCGACGATGGGAATGTGGCTATTGAGGCGCATACCTTCTGAATTAGTTTCTTTACCAGCCAGGATACCAGGATATGGACGTTGTCGACAAGGCTACGCGTTCCCGGATGATGGCCGGAATCAGATCCAAGGATACGAAGCCGGAGTTAGCTGTGCGTCGCTTCTTGCACCGGCGTGGATTCAGGTACACGCTGCACGACAAGAAATTGCCCGGGCGGCCGGATCTGGCGCTGCCCAAGTACCGGACTGCCATTTTCGTCCACGGCTGTTTCTGGCATCGTCATCCAAGATGCAGGTACGCGACCAATCCGCGGTCCAACGATCAGAAGTGGCAAATGAAATTCGAAGCGAACGTGTCTCGGGACACGAAGAATGTCGAAGCGTTACGAGCTGCTGGCTGGACCGTAATTATAATCTGGGAATGCGGGCTACGGGAGGCGAATGCGGTAACCCAGCTCGCATGGTTACCTGACATCATCACCGGAATGCCGGACGCGGTTTATGAATGGCCGGCTCGTGGCAATGATGTAGCGAAGCAGCGAGAATTTCTAAGCTGAGCACCAATAAAAGCAGGCGTTCAAACGTGCTCTGAATTGGTCGAATGGGCAAAAATTTGATCGTGGGGAAGGGACTTTCTGAACCGGCCTTGAGTCCCGCGCATAGCAGTAGCCCCCACTGATGCAGATTGCCGCAGCGCGAACAGAGGCAGTGGCATTGCGCCCGACCTTATTGCCAAGCCACATGGCAGCAGCGGCATTGAGCAGGCGCACGTTCTGGTTAAAACGGAGCGCCTGAGCGCTATCCAAACCTGCGCCTGCGACCCGGGGACTTCCTTAAGCGGCCGCTCCTGCCAGTGACGACCGTCGGCTTGGGGTCGAACCAAGACTCTCAACTTTCCCGCGCGCTCGCGCTTTCATTTACTCGATTTTGCGCCACAGCAGGACAGCCCACGGAATCCACCTACACACAAAAGGCAAATGGACCCCTTTTGCGCCCTAGTTAATGTGGAACGACAAACGGCTCACTCGTAACTGCACCGACAATCGCTGCCGGCTTGAAATCCACCACACCTGAAGATCCATCAGGCATCGTTGCGTGGATAGGAGGATCAAGGCGAAGCGTCCCGGCGATAGATGGGATCTGCAAACCGGTCCAAATAACTTCGTGCCTTTCCTTTATCTGCCGCGTCTCCTTACCTACCAGCCGGCTGCCCCTTGGAATTACAACATTCTGGTAGAAATCGTACACATCCCTTGAGACCTGAGCCGTAACCATTACTGCATCCACATTTAGCAAGACAAGGGGAATGTACGTACCCGAAACCACCTCAAACGGCTGCACCTGTCTTGCCGAAAGCCGAATAGGCTCCTCTAGCTGAAGCACTTTTGGCTCAACGGCAAGCGCTGACGTAACAAGGACGGGCGCTGCAAGCAAAGCGAATGTGGATCTCAAATTCTTCATTTCCCCTCCCGTGAGACTTTCACTTCGCATTCTACAGTCAAGACGTCGACAGCTGATACTTTCATCACAGATGGGAGGGCAATTTAGCCGAGCTTTTTCGCGAGTTCTTCGGCACGCGGGTGATAGTAACGCTTGAGCATCCTCAGGTCCCGGTGCCCGGTCACGGCAGACAACTCTAGGACATTCGACAGCTTCTCGGCCAGCCGGGAAGCCCCCTCGTGACGCGTATCATGAAAGTGAACATCAACAAGAAAGCCGGCCAGCGGCTTTCGCTTGGCCTCCCTACAATCGGCGATGTACTGCTCCTGCGCGCGCGTGATGGCTCGCGTAAAACCCTTGCGAAGCGCCAAGGCAGTTGTCGCAAAGACCTTCCCTGTACGCGTAGCATCAGCCACATCTGCGTCTGCATCGGGCGAGGGAAGCGCCTCAAGGATGCCAACTGCCTTGGTCGAAAGAGGCACCGTACGGGCGTCACCATTCTTTGTGTCGGGCAGATGTGCGGTCTGGCGCTTCAAGTCCACGTTTTCCCAGTCAAGGGCAAGCAACTCACCGCGGCGCATGGCCGTTTCCATGGCGAGCCGGACAAGCGGCATTAACCACGGGTTGCGAGCCCCCTTACTGAACGTGCCATCAGCCTGGCGAGTCCCACCCGTTAAGGCGGCGAGCAAGTAGGCCTCCTCATCTGCTGAAAAGCGACGATCTCTCGCCTTGGCCTTGTCGGGGCGCTTCACATACCGAATTGGATTCTCGACGTGGATGCCCCATTCGCGGCGGGCATGGTTAAACACCGTGGACAGCACGTCGATCTCGCGATTCACGGTCGCCCCACTGACCGTCTTGAGGCGACGGTCCCGCCAGCTGGCCACAGCGCTGCTAGTGACGGCAGACATCTTGAGCTTGGGGAGAATTGCGTCACCTAGGATGACGTTGATCTTGATCGACTCGATATCGGCCGACTTCTTGGAAGGCGTAACCTCCCTCCGATACCTCTGAAGCACATTTCCAAGCGTGTTTTTTTCAGCCTCGCGACGATCCACGAAGCCGGTTGTCTCCAGTTCGCGCTCGATGGTCCGCACCCACTTCTCGGCGTCTTCCTTGTACATGAACGTGCGGGATTGATTCGGAAACCCCTCTTTCCGAACCTTCGCCTGCCATTGAAGCTCCCCTCGCTTGGTGATCGTGCCCATTCCAAACTGTCCCAAAATTGTCCCAACAAATGATACTTTTGCCTCACACTCCCGTCAAATAAGCGACTCATAGTACGTTCGGGACGTAGAGGCCGGAGGTTCGAATCCTCTCACCCCGACCAGATTTCGATGTCATGCGCCAGCGTGATGTCCACGAAAAAGCCGCACAGCAATGTGCGGCTTTTTTCGTTTCCCGCCCCCCTTCTCCTTCCCCCGCGCAAGTAGGGTTGCGGACGTGTCGCGCAAACGCCAACGCGCCCGCCCCGTCGCTTTACAAAAAGTGACCCCGACGGCAAACTGCCCCGGTCCGGGACCCTTTGCACCCGATCCCGCCGCAGTCAAACGCGCCGCCGGCCGGCTTCATCCGATCGTGCGCTTATCGCTCGTATTTCGCCATGACACTAGGCCTTGCGCTCGCCCAGAGCCGACGGATCGCCCCCGCGCTACTCGCGCAGCTTGAGCAATCGGCCCGGGAGAAGAAGTCGCAGCTGATTGACGAGATCATCGGCAGCGGCACCATGTCTGCCCACGACGTGGCCATCTTCGCCGCCGACAAGTACCAGTTGCCGCTGCTGGACCTGGCCCAGTACAACCTCAACCGCGTGCCGCCCGCGCTGGCCGGCAACCGCGAATTCCACGCCCACCGCCTGCTGCCGCTGGGCCGCCGTGAGAACCGGCTCATCGTGGCGCTGTCCGACCCGACCAACCAGGCCGGTGTGGACGCCATCAAGCAGAAGTTCAACCTGCCGGTGGAAACCGTGGTGGTGGAGCACGACAAGCTGATGAAGCACGTGCGCGCCGCCGGCGAGGCGCTCGGGACGATGAAGAACATCTCCCCCGTGACGCCCACCGCCACCAAGATGATCGAGTACGACCCGGTGGCCGCTGCGGCCGGCGCCCGCAAGGGCACGCCGGGCAACGAAATCGACGATGCCCCCGTGGTGCGCTTCCTCCAGAAGCTGCTGACCGAAGCCTTCCAGCGCGGCGCATCGGACTTGCACTTCGAGCCCTTCGAGTTCTTCTACCGCGTGCGCTTCCGCGTGGACGGCGTGCTGCAGGAAGTGGCGCGTCCGCCGCTCGATATCCGCGACAAGATCGCCACCCGGATCAAGGTGCTGTCGCGCCTGGACATCTCGGAAAAGCGCGTGCCGCAGGACGGCCGCATGAAGCTGCTGCTCTCGCTGCCCAAGGACAAGGACGCCAAGGAGGTCATCGAGAAAGCGATCGACTTCCGCGTCTCCACGCTGCCCACGCTGTTCGGCGAGAAGATCGTGATGCGGATTCTGGAATCCTCGTCCGACAAGCTCGACATCGACCAGCTCGGCTACGAGCCCGCGCAGAAGGCGCTGCTGCTGGAGGTGATCAAGCGGCCGTACGGGATGGTGCTGGTCACCGGCCCCACCGGCAGCGGCAAGACGGTGTCGCTCTATACGTTCCTGAACATGCTGAACCAGGGCGACATCAATATCTCCACGGCCGAGGATCCGGCGGAAATCCAACTGCCCGGCATCAACCAGGTGAACGTGAACGACAAGGCCGGCCTGACCTTCGCGGCGGCGCTGAAGTCGTTCCTGCGGCAGGATCCGGACATCATCATGGTCGGCGAAATCCGCGACCTGGAAACCGCCGATATCTCGATCAAGGCCGCCCAGACGGGCCACCTGGTGCTCTCCACGCTGCACACCAACGACGCCCCGACCACGCTCACGCGCCTGATGAACATGGGCGTGGCGCCGTTCAACATCGCGTCGTCGGTGCTGATGATCACGGCGCAGCGGCTGGCGCGCCGGCTCTGCACCTGCAAGCGTGCGGGCGACATTCCCAAGCCGGCCCTGCTCGACGCCGGCTTCACCGAGGCCGACACCGACGGCAGCTGGCAGCCCTACCACCCGGTGGGCTGCGAGCGCTGCAATGGCAGCGGCTACAAGGGCCGCTGCGGTATTTACCAGGTCATGCCGATTACGGAAGCCATGCAGCAGATCATTCTGTCGCACGGCACGGCGCTGCAAATCGCCGAGCAGGCGCGCCGGGACGGCGTGCTATCTTTGCGGGAATCTGGCCTGCTCAAGGTCAAACAGGGCGTCACGTCACTCGAAGAAGTGCTGGCGACCACCAATACGTAAAACAATAGTCAATAGACATTAGTCGGGGGTCAAATCATGGCGACGCGCGCACCAGCGGCGGGCGCCCGGACGGCAGCGCCGTCGCGGGCCAAATCAGGGCGGAAGGCGCCCACGCAATACATCTTCGAGTGGGAAGCCAAGGACCGGAAGGGCAAGGGCTTCAAGGGCGAGCAACGGGCCGAAAGCCAGGCGGAGGTCGTCGCCACGCTGCGCAAGCAGGGGCTGACCGTCGTCAAGATGAAGAAGCGCAAGGCGGCGCGCGGCAAGAAGATCACCGAGAAGGATATTGCGTACTTCACGCGCCAGCTCTCGACCATGCTCAAGGCCGGCATTCCGCTGCTGCAATCGATCGACATCATCGCGCGCGGCCACGCCAACCCCAATTTCACCCAGCTGCTGTCCGACATCCGCTTCGACATCGAGGCCGGCAGCAGCATGGCCACGGCGTTCCGGCGCCAGCCGAAGTACTTCGACACGCTGTACTGCAACCTGATCGACGCGGGTGAGCAGGGCGGTATTCTCGATGCCCTGCTGGAGCGCCTTTCGCTCTACATGGAAAAGACCATCGCGCTGAAGAGCCAGATCAAGTCCGCGATGATCTACCCGATCTCGGTGCTCTGCGTGGCCTTCGCCGTGACCGTGGTGCTGATGCTGTTCGTGATTCCGGCGTTCAAGGGCGTGTTCTCGAGCTTCGGCGCCGCCCTGCCTGCGCCGACGATGGTCGTGATCAACATGTCCGACTTCTTCGTCACGTACTGGTATCTGGTGATCGGGATACCGATTGCCTCGATCATCTTCTACATCCGGGCGCGCAAGACCTCCGAAAAGGTCCAGCGCTGGCACGACAAGGCACTGCTGAAGCTGCCGATCTTCGGCAGCCTGTTCCGCAAGGCCGTGATCGCACGCTGGACCCGCACGCTGGCCACGATGTTCGCCGCCGGCACGCCGCTGGTGGAGTCGATGGAATCCGTGGCCGGCGCCGCCGGTAACTGGCTATATTACGATGCCACGCGGGAAATCGAACAGGCCGTGCGGATCGGTACCAGCCTGACCAACGCCATGCAGGCCACGCACGTGTTCGACAACATGGTGCTCCAGATGACGCAGATTGGCGAGGAGTCTGGCGCGCTGGACAACATGCTGCTCAAGGTGGCGGAATTCTACGAGCGCGAGGTCGATGACGCCGTGGCGGCCATCTCCAGCCTGATCGAGCCGCTGATCATCGTGATCCTGGGCGTGCTGATTGGCGGCATGGTGGTGGCGATGTACCTGCCGATCTTCAAGCTGGGCCAGGTGGTGTGACCGATGCAGGCTGTATCCGCGCTTGAAGCCGTGCCGCCGCTGTTCCTGATCGTGGCGGCCGGCCTGCTGGGCCTGCTGGTGGGCAGTTTCCTCAACGTGGTGATCCATCGCCTGCCCCGGATGATGGAGCACGACGAGGCCAACTATCTGGCCGAACTCCGAGACGAGCCGCTGCCCCACCCGGACCGCTACAACCTCATGGTGCCGCGCTCGGCCTGCCCGCACTGCGGCCACCAGATCGCCGCCTGGGAAAATGTGCCGGTGATCAGCTACCTGCTCCTGCGTGGGAAATGCTCGGCCTGCAAGGCGCCCATCGGTATCCGCTATCCGCTGGTGGAACTGGCCACGGCCGTGCTGAGCGCGCTGGCGATGTGGCATTTCGGCGCGACCGTGCAGGCGCTGGCCGCCATCGTCATGGTCTGGAGCCTGGTCGCGCTGACCATGATCGACGCCGACACCCAGTTGCTGCCGGACCAGATCACGCTGCCCCTGCTCTGGCTCGGGCTGCTGCTGAACCTGAACGGCGCCTTCGCGCCGCTGGCCGATGCCGTGATTGGCGCCGCCGCCGGCTACCTGCTGCTGTGGAGCGTCTACTGGCTGTTCAAGCTCGTGCGCGGCAAGGAGGGCATGGGTTATGGCGACTTCAAGCTGATGGGCGCGCTGGGCGCCTGGTTCGGCTGGCAGGCGCTGCCGGCGCTGGTGCTGCTGTCGTCGATCGTGGGCGCGGTGTTCGGCATCGTGCTGCTGGTCGTGCGGCGCCAGGGCCGCGAGACGCCGTTCCCGTTCGGGCCGTTCATCGCCGGCGCGGGGCTGATCGTGCTGTTCTTCGGCGCCGATGTGCTGCCGCTGGGGCTGACCTTCAGCCGCTGACGGGAAAACTGGTATCGTTGGCGCCATTCCTCCACGCTACCGACACGCTTCTCCATGCTGGAAATCGGACTCACGGGCGGCATCGGCTCCGGCAAGACCCGCGTTGCCGACATGTTTGCCGCACGCGGCGCCGCGCTGATCGATACCGACCTGCTCGCGCATGAAATCACCGCGCCCGGCGGCGCCGCCATCGGCCCGCTCGTGGCGGCGTTCGGCCCCGGCTGCCTGCGGCCGGACGGCGCCATGGACCGCGACGCCATGCGCGCCCTGGTCTTCTCGGACCCCACGGCCAAGGCCACGCTCGAGGGCATCACCCATCCGCTGATCCGTTCGCTGACGGAGTCCCGTGCCGCCGCCGTCCGCGCGGGCGGCCAGCATCCGTATCTGATCTATGTGGTGCCGCTGCTGGTGGAATCCGGCAGCTGGCGCGCCCGCGTGGGCCGCGTGCTGGTGGTCGACTGCCAGGAAGAGACCCAGATCGCCCGTGTGATGGCGCGCAACGGCTTCACGCGCGCGCAGGCGCTGGCGATCATGGCCCGGCAGGCCACGCGCGCCGCGCGGCTGGCCGTGGCCGACGATGTGATCGACAACGACGGCCCGCCCGAAGCCCTCGCGCCCCAGGTGGCGCGGCTCGACGCCAAGTATCGCCAGCACGCCGGCTAGCACGGCACGCCCCGAGTACGCCGCACGGGCAGATTGCATTTGTCCTCGGGGCGCGACTCGCATAGAATGCGCTGAACATGCCGGGAAAAGCGTGCTAACTGACGGATTTTCCGAAGTTCCGCCAGACCGCCGTCCTCCGGCACTCGATTGAAACTGCCCTTCGGCTTCCGGCCCCTCGGCGCGCAGCACGGATACCTCCCTTGATCCTGTACGAATATCCTTTCAACGAACGCATCAGGACGCTCCTGCGCCTGGAAGACCTGTTCGATCGGCTGGATTATTTCCTCGGGCAGGTTCACCCGCAGCAGCATCACGTGGCCATTACGACGATCTTCGAGATCATCGACGTGGCCGGCCGCGCCGACCTCAAGACCGACCTGATCAAGGAACTGGAGCGCCAGCGCCAGGCGCTCTCGCCGCTGCGCGCCAATCCGCAGATCGACCAGGACGCGCTGGCCAACGTCATTGCCGAGATCGAACAGGGCATTACCGCGCTGAACCAAACCGTGGGCAAGGCTGGCCAGCTGCTGGCCGACAACGAGTGGCTCACGAGCATCCGCAGCCGCGCCATCATCCCGGGCGGCACCTGCGAATTCGACCTGCCGGCCTATTTCGCGTGGCAGCACCGCCCTGCCGAGGACCGCCAGGCCGATATCCTCAAGTGGGCGCGCCCGCTCACGTCGCTGCGCATGGGCACGTCGATCGTGCTGCGGCTGCTGCGCGAGTCCGGCCAGAGCGGCAAGGTCATCGCCACGGGCGGCAGCTACCAGCAGATGCTGTCAGGCCGCAGCTACCAGCTGATGCAGGTCTACCTCGACGACTCGCTGCTGGCCTTCATCCCCGAGATGAGCGCCAACAAGTACATGCTCTGGGTCCGTTTCACCCAGCAGGACGGCGACATGCGACCGCGTTCGGTCGATGCCGACATCCCGTTCCTGCTCAAGCTCTGCAATTTCTGAAGTCTTCCCGATGCCAGCCGTCGTCAAATGTCCCACCTGCGGCAAGGATGTGCCGTGGGTGCAGGAAAACAAGTTCCGTCCCTTCTGCTCCGACCGCTGCAAGCAGATCGACCTGGGCGCCTGGGCGGCCGAGAAGTATGTGATTGGCGGCAAGCCCGGCGAGACGCCCTCGGCGGACCTGCCCGAAGACGAGGACGACTGAGCGGCGCCCCGCCGCCCGGCCTCTCCTGACTACCGCGCCGCCAGCACGCGCCGGTAGAATCCCACGCAGACCAGCACGAAGACCGCCAGCCCCAGCCACTCGGCTGTGGTGGCAAACCCCGCGTCGACCAGCGCCAGCGGCGCTTCCTTGCCGGACAGGCCGATGATGCCCGCCAGCGCCACACCGACCAGACTCTCCCCGACGATCAGCCCCGACGCCAGCAGCGTGCCGCGCCGCTCGGCGTGCGCCACCGCCAGCGTCACGTCATCGCCACGTGCCTCGGCGCGGCGGCGCTCGCCCCGCAGCAGCCACCACGACAGCACCGCGCCCACCACCAGCGCAGAGCTGATGGTCGGCGGCAGGTAGATGCCGATGCCCACCGCCAGCACGGGCAGGCGCGCCACGCCGCCCCGGCGGCGCAGCATTTCGTCGATGGCAATCAGCACCACGCCCAGCGCCACGCCGATCAGGATCATGGTCCAGTTCAGCTGGTGCGTGAAAATGCCCGTGGCGATGGCCGTCATCAGCGTGGCCTGCGGCGCCGCGAGTGCCTGGCCGGGGTCCATGTCGGCCCGGGGCAGCGCGCCGGCAAAGCCGTACGCGTTGTAGAGCAGCTCCAGCACCGGCGGAATCACCGCCGCGCCCACGGCGCAGCCGATCAGCAGCGCCACCTGCTGGCGCCACGGCGTGGCGCCGACCAGCCAGCCCGTCTTCAGGTCCTGGAGGTTGTCGTTGGCAATCGACGCCACCGCCACTACCGCCGACGTGGTGAAGATGGCCAGCGCAATCGCGAATCTGCCGCCTTCCGGCGTGCCCATCAGCCCGTCGAGCGTGCCCACGCCGAGGATCAGCAGCGACACCAGGATCACGGCGATGATGCCGATGCCCGAGATCGGGCTGGCGGACGAGCCGACCAGCCCCGCCATATAGCCGCAGGCCGCCGCCACCAGGAAGCCGAACACGAAGGCAAACAGCACGGCGCAGGCCACCAGCCGCCACATCGCGCCGGCATCGAGCGGCGACGGGGCGAGGAAATGGCCAAACGTGACCGCCAGCACGGCCAGCAGCACCAGCGTGATGGCGCCGATCCAGACCGCCGGCAGGTCGCGCTGGGTCCGGGCCATCTCGCCGCCCTCCTCCGCGCCTTGGCCCCGGCCGTTCCCGCGCAGCGCGCCCATCGACGCCCGCACGCCCTCGACCATCGGCTTGAACAGCGTGGCGAGCGTCCAGATCGCGGCAATCCCGATGGTGCCGGCACCGATAAAGCGTGCCTGCGAGCTCCAGACCGAGGTACCGAAGCTCGCCAGCGTGGCCCCGGCCGGCATCGGCGTGATCGCGGTCAGCCACGGCACGGCGACGCCCCAGGTGAGCACAAGGCCCAGCAGCATGGCCAGCCCGCCGACGATGCCGACCAGATACCCGGCGCCGACCAACGCCAGCGAGAACCCCATCGACAGCCGCACCACCGATGCGCCCGCAGCCAGCCACGCATTGGCCCCTTCGGCCAGCACACGCAGCCCGCCCGCCGCGAAGCTGAACAGGCCCGCCGCCACGCCGCCGGCTAGCAGGTCGGCCAGTCCGGTGGCCTGCCGGGTCTCGCCGGGCGCCTGGCTGGCGCTGCCCACGCGCAGGATCTCGGCCGCCGCGACGCCCTCGGGATACGGCAGATCGCTCTTCACGACCATCGCGTGACGTAGCGGAATGCTGAAAATCACGCCAAGCATGCCGCCCGCCGCGCAGATCGACAGCGTCTGCCAGAACGGAAAGCCCTGCCAGTGGCCGAGCATCACCAGCCCCGGCAGGATGAAGATGATCGACGACAAGGTGCCCGCGGCGGACGCCTGCGTCTGCACCATGTTGTTCTCGAGGATATTGGCGCCCGGAAACAGCCGCAGCACGGCCATCGAGATCACGGCGGCCGGAATGGCGGAGGAGAAGGTCAGGCCGACTTTCAGGCCGAGGTAGATATTGGACGCAGTGAACACCACGGTGATCAGCGCGCCCAGGATGATGCCGCGTAGCGTCAGCTCGGGCAGGGAGATGGCATCGTCGATGCGGTCGACACGTTGCATTGGGCCTCCAGTGTTTATTGTTCAGCTTCTGGTGACGGGGGCGACGGGACTGGCATGCGGCCACTCAGGGCGTGGGGCGCTCCTCCGCGAGCCATGCCACGACCGGGATCGTCGCCGGCAATAGCGGGCCGACATCAACCGGGGCGTACTGCCATGAGAACGCCTGGCCTTCGCGGCCGACCGGCTGGCCAACCCAGTCGGTGACCTTGCAGAAATAGAGCCGCACATAGGCGTGCGGGTAGTCATGTTCGAGCGTATGCCAGCGCTCGCTGCGCGTGACGTCGAGGCCGAGTTCCTCGTGCAGCTCGCGCGTCAGCGCGGCCTCGACGGTCTCACCCGGCTCGAGCTTGCCGCCCGGGAATTCCCAGTAACCCTCGTACGGCTTGCCCGCCGGGCGTTGCGCCAGCAGGAAGCGGCCATCGGGCCGCACCAGCACGCCGACGGCCACCTCCGTGACCGGGCGCGCCTGGCCGTCCGCGGAGACCACCGTGCCAGCGCCGCTCATGCCTGGGGTTCCACGTCGGCCACGAACGGCTTGCCGTGCTTGCCACCCCAGTCGCGCGCAAACTGCCACGCCACCCGGCCCGAGCGCGAACCGCGCTCCAGCGCCCAGACCAGCGCATCGCCACGCGCGGCGGCAATGTCCTCGGCGCTGCAGCCGAAGTGCCCCAGCCAATGGCCGACGATGGCCAGGTACTCGTCCTGCTTGGGCGGATAAAACGACAGCCACAGCCCGAAGCGCTCGGACAGCGAGATCTTCTCCTCGACCACCTCGCCCGGATGGATTTCGCCATCGGCCGTGTGCTGGTAGGTCTCGTTGTCCTTCATGTACTCGGGCAGCAGGTGGCGGCGGTTGGACGTGGCGTAGATCAGCACGTTGTCCGACTGGGCGGCCACCGAGCCGTCCAGCGCGGACTTCAGCGACTTGTAGCCCGACTCGCCGTCCTCGAACGACAGGTCATCGCAGAAGATCACGAAGCGCTCGGGCCGCTGGGCCAGCTGTTCGACGATATCGCCGAGGTCACCCAGGTCGTCCTTGTCCACCTCCACCAGCCGCAGCCCCTCCTTCACATACGCGTTCAGGCAAGCCTTGATCAGCGACGACTTGCCGGTACCGCGCGCGCCGGTCAGCAGCACGTTGTTGGCCGGCAGCTTCTGCACGAACTGGCGCGTATTGGCGACGATGGCGTCCTTCTGGCGCTCGATGTTCTTGAGATCGTCCAGATGGATCGGCGGAAGCTGCTTGATCGCCTGCAGATAGCCGATGTTGCCGAACAGGCTCTGACGCTTGCGCCAGCGGAACGCTACCGCCTCCTGCCAGTCCGCGTCGCTGAGTTGCGGCGGCAGCCATTGTTCCAGTCGGGCGAGAAAGCTATCGAGGCGGGCAGCAAGGTCAGACATGGCGGGGGCGAATTCAGGAAATTACGAACGATAGTCGGCGTTGATCGACACGTAGTCGTGCGAAAGGTCGCAGGTCCACACGGTGGCTTCGGCATTGCCGCGGCCCAGTGCGATGCGCACGGTGATTTCGGCCTGCTTCATCACGCGCTGGCCGTCTTCCTCGCGGTAGTCGGGGTTGCGGCCGCCGTCGCGGGCCACCCAGACGTCATCGAGCCACAGGTTCACGCGATCGACATCAAGGTCGTTCACGCCGGCGTAGCCCACGGCGGCCAGGATGCGGCCCAAGTTGGGGTCCGAGGCGTAGAACGCGGTCTTGACCAGCGGCGAGTGCGCCACCGCGTAGGCGATCTGGCGACACTCGGCCACGTTGTTGCCGCCTTCCACGCGAATCGTCATCAGCTTGGTGGCACCCTCGCCGTCGCGCACGATCATCTGGGCCAGTTCCTGCGCCAGCGACGTCACGGCGTCGCGCAGCGCGGCGAAGGCCGGGCCGTCGGCGCGGTCGATGGATACCCCGGCCTTGCCCGTGGCAATCAGCACGAACGAGTCATTGGTGGACGTATCGCCATCGATCGTGATGCTGTTGAACGAGTGGTCGGCGGCGTGCGACACCAGCGCCTGGAGCACCGGCTGCGCCACGGCGGCGTCCAGCGCGATGAAGCCGAGCATGGTCGCCATGTTCGGGCGGATCATGCCGGCGCCCTTGCTGATGCCGGACATCGTGACCGTCTTGCCGTCGATCTGCACCGTGCGCGACGCGGCCTTGGGCTGTGTGTCGGTGGTCATGATCGACTCGGCGGCGGCCAGCCAGTTGTCGGCGCGTGCATTGGCGATGGCGGCCGGCAGCGCGGCAGTCAGGCGATCGACCGGCAGTTGCTCCAGGATCACGCCGGTCGAGAACGGCAGCACCTGGCTGGCGGCGATGCCAAGCTGAGCGGCCAGCGCGTCGCACGTGGCGCGCGCAGCCTTCAGGCCCGGCTCGCCGGTACCGGCGTTGGCATTGCCGGTGTTGACCACCAGCGCGCGGATGCCCGGGCCCGTGGCCAGGTGCTCGCGGCAGACCTGCACCGGCGCGGCGCAGAAGCGGTTCTGCGTGAACACGCCGGCCACGGTGCTGCCCTCGGCCACGCGGACCACGAGCACATCCTTGCGATTGGCCTTGCGGATGCCCGCCTCGGCCCAACCCAGCTCCACGCCGGCAACGGATTTCAAATTCTCTGCCTGGGGCAGCGGCAGGTTCACGGGCATGTGCGGCTCCTTGGTTGCATCTGACAAATATGCCCGCTTGCGCGGGCATTGTGCGGTCTGTGACTTCCCTCTCCCGGACGATGTCGCGGGAGAGGGAGAGGGTCCCCGGCTCAGCTAAGCTTGCCGTGGCACTGCTTGAACTTCTTGCCCGATCCGCACGGGCACGGATCGTTGCGGCCCACCTTCGGCATGCCGGCCACCGCCACGTCCGCGCCCATCGCGGCCATGGCAGCCTGCGCGGTACTGCGGCGCGCCAGCGAGGCGTCTTCCACCGGCTCGGCGCGCTCGGCAAACTCGTCGTGCTTGTATTGCACATTCTCCAGGTGCGCCAGCCCTTCCTCGATCTGCTCCGAAGCCTGCTCGAGCTGCTCCGGCGACTGGATCTGCACATTGAAGATCACGCGGGTGACTTCGCTCTTGATCACGTCCAGCAGGCGCGCGAACAGTTCGAACGACTCGCGCTTGTACTCCTGCTTCGGGTCCTTCTGCGCATAGCCGCGCAGGTGAATGCCCTGGCGCAGGTGGTCCAGCGCGGCCAAATGCTCGCGCCAGTGCGTGTCGATGCTCTGCAGCATGACCGAGCGCTCGAAGCCAGCGAACGATTCCCGGCCCACCTGATTGACCTTGGCGTCGTAGGTCTCGCGCGCCGTGGTCATCACCAGGTTCAGCAGTTCCTCGTCCTCGATGCTCTGGGCGCCCTCGATGGTCTTGGCCAGCGGCACGTCCAGGCCCCAGTCGTCGCGCAGGCGCGCTTCCAGGCTGGCGATGTCCCACTGCTCTTCCATGGTCTCGGCAGGCACGTGGTCGCGGAACAGCTCCACCAGCACGCTCTCGCGCAGGTTGCCCACCATCTCGCCGACGTCGTTGGATTCCAGCACGTCGTTGCGGAGCTTGTAGATCTCCTTGCGCTGGTCGTTGGCCACGTCGTCGTACTGGAGCAGCTGCTTGCGGATGTCGAAGTTGCGGCCTTCCACCTTGCGCTGCGCCGATTCGATCGAGCGTGTGACGATGCCAGCCTCGATCGGCTCGCCCTCGGGCATCTTCAGCCGTTCCATGATCGCGCGCACGCGGTCGCCGGCGAAAATGCGCAGCAGTTGGTCGTCCAGCGACAGGTAGAAGCGCGACGAACCCGGGTCGCCCTGGCGGCCGGCACGGCCACGCAGCTGGTTGTCGATCCGGCGCGACTCATGGCGCTCGGTGCCGACGATATGCAGGCCGCCGGCCGCCTTGACCTGGTCGTGCAGCGACTGCCATTCGTCTTTGAGCTGGGTGATGCGGGCGGCCTTGTCGGCATCCGACAGGCTTGCGTCGATCTCGATGAAGCCGGCCTGCTTCTCCACATTGCCGCCCAGCACGATGTCGGTACCGCGACCGGCCATGTTCGTGGCGATCGTGATCATCTTGGGACGGCCCGCCTGGGCCACGATCTCGGCCTCGCGCTCGTGCTGCTTGGCGTTCAGCACCTGGTGGGGCAGCTTTTCCTTGTTCAGCAGGTCCGACAGGTACTCGGACGTCTCGATCGACGTCGTGCCCACCAGCACCGGCTGGCCACGCTCGTAGCAGTCGCGGATGTCGCGCACCACGGCGTCGTAGCGTTCCTTCGACGTCTTGTAGATCTGGTCCTGCAGGTCCTTGCGCTGGGCCTGGCGGTTGGTCGGGATCACCACGACCTCGAGGCCGTAGATTTCCTGGAATTCGTACGCTTCCGTGTCCGCCGTGCCGGTCATGCCGGCCAGCTTCTCGTACATGCGGAAGTAGTTCTGGAAGGTGATGGTCGCCAGCGTCTGGTTTTCCTGCTGGACCGTCACGCCTTCCTTGGCTTCCACGGCCTGGTGCAGGCCGTCGGACCAGCGGCGGCCCGTCATCAGGCGGCCCGTGAATTCATCGACGATCACCACTTCGTCGTTCTGCACCACGTAGTGCTGGTCGCGGTGGAACAGGCTGTGCGCGCGCAGGGCTGCGTACAGGTGGTGCATCAGCGTGATGTTCTGCGGCGCGTAGAGCGATTCGCCCTCGCCGATCAGGCCCTGCTGGGCCAGGATCTCTTCCGCCTTCTCGTGGCCGGCCTCGGTCAGGTAGACCTGATGGCCCTTCTCGTCCACGTAGTAGTCGCCGGGCGTCTCCACGCCGGTGCCGTCGGCCTTTTCCTCGCCGATCTGGCGCACGAGCAGCTTGGGAATGCCGTTCATGCGCTGGTACAGGTCGGTCTGGTTCTCGGCCTGGCCCGAGATGATCAGCGGCGTACGCGCCTCATCGATCAGGATCGAGTCCACTTCGTCGACGATCGCGTAGTGCAGCGGGCGCTGCACGCGCTGCGACGGGTCGTAGACCATGTTGTCGCGCAGGTAGTCGAAGCCGAACTCGTTGTTCGTGCCGTAGGTGATGTCCGAGTTATAGGCGCGCTGCTTCTCGTCATGAGGCATCTGCGAGAGGTTGACCCCCACCGACAGCCCCAGGAAGTTGTACAGGCGGCCCATCCACTCGGCATCGCGCTGGGCCAGATAGTCGTTCACGGTCACCACGTGCACGCCCTTGCCGGTAATGGCATTGAGGTACACGGCCAGCGTGGCGGTCAGCGTCTTGCCCTCGCCGGTACGCATTTCGGCGATCTTGTTGTCGTTCAGGACCATGCCGCCGATCAGCTGCACGTCGAAGTGGCGCATCTTCATGACGCGCTTGCTGGCCTCGCGGCAGACAGCGAACGCCTCCGGCAGCAGCGCCTCGAGCGACTCCCCGCCCGCATGGCGCTGGCGGAAGGTCTCGGTCATGCCGCGCAGGTCGTCATCCGAAAGCTGTTCGAATTTCGGCTCGAGCGCGTTGATCTTCGCGACCATGCCGCGATATTGTTTGATCAGCCGTTCGTTGCGGCTGCCGAAGACTTTCTTGAGAAGGCCCGTGATCATCGAGTGCTTTCCCCTGCGCGCGCGGCCCGGATACGGCTTGGACGACGGCGAGGAATGGGTGGATTGGCGCAAAACGCCGAGTTTATCATGTGGCGGTGTCGTGGCCGGGGCCCAAACGGGCTCCTTCTGCGCTGGCGCAACAGCCGCCAGACCACCTTCGACAGGTTGGGACTATCCCGCCGCCTTCAATGTTCCGCGCCGTTAGCGGATGGCGGCGCGATCGGTCGGCACGGGCGCCGTGGCAATCGCCGGTGCCGGGTTCGGCGCGGCGGCGGTCAGGAACCCGATCGGGTTACGCGGCACGCCGTTGACATGGACCTCGAAGTGCAGATGCGCGCCGGTGGACCGGCCCGTGCTGCCCACGCGCGCCACCTCCTGCCCGGCGCGGACCAGATCGCCCACCTTCACCAGTGATTTCGACGCATGCGCATAGCGGGTCTTGAGCCCATTGCCATGGTCGATGTCGATCATGTTGCCGTACTCGGGGTGCCACTCGGCCGCCACGACCACCCCGCCGGCCGCCGCGACGATCGGCGTGCCGGTCGGGGCGACGAAATCCACGCCATCGTGCCGGGTGCGCCGGCCCGAGAACGGATCGATGCGGGTGCCGAAGCTCGAACCATCGTAGCCCACCGCCACCGGCATCACGCTCGGCGTGCGGCGCTCGCGCAGTTGGCGGTCGATGAGTGCCCCTTCGATCACATCAAAGAAATCCACGCGATGTTCGGCCTGCTTGCCAAGCCGCGCCAGTTCGTCACGCAGGTCGGGCAGCGTCAGCGCGGTGGATCGCTCGGCGCCGGCGGGGCCGCCCCGGGCTGGGCGATGGCGGAAGTCGAAGTCCTGGGGGGCGATGCCGGCCAGCCCGGACACGCGCTCGCCGAGCGCATCGAGCCGGACCATCTGGGCCTGGAGTTCACCGACGCGGGCGGCCAGCACGGCAAGGTTGGCGCGCAGGTAGGCGTTGTCGCGCGCCTGCCCGGAGGCCTCGCCGCCCGGCTGGGCACGGGCGACATACCAGGTGATGGCGGAAGATGCGGCGGCCACGAGCAGGCACACCACGATGGCAAGCAGCCCGGCGCGCAGCGGCGTGAGCTGAAGACGGAACACCCGCGGCGCGCGCGAATGCAGCACGATGATTTGCATGACCTACCCCTTCGCCGACAAAAAGAGGCCGACCGGCCTCGTCGCGCATGCGGGCGTGGCATCCCGGCTCTCGGTGGCCAGGATTGCGCGCTAGAATGCGCGCATGCGCATGTTCACTCACCACGCTCTCCAGACGCCGGTTGCCAAGCCACTCAACGATTGGCTGACCAAGTCCGGGCCGGTTTCGGCGCTGATGCAGACGGCGCGCGAACTGGCGTCACTGGAAACGGAAGTCCTGTCGCTCCTGCCACGCGGCCTGCAGGACGGAATCGCCGTGGCCGGTGTCAAGCATGACAACCGGGGCCCGCAGCCGGAAGCGACATTGCTGTTGCTGGCCGCGCATGGCGCGGCGGCCGCGCGGGTACGGCAAGTGGTGCCGACCCTGCTTACCCGGCTGCAACAGCGGGGCTCGCAGGTTACCGCAATCCGGGTACGGGTACAACCGGAGGTCGGGCGCGGGGATTGGGACACTGGCCCGGTCACGCGGCAGCCGCGCACGGCCAACCTGCCGCCGCTGGGGCTGACCAGCATGGATCAACTGGCGCAAAGCCTGGAATCCTCGCCGCTGAAGGAAGCGGTGGAGGCGCTGCTGGCGCGGCATCGCAACCGCTGACGCCGCGGTACTCAATAGAAACGGCCTCCCAAGGGAGGCCGTTGTCGTTTGCGCCGGGGGGGCGGATGCTCAGGCAAACGCCGGCTGCACCTGCGGCAGGAAGGCGGTGGGCGCTTCCTCCAGCTTGTCGAACGTCACGATTTCGTACGCTTCCTGGTCCGCCAGCAGCGCGCGCAGCAGCTGGTTGTTCAGGCCGTGGCCGGACTTGTTGGCCACATACGCGCCGATCAGCGGATGGCCGACCACGTACAGGTCGCCAATCGCGTCGAGGATCTTGTGGCGCACGAACTCGTCGCCGTAGCGCAGTTCCTCGTTGTTCAGCATGCGGTGCTCGTCCAGCACGATGGCGTTGTCCAGGCTGCCGCCACGGGCCAGGCCCATCTCGCGCAGCGCTTCCACCTCGTGGGCGAAACCGAAGGTGCGGGCCCGGGCGATCTCGCGCACGTAGCTCGTGTCGGCGAAATCGATCGAGAACGCCTGGCCGGTCTTGTCGACGGCCGGATGACGGAAGTCGATCGTGAACGAGAGCTTGAAGCCGAAATACGGCTCCAGGCGGGCCAGCTTGTCGCCGTCACGCACTTCCACGGCGCGCTTCACGCGGATGAAACGCTTGGCCGCCGACTGCTCCTCGATCCCCGCCGACTGCAGCAGGAACACGAACGACGCTGCGCTGCCGTCCATGATCGGGATTTCCTCGGCATCCACGTCGACATAGAGATTGTCGATCCCCAGGCCAGCGCAGGCCGACATCAGGTGTTCCACCGTCGAGACGCGCGCGCCGTTCTTCTGGAGCACGGACGCCAGGCGCGTGTCGCCGATGGCGCTGGCGGCCACGGGGATTTCCACCGGTTCCGGCAGATCGACACGGGTGAACACGATGCCTGCATCGACGGGGGCCGGTCGCAGGGTCAGCGTCACTTTGCGACCCGAGTGCAAACCGATGCCAACCGTCTTCACCAGGGATTTGATGGTGCGCTGTTTGAGCATGACAGCCTCAATCTCTTAGGTGGCCCACATTATAAAAAGCTATTGGGCACAAATTTTAATAACGCGATACTACCACCGCTTGGTGTATTGCGCCGCACCACTTTGTGTCGGGGTGTTAACCAGTGTTACCAAAGTCGACCAAACATCACTCCGACCGGGCCAATCCGTGTCAGGCGCGCAACGCCTCAAGAACGGCTTCGGCGCTGCTGACCTTGAATTCGCCAGGGGCTTCCACGAACAGGTGGGTGACCACGCCGTCATCCAGCACCATCGCGTAGCGCTTGGCGCGCACGCCCAGGCCGCGCTGGCTCAGGTCCTGGTCCAGCCCGAGCGCGCGAGCCCATTGTGCAGCGCCGTCGGCCATCATGCGGACTTTGCCGCCGGTCTGCTGCTCACGGCCCCAGGCGCCCATCACAAAGGCGTCATTGACCGCGTGGCACCAGATCTCGTCCACACCGGCTGCCTGGAACTGGTCGGCCAGTTGCACGAAGCCGGGCACGTGCTTGGCAGAGCAGGTCGGCGTGAACGCGCCGGGTAGGCCGAACACGACGATGCGGCGGCCCTTGACCAACTCGGCCACCGGGAAGGCATTGGGACCGAGCGCGCAACCGCCGGTCTCGGCTTCGAAGAATTCGTACAGGGTGGCGTCGGGGACGCGCTGGCCAACACTGATCATGGGGGCGATTTCCTAAAGACCGAACAGACGAAAGTCGGGGCTGGTGAAAACCCTGACTGCAATCATAGGCCACAAAAACGACTGCGCGGCGCACCGGTTCGGCACGCCGCGCGGACGACGAGGCATCCCGCCGCGGGAAGGCGGGAAACAGTCCGGGGAGGCGGCCGATGGCACGCCTGTCCCGGCAACGGGATGCGGGCGGAGACAGTGCCGACGCGGGCGCGGCGCAGCCGGGCGCGCTGACGGGCTACGTCAGTCCTGGCGAATGCCGAGCGGATAGGGAGCGCTCAGGCTTCGCGGATCAGACCACGTGCAACCCGCCAGGCGCACGGCCGCAGCCGCCGCCCTGCCGGTAGCCAACTCAGTCCGCCTGCTTGCGCAGGAAGGCCGGGATGTCGTACGTGTCCACACCCTTTTCCTGCAGCGCCGCCACGTGAGCCGATGCCGACTCACGCGAACTGCGCCACACGGCCGGCGTATCCAGGCCGCTGTAGTCCGGCGAGGCATGCGCCGGGGCAGCGGTCATGCCGCCCATCATCTGCATCGGGATGTTGTCCGTGCCAGTCTTCAGCAGCGTCATCGGCTGCTGCTTCTTGGCCGAACGGCCCAGGCCCGTTGCCACCACGGTCACGCGCAGCGCGTCGCCCATCGAGTCGTCGTACACCGTGCCGAAAATCACCGTGGCATCTTCCGCGGCGTAGCTGCGGATGGTGTTCATGACTTCCTTGGTTTCCGACAGCTTCAGCGAGCGGCTGGCCGTGATGTTGACCAGCACGCCGCGCGCGCCGGACAGGTCCACGCCTTCCAGCAGCGGGCTGGCGACGGCCTGCTCGGCAGCCAGGCGGGCGCGATCCACGCCGGACACGGTAGCCGTGCCCATCATGGCCTTGCCCTGCTCGCCCATCACCGTCTTCACGTCTTCGAAGTCGACGTTCACGAGGCCGTCAACGTTGATGATCTCGGCAATGCCGGCCACCGCGTTGTGCAGCACGTCGTCGGCGCACTGGAAGCACTTGTCCATCTCGGCGTCGTCGCCCATCACCTCGAACAGCTTCTCGTTGAGCACCACGATCAGCGAGTCCACCGACGATTCCAGCTCGCCCGAGCCATGTTCGGCCACCTTGGCGCGACGTGCGCCTTCGAAGTCGAACGGCTTGCTGACCACGCCCACGGTCAGGATGCCCATTTCCTTGGCCACCTGCGCCACGATCGGGGCGGCGCCGGTACCGGTGCCGCCGCCCATGCCGGCAGTGATGAAGACCATGTGCGCACCGCGCAGGGAATCGGCGATCTGCTCGCGCGCCTGTTCGGCGCAGTTGCGACCCACCTCCGGCTTGGCGCCGGCGCCCAGACCCGTGTTACCGAGTTGCAGCACGCGCGATGCCGTGGAGCGCTTGAGCGCCTGGGCATCGGTGTTCATGCAGATGAATTCCACGCCCTGCACGCCACGGCTGATCATGTGCTGCACGGCGTTGCCGCCCGCACCGCCCACGCCCACCACCTTGATGATGGTGCCGTCCTGCATCTCCGATTCGATCATGTCAAAGTCCATCACTGCCTCCGTGAAAAATCAGTCCCCAAACGCTGCAGCCTCCCCGCCGCAGCCCTTGGTTCCTGAACAAGAAACCAAAATAGAAGAAGAAACCTGCTCAACGTGCCATCGTGCGATTCGCTGACCGCGACGCATGGCTGACTCGTAAAACGCCTAAAAAAATCCCTAAAACAACCTGACCACATCCGGCGTCAGAAGTTGCCGACAAACCATTCCTTCATGCGCGTCCACACCTGCTTCACCGAGCCGCTCTGCACGGCCACCTTGCGGCCACGCATGCGCTGCACCCGGCCTTCCAGCAGCAGGCCCATCACCGTGGAGTAGCGCGGGCTCTTCACCACCTCGTGCAGGTTGCCGCGATACTCGGGCACGCCCACGCGCACCGGCTTCAGGAAGATGTCCTCGCCCAGCTCCACCATGCCCGGCATCATCGCCGTGCCGCCGGTGATCACCACGCCGGAGGACAGCAGTTCCTCGTAGCCGGACTCGCGCACCACCTGGTGCACCAGCGAATACAGTTCCTCGATGCGCGGCTCGATCACGGCCGCCAGCGCCTGGCGGCTCAGCGTGCGCGTGCCACGGTCACCCACGCCCGGCACCTCGATCATGTCGTCCGGGTCGGCAATCGCCTGCTTGGCAATGCCGTACTGGATCTTGATGTCCTCGGCGTCCGGCGTCGGCGTGCGCAGGGCCATCGCAATATCGTTGGTAATCTGGTCCCCGGCGATCGGGATCACGGCCGTATGCCGGATCGCGCCCTCGCTGAAGATGGCGATATCCGTGGTGCCGCCGCCAATATCGACCAGCACCACGCCCAGTTCCTTCTCGTCCTCCGTCAGCACGGCCAGGCTCGACGCCAGCGGCTGCAGGATCAGGTCATGCACTTCCAGCCCGCAGCGGCGCACGCACTTGACGATGTTCTGCGCCGCGCTGACCGCGCCGGTGACGATATGGACCTTGACCTCCAGGCGGATGCCGCTCATGCCGATGGGCTCGCGCACGTCCTCCTGGCCGTCGATGATGAATTCCTGCGTCAGGATGTGCAGGATCTGCTGGTCGGTCGGGATGTTGACCGCCTTGGCGGTCTCGATCACCCGGGCCACGTCCGTCTGCGTGACCTCCTTGTCCTTGATGGCCACCATCCCGCTCGAGTTGAAGCTGCGGATATGGCTGCCGGCAATGCCGGTGAAGACCTCGGCGATCTTGCAGTCGGCCATCAGCTCGGCCTCCTCCAGCGCGCGCTGGATCGACTGCACGGTGGCCTCGATATTGACCACGACCCCCTTCTTCAGACCCTTGGACTCGGACTGGCCCATCCCGATCACTTCGTAGCTGCCGTCGGGGCGCAGTTCCGCGACCACCGCCGCCACCTTCGAGGTGCCGATGTCGAGACCGACCAGTAAGTCCTTGTATTCCTTGCTCATCGGGTTTTCTCCGCGTTCTTGCTCTTGAGTCGCGTCGGATTGTTATTGGGATTGCCTGCCGACGCCGCTGCCGGCGTCGTTCCCCCGGAGGCTTTGGCCGCCGCCGCGTTTGCCGCTTTTGCTGCCGCGGCAGCCTGGGCGTCGGTCAGGAACCTGACGTTGGCCGCGCGGATCGCGAAGCCGTTGGGATAGCGCAGGTCGGCGTACTCCACCTGCTTGCCCACCTGCTCGGTCACCTGCGGCCAGGCGGCCACGAAGCGCTTGACCCGCGCCTCCATGGCTGCCCGATCCTCATCGGTCTGCTCTCGGCCCAGCTCGATCACCATGCCGTTCGACAGCCGCGTGCGCCACGCATAGCGCGACGACAACGCCACCGACAGCGGCTCGGCCTTGAGCGGCTTGAACCATTGCCGCATGACTTCCAGCTTCTCGACCACATCGGCCTCGCTGTCCGGCGGCCCGTCGAGTGCCAGCAGCTGGGCATCTTCCTCGGCCTCGGCGGTGTTGGCCACGAACACCTCGCCATAGGTATTGAGGAGCCGGCCGCTTTCCGGGCTGCCCCAGGTACCCAGCGCCTCATGCTCCTCCACCTCCACCGCCAGCCCGTTCGGCCATTCGCGGCGCACGCTCGCGTGCCGCACCCACGGCACCGACTCGAACGCCTGACGCGCCGCGTTCAGGTCCAACGTAAAGAAATTGCCAGACAGCTTGCCCAGCGCGTTGGCGCGCACGCTCGGCCCGTTCACGTGGCGCAGCGCCTGGCCGTCCATGGCGTGCAGTTCCACATGGGTGATGGCGAACACCGGCCGCTGGGCCAGCCACAGCAGGCCCGCCCCGAGCGCCATCAGCGCCACCAGTGCGTAGAGCACGGAGGCGATCAGGTTGAGGAGGCGCGCGTTATGCCACATGGGTCGGGTTCAGGAGCTGTGTTTTCGTCGAATTACGGTTATCAGGGCTTCCAGTGCTCGTTCGGATGCAGGTCCAGCGTGGCCTGCGCCACCACCTGGATCACGAAGTCCTCATAGCTGATGCCCACCGCGCGCGCCGCCATCGGCACCAGCGAGTGGCCGGTCATGCCGGGGGACGTATTCATTTCCAGCAGGTAAGGCTTGCCGTCGCGGGTCAGCATCACGTCGGCGCGGGCCCAGCCACGGCAGCCGAGCACACGGAACGCTTCCACGGCCAGGGCGCGCACCTCGTTCTCGAGCGCCTCAGGCAAGGTCGAGGGGCACAGATATTGGGTAACGTCAGTAAAGTACTTATTTTGATAGTCGTAGTTCGACTCGGGCGCGACAATCTTGATGACCGGCAGCGCCTCGGCGGTCGCGCCCTCGCCCACGATGGGGCAAGTCAGCTCTGCGCCGTCGATAAAACTCTCGGCCAGCACGTCGTCATCCAGCACCGCCGCGCGCTCGAAGGCCTCGCGCATCTGGCTGGCATCAGTGACCTTGGTCAGCCCGATCGACGACCCTTCCCGGGCCGGCTTGACGATCAGCGGCAGGCCGAGATCCGCCACCACGGCGTTGAAATCGGTATCGGGGCGCAGCACCGCGAAGCGCGGCGTAGGCAGGCCGTGGGACATCCAGAGCCGCTTGGTGGCGGGCTTGTCCATGGCCAGCGCGGACGCCAGCACGCCACTGCCGGTGTACGGAATGCCCAGCATCTCGAGCATGCCCTGGATCGTGCCGTCCTCGCCGTAGCGGCCATGCAGCGCGATAAAGACGCGGTCGAAGCCGGCGGCGGCCAGTTCGGCCACCGGTTGCAGGGCCGGGTCGAACGGGTGGGCATCCACGCCGCGCGCGCGCAGCGCCGCCAGCACGCCGTTGCCGGACATCAGCGACACCTCGCGTTCGGCCGAACGGCCGCCCAGCAGCACGCCGACCTTACCCAGCGATTTCGGGTCGATATTGGGATGGGCGACGAAGCTCATGCCTGGCCTCCTGCCGGATTTGCCTGGGTTGTCTGTTGCGATACGAGCTGGCCGGGCACCGCGCCGATCGTGCCGGCGCCCATGGTCACGACCACGTCGCCGGGACGGACTGCGTTGAGGATGGCCTGCGGCATGTCCTCGATCTGCTCGACGAAGACCGGCTCCACCTTGTTGGCCACCCGCAGCGCGCGGGTCATCGCCCGGCCGTCGGCGGCCACGATGGGCGCCTCGCCGGCGGCGTAGACCTCGGCCAGCAGCAGCGCGTCCACGGTGCCAAGCACCTTCACGAAATCTTCAAAACAGTCGCGCGTCCGCGTGAAGCGGTGGGGCTGGAAGGCCAGCACCAGGCGGCGGCCCGGGAAGGCACCGCGCGCGGCGGCCAGCGTGGCGGCCATTTCCACCGGGTGATGGCCGTAGTCGTCCACCAGCGTGAAGGTGCCCTGGCCGTCGGCCGTGGCAACCTCGCCGTAGCGCTGGAAGCGGCGGCCCACGCCGTGGAACTCGCGCAGCGCCTTGACGATGGCGGCGTCCGGCACCTCCAGCTCGGTGGCAATGGCGATAGCGGCCAGCGCGTTCTGCACGTTATGCAGGCCGGGCAGGTTCAGCACCACGTCGAGCGGCGGCTCGGCATGGCCGTTCAGCTGGCGATGGACGGTGAAATGCATCTGGCCGTCCACCGGGCGCGCGTTGACCGCGCGGATCTGGGCGTCCTCGGCAAAGCCGTAGCGCACCACCGGCTTCGAGACGAACGGCAGGATCTCGCGCACATTCGGGTCATCGACACACAGCACCGCGATGCCGTAGAACGGCAGCCGCTGGGTGAACTCCACGAACGCCTGCTTGAGCCGGGCGAAATCATGCCCGTAGGTGTCCATGTGGTCGGCGTCGATGTTGGTGATGACTTCCATCACCGGGAACAGGTTCAGGAACGAGGCGTCCGACTCGTCCGCCTCGGCCACGATGAAATCGCCCGTGCCCAGCCGCGCGTTGGCGCCGGCCGAGTTCAGCCGCCCGCCGATCACGAAGGTCGGGTCGAGCCCGCCTTCGGCCAGCACGGAGGCCACCAGGCTCGTGGTGGTGGTCTTGCCGTGCGTGCCGGCAATGGCGATGCCCTGCTTCAGACGCATCAGTTCGGCCAGCATGATCGCGCGCGGCACCACGGGGATGCGGCGCGCCCGGGCGGCCAGCACCTCGGGGTTGTCATTGGTGACCGCCGTGGAGACCACGACAGCGTTGGCACCTTCCACATGGCCGGCATCGTGGCCATGGAAGACGCGCGCGCCCAGCGTGGCCAGCCGCCGCGTGGCGGCGTTGCTGCCCACGTCCGAGCCCGAGACCTTGTAGCCCAGGTTCAGCAGGACCTCGGCGATGCCGCTCATGCCGGCCCCGCCAATGCCTACGAAGTGGATGTTTTTGACGATGTGCTTCATTGATTCATATATGTCAGTGGCCCGCCATCTCTTGGCAAATCTCGGCGACACGCCGAGTTGCCTCAGGTTTGGCCAGGCCGCGCGCCAGGCGCGCCATGTCTTTCAGTTGTGACCGCGACAGGCTGGCCAGCGTCTGCGCCAGCCCCTCCGCGGTCAATGCGTTCTGTTGCACCAGCAATGCGGCGCCCTGCTTCGACAGGAACTTCGCGTTGGTGGTCTGGTGGTCGTCCACCGCGTGCGGAAACGGCACGAACAGGGCCGCCACACCGGCGGCGGCCACTTCGGAAACCGTCATCGCGCCTGCGCGGCAGATGACCAGGTCGGCGTCGGCATAGGCCGCCGCCATGTCGTCGATGAACGGCACGGTGTCGCCCGCCACGCCGGCTGCGGCGTAGTTGGCGCGCAGCGTGTCGATCTGCTTGGCACCGGCCTGATGCCGCACCACCGGGCGCTGGCCCTCGGGCAGCAGCGCGATGGCCTTCGGCACCACGTCGTTCAGCGCCGCCGCGCCCAGGCTGCCGCCCACCACCAGCACCCGCAGCGGGCCGGTGCGATGGTCGTAGCGCGCCTCGGGCGCCGGCAGGCTCGCCAGCTCCTCGCGCACCGGGTTGCCGGTCCATTCGCTGTTCGGCAGCGCGTCCGGGAACGCGCAGAGCACCCGGTCGGCCACCTTGGCCAGCACCTTGTTGGTCAGGCCGGCAATCGAGTTCTGCTCGTGCAGCACCAGCGGGCGGCCCAGCAGCGACGCCATCATGCCGGCCGGGAAGGTGATGTAGCCGCCCATGCCCAGCACCACGTCCGGGCGCACCCGGCGCAGCGCGCCGATGCTCTGCCAGAACGCGCGCAGCAGGTTCAGCGGCAGCAGCAGCTTGGTGACCAGCCCCTTGCCGCGCAGCCCGCCGAACTGGATGAATTCCATCGGGATGTCGTGCTTCGGCACCAGCGTGGCTTCCATGCCGGTACGGTTGCCGAGCCAGACCACGCGCCAGCCGGCGTCGCGCAGTGCATGCGCGACCGCCAGCCCCGGGAACACGTGGCCCCCGGTGCCGCCAGCCATCACGAGCAGCGTGCGCGGATCGCTCATACCTTGCCCCCACGCATCAAGACCCGGTTCTCGTAGTCGATCCGCAGCACAATCGCCAGCCCGATGCAGTTCATCAGGATGCCCGAGCCGCCATAGCTGACCAGCGGCAGCGTCAGCCCCTTGGTTGGCAGCAGGCCCAGGTTCACCCCCATGTTGATGAAGGTCTGCCAGCCGATCCACACGCCGATGCCCTTGGCGACCAGCCCGGCGAAGGTGCGGTCGAGCTGGAGCGCCGTGCGGCCGATGTCGAAGGCGCGGCGCACGAGCCAGTAGAACAGCACGATCATCACCAGCACGCCGACAAAGCCGAGTTCCTCGCCAATCACGGCCAGGATGAAGTCGGTATGCGCTTCGGGCAGGTAGTGCAGCTTCTCGATGCTGCCGCCCAGGCCCACCCCGGTCCACTCGCCCCGGCCGAACGCGATCAGCGAGTGCGTGAGCTGGTACGCCTTGCCCAGCGCGTTGCTCTCTTCCCACGGGCTCAGATAGGCAAAAATCCGCTCGCGACGCCATGGCGAGGCCGTGATCAGCAGCGCGAACGCGCCGATGGCCACGCCGACCAGCCCGGCGAACAGCTTGCCGTTGATGCCGCCGAGGAACAGGATGCCCATCGCCACGGCGGCGATCACCAGGAACGCGCCCATGTCCGGCTCGAGCAGCAGCAGCATGCCCACCAGGACCACGGCCACGCCCATCGGCAGGAAGCCCTTGGACACGGTCTGCATCCATTCCTGCTTGCGCACGGTGTAGTTGGCCGCGTACAGCACCACGGCCAGCTTCATCAACTCCGACGGCTGGAAGTTCATCACGCCGAGCGGAATCCAGCGCCGCGCGCCGTTCACGCCCTTGCCGACGAACGGCACCAGCACGAGCACCAGCAGCACCAGCGCGATGATGAACAGCTTGGGCGCGTATTTATCCCAGACCTTGACCGGAATCTGGAAGGCCACCAGCCCCGCCGACAGCCCGATGAACAGCGCGAACGCGTGGCGCACCAGGAAGTGGCTCTCGCGGTAGTTGGCGTAGCGCGGCGAGTCCGGCAGCGCAATGGATGCCGAATAGACCATCACCAGGCCGAGCGTCAGCAGCACGATGGCCACCCAGAGCAGCGGCTGGTCGTACTCCATCATCCGGGAGCGCGTGGGCTTGACGCCGGACACGGCGTCGCGCAGCCCGCCCCAGGCGTTGCCGATGGTGGCGCCGATGAAACCGCTGCGCTTGACCTGCGTATCGCTCATGGCAGGATCCCCCGGGACAGGGCCAGTTCTTCCACCGCGCCACGGAACACTTCGGCGCGATGCACATAGTTGCGGAACATGTCGAGGCTGGCGCACGCGGGCGAGAGCAGCACCACGTCGCCGGTCTCGGCCAGATGGGACGATTTCTCGACCGCTTCCTCGAGCGTGGCGGCGTCCACCAGCTGCGTGCCGGTGTCAGCCAGCGCGGCGCGCAGCTCGGCGGCGTCCTTGCCGATCAGCACCACGGCCCGCGCGTACTGCGCCACCGGCGCCGCCAGCGGCGAGAAGTCCTGACCCTTGCCTTCGCCGCCGGCGATCAGGACCACGCGCTTGTCCAGCCCGGACAGCGCGGCCACCGTGGCACCCACGTTGGTGCCCTTGCTGTCGTCGAAATACTCGACCTCGTCGATCGTCGCCACCCACTCCACGCGGTGCGGCTCGCCGCGATACTCGCGCAGGCCGTGCAGCAGCGCGTTCATCGGCAGGTCGATGGCGCGGCACAGGGCCAGCGCCGCCATGGCGTTGGTGGCGTTGTGCATGCCGCGGATGTGCAGCGCGTCGGCCGGCATCAGGCGCTTGTGGCGCACCGGCACGGCTTCCTCGGCGACCTGCGCGCCCTTGCGGCGGCGCGGCTTCGGCTCGGCATCCGCCTCGGTGTCCGGCTCGGCCAGCACCAGCCAGGGCATGCCGCCTTCGCGCAGCACGCCGTAGCTGCCGGCCGTCTCGGGCAGATCGGTGCCAAAGGTGACGAGCGGCGCACTGGTGCGCACCATCGCCATCGTCGCGGCATCATTGCGGTTCAGCACCTGCACGCAGGCCTTGTCGGCCGGCCCGAAGATGCGCGCCTTGGCGGCGGCATAGGCTTGCATGCTGCCGTGCCAGTCGAGGTGGTCCTGCGAGACATTGAGCACGGTGGCCGCGTGCGGCGCCAGCGTGTGGGTGGTTTCCAGCTGGAAGCTCGACAGTTCGAGCACCCAGACGTCCGGCAGCGTGGCGCTGGCGATGCAGGCCGACAGCTTGTCCAGCGCGGACGGGCTGATATTGCCGGCCACGGCCACGGTCTTGCCGGCGCGCTCGACCAGCCGCCCGGCCAGCGCCGTGGTGGTGGTCTTGCCGTTCGTGCCGGTGATGGCCAGCACGCGCGGCGCGTAGCCGGACGTGCTTTCCAGATAGCCAAGCGCCTGGGCGAACAGTTCGATCTCGCCCCAGACCGGGATGCCGCGCGCGGCGGCGGCATCGAGTACGGCCTTCGTGCCCGATTCCAGCGGCGACAGTCCCGGGCTAATCGCCACCAGGCCGATGCCGTCGAGCAAGGACTCGGAAAACGGCCCGCCCACGAACTCGGCCGTGGTCAGTTCCGCCTGCAGGAAGGCGAGATTGGCGGGCGCCTCGCGGGTGTCGGCCACGCGCACGCGGCAGCCGTTCAGGCCGCACCAGCGTGACATGGCCAGCCCCGACTCGCCGAGGCCCAGTACCAGCACATGAGGTTTCTGCAACACGCCAAACACTTCGATTTCCCGCCTTACTAATTAGAGAGTGGATCCGGTCAACGCAGCTTCAGCGTCGACAGCCCGATCAGCACCAGCAGCATCGTGATGATCCAGAACCGCACGGTGACCTGCGTTTCCTTCCAGCCGCTCAGCTCGAAATGGTGGTGCAGCGGCGCCATGCGGAACAGCCGCCGGCCCTCGCCGTAGCGGCGCTTGGTGAACTTGAACCAGGTCACCTGGAGCATCACCGACACCGTTTCCACCACGAAGATGCCGCCCATCACGAACAGCACGATTTCCTGCCGCACGATCACGGCGATGGTGCCGAGCGCGCCGCCCAGCGCCAGCGCGCCCACGTCGCCCATGAACACCTTGGCCGGATGCGCGTTGAACCAGAGGAACGCCAGCCCCGCCCCGGCCATCGCCGAGCAGAAGATCAGCAGCTCGCCCGCGCCCGGGATGTGCGGGAACAGCAGGTACTTGCTGTAGACCGTGTTACCCATCACATAGGCAAACACGCCCAGGCCACCGCCCACCAGCACCACCGGCATGATCACCAAGCCGTCCAGGCCATCGGTCAGGTTCACGGCGTTGCTCGAGCCGACGATCACGAGATAGGTCAGCACGATGAAGCCCATCACGCCCAGCGGGTAGCTGACTTCCTTGAAGAAGGGCACGATCAGGTTGGTCTTGTACGGCACATCGGCCCACATGCCGCCCTCGATCCAGCTCAGGAACAGGCTCCATACGCGCACGTTGCTGGCCTCGGACACCGAGAACGCCAGATAGACCGCCGCCACCAGCCCGATCAGCGTCTGCCAGAAGAACTTCTCGCGGCTCGACATGCCGCGCGGGTCGCGATACACCACCTTGCGGTAGTCATCGACCCAGCCGATGGCGCCGTAGCCCACCGTCACCAGCAGCACCACCCAGATGAAGCGGTTGCCCCAGTCACACCAGAGCAGCGTGGAGATGCCGATCGAGAGCAGCACCAGCACCCCGCCCATGGTCGGCGTGCCCGACTTCACGAGGTGGGTCTGCGGGCCGATCGTGCGCACGGCCTGGCCGATCTTCAGCTCGGTCAGGCGACGGATCACCCACGGCCCGAAGCCGAGGCCGATCACCAGCGCGGTGAGGTTGGCCGCCACCGCGCGGAAAGTCAGGTAGTTGACGACCCGCAGGAAGCTGTAATCGTTTTGCAGCCACTGGGCCAGAGCCAATAACATCGTGTGTCTTCAGTTAGTGAGCGGAAGGTGTTGCGACCAGCGCATCGACCATCCGTTCCATGCGCATGAAGCGCGATCCCTTCACCAGCACGGCCGATGCCCCGGCTACCGTGCCCTCCTTGTCTTCGCTCAGCGCCTGCGCCAGGTCGTCCGCCTTGTCGAAATGGCGGCCCGCCGGCCCGTAGGCCTGCACCGCGTGCGTCGCCAGCTGGCCCGTGGCCCAGAGCGCCTCGATGCCGCGCGTGCGCGCGTAGTCGCCAATCTCGGCATGGAACGCCGGGCCCTGGTTGCCGACCTCGCCCATGTCGCCCAGCACCAGCAGGCGCGGCGCGGCAAACCCGGCCAGCACGTCGATGGCGGCGCGCATGGAATCCGGGTTCGCGTTGTAGGTGTCGTCGATCAGGACCGTGCCGCCCGCCGTGTGCCTGACCTGCAGCCGGCCCTTCACGGCCGTGAAGCCGGCGATGCCAGCCTGGATGGCGGCCACGTCCACGCCCGCCGCCAGCGCGCAGGCCGTGGCGGCCAGCGCGTTGCGCACGTTGTGAGCGCCCAGCAGCTGCAGGCGCAGGTCGAAAGTCTGGCCGGGCGCGGTCACGTGGAGCACCTGCACGCCGTCATCGAGCGACACCGTGGCACGCACGTCGGCCGACGGATCGGTCCCGAAAGCCATCACCCGCCGTCCGGCCGCTGCCTGGCGCCAGATCTGTGCATGCGCGCCGCCGCTCTCGGCATCCAGCGGGAACACCGCCACGCCATCGGCCGGCAGCGCGGCCAGCGCGCTGGCGTGCTCGTGCGCCACCGCCTCCACGCTGACCATGAATTCCTGGTGCTCGCGCTGGGCGTTGGTGATCACGGCCACGGTCGGCTGGGCGATGCCGGCCAGGTAGACCGTCTCGCCCGGATGGTTCATGCCGAGTTCCAGCACCGCCAGCTTGTGGTGCGCGCGCAGGCGCAGCACCGTCAGCGGCAGGCCGATATCGTTGTTCAGGTTGCCCCCCGTGGCCAGCCGGTCTGACTCGCCCACGGCGGCGGCGAAGATCGCCGCGATCATTTCCTTGACCGTGGTCTTGCCGTTGCTGCCGGTCACGGCCACGGTGGGCAGCGTGAACTGGCGGCGCCAGCCGGCGCCCAGTTCGCCCAGGCCGATGCGCGTGTCCGGTACGACGATGGCCGGCACGTCGAGGCCGGTCTCGCGGCTCACCAGCACGGCAGCCGCGCCGCGCGCGATCACATCGGCCAGGAAATCATGGGCGTCGAAGCGTTCGCCCTGGAGCGCGACAAACAGGTCGCCGGGCTCGACGGTACGGCTGTCGGTGTGCACGCGCGTGAACGTGCGCGAGGCATCACCCACCACACGGGCGCCGGCCATCCAGCCGGCGGCTTGCTGCAAATTGGTCATCGTGGTCTGGTTCATGCCGACACCCCCCGGGTGCCCAGCGTCAGGCGCACGTGCTCGCGGTCGGAGAACGGGCGCTTCTTGCCCTGGATCTCCTGCGTGGCCTCATGGCCCTTGCCGGCCACCAGCACCACGTCGGCCGTGGCCGCGTGCTTGATGGCATAGAGGATGGCGGCGGCGCGATCCTCGACCAGCCGGGCGCGGGCACGGTCCTGCATGCCGTCGGCGATGGCCTCGAGGATGTCGCGCGGATCTTCGCTGCGCGGGTTGTCGCTGGTCAGGATGATGTCGTCGGCAAGGCGCTCGGCCACGCCGCCCATCAGCGGGCGCTTGGTGGCGTCGCGGTCACCGCCGCAGCCGAACACGCACCAGAGCCGGCCCTGACGGGCCTCGGCCACCGGGCGCAGCGCGGCCAGCGTCTGCGCGAGGGCGTCCGGCGTGTGGGCATAGTCGACCACCGCCAGCGGGGCGTCCTGCCCGCCAAACAGTTCCATGCGGCCGTCCACCGGCGTCAGGGTGCGCAGCGCGGCGAGCGCAGCATCCCACGCCACGCCCTGCGCCAGCGCGGCGCCGAGCACGGCCAGCAGGTTGCTGACGTTGAATTTGCCGATCATCGGCGTGGTCACGTCGGCGCTGCCGAAGCTGCCGTCGAGGTGGAAGGCGGTGCCGCTGGCCGTGGCGCGCACCCCGGAGGCGCGCAGCCACTGGCCGCGGGCGGCGGAGGCGCCGGCGGCGCCGTCGATCCCATATTCGATCACCTGCGGCGCGGTCACGGCGGCGGCGTTGCCGGCCAGCAGACGGCGGCCCATGGCGTCATCGCGGTTGATCACGGCGGCGCGCAGGCCATCCCACTGGAACAGGCGCGCCTTGGCCGCCTCGTACTCGGCCATGGTGCCGTGGTAGTCCAGGTGGTCCTGCGTCAGGTTGGTCAGCACGGCCACGGCAAACCCGGTGCCGGCCACGCGGCCCTGTTCCAGGCCGTGCGACGACACTTCCATGGCGATGGCGCGCGCGCCGGCATCGTGGAGGTCGGCCAGGCTGGCCTGAAGCTGGACGGCGTCCGGCGTGGTGAAGCCGGTGGCCTGCAGGGCATCGGGGAAGCCGGTGCCGAGCGTACCGATGGTGGCGCAGCGCGTGCCGGTGGCCTGGAGCAGGCGGGCCAGCCATTGCGCGCACGAGGTCTTGCCGTTGGTCCCGGTGATGCCGGTCACGGTCAGGCCGCGTGCGGCCACGCCATGCCAGCCGGCGGCAATCGGGCCGGCCAGTTCGTGCAGTTGGGAGACCGCCAGGTGCGGCACGGCATCGCCATGCGTCCAGGCGTAGCCATCGGCTTCATGGACGATGGCCGAGGCGCCAGCGGCGATGGCCTTGTCGATATGGGGCCGGCCGTCCGTGGCCAGCCGATCGTTACCGAGCACGTAGGCGAAGAACACATCGCCGGGCTGCAGGCGGCGCGTATCGCCGGTGAGCCGGGCCGTGACCGGTGCGTGCGTACGCAGCCAGGCCAGCGCGTTGCTGGCCTGGACGGACACTTCGAGGGGGAGCAGCGGCTTGGCCGTCATGGCGTCGCGGCCCATGGTTCGCTCTCCTGCACCTTGTCCGTCACCATCAACTGGCGGATCGGCGAATCGGGCTGCACGTTCAGCGCCCGCAGCGCCCCGCCGGTGATCGCCGCGAAGACCGGGCCGGCCACCGCGCCGCCGTAGTGGCTGCCGACGGTCGGCTCGTCCACGCTGACCGCCACGATCACGCGCGGGTTGGACATCGGCGCCAGGCCGATGAACGACGCGCGGTACTTGCTGCGGTCGTAGCCGCGTCCCACGTGCTTGTACGCCGTACCGGTCTTGCCGCCCACGCGGTAGCCCATCACCTGGGCCTCGGGCGCGGTGCCGCCCGGCGCGGTCACGGTTTCCAGCATGCCGCGCACATCGCGCGCCACCTGCGGCTTGAGGATGCGCTCGCCGGTGGCCGGGCCGTTGGTCTTGAAGATCGACACCGGGATCAGCTCGCCGTCATGGGCGAAGATCGTGTAGGCGTGTGCTACCTGGAACAGTGACACCGACAGGCCGTAGCCGTACGACATCGTCGCCTGTTCGATCGGGCGCCAGCTCTTCCAGGGCCGCACGCGGCCGGCCACGGCGCCCGGGAAGCCGATCTTCGGCGCCTGCCCCAGGCCGAGGCTGGTATACATATCCCACATTTCCTGCGGCTTCATCAGCATCGCGATCTTGGTCGTGCCGATGTTGCTCGACTTCTGGATCACGCCCGACACCGTCAGCGCGCCGTAGTTGTGGGTGTCGCTGATCGTGGCGCCCTCGAACTGGTACTTGCCCGTGGTGGCCACCACCGTGGACGGCGTGACGCGGCCCAGCTGCAGCGCCAGCCCGATCGAGATCGGCTTCATCATCGAGCCGGGCTCGAAGGTATCGGTCAGCACCCGGTTGCGCAGTTGCTCGCCGGAGAGGCGCGTGCGGTCGTTCGGGTTGTAGGTAGGCCAGTTGGCCAGCGCCAGCACCTCGCCGGTCTGGGCGTCGAGCACCACGGCGCTGGCCGCCTTCGCCTTGCTGCGCTCGGCCACGGCCTTGACCTCGTTGTAGGCCAGGTACTGGATCTTGGCGTCGATGGACAGCTGCATGTCCTCGCCGTCGCGCGGGGTCTTCAGGATGCCGACGTCCTCCACCACCCGGCCGAGCCGGTCCTTGATGACCTGGCGCGCGCCCGAGCGGCCGGCCAGCACGCTTTCGCGCGCCAGTTCCACGCCTTCCTGGCCCTTGTCCTCGACATTGGTGAAGCCGACGATGTGCGCCATCGCCTCGCCTTCCGGGTAGAACCGCTTGTATTCGCGCGTCTGGTGCACGCCCTCGATCTTGAGCGCGGCGATCTTGTCGGCGGCGTCAGGCAGCACCTGCCGCTTCAGGTAGACGAAGCTCTTGTCTTCGGAAAGCTTGGCCTTGAGTTCCTTCTCGGACATCTCCAGCAGCTTCGCCAGCTGGCGGATGCGCTGCGGCTCGATGTCGCTAGAGACGTCCTCGGGCACGGCCCAGATCGCCTTGACCGGCAGGCTGGTGGCCAGCACCAGCCCGTTGCGGTCCAGGATCTTGCCGCGCGTGGCGGGCAGCTCGAGCGTGCGCTGGAAGCGCTTCTTGCCCTCGGCCTCATAGAACTGGTTGCCGGGGCCCTGGATCCACAGCGCGCGGGCGGCCAGCGCCAGGAACGCGGCGAACATCAGGAACACGACCAGCTTGGAGCGCCACATCGGCAGGCGCAGGCCCAGCACCGGGCTGGCGGAGAACTGGCCGGTGCGCGGGCGCGCGGCGCCCCCAGCCGCCTGGCGGCCAGTGCGGGCGCGGTTCAGCGAGGGGCGGGCCATGCTCATTTGGCGGCTCCCCCGGCGGCGGGTTTTTCGGCCGGCTTTTCCGCATCAGGCGGCGTGTTGGGCAGCACCACGCCCTGCAGGTACTGGGTACGGCCGGCCAGCGCCGGCGCCATCCTGAGCTGGGTGCGCGCGGCATCGGCAATGCGCGCGCTCTTGCCGAGCGCGCTCTGCTGGTACTGCAGGCGCGACCAGTCGATATCTAGCTGCTTCTCCTCGGACTGCGCGCGCTCCAGCGCCACGAACAGCGTGCGCGCCTGGTGCTGCGCGCTGACCAGGGACAGCGCGCAGAGCAGGAGGGCGGCAAGGAGGAAGAAGGTCAGGCGATTCATGCCGGGCGGGCCTCCGGCAGCTTTTCGGCCACGCGCATCACGGCGGAGCGGGCGCGGGGGTTCTCGGCCACCTCATCGGCGCCGGGCTTGAAGCGGCCCAGCAGCTTGAGCGTGGGCTGCGGCAGGTCGGCCGCACGCAGGGGCGCGCGGCGCAGCGCGGGGTCGGCGTCCTGCTGCGGACGCGCGTGCGCCTGCATGAACCGCTTGACGATGCGGTCCTCGAGCGAATGGAAACTGATCACCACGAGGCGGCCCCCCACCTGCAACAGCTCGTAAGCCGCCTTCAGCCCGGCCTCGAGGTCCGCAAGCTCTTGATTGATGTGAATCCGTAGAGCTTGAAAGGTGCGGGTCGCAGGGTCCTGACCCTTCTCGCGTGTTTTGACGGCTTTCGCCACGAGCGCGGCAAGGTCTGAAGTAGTGGCGAGTGCTCCGCCATCGCCGGGTTCGCTCCGGCGAGCAACAATCGCCTTTGCAATCTGTACAGCAAACCGTTCTTCCCCATAGTCTCGTATCACCCTGGCAATGTCTTGCTCGTCCGCCTGTGCAAGCCACTCGGCGGCAGTCATGCCGCGCGTGGTGTCCATGCGCATGTCCAGCGGGCCCTCGAAACGAAAGGAAAACCCCCTCGCCGCCTCGTCGATCTGGGGCGAGCTGATTCCCAGGTCGAGCAGCACGCCCGCCAGCGGACCACGGCCGGCCAGCCGCCCGGCCATGTCGCCAAAGCTCGCGTGCTCAATGGAGAAGCGGGCATCCCCGATGGTGCCCGCTTCTGCGATTGCTGCCGGATCCTTGTCGAACGCGACGAGGGTGCCGGCTGGCCCCAGCCGGGCCAGAATCGCCCGGCTGTGCCCGCCCCTGCCGAACGTGCCGTCCACGTAGGCGCCGTCGGGCCGCCAGACGAGCGCCTCGACGGCCTCGTCCAGCAACACGGTGCGATGGCGCAGGGTGGTGGACCCCGGCGTTCCGGTAGGGCTCATGACCTCTTCAGAAAGAGAAATTCTTCAATGCGTCCGGCATGCCTTGTGCCATCGCCTGCTGTTCCTTGGCGGCGTAGGTGGCGGCGTCCCAGACTTCGAAATGGCTGCCCATACCGAGCAGCATGACTTCCTTGTCGAGCATGGCGGCACTGCGCAGTTCCGGTGCAATCAGCACACGGCCCGCGCCATCCATTTCCACGTCGGCGGCGTTGCCCAGGAAGATCCGCTTCCACCAGTGCGCATCCATCGGCAGTGCCGCGATACGGCTACGGAAGGTCTCCCACTCGGGGCGGGGAAAGAGCAACAGGCATCCATCCGGGTGCTTGGTCAGCGTCACCCGGCCTTCGGCCTGCTGTTGCAGCGCTTCGCGGTGCCTGGCCGGAATTGACATCCGACCCTTGGCATCGAGCGACAGCGCCGATGCTCCCTGAAACAAGCTATGCCCCCCGATTGCCGACGGCTTACGCGCCGTGCGGCAGGTCGAACCACCCTGTCCGGTCTGTTCGAATCATCGCAGACGCGGGCCGGTTGATCACACAAAAATACACTTCCTCACACTATTTCCCACTTTAGAGGAAGCGGTATAGCGGGTCAAGGCTCGCCATCGGGCGAAAAACGGGGTTTTTTGAATCAGAACAAAGACTTAGCGCGTTGACTTCACGCACCACGAAAGTGAATCCTTAATGAAATGAAGATCTTAGGGAGCAAAGCAGAGAAACCACCTGAGAACTGCCGAGGGAGGGACTGCCGACAACGCTGGGCGAATTCCGTTCCGCGCTGTCGCGAAGGATACAACGTTTTGCCGCGAGCCCCGATTGCACAAGGGCTCACGGGACTTTTCCACAGGCCGGGCGGGCAGCCGATCAGGTCGGCCGCCGGGATTCAGATGCGATAGGCGGTAGTGGTCATCACGCGCGAGGCGGCACGCATCAGCGCGCGTACCGGGGCGGGCAGCGGCAGGCCGCCGGCATCGCGCGCGGCGTCGCCGTGGCGGATCTCGTCGTCGCGCATCTGTTCGAGGATGGCGCGGCTGCGGCCATCGGCGGGCGGCAGTTGGTCGAGGTGGCCGGTCAGGTGATGCTCGACCTGGCGCTCGGTCTCGGCGACGAAGCCCAGGCTCACGCGGTCACCGGCGCGACCGGCCAGGAAGCCGATGGCGAACGCGCCCGCGTACCAGACCGGGTTCAGCAGGCTCGGACGCGAGCCGAGTTCGCGCAGGCGCTCGGCGCACCAGGCGAGGTGGTCTTCCTCCTCGCGCGCGGCGGCATCCATCTGCGCCCGCACCGGCGCGGTGCGCGCCGTGATCTTCTGCGCCTGGTACAGGGCCTGGGCGCAGACCTCGCCGACATGGTTGATACGCATCAGCCCGGCCACATGCCGGCGCGCCTCCGCGCTCAGTTCGTCCGTCTCCGGCGCGAGGCGGTCAGCCGGGTTCGGCCGGCCGGCCCGGGTCGCGCCCGCGATGGCGCGCAGCGCCACGTCGAATTCTCGGATCAGCGTATCCATGTCTGCGATGTCGTGTCGATTTCGGTCAATCAGTGATGCGTCAAGCTTCAAGCACCCGTTTGAGCGGCATTTCATGCCCCCGATCCGATCCCCCACCAATGGGGGAGACCGGGGCCGGCAGCGCCTCGGGATTTCCCCGCATTGTACCCGGCACCCGTCCGCACGCCCCCGGCGGCAAGCCGCGAGCAGCCCGCAACGCTACGCCGGGACTGGTTTTCCGTACCCAGAAACCCTGAGTTGTGAAAACAAGACAAGACGTTTACCTCAGGGTCAACAAAATGCGCGCTTTTGCTAGAGTGACCGACAGCTTCCATGGAAGTTAAGCGCAGAAGAGTGGAGAGAGGGCTCAGGAGGTTCTTCGGCGCTTCATCTAATAATTCTTAAGTGGAGATAACCCAGCATGAAAAAGTCGCTAATCGCGCTTGCCGCGATGGGCGCGTTTGCCAGCGCGGCAAACGCCCAGACGAGCGTGACGCTGTACGGCGTCGTGGACGTGCCGATCGAATATAACAACCACCTGGCACCGGGCTTCAACACCAATCCGGCGACGTGGGGCCCGAATGGCCGCCCGCCTTCGCTGGCCGGTGGCGGCAGCCGCGTCGGCCTGCAGACCGGCGGCGGCCTGTCCGGCTCGCGTTGGGGCCTGCGCGGCACCGAAGACCTGGGTGGCGGCCTGAAGGCGCTGTTCGTGCTGGAATCCGGTTTTGGCCTCGACGATGGCCGCTCGCAGCAAGGCGGCCGCCTGTTCGGTCGTCAGGCTTACGTGGGCATGCAGAGCGACAAGCTCGGCCGCCTGACCTTCGGTCGCCAGTACACGACGATGTTCGATATGTTCGCGAACTTCTCGCCGACCGGCTACGCCACGCTCTACGAACCGGTGGTGGCCCAGCTGGGTACCAACTTCCGTTCGGACAACACGGTCAAGTACACCGCCGTGTTCGGCCCGGTCACGGCCGAGGCGCACTGGAGCTTCGGCACCGGCGTGGCCGCCATCGGCCCCGTGCCGCTGGCCAACGCGGGGGCTGGCGAAGCCGCCGGCAACTTCAACAACAACGCGGGCGGCGGCGCCGGCCTGCTGTACCTGTCCGGCCCATTCGGCCTGACGGTGGCCTACGACGAATGGCGTCCCGCCACCACGATCGGCTCGGCGGGCAAGTCGCGCAAGATCGGCACGGCCGGCAGCTACACGTTCGGCCCGTTCAAGGCGATGCTGGGCTACCGCTACGGCCTGATCGAGGACAACGGCGGCAACACGCTCCAGCGCGACAACTACTACTGGGCCGGCCTGAACTACCAGGTCACCGCCCCGCTGGGCCTGACGCTGGCGTACTTCTATGACGACCTGAAGACGCTGCGCGCCTCCAACGCCTTCGTCGCCGACAACCCGGCCAACCCGTGGCAGGTCAGCTTCATCGCCGACTACAACTTCTCGAAGCGCACCGACGTCTACCTGACGGCCGGCTACGCCAAGAACTCGGGCCTGAACTTCGACACCTCGGCCGTGAGCTTCGCCAACGGCTACTTCATGCAACAGGGCAAGAACAGCCAGATCGGCGTGGCACTCGGTGTCCGCCACAAGTTCTGACCTGAGGCAGTTTGGGGAGGAAAGGCGCCTGCGGGCGCCTTTTTTCGTTTCCGTGGCATGGCGTGGCATGACCGGTAAGGGCTTCACCTCATCCGCGAAGTGGTGCTGGCAAGACTAGAATGGCCCCGAGACCGGAAGACCAGACAGCCGGCCGCCAACAGGAGACCCCTCATGCACCACCCCCGCCGGCGCGCCCTTGCGCTGCTGCTGTCCGCCGCCCTGGCTTCCCTCGCCCTGCCCGCGTCCACCGCGTTTGCCGCCGATCCGTACCCGAACAAGCCGATCCGCCTCGTGGTGCCCTTCCCGGCCGGCGGCACCACCGACATCCTCGCGCGGGCCGTGGCCGCCGAACTGTCCAAGCTGCCAGGCTGGAACGTGGTGGTCGACAACAAACCCGGCGCGGGCGGCAATATCGGCACGGACATCGTCGCCAAATCCGCCCCGGACGGCTACACCCTGCTGATGGGCACCGTCGGCACGCACGGCATCAACCAGTCGCTCTACGCCAAGCTGCCGTTCGATCCGATCAAGGATTTCGTGCCGATCACCGAGGTGGCGTCGGTGCCGAACGTGCTGGTGGTGAACCCGGCCTTCGCGCAGCAGAACAAGATCAACAGCGTGAATGACCTGATCGCCTACGCGCGCGCCAATCCGGGCAAGCTGAACATGGCCTCGAGCGGCAACGGCACGTCCATCCACCTGGCCGGCGAGCTGTTCAAGACCCAGACCAAGACCTTCATGGTCCACTTCCCGTACCGTGGCAGCGGCCCGGCGCTCACCGACCTGTCCGGCGGCACCATGCAGTTGATGTTCGACAACCTGCCCTCGTCGATGCAACTGATCAAGAGCGGCAAGCTCAAGGCACTGGCCGTGACCAGCGCCAAGCCGTCGCCGGCCCTGCCTGACCTGCCGACCGTGGCGGCGGCCGCCAAGCTGCCGAACTTCGAGGCCAGCTCGTGGTTCGGCCTGCTGGCGCCGGCTGGCACGCCAGGCGACATCGTCCACCGCATCCAGCAGGAAGTGGCCAAGAGCCTGGCCACGCCGGCCGTGCGGGAGCGCATGCTGGCCCAGGGCGCCGATCCGGTCGGCAACACGCCCGAGCAGTTCGCCGCGTTCATCCGGGCCGAAACGACCAAATGGGCGAAGGTGGTGAAGGACTCGGGCGCCAAGGTCGATTAAGGACGTCAACTGAGGGCGCCAACTAAGGGCGCCGATCCCCGGGGCATTGCACCAGCCCAGCGCATATACTTGAGGCATCAAACGTTTTGCCTGTCCTGGTATCGCAATGCCCACTTCGCCCACAGCCCACGCGGCGCCCCCGAGTGCCGACCTTGCGCCGGTAGATCTCGAGACCCGCGTCGGCGAGACCAGCCACGAGGCCTTGCGCCTCTGGCTGCGCCTGCTGACCTGCACCAACCTCGTGGAGGGCGACATCCGCTCGCGGCTGCGCCAGGAGTTCGCGGTCACGCTGCCGCGCTTCGACCTGATGTCCCAGCTCGACCGCCACCCCGAGGGCCTCAAGATGGGCGAGTTGTCCCGCCGGATGATGGTGACCGGCGGCAACGTCACCGGCATCACCGACCAGCTCCAGCAGGAGGGCCTGGTCACGCGCGAGGCGCTGCCCACGGACCGCCGCGCCTACCTGATCCGCCTGACCCCTGCCGGCCGCGAAGCGTTCTCGCGCATGGCCCGCGCGCACGAGGCCTGGGTGGAACAACTGTTTTCCGGACTGGCCGAGACGGACCGCCGCGCGCTGTTCCGCCTGCTGGGCCGGCTCAAGACCAGCCTTACCGGCTGAGATGCCATGAAAACCCTGTTCCGCCCGATCCTGACCCTTGCCACGGCCGCCGTGGCGGCAGCCTTGTCCGGCTGCGCCCCGACGTCACCAGCCGCCCCGCAGGTGGCGCCGCAGGTGACGCCCATAAACGCCACGATCAAGCTGGGCCGCGTGATCGAGAGGACGTACCTGACCCGTGTGGAGGTGCCCGATGGGGGCGGCTACCCCGGCTATGGCGTGGGCGTGGGAGCCGCCGGTGTCGGCGGCGGAGGCGGGCACGGCGGCGGCGCCGTGGGACTGGGATTTTCGATCGACCTGACGCAGCTGTTCAACCGCCGGCCGCCGCAGCAGATCGACCTGTTCCTGTACAAGGTGCAGGCCGCGGACGGCACTGTGGTGAACGTCAACGCGCCGGCGCTGGCCGGCCTGGAGCCGGGCGCCTGCGCCCGCGTGATCTATCCGGACGGCGCGCCCCAGCCGCTGATCGCGCCCTCGAACGAGTGCTGAGGGCACCCGGCTGATGGAAGCGGATGACGCAGCGGCTTATGCAGCGGATTACGCCGCCTTGCGGCTGTCGCGCAGTTCGCGACGCAGGATCTTGCCGACGTTGGTCTTGGGCAGCTCGGTGCGGAACTCGACGTACTTCGGCCGCTTGTAGCCGGTGAGCCGTTCCTTGCAGAACGCGATGACATCGGCCTCGGACAGCGCCGGGTCCTTCTTCACCACGAACAGCTTCACCACCTCGCCCGAATGCTGGTCCGGCACCCCGACAGCAGCCACTTCCAGCACGCCCGGGCACTCCGCGACCACGCCTTCGACCTCGTTCGGATACACATTGAAGCCCGACACCAGGATCATGTCCTTCTTGCGATCGACGATCTTGGTGTAGCCGCGCTCGTCCATGATGCCGATGTCGCCGGTCTTGAAGAAGCCGTCCGGCGTCATGACCTTGGCCGTCTCGTCCGGGCGATTCCAGTAGCCGGCCATCACCTGCGGGCCACGCAGGCAGATCTCGCCCGGCTGGCCGAGCGGCAGTTCGTTGCCGTCGTCGTCGCGGATCGACACCTCGGTGGAAGGCAGCGGCAGGCCGATGGTGCCCGAGAAGATGTCCGTGTCCGTGGGGTTGCAGGTGGCCGACGGCGAGGTCTCGGACAGCCCGTAGCCCTCGATGACCGGGCAGCCGGTCTTGGCCAGCCAGTTCTTGGCCACCGCCTCCTGCACCGCCATGCCGCCACCGTTGGCCACGCGCAGGCCCGAGAAATCGACCTTGCCGATGTCCGGATGGTTCAGCAGCGCGTTGTAGAGCGTGTTCACTGCCGGGAACATGTTGAACTTGTACTTCTGGAGTTCCTTGACGAAGCCCGGGATGTCGCGCGGGTTCGGAATCAGGATGCTCAGCCCGCCGCTGCGCATGCCCAGCAGGCAGCAGACCGTCAGCGCGAAGATGTGATACAGCGGCAGCGCGGTGATCGTGATGACCTGGTCGATCGGTGCGCCCTTGGCCAGCGCCGGCTGCATCCAGGCTTCGGATTGCAACACGTTCGACACAATGTTCCGGTGCAGCAGCGTGGCGCCCTTCGAGATCCCCGTGGTGCCGCCCGTGTATTGCAGGAAGGCGATGTCGTCCGGGCCGGTGTCCACCGGCTTCAGCGTCATGTTGGCGCCCTCGGCCAGCACGTCGTTGAAGCGCACGCAGTGCGGCAGCTCCCACGCCGGCACCATCTTCTTGACGTTGCGCACGACGAAATTGACCACGGCGCCCTTCACGGTGCCGAGCATGTCGCCCATGCTGGCCACCACCACGTGCTTCACCGGCGTGGCCGGCAGCACGGCCTGGAGCGTGGCGGCAAAGTTCTCGAGGATGACGATGGCCTCGGCGCCGCTGTCCTTCAACTGGTGTTCCAGTTCACGCGGCGTGTAGAGCGGGTTGACGTTGACCACCACGTAGCCGGCGCGCAGCACGGCGGCCAGCACCACCGGGTACTGGAGCACGTTCGGCATCATGATGGCCACGCGCGCGCCGGGGCGCAGGCCGCGCGACTGGAGCCAGGCCGCGAAGTGCCTGGACAGCTGGTCCAGCTCGCCATAGGTAATGGCGCGGTCCATGCAGATGAAGGCGCGGCGGTCGGCGTAGGTACGGAACGATTCCTCGAGCAACTGGGCCAGCGAACGGAACTGACTGGCGTCGATCTCTGCCGGTACGCCCGCCGGATAATGTTTCAGCCACAGCTTTTCCATACCGTCTCCTGAATTTCTGAATGATCGTTCGATTTTTTGGGAATGCTAAACGTGCACGCCCCGCCAGACAACACGTTAGACGAAGTCCTCCACCCACCGGAATCGTGAAATCGTGAATTATGCGCCACTCGGCGCGAGCCGCGAGGGAATACCCCTAGCGCCCTGTCACCCAGCGACGCTGCTGGCTTCGGCTCGCCCTCAGCTCGGCAGCACCAGCTTCATCATGTTTGACGCCAGCTCCTGGGCGAGGGTTTCCTCGTCCATGCGCCCGGGCTCGTGCCAGGTGTACATGAAGCCGATCACGCCGCCCATGGAATGCGCGGTCACGCGGGCATCCCCGAACGCGAACACGCCGGTGGCGCGCCCTTCCTCGAGCAGGCCGTAGAGGTCGCGGTAGAAATCGCGCGCCATGGTGTTGAGCCACGCCACGGTGTCCGGCTTCAGGTACTGGTTGTCGCGGAAACTCAGCGCCGCCGCCACGTGGCAGCGCACGCAGCGCCGCGCCATCTCCAGCAGGCAGGCGTGCAGGCGCTCGCGCACGGGCAGTGCCGGGTCGGCTGTCTCGCGGATCACCGGCAGGCAGGTCTGGGCCGACTCGCGGCACAGGATGTCGAAGATCTCGTACTTGTCAGCGAAGTAGTAATAGACCGCCGGCTTGGTCACCCCGAGCGCCCGGCACAGGTCGTTCATGGTCATGCCGGGGTAGCCCTTGGTGTAGAAGAGCTGGGCGGCGGCATCCAGGATCTGGCGGCGGCGCGCTTCCTGGCGCTCGGCAACGTGCGAGCGCGCCGGACCGTCGTCGGCCAGCGTGGCGGCTTCATCGGCGCGCGGCACGGCGCCGGTTTTCCTGGAGGGGGGTGGCATAGGGCAATTTTCTCATGCGGCGCGCGCTCCACCATCGGGAAACACGCGGCTTGACGGATTGGGCGGGAAGGCGGCGGGTTCTACCGCCCGGTATCGCCCTTGTCTGGGGATTGTGCCGACAGGGGCTTGGGCGGCGGAGGCTGCGGCGGCGGCGTGACCTCGGTGGCCGGGGGCGCCAGCCGGCGCAGCGCGGCGTC
>NZ_CAJPVH010000025.1 GCF_905397395.1 Cupriavidus campinensis
TATGAAGAACTATCTACGTTTCGTCAACAGGTCAGCGAAGTTTTTTTCGCTGCAGTCAGCGCTGCAAAACTGCTCAGCCCGACCACCCATCAACCCCGCAACCCTTGTCGCTGCTGCGTTTGCAGCGCGGTTTGTGTTGCGAGGGGGCGAATATTAAGGGAGCCAGCGCAGGCTGGCAAGGGGTTTCGCAAAAGAATTTTCGGGCGCAGTAGAATCGCCCCATGACGACACCGCCAGACCTGATGACCTACGTGCCCGAACGCCTCGCGAGCCGCGACGCCGGCGCCCTCGATGCGCACTCGCTCGCCACCGCCCTCGCGCGGCCGATCGTATTCGTCGACCTGGAAACCACGGGCGCCGATGCCCAGCGCGACCGCATTACCGAGATTGGCGTGGTCGAAGTCGGCCCCGACGGCATCCAGGAGTGGGACACGCTGCTAGACCCGCAGGCCAGCATCCCGTCGTTCATCCAGGGCATGACCGGCATTACTGAAGCAATGGTGCGCGGCAAGCCCACGTTCGAGTCGATTGCCGAGTCGCTGGCGGAGCGGCTGCAGGGGCGCCTCTTCGTGGCCCACAACGCGCGCTTCGACTACGGCTTCCTGAAGAATGCGTTCCGGCGCGCCGGCATCACCTTCCGCGCCGACGTCCTTTGTACAGTGCGGCTGTCGCGCGCGCTGTTCCCGTCGGTGGAGCGCCATGGGCTGGACGCGCTGATCGCCCGCTTCGGCCTGACGCCCAAGGGGCGTCACCGCGCGCTGGCGGACGCCGAACTGCTCTGGCAGTTCTGGCAGAAGCTGCATGGTCTGTATTCCGTGGATCTGGTGGAATCCGCCGTCAAGTCGCTGGTGAAGCAGGCGAGCCTGCCGGCCGGCCTGTCCGAGACCGCGCTCGACGAGGTGCCCGATCGTCCCGGCGTCTATCTGTTCTATGGTGACGAGGACGCGCCGCTCTATGTCGGCAAGAGCATTCACTTGCGCCAGCGCATCAAGAGCCATTTCTCGGGCGACCATCGCCACGAGAAGGAGATGCGCCTGGCGCGGGGTGTGCGGCGCGTGGCGTGGCACGAAACCGGCGGGGAAGTCGGCGCGCTGCTGATGGAGGCGCAGCTGGTCAAGTCACTGCAGCCGCTGCACAACCAGTTGCTGCGCCAGAACAGCGAGCTGTTCTCGTGGGAAATGCCCGATGGCCTGCCCGTGCCGCGCCTGCGCTCGGACCGGCACGTGGATTTCAGCCGCCATGCCAATCTCTATGGCGCGTTCGGCAGCCGCGCCGCAGCCCAGGCCCGCCTGCGCGAACTGGCGGAGGAACACACGCTCTGCCTGACCACGCTGATGCTTGAGCCCACGCACCGGCGCGGCAATCCATGTTTCGCGCGACAGCTGCATCGCTGCGCGGGCGCCTGCACGGGCGACGAATCGCGCGCGGCGCATCGGGAACGGACGATGGCCGCCATCGCCACGCTGGCGTTGCAGCCGTGGCCGTTCGCGGGCGCGGTGGCGTGGCGGGAATTGGATCATCCGCAGCAGCCGTGGCACGTGCTGGAGAACTGGTGCTACCTCGGGTCCGTGCCGGACCTCGACGCGGCGGCGGCCCTGCTCGCCGTGCCGGCCAGGTTCGATGTCGATACCTACCAGATCCTCGCGCCGCGCCTGGATGCCCTGCGCGCCTCAGCGGTGCCGCTCGCGTCGTCCCGGCCGTTTGCGCTGACGCCGCCGGAGCCGCCGGCGCCCACGCGCACCCCCGGCCCTTCGATCAAGCGACCAGCCCGGACAACCGAACGTTCCTCGGATACGCAAACCCTCACCCTGTTCGCCTGATCGGGGCCGGCAAGCAATGTGCGGCGGCGCGCATTGGCGCGTTGCCACCTGGGCGCCCACTCGGCTAGTCTGCCGAGGAGGGTTCGCTACCTAGATGGAGCCGCCATGCCCGCGTTGCCCCGCCTTCCTTTCGCCGCCGCCGTGCTCTGCGCGGCTGGCGTAACCATTGGCTGCACCGGCGTCGATGGCGGCGCCATGCATCGGATCTTCGCATCCTGGCAGGGCGCGCCCGTCGAGCAGGTGCAGGCCCAGTGGGGCCCGCCGCAGTCCGTGCAGAGCACGCCGGCGGGCACCGCCTATATATGGATCGACGAATTGCCGACGGCGCACCCGCCTGGCAGCGGCCCGCGCGATGCGCAGCTTGAGCCACCCGCCACCACGGCACGATGCCAGCGCAAGCTGCTGGCCGGCGCCAACGGCAAGGTCACCGGCGGGGAATGGAGCGGCAATGCCTGCTGCGTGCAGACACTGGTCGGCCAGTGCGCGGGACTGCCCCGCAAGGCCGAATCCGGATCGTAAACCCCAACTTGACGCTGCGGTATAGGAAACCGTAATGTGCGAACAATAGAACCGAATCCGAATTCGAATACGGAAACCGCCATGCAAGCTTCCTTTCCGAGTGTGACGAATAGCAACTCGCCGTCCACTGCCTTCCCCCGCATCGACACCCCCTCGATTCTCCAGCCACCCCGCCAGCGTCGCGCCAAGGAAACCGAACAGGCCCTGCTGACCGCCGGCCGCGAGCTGCTGGCGCAGCGCGACTTCGCCGCCGTCTCGGTGGCGCAGATTGCAGCCGCCTGCCAGGTGTCCGTGGGCGCCTTCTACGGACGCTTCCGCGACAAGATGGCGTTCTTCGATGCGCTGCGCACGCTGGTGATGGAAGAGACCGACGCCTCCGTGGCGCGCTATCTGGACGAAGGGCGCTGGGGCGAGACGCCGCCGCGCCAGATCGTCGAGAAGACGATGCGCTTCCTGCTGACCGGCTGCCACAACAACCGGGGCGTGATTCGCGCATCACTCAAGCACGCCACCACGCGCCCCGAGGAATGGCTGCCGCATCAGAAGAACGGCCAGGAAATCGTCGACCGGCTCGTGGCGCTGCTGGTGCCGCGCCTGCCCGTCCCTGCCGAGGAAGCCGAGCAGCGCGTGCGCTTTGCGATGCAGGTGGTCTTCGGCATGATCGTCAACGCCGTGCTGAACGACCCCGGCCCGCTCACGCTTGCCGATGAACGGCTGCCCGTGGAACTCACGCGCATGGTGGCGAGCTACCTGGACCTCTGAACGCCCCCGCCCGCCGTACCGTCACCGCCTCGCTTCACCCCGCTTCCCCGCTTCATCCCGCTTACCCGGACGGCCCTGCCCCCAATGGGGCCCGTCCGATCTCGCCGCAACATAGCGGCGCCGCCTGTTTTCAGGCCGGATATAACGTGGAGACAACACCATGAAGCATTCCATCGCGTCCCGCAGGAGACTGGCCGCGCGCGTTGCCGGCGTCATGCTCGGGCTGGTTTCACTGGCCACGCATGCGCAAGGCGACTACCCGACCAAACCGATTCGCCTGATCGTGCCGTATCCCGCTGGTGGCCTGACCGACACGTTGGCGCGCCAGGTGGCCGACGGGCTGTCCAAGCGCCTGGGCCAGACCGTCGTCGTGGAGAACAAGGGCGGCGCGGGCGGCATCATCGGCACGGATTTCGTCGCCAAGTCCGCCCCGGACGGCTATACGCTGCTGATGACGATTCCCGGGCCGATCACGTCCAACATCGCGCTATACAAGAAGCTGCCCTACGACCCCCGCACCGACCTGCGGCCGCTTTCGGACATTGCGATGGCGCGCACCGTGCTGACGGTGAACCCGACGGTGCCCGCGAAGACCGTCAAGGAGTTGCTGACCTACGCGCAGCAGTCGCCGGGCAAGCTGCGGATGGGCTCATGGGGGCCCGGCACCTTGCCGCACACCATCCAGGCCTATATGGACAAGACCTACGGCGTGGATATCCTCCACGTGCCGTATCGCGGCGAAGGCCCGCTGGTCACCGACCTGCTCGCCGGGCAGGTCAACATGACCATCAGTTCCGTGACCACGCTGCGGCAGTACGTCGCCACCGGCAAGCTGCGGGCACTGGCGGTGTCCGGCACCACGCGCGCCCGCGGCATGCCCGATGTGCCGACCTTCGCCGAAGCGGGCTATGGCGATGAGGCGTACAAGATCGTCGGGCCGACCACGTTGATGGCGCCCGCCAAGACGCCCGAAGCCATCGTCGAGAAGCTGGGCCGCGAGGTCGTCGCGCTGGTCAAGTCGCCCGAGTTCCAGGCGAAGATCGACGAGATGGGCGCCGAGCCCATCGGCAACACCCCGGCGGAAGCAGCGCGCGCCTACAAGGCCTACCTGCCGGTGGCCCTGAAGCTGGCCGCCGACACCGGAGTGACGCTGGACTGACCCGGGCCGCCACCTCCGGGCCGCCACCCCCGCGCCGGACAATGCAGCGCGGCGATGGCCGGTATGAATTCGGGAGCAGCTTGCTTTGCGGGCGGGGGGCAGGCTTCTAGAATCCGTCTCACGATGATTTTCCGGCGCGAGACGCCGCCTTCCCATGGCAACGCTATTCCTGGTCCGTCACGGACAAGCCTCGTTCGGGGCCGCCAACTACGACTGCCTGTCTGACGTGGGCCGCCAGCAGGCGCGCTGGCTGGGCGAGTATTTCCGCGACCGGGGCGTCAGCTTCCGGCGCGTGGTGGCCGGCACGCTGGTGCGCCAGCAGGACACCGCCACCGAGATCCTCGCCGGCATGGGGGCAGCCGATACCCCTGTGGCGTCCCATCCCGGCCTCAATGAATACGACGGCGAGGCGCTGTATCGCAGCTTCACCCAGGGGGCCGATCATCGCGCGCATCAGAACGGCGACTACCAGGACTACTGGCGCACGTTCCGCGCGGCGTTCGCGGCCTGGACGCAGGACTCGTTGACCGGCATGCCAGAGACCTGGACTGATTTCGGCGCCCGCATGCAGTCTGCGCTGGCGCATGCCACCGAGGGCGCGGCGCGCGAGGATGCGCTGCTCGTGGTCAGTTCGGGCGGCGCCATCGGCCGCGCCGTGGCCGACCTGCTTGGCGCGCCGACGCAGACCGCCATCGAACTGAACCTGCAGTTCCGCAATACCGGCTTCTGCGAACTGATTGTGGGACGCGGCACCCAGCGGTTGCTGAGCTTCAACAGCGTGCCGCACCTTGAGCACGCCGAGCGCCGCAAGGCGATCACCTTCGCCTGAGACGCCCGCTTCAGGCTACCCGCCTCAGCGCTGCGACAGCGCGAGGCGCCCCGCCAGCGCGAGGAACACCGTGCCGGCGAACCAGTTCATCGCCCGCTGCACGCGGGCCGAGCGCATCAGCACCCGGCCGAACACGCCCGAGAACCACGCAATCGCGCCAAAGACCAGCAGCGTGGCGAGGATGAACACGAAGCCGAACACCATCAACTGCAGCGCGACGTGCCCGCGCTCGGCCACCACGAACTGCGGCAGGAAGGCCAGGAAGAAGATCACCACCTTGGGATTGGTGAGATTCATCACCACACCACGCCAGTACATGCGGCGGGGCGGATGCCCATCGGCATGTTGCGGTGCCATCTCCCCCACCGGCGCGCGAAACGCCTGCCACGCCAGCCAGACCAGATAGAGCGCCCCGGCGATCTTGAGGACCGTAAAGGCCAACGCCGACGCCGCCAGCAGCGCGGCCAGCCCCACCGCCACCACCGCCGTGTGCACGAGCAGTCCGGTGCAGAGACCGAGCACCACGGTCAGCCCGGCGCGCGTGCCGTGCATGGCCGACTGGAGCAGCACAAAGATATTGTCAGGGCCGGGCGCAAGGCTCAGCAGAACGGCAATCCCGAGGAAAGTCAGCAGGGTGTCGATCGAAGGCATCGGTGCGCTCCGTACGTTGAGAGCGTCATGGTAGCGGAACGCCGCGCAGCGCGTTGCCCCCGGCGTGCCGCTGACCATCGATCTACATCCTCGATCAATTCATCCAAACAATCAATTTATCAGCTTAATCGGTCACTCCTACACTGCTCTCACTTCGACAGCGGTGCGCACGAACGGGCGGCGACCGCGCGCGGCAATCCTCACGGGCTGCCACGCAAGCAATTCCCGAACGACAACGAGGAGACAGACGATGCAAGCACGTGCACCGATGCGGCACGCGGTGGCGCTCGCCCTGACGGGCGCCATGGCCATGTTGACGGCCTGTGGTGGCAGCGACGACAACAACGGCGGCGGGAACAGTGGCGGCGGTGGCGCTGGCACGCCCCAGACGCATGCGCCCACGCAGACGCTCAAGATCACCGGCACACAGGACTTCGCGGGCAGCTACGGCAGCGTGGGGCAGTACGAGCAGTTGACGGGCACCATCAGCGGCGAGGTCGATCCGAAGGACCCCAGGAACGCCATCATCCAGGACCTGGCGCTGGCGCCCGTCAACGCAAACGGCATGGTCGAGTACTCGGCCGACTTCGTCATGCTCAAGCCCAAGGACATGAGCAAGGCCAGCGGCGTGCTGCGCTACGACGCGCCCAATCGCGGCAATATCCTGACCATGGTCAACCCCACCGCGAGCCCGAGCGACGCGGTCTACCTGGAGCGCGGCTACGTGCTGCTGTACTCGGCCTGGCAGGGCGATGTGCCGAAGTCCAGCCCGGCGCGGCTGACCGTGACGGTGCCGGTGGCGAAGAATGCCGATGGCACCTCGATCACGGGCACCTATCGGACCGAACTGGTGCCAGGCGCGGCCGCGCCGGCGATGACCCTGCCCGGCGGCGTGTTCAACGGCACCATGATCCCCTACGCGCCGGCCAGCCTCGACAACACCCAGCCCGGCTACTCGCTCACGCGGCGCGTCAACGAGACCGATGCGCGCGTGGCGATTCCCGCCAGCGACTGGAAATTCGCCACCTGCGACGCCGGCGCCAACGCCTTCCCCGGCACGCCCGACCCGGCCAGCATCTGCCTGCGCGGCGGCTTCGATCCGAAGTATCTCTACGAACTCGTGTACGTGGCGAAGGACCCGAAGGTGATGGGCGTGGGCCTGGCCGCGCTGCGGGACACCGTGAGCTTCTTCCGCAGCAAGGCCGCGGACAGTGCCGGCACGCCCAATCCGGTGGCGGGCCGCATCACTCACGCGCTGGGCCAGGGGACGTCGCAGTCCGGCAATGCGATGAAGACGTTCCTGCACCTGGGCTTCAACCAGGCGCTGGACGGCTCGAAGGTGTTCGACGGCATCTACGCCCACGTGGCGGCACGCCAGACCAATATCAATACGCGCTTTGCCGTGCCCGGCGGCGGGGGCGGCTTGCGCACCGACCACACGGCATTCGGCCAGACCGCACCGCGCGGCCTCGACAAGGACTACGTGGACGACATCTCTGGCACCAAGGGCGGTGTGATGGCGCGCTGCTCGGCGTCCAACACCTGCCCGAAGTTCTTCCTCGGCCTGTCCGGCACCGAGTTCTGGCAATTGCAGGGCTCCCCGGTGCTGACCGACGCCAACGGCTTCGCCGACCTGAAGCAGCCGGACAACGCCCGCATCTATTACTACGCGGGCGCCCAGCACGGCGGGGCAGGTGGCACGGCCAGCATCAGCTTCGCGCCGACGCGCAACGTCTACCCGGCGGGCACGGTGATCCAGCATAACGATACGTTCCGCGCGCTGTTCATCGACCTCGAAGACTGGGTCGTGCGCGGCACCACCCCGCCGGCGAGCCAGGTGCCGGCACTGGCCGATGGTTCGCTGGTACGCCCGGCCGACGTGGCCTTCCCCGCCATGAAGGGCGTGACGTGGGCCGTGAGCGGCGTGCAAACGGCGGTGCCTGACTTCCAGTACCTGGCGCGCTACAACCGCTATCCGTTGCTCGATTTCGGCCCGCAGTACCGGCGCGAGGACGAGTCCGGCATTGCCACGATGCTGCCGCCTGCTTACCTGAACCGCGACTACGCGATCCTGGTGCCGCAGGTGGACGCCTCCACGGGTATCCCGAAGGCCGGCATCCACAGCGTGGAGGCGCGCGCGCCGCTCGGCACCAGCGTGGAGTTCAACTATGTCGCCACGCCCGGTATCGTGGATCTGTCGAACCTGACGGGCTCATTCCTCCCGTTCCACAAGACCGAGGCGGCGCGTGTCTCGGCCGGCGACGGACGGCCCTCGCTCGAATCGCTGTATACAAACCAGGCCGGTTACGTGGCCGCGGTGACGGCGGCCGCCAACGACCTCGTGGCGCAACGCTTCCTGCTGCAGCGCGATGCCGATGCGATCATCGCGCGGGCGGTGGCCCAGCCGGTCCTGCCCTGACGCCAATGGAAAAAGGGAAAAAGGAAAAAGGCGCCGTGCGACAGGCACGGCGCCTTTTTCCCAGCGACCGGGCTTCGGGCATCAGCCACGCGCGCCGTCCAGATACGGGTCGAAGCTGCGCGCGCCATCGGTGAAGGCGTCGTGCGTGCGGAAGCCGTAACCGTACTGGTCTGCCGGCGCGCCGGTGCGGAACTGGTAGCCGTACTGATCGGCGGGCACGGTGCCAGCCTGGGCGGCGCCGAGGGTGGCCAGCGAAACGACCAGGGAAGCGGCGATCTTGAGGGCGGTGGTCTTGGTCATGATTTCTCTCCGATATGTCATTAAGTGAATTTGAATGTCTTCTGGTCGGCCGCCACATCGTCTTGCCTTGTCTTTGGCCTGTGTGCGCCGTCCATGGGTTGAATATTAGGCTTCCAAAGTGATTGATACGGAGACGAAGTTCCAATTACTTATTCAGTTTTTTTGAATTTTCGTCGATACCCGCTATACCGGCGCCATCACGCGCCATCACGCACCGGCGCGGGCGATGCGCTACAGTGGCGCGATCCTGTCTTTTCGCCCCACACGCGGCTGAGGCCCCTGCCGCTGCGCCCCTTTCATGCCCCGTATCTCGCATCGCCCTGACTGGCTGGCCTGGCTTTTCCTGTTGCTTGCTTGTGTGCTGCCGCTGGCTGCCCACGCCGCCGGCAGCCCGCTGGCTGCGCTCGCCCTGGGCACGCAGAAGCAGACCGCCCCGGCCTCGCCACCCGCTGCCGCGCCCGCCAGCGCGGCGCTCGCGCAGTCGCTGGACCAGGTCATCGCCACGTTGCAGAACGACACCGAGCGCCAGAATCTCCTGAATCAACTACAGACGCTGCGGCGCGGCGTGGCGGATGGCGCCTCGGCCCCCGTTGCCGCGTCGGATGTCGCGGCTGCGTCCGCGCCCTCGCCCGGACTGCTTGGCGCTGTCGCCAAGGCTCTCGAGGAAATCGACAAGGCGCCGGGCAAAGACCATGGCGCGTGGCAATACTGGGGCTGGCGCATCCAGTTCGCCGGGCAGGAATGGCGCGAGGCGCTGACCATCCAGGACACCCGCCCGGCGAGCGTGTCCGTGCGTGAGTTCGCCACCATCCTCGCCGGCTGGGCGCTGACCGGCTGGCTGCTCTGGGAGCTGTCGCGGCGCATCCACCGGAACCGCCTGCGGCCCGCGCAACCGGCCCACCTGCCCTCCGTGCCGTCATGGATAGACGTCGGCATCTATTTCCTGCGCCGGATCGGGCCGTGGGTCGTGGCATTCGCGATGACCGTACTGCTCGCGTACAAGGTCTACGGCCGTACGCCCGCCAGCATGGGCGGCGTGATGGTGGCGTATGCGATCGTGGCCGGCGCGATTATGTCCGCCACGTGCCAGGTGATCTTCGCGCTGTTCCACTCCGCGCACCGCTCGAACGCCGTGCGAGACCTGCTCAAGCACTCGCCGTGGCTGCTCTTCGTAACCGGTGCGCTGGCCGCGCTGGGCGAGGCCAGCACCGATCCCCGCGTGGTGACCGCGCTGGGCGTCAATCTCGCCGCACTCGTCGGCACCTTCGCCAACATCCTCGCCGCCATCCTGATTGCCTTCTTCGCGGTGCGTTTCCGCCGTGCCGTCGGCCAGTTGATTGCGCTGCGGCCGCTGGCATTCCGGCAGGCCCACCCGGCCATCGTGGACCTGCTGCGCCTGGCCGGGCACGCCTGGTATCTGCCGATGCTGGCCGTGGTGCTGTCCTCCGTGGTCGGCACCATCATGGCTACCGGGCACGCCGACGAGTTCCTGCGCCGCGCCGTGCTCACCGTGGCACTGTTCGTGGCGGCGCTGCTGCTGACCCTGGTGGCGGGCCGCTCGCCCAAGGCCACGGTGCGCGCCCCGCGCCTGCGGGACCGCCGGCGCTCGGCCTATATCCAGCGCTTTGCCCGCTTCGGCATTGCGCTGGTGCGGGTCATCATCTGGATGGCGTTCGTCGAGCTGGTGGCGCGTGTCTGGAATTCGTCGATCATCCGCCTGGCGGATTCCACCACGCTGGGCCGGCATATCACCGAATCGATCCTCAGCGTGGTCGGGGTGGTGCTGCTGGCGTGGCTGGTCTGGCTGCTGATCGACACCGCCATCACCCAGACCCTCACACCGGGCCACGGGCGCGGCCAGCAACCGAGCCTGCGCGCCAAGACCATCCTGCCGCTGGTGCGCAACGCGTCGTTCGTGGGGCTGCTGGTCATCGCCATGATTGCGGTGCTGGCCAACCTGGGTGTCAACGTCACGCCGCTGCTGGCCGGCGCCGGCGTGGTCGGCCTGGCCATCGGCTTCGGCGCCCAGAGCCTGGTGCAGGATCTGATCACCGGCCTGTTCATCGTGATCGAGGATTCCATCGCCATCGGCGATTCGATCGAGTTGCCCGACCACGCCGGCGTGGTGGAAGGCATGACCATCCGCACGGTGAAGCTGCGCGACGGCAAGGGCGCGCTGCACACGCTGCCGTACAGCCAGATCAAGGCGGTGAAAAACCTGTCGCGCGGCTATGCCTTCGCCGTGTTCAGCATTGCGGTGGGCTACGAGAGCGATATCGACCGCGCCACCGAGGTGATCCGGGCCACCGGCGCCGAGCTGGCCCGCGACCACCGCTACAGCCGCAACCTGCTCTCAGGGCTGGACATTCTCGGGCTCGACCGCTTCGACCCCAACGGCATCGTGGTGCTGGCGCAGTTCAAGACCAGGCCGCTGATGCAGGCCGAGATCACGCGGGGCTTCAACATGCGGCTGAAGCGCAATTTCGACGAAGCCGGCATCCGCATGGCCGCACCGCAGTTGACCGTGCGCGTGGATAACGGCGGGATCAGCCTGGATGGTGCCGGCGGCAAGACCGGCGCGGAGGCCGCCCCGCCAGGCGTCGAATTCGTCACGCGGGCCGCCGGGAAATCGGCTTGATGGCGGGCGGTTGTGCTGCATGGTCCCCAGATGTCACAAAGTTGTCGCATTTGTGCAATGCGGAGCCGGAACATTCGCCAGGAATGCTTTAAATATCGAGGAACGCGCATTACTATCACGCGAGCCCGCGCCACATCGGCCGGGACCGCGCCCGTGCCCGGCTCCCTCCCAAGGCGGGATGGCCCGATGCAAGGCTTGTGCGGGATCATCGTCGTGACGGCCGGCCAACCTCCGGCCGGCAGTATCCAAACATAAAACAGGGGACCACGCCTCGCCGCAGTGGTCCTGAGGAAAAGGCGTTTGCCACCGGGGGAAATGAGAATGGGCGAACACCCGTCTGCCGACGATGTCTTCCATCGTCTGGTCGATAGCATCTATGAATCCGCCATGGACGTGGCGGCCATGCCAGAGGCGCTCGACCTCTTTTCCCGTTACACCTGCACCGGCAGCCCGCGCTACCTGATCTGGGACAAGCTCGCAGGCCATGCACGCCTGGGCGTGACGCCGAACGGCTGCTACACCAGCCTCGGCACCATGCCGGACAGCATGCGCGCCCTGCCCGGACACTTCGCCACCGCAGACGCCGTGCCGGCGTCGGTCGCCATGGCGTCCGGCCCCGACACCCAACTGCTGACAAGACCCGTGGCAGCCGGCGGCGGCCTCTATGACTGCATGGGCCTCGCCCGGGGCGTGCGGCTATTCGACACCTCCGAAGTCTGCGTGCTGATGAGCGCCACCCCCGGTGGCGGCGACGACTTCATGCCCGCCGATCATCGCGAGCGCCGCCTGGCGCAGGTGATGCCGCACTGGGCCCGCGCCGCCCGCATGCAGCACCGCAACTTCGAACTGAGCGGCCTGGCTTCGCTGGGGCTGGCCGGCCTCGATACCCTCGACTTCGGCGTGATGGTGCTCCAGGCCGACATGCGCGTGCGCTACGCCAACAGCTGGGCCGAATCGCTGGTACAGGCCGACGCCAACCTCGCGCTCGACAACGGCGTGCTGCGCGCACGGCCGGAAACCTTGCAGGGCGTGCTGCGCGACCTGCTCCAGGCCGCCGTGCATGGCGGCCGCAACGGCGGCGCCGCCGCTGGGTCCTGGATGCATATCACCTCGGGCGGCCAGCCGGTACCGATCATCGTCATGCCGCTGGTTTCGCGCCAGCCGGTCGAAGGCCCGTGGCAACTGCCGGCGGCCATGATGCTGCTGGGGAACTCCGAGTCCCGCTCCGTGCTGGACGCCGCCGTGCTGACCTCGCTGTTCGGCCTGTCGAAGAAGGAAAGCATCATCGCGATCCGCCTCGCCGCCGGCGAAACGCTGAACGAAATTGCCGAGCGCGAGTTCCTCTCGCCCCATACCGTGCGCGTGCATATCCGCGACACGCTGCGCAAGACCGGCACGCACCGGCAGTCAGAACTGGTGCGGCTGCTGCACCTGCTGCCAGGGGTGGACCTGGAGCGGGCCGGGGCGTCGTCGACGGCCCGGCCGCGGGCGGCGCGGTTGCGATAACACCATCGCACTTCAGCCCCCTACGCAATCTCAGCTTCCAGCCGCGGCGTCAGGCGTAGGCGCCGTCGGTGAACGGACTGCGCTGGTCTTGCACCGAGCGGGCGCCGTCGAGATACGGGTCCGCCGAGCGCGCGCCTTCAGAGTAGGGGTCGCGGGCTTGCGTCGTCGAGCGGGCACCCTCGCTGAAGACATCCCGCGCGCTCTGCACGGCGCGGGCGCCATCGCTGTACGGGTCGCGGGCACCGAGGACGGAAGCTTGTGCGCCGACAGCGGCGGCAGCGAGGGCAACGGCGAGGACCAGGCGGGAGGTGAGGGTCTTGGACATGATCAGTTTCCTTGATGGATGCGTGAGCGGTTTGCGGTTGTCAGTGATGCCAAGGCAGCGATTCGCTGTGTCGTTGTCGCGTTGCGCTGCCATGGATGCTATTTAAATCCGCCCACGTATCGCGCTCGTGGCGTATTTACCCCCTTAGTGTCACGGCGCGTATCGCGCACACGGCCTGATACAAAGGCGTACAAGAGAAGAACTGGCGAGCAGCAACGTGCCGGATCGCCAGCTCCCCCCATAGGCCTACACCGTCAGACGCACCGCGACAGCCACCTCCAGCATGTGCAGCCGGTCCTGGCCCCAGAACAGCTCCCCATCGAAGACATAAGACGGCGATCCGAACACCCCGGCGGCCACGGCTTCGTCGGTATTGCGCCGGTATATCTCCCGGGTTTCCGCCGAGCGCGCCCGCGCGAGCGTCGCGTCCACATCGAACCCCTGCGACGCGAGGATCTCGCGTAGCGTGGTTTCCGAGGAGATATCGCGCTCCTCGCACCATTGCGCGCGGAGAATGGCCTTGTACAGCTCCAGCACCGGCAGCCCCAGCGCATCCACTGCGATGACGAGGCCGGATGCCAGGTCCGCGTTCGGGCACATGTACCTGGGCATCGGATTGACGTGGATATCCAGCTTGCGGCACCAGCGCACCAGCTCCGTGATGCGATATTGCTGCCGCTCCGGCGAGCGTTGGCCAAGCAGCACGCCCCCGGTTCGCGCATACACCTCAGGCAGGTTCACGGGCTTATGCCGGATCTCGACGCCCTGGCGCCGCGCCAGCGCATCGAGCCGGTCTGCGCCCAGATACGCCCAGTCCGAATTCATCCAGAAGTAATAGTCGATGACAGGTCGGTTCGCGCGGCTCATACGTGCCGGCTCCCGTTGACCGCCGCCACGGGTAACCCGCCGAGCGCCGTTTCCCGCATGCAGGCGGCACTCAGGAACGCGATGACGCTCAGCGCACCCAGATACCAGACGATATAGGTAGGGCTGCCGCCGCCGTACTTCAGCAGCGATGTGGCGACGATAGGCGCCAGGCCGCCCCCGATGGCACCCGACACCTGCACGGCGATCGAGATGCCGCTGTAGCGCACCTCCGCCGGGAACTGGGCGGCAAAGAGGCTGCCTTCCGGTGCGTAGAGGCAGGCGTAGACCAGCCCGATGGCAATGGCGAGCGCGATGGTGATATTGCGTGGATCCAGCGACTGCAGCAGGTCGAAGAACTGCGACGAGAACAGCAGGATGCCAACCGTACCGGCCATGAACACCCATTTGAAGCCAATGCGATCGGCCAGCATGCCGCAGAGGGGCATGGTGAAGAGCGCGATGGCAGCGCCCCAGACCGTGGCGTCGAGCATCACCGTCTTGGGAATGCCGAGCGTGCCGGTGGCATAAGCCAGCGCGAACGTGACCACCGTGTAGAACCACGTCACCTCGGCCAGCCGGCCACCCACCACGGTCAGCACCTGGCGCGGATACTGGCGCAGCACGACCATTGCCGGCATTTCCACTTTGTCGCCCTGCTTCTTCATCTGCTCGAAGTCCGGCGACTCGGCCACCTTGGCGCGAATGAACCAGCCTACCGCCAGCAGGACGACGCTCGCCAGGAACGGCACGCGCCAGCCCCACGTCAGCATGTCCTGCTCCGGCAGCGTCGCCACCATCCCCATCGCCAGCGACGACAGCACCAGCCCCGGCGCGACCCCGGCCTGCGGCAGGCTGCCAAAGAAGCCCTTCTTGCCTTCGGGCGCATGCTCCACGGCCATCAGCACCGCGCCGCCCCACTCGCCGCCGACCGCAATCCCTTGTAGCAACCGCAGCAGCACCAGCGCCACGGCAGCCCAGTAGCCGATGCTGTCGTACGACGGAATCAGGCCGATCAGGATCGTGGGAATACCCATCATGAACAGCGTGATCAGCAGCATCGACTTGCGGCCCATCCGATCGCCAAAATGGCCGAAGACGATGCCGCCGAGCGGCCGGGCGAAGAACCCCACCGAGTAGGTGGCGAAGGCCGCCAGCGTCCCCGTCAGGGGATCGAATGACGGAAAGAAGATCTTGTTGAAGATCAGTGCGGCAGCCGTGCCGTACAGGAAGAAGTCATACCATTCGATCGTCGTGCCCATCATGCTCGCCAGGCCCGCGGTGATATACGCGCGCCGTGAGCGCGCGCCAGGAATCTTGTTCATCGTAACGCTCCTTGGATTCGGGTAAGCCGTCGGCCATGCGCCGGCGGCAGGCACTCAGGCGGGCGGCAGCGGCGCGATGCCGTGCGTCTGGCGCGCCCAGTACGAGAACGTGGCGTTGACGATGGAAGGTTTGAGCAGGTAGTCGTGGGCCTCGCGGGCGAGTGCATCGTCCACGGGCGTCAGCGGGCCGAAAGCCTGCGCGCGAATCTGCATGCGCGCGGCGCGTTCGAGGTAGACCGACAGATAGGTGGCCTCCTCGCAGGTCTGGCCGGCGGTGAGGTAGCCGTGGTGCGCCAGGATGATCGACCGTTTGTTGCCCAGCGCGGCGGAGATGATCACGCCCTCCTGGTCCGCGATCGGCACGCCAGGCCACTCGCCCAGGAATGCACAATCGTCGTGCAGCGGCGTCATGTCCATCTGGGCGATGACCAGCGGCTGGCGCGCTGCGGCCAGTGCCGAGGCCCAGGGCGAGTGCGTATGGATGATCGAGTTGACGTCCGGGCGCGCGTCGTACACCCACAGATGGAAACGCGTGGCGGGGTTCGGCATGCCGTCACCCGTCAGCGTGTTGAGGTCTCGGTCCACCTCGATGAAGTCGTCCGGCGTCGCCTCGTCGAAGCCGAGGCCGAAGCGTAGCGTCCAGTAGGCGCCGGGGCGCTCCGACCGCACACTGATCTGGCCGGCCAGTCCCGCTTCCTGCTCGGTCATCGCCAGGATGCGGCAGGCGTAGGCCATGGTCTCCTGCATGGTGCGCGGCCTGTTGCGCAGGTGCCTGGCCATCTCGTTAGTGGCGCGCGTGTCGAAGTACGACTTGTCTCTGAGGGGGGCGTTCATGTCTTCTCTTCTCCGTGGAATGCCGGCCGGCAACCAGTGCGGCGGCATGAAGGGAAGTATGAAAACGAGGCGCCTGCCGTGCTATGCAGCCACGCGCATAGCTGCTATCTCACTGCGTCACGGCTTGAGGGTGCGGGCCACCTGCAAGGCCGAGGCGAGCAGGGTGTCGGCCAGCGGCAGCGCGTGGCGGGCGGCGTGAGTGACGGCCACCATGCGGCGACGCAGCAGCGGGCTGCGGATCTTCAGCTTGTGCAAGCCGTACTCGTGAAGCAGCTTGTCGGGTAGCCGGCACGGCAGTATGCAATCCCCCACGCCAGCGGAGACCAGCTTCAGGATGGCATCGACGGTCTCGGCTTCGGCCACATACGTGGGCTGCAACCCGGCGCTCTCCACCATCCGCCGCAGCGCGTAACCGTGCGGAAAGCCGACCAGCCGCAGCGGCTGGCCGCGCAAATCAAGCCCGTCGCCGGGGATGGACTGCGGCGCATCGGGCCGCTGCAGCGTGACCAGGCACATCTCATCCTCAAACAACGGATGTGTGGTCAGGGTTGCCGTATCGACCGCGGTGTCGTAGACCACGCCAAGATCAGCCTTGCCGCTCTCCACCAGCGCCACCACATCGGCAGAGCTACGTCCCATCAGCGAGAGATTGACATTGGGATGGGCGCTGACAAAGCTGGCCACCACATCGGCGATGAAGTAATAGCTGACGGTATGAACGACTGCCAGCCGGACGGTGCCCTGCGTGGTGCCGTGCGCATCGCGGATCGCATCCACAGCCTGGTCGATCGCGCGATAAGGCCCCTCAAGGGCCTCCTGCAGCTTCTGCCCGGCCTCGGTCAAGGCCACGCCGCGGCCCGTTCGCACGAACAACGGCTTGCCGAGCTGCGCCTCCAGCGTCGCCAGTTGCCGGCTGACACCCGACTGGGTCTGATCGAGATCCTCCGCCGCCTTGGACAGCGACTTGAGTTCGGCAATACGAAGAAAAATGCGGAGAAGACGGTCAGGCGTATCCATGGGAGCGGCTGGCTTCCATGGATGGGCCAGTTAAGTCATTTGTCGACACGGTACAGCAGCCGCGTGCGGCTGCAATGCGCAGATACCCGGCCCAGCCATGGGGCATGGCCGAGTCCGGGTATCAGTGCAGCAACGTTCGTGCCAGTAAAGCGCTCCGTTAAGCCGCCTTCCGATGCTGGTGCTTCCGCTCCGGCTTGCACTCGTACTTGAGTTCGCGCCGGCCGTCCTCGTACGCTACCTCGAGCCGCACGGTGAAGCCCCAGAGTCGCGTCACGTGGCGCACCACTTCGTCGAAGCTGTGCGCCAGCGGGCGGCGGTCGCTCTGCAGGTGACGCAGCGTCAGTGAGCGGTCCCCGCCCACGTCCACGTTTGTCACCTGGATATTGGGCTCCATATTGGAGAGATCGTACTGGTTCGCCAGCAGTTGGCGAATCGCGCGATACCCTTCGTCGTCGTGGATCGCCGTGACGCGCAGCTTGCCTTCGCGGTCGTCGTCGAGCACCGAGAACAGCTTCAGCTCGCGGATCACGCGGGGCGACAGGAACTGGAGCAGGAAGCTTTCGTCCTTGAAGTTGCGCATCGCGAAGTCCAGCGTCTGCCGCCAGTCACTGCCCGCGATTTCCGGCGCCCAGCGGCGGTCCTCCTCGGTCGGGTTCTCGCACATGCGCCGCAGGTCCTGGAACATCAGGAAGCCCAGCGTATAGGGGTTCAGGCCGCTGTAGTAAGGGCTGTGGTACGGCGGCTGGTAGATGACGTTCGTGTGGGCCTGCAGGAGTTCGAGCATGAAGGCATCGTTGACCAGCTTCTCCTCGTACAGCTGATGCAGGATCGTGTAGTGCCAGAACGTTGCCCAGCCTTCGTTCATCACCTTGGTCTGGCGCTGCGGGTAGAAGTACTGCGCGATCTTGCGCACGATGCGCACGATCTCGCGCTGCCACGGCTGGAGCTTGGGTGCGTTCTTCTCGATGAAGTACAGCAGGTTCTCCTGCGGCTCGGGCGGGAAGGCGATTTCCGGTTCCATCGCCTCCTCTTCCTCCTTGAGCAGGTGCGGCCGGTGCTTGGGCAGGGTGCGCCAGAGGTCGTTCACCTGCATCTGGAGGTAGCTCTCGCGCTCGGTCTGGCGTGCCTGCTCCTCGGTGATCGACAGCTTCTTGGGCCGCTTGTAGCGGTCCACGCCGTAGTTCTGCAAGGCGTGGCAGGAGTCCAGCAGCAACTCCACTTCCTGCTCGCCATAGCGCTGCTCACACTCGGCCACGTAGTTCTTGGCGAAGAGCAGGTAGTCGATGATTGCGTCGGCGTTGGTCCAGGTGCGGAACAGGTAGTTGCCCTTGAAGAACGAGTTGTGCCCATAGCAGGCGTGCGCGATGGTCAGCGCCTGCATCGGCATCGTGTTCTCCTCCATCAGGTACGCGATGCACGGATTGGAGTTGATCACGATCTCGTAGGCCAGGCCCATGTGGCCGCGCTGGTAGCTGCGCTCCGAGGCGAGGAAGTGCTTGCCGTACGACCAGTGGTTGTACCCCACCGGCAGCCCGGCAGACGCATAGGCGTCAAGCATCTGCTCAGCCGTGATGATCTCGATCTGGTTCGGATACGTGTCGAGCCCGAAGTCGCCGGCAATGCGGGCGATTTCGCGGTCGTAGCGCTGGATCAGCTCGAAGGTCCACTCCGAGCCCGTGGATAGGTAAGCCATGAACTTCCTCCCTTATCCCATGAACGTACGCGGATGCGCCGCCGTGCTGGCGCGCCGCTACCTGCCACCGGGCCAGGCGGCCCGCTTCTGGAAGAGATCGTGCAGCACCGGGTAGATCTCGTCGGCACCGATGATGCGCTGCATCGCGAAGTGCTCGAACTGGTTCTTCACCGTGAGATATTCCTCCCACAGGTTCTGCGGCTCCTCGGATGCCACCTCCACGTAGGCGTAGTACTGCACCAGTGGCAGGATCGATTCGCGCAGCAGCCGGCCGCACAGTTCGGAGTCCCCCGCCCAGTTATCGCCGTCGGAGGCCTGCGCACAGTAGATGTTCCACTGGCTCGCCGGATAGCGGTCGTGAATCACCTCGACCATCAGCTTGAGCGCGCTGGACACCACCGTGCCGCCCGATTCGCGCGAATGGAAGAAGTCTTCCTCATCCACTTCCTTGGCCACCGTATGGTGACGGATGAACACCACGTCAATCCGCTCGTAGTTGCGCTTCAGGAACAGGTACAGCAGCATGAAGAAGCGCTTGGCGAGGTCCTTGCGGCTCTCGTCCATCGAGCCGGACACGTCCATCAGGCAAAACATCACCGCCTGGGCCTGTGGGCGCTTCTTGAGCACGCGGTTGTTGTAGCGCAGGTCGAGCTTCTCAATGAAGGGCACGCGGTCCACGCAGGCGCGCAGGTGCCGCATCTTCTCCATCATCTCCACCGCCGTGTCCGTATACGGGCCGTTCTGCTCGATCTCCTCGCTGTAGGCGATTTCCAGCTCGCGCAGCCGCTTCTGGTACGGGCTCGACAGCGCGATCCGGCGCCCGAGCGAACTGCGCATCGTACGCAGGATGGAGAGATTCGATGGTGTCCCGTCGATGGAAAACCCGGCACGCACCTTGCGCACCTCGGCAATCTTGGCAAGGTGGCGCTTGGCCAGGTCTGGCAGCGCCATGTCCTCGAAGAAGAAATTCAGGAAGTCCTCGCGCGACAGCGTGAAGACGAAATCGTCCTCGCCCTCGCCGCTGTCGCTGGCCCGCGAGCCGCCGCCACCACTGCCCTGCTGCTGGCGATCGAAGCTGTCACCCCGGACGAACTTCTTGTTGCCGGGGTGAATCCACTCACGCTTGCCGCCCTGGCCGTGATGAAAAATCGGCTCGGTGATGTCCTTGACCGGAATGGACACCTGCCCGCTCTGCTCGATGTCCATGATCTTCCGGCCGGACACCGCCTTCGCCACCGCTTGCCGGATCTGCTCGCGGTATCGCTTGATGAAGCGTTGCTGGTTGACGGCACTCTTGTTGCCGCCGTTTTCGCGCCGATCGATGACCGTAGCCATAAGCCGTCCGCCCGCCTTGATAAGCCGCAACCGCCAGGTCGCGTGGATGAAGGAGACCGCGTCCGGTTGCTGTTACGACGATTTCCTGACGCGCAGATACCACTCCACCAGTAGTCGAACCTGCTTCGGCGTGTACCCTTTCTCCACCATCCGGTTGACGAAGTTCTCGTGCTTGTCCTGGTCCTCCCGCGTCGATTTCGCGTTGAACGAGATCACCGGCAGCAGGTCCTCCGTGGTGGAGAACATGCGCTTCTCGATCACCATCCGCAGCTTCTCGTAGCTGGTCCAGACCGGGTTCTTGCCACCGTTGTTGGCGCGCGCCCGCAGCACGAAGTTGACGATCTCGTTGCGGAAGTCCTTCGGGTTCGAGATCCCAGCCGGCTTCTCCACCTTCTCGAGTTCATCGTTCAGCGCGTTGCGATCGAGGATCTCGCCGGTGTTCGGATCGCGGTACTCCTGGTCCTGGATCCACAGGTCGGCGAACACCACGTAACGGTCGAAGATGTTCTGGCCGTACTCGGAATACGACTCCAGGTAGGCGGTCTGGATCTCCTTGCCGATGAACTCCACGAACGGCGTGGTGAGGTACTCCTTGATGTACGAGAGCAGCTTGGCCTCCTGCTCCGGCGGGAACTGCTCGCGCTCGATCTGCTGCTCGAGCACATAGAGCAGGTGCACCGGGTTGGCCGCGACCTCGGTATTGTCGAAGTTGAACACCTTGGACAACACCTTGAACGCGAAGCGCGTGGACAGCCCGTTCATGCCCTCGTCGATGCCGGCGTAGTCGCGGTATTCCTGGTACGACTTCGCCTTCGGGTCCACGTCCTTGAGGCTTTCGCCGTCATAGACACGCATCTTCGAGAATACGTTCGAGTTCTCCGGCTCCTTGATCCGCGTGAGCACCGCGAACTGCGCCATCATCTTGAGCGTGTTCGGGGCGTTGGGTGCCGCCGAGAGCGAACTGCTGCGCAGCAGCTTGTCGTAGATCTTGACCTCGTCCGACACGCGCAGGCAGTACGGCACCTTCACGATATAGATCCGGTCGAGGAATGCCTCGTTGTTCTTGTCAGCCTTGAATGTCTGCCATTCCGCCTCGTTCGAGTGGGCAAGGATCACGCCATCGAACGGAATCGCGCCGAAGCCTTCCGTACCCTTGTAGTTGCCTTCCTGCGTGGCGGTCAGCAACGGGTGCAGGACCTTGATGGGCGCCTTGAACATTTCCACGAACTCGAGCAGGCCTCGGTTGGCCAGGCAAAGTCCGCCGGAATAGGAATAGGCATCCGGATCGTCCTGCGGGAAATCCTCCAGTTTGCGAATGTCGACCTTGCCGACCAGCGAGGAGATATCCTGGTTGTTTTCATCGCCAGGCTCCGTCTTGGAAATCGCGATCTGCGACAGCACCGATGGCCTGAGCTTGACCACGCGGAACTTGGTGATGTCGCCGTTGAACTCGTGCAGGCGCTTGACCGCCCACGGCGAGGGAATGGTATTCAGGTAGCGCACCGGAATGCCATAGTCCTCCTCCATGATCTTGCCGTCTTCATCGGCCGAGAACAGCCCGAGCGGCGATTCATGGATGGGGGAGCCCTTCAGCGCATAGATGGGAATCTCTTCCATCAGCGCCTTGAGCTTTTCCGCGAGAGACGACTTGCCGCCGCCCGGGGGCCCCAGCAGATACAGAATCTGCTTGCGTTCCTCAAGGCCCTGCGCCGCGTGCTTGAAGAAAGAGACGATCTGCTCGATCGTGTCTTCCATTCCGTAGAAGTCGCGGAAGGCCGGGTAGACCCGGATAACCTTGTTGAAGAACAGTCGGGACAGTCGAGGATCGTGGTGGGTATCCACCAGTTCAGGCTGTCCGATTGCGGCGAGCATGCGTTCGGCAGCAGTCGCGTAGGCAGTAGGATCCTTCTTGCAGATCTCCAGGTACTCCTGGATGCTGTATTCCTCTTCCTTGCGTGCTTCGAAGCGCGTGGCGTAGTGGCCAAAAATGTCCATACCTCACTCCCGTCAGAGTCCCACGTCCGAGGCGAAGGCAGTTTGACTCCCCTAAGACATTCGCGGCAATTTTGCGTTCCACCACCCCGGCCTGGCGGAGTTGCCATGTTGCGAAGTCTTTACTTCATCATAGTCAAATAACGGCGTTCATGAGGACGGAGTTGACGTGTTACGCACGTCCCGTTCGTTCCTTGCGACACGCAATGCAACACAACCTGCTTCGCGTTTCGCACTGCACGAATCCCTCGCTGTTCTCATCCCGCTGCGACGGGCCATTGACCATGCTTGTGACACACCTTACACCTTTCCGGCGTGAAGTGCACAACGCCGTGTGTAACGATGTATCGAATCCAGTAACGTCTGACACGTCTGTCGGTCATGCACCGACATCGCTGCCACAGAATGCCTTCACTATGAAGCCGCACGCGGCCATCCGCCATCGTGCAAACGAACGATTCATGCATGACGTCATGCGCAATGCGTGACCACCACCGCACGACGGCCGGCTTGCACGGCTGCCTCCATGACATGTCTTTCGACCATCGTGCGCGTGACGACGATGACCACGCGCGCGTCGGTGTTTTCACTGCGGCAAGTTGCCGCGCGACGATTCATGACGCGCCGTCAGCAGTGTCGGCCTCCGAGTGCCAATTGGACTTGCACCCCACGCCGAGCCCCGCGCCGAATCCCACGCCCGAACCGCGCCCATGCACCGACATTGCGTTTGCTCCCGGCCCCCGCCCGCGCCACGCACCGCGCAAGTGCGCGCAGTGCGGGCCTGTGCCGCTACGGGACGGGATGAGCACTTTGCGTGCCACGATGGGGGCGTTGCGTTTTGCATCGCAGCAATCGTTGCGGCGAGCGCCCGCACGATCACACGTGCGGGGATCAATACGGGATCAATGCGGGATCAGATCGGGTCCCAGTTGATGACGTCGGGCGAGCGCTCGAGCGGGAAGAAGCTGCCGCGCATGGCCGGCATGGCGATCTCCGCCACGGTCTCCGGCGTCCAGCCCTCGCTGGTATGCACCGAGCGCACCGGGCGCGGCTGGCTCATCAGCATGATCTCGTTGGCGCGCACGGCGAAGATCTGGGCGTTGACCTCGCGCGCGGCGTCGCTGGCCAGGAACACGGCCACGGGCGAGATCTTGCCCGCCTCCATCTTCTGCAGCCGGGCCACGCGGGCTTTCTCTTCCGGCGTCTCGGACGGAATCGAGCTGGTCATGCGGCTCCAGGCGAATGGTGCGATGCAGTTCGAACGCACGTTGAAGCGGGCCATGTCCAGCGCGATGGACTTCGAGAGCGCCGCGATGCCGAGCTTCGCCGCCGAATAGTTGGCCTGGCCGAGGTTGCCGATCAGGCCCGAGGTGGACGTCATGTGCACGAACGCCCCGCTTTCCTGGTCCTTGAAGTAGTTGGCCGCCGCGCGGCTGACATAGAACGTGCCGTTCAGGTGCACGTCGATGACGGAGCGCCACTCCTCCTCGTTCATCTTGAAGAACATGCGGTCGCGCAGGTTGCCGGCGTTGTTGACCACCGCGTCGATGCGGCCAAAGTGGTCCAGCGCGCATTGCACGATGGCATTGGCCGAACTCCAGCCGGACACGCTGTCGGTGTTGGCCACGGCCTCGCCGCCCGCCGCTCGGATCTCCGCCGCCACGCGCTCGGCCGGGCCGGCGTCGCCGCCCTCGCCGGTCATGCTCACGCCCAGGTCGTTGGCCACCACCTTGGCACCGGCCGCCGCCATGCCGAGGGCGATCCCTCGCCCGATCCCGCCGCCCGCGCCCGTCACAATCACCACCTTGCCTGCCATCAAACCGCTCATCGTCTCGCTCCTGTTGCGCGCTGGGGCGCCATCGCCGCCGATCCGGGGAACATCCCCGTTTTATTGCGGCGCAAGATACGATAGATTGTCGGCGCTGACTTTGGAATTCACAAATCACAAAAGTGGCCTTTGGCACGAACGAAACCATGCACTACGATTTGACCGACCTGCGCCTCTTCCTCAACGTGGGGGAGACCGAGAACCTGACGCGGGCGGCCGAACGCAGCTTCCTTTCCCTGCCCGCCGCCAGCACGCGCATCAAGCAGCTGGAGGAGGCGTTCCAGACCCAGTTGCTGATCCGGCAGGTAAAAGGCGTGCGCCTGACGCCGGCCGGCGATGCCCTGCTGCGCCACGCGCGGGAGGTATTCCGCGAGCTGGAGTGCATGCATTCCGACTTGCGGCCCTACGCCAAGGGCGTGAAGGGGCGCGTCCGGCTGCTGGCCAACACCACGGCCACCAACTCCTTCCTGGCCACGGCGCTGTCGCGCTTCCTGTCCGAGAACCCCGATGTCGATGTCGAACTGGAGGAGCACCTGTCCGCCGAAATCGTCTCCGCGATTGGCGCTGGCGCGGCCGACCTGGGCATCGTGGCCGGCGAGGTAGCCACCCAGGACCTGGACGCGATGCAGCTCTGCAGCGACGAACTGATCGTGATCGCCCCGGTCAACCATCCGCTGCCGGCCTTCAAGACGCTGCATTTCGCCGATCTGCTCGATAGCTGCCGCTTCGTCGGGCTGAACCAGTTCTCGGCGATCCAGTCCTTCCTGGACCGGATTGCCAACGGCATGGGCAAGCGCATCAGCCTGCGGATCCAGGTGGGCAGCTTCGACGCGGTGTGCCGGATGGTGGAAGCCGGCGCTGGCATCGCCATCGTGCCGAACAGCTGCGCGCGCCGCTATGCCAGCCGCAAGGTCCTGCGCTTCATCCGTCTGGAGGACGACTGGGCGCGCCGCGAGCTGCGGCTCGTGCGCCGGCCCGGGCGCGAACTGCCCCAGTTCGCCGAAACGCTGATCCAGTATCTGGTGGAAGCAGCGCGGGAGCCGGTCTAGCCGCCTCCCGCCGCCGCCCTGGGGGCGAGTTAGCCTTCAGTCAGCCTTCACCCCGGCTTCCTTGATGATCGGCGACCACTTGTCGATCTCCGCAGCCAGCCAGGTGCGCAGCCCCTCGGGCGTCTGCTTGTCCGCCGGCACGATCACCGCGCCGAGTTCCTGGAGCCGCGCCACCACCGCCGGGTCCTTCAGGCCGGCACGCAGCGCGCCGTTGAGCTTGTCGATCACCGCCGGCGGGGTGCCCTTGGGCGCGTAGATGCCGTGCCAGACCTTGACCTCAAAGCCCTTCAGCCCGCCCTCGCGCAGCGTGGGGGTATTCGGCAGCGCGGGAATGCGCTCGGTCGTGGTCACGCCATACAGCTTCACCTTCTCCGCCTTGATATGCGGCAGCGTCTGCGTGGTCTGGTCGCAGAGCACATCCACCTGCCCGCCCAGCAGCGCCGTCAGCGCCGGCGCGGTGCCCTGGTACGGAATCGTCTGCAAGTCCACGCCGATGGCCTTCTGGAACAGCATGCCGCATAGCTGCGACACCGCGCCCAGCCCGGCGTTCGCCAGGTTCACCTTGCTCTGGTTCTGCTTGATATAGGTAATCAGCTCCGGCAGCGTATTGGGCGGCAGGTCGTGCCGGCCCAGCAGCGTCATCGGCACGTCCGCCACCTGGCCGACGAAGCTGAAGTCCGTCAGCGGCTTGTACGGCAGCTTGGAGTACAGCGCCGGTGCCGTGGCCATGCCGTTGTGATGGATCAGGATCGTGTAGCCGTCCGGCGCGGCCTTGGCCACGTAGGCGGCGGACACCGTGCCGCCCGCCCCGAGGCGGTTTTCCACCACCACGCTCTGGCCCAGCGACTTCGACATCGCCGCCGCCACCGAGCGCGCCACCACATCCGTAGGACCACCCGCCGCGAACGGCACCACCATGGTGATGGGCCGGGACGGATACGGGTCTGCCGCGTGGCTGCGTCCGGGCAGGGTCAGGGCCACGGCGGCGGCCATACCAAGTGCAGCCCACAGCACGTTTCGGCAATGATGGGCGATCACGGCGGACTTCGGCCTGGATGATTTCATACGGCGTCTCCTGGGTGCGCGTGTTGCACGCGTCTGGTTTGAGAATCGATGGCCGCAGCGTGGAAGCAATCGCCGCGCGGCACAATTCCGATTTGCCGAAGGCGGAGCACGGCGCCCGTGAAGTACAAAGGTTCCCCCTAATGACCCCCGCCCCCCGGACCGGCCGGGCCGGATCTCCCACCCCCGCGGCCCCGCCCCAAAGCCTCGCTTCGGCAAATCCGAATGTCCCCGGCGCAGCCCCTCGGGAATAATGGCCACACTTCGACACAGACGACATTGCCATGCTTCCCGAACAGGACCAAGACCAGATTTACCCGGAAATCCGCGAAGCCGTGCGCGACCTCTGCGCAGGCTTCGATTCCGCCTACTGGCAGCGGGTGGAGGAACAGAACGCGTTTCCGGAGACCTTCGTCCAGGCGCTGACGCAGGCCGGCTGGCTCTCCGCGCTGATTCCCGAAGCCTACGGCGGCTCCGGCCTGCCGCTGACGGCGGCGTCGGTGATCATGGAGGAAATCAACCGCAGCGGCGGCAACTCGGGCGCCTGCCACGGCCAGATGTACGTCATGGGCTGCCTGCTGCGCCATGGCTCCGAGGCCCAGAAGCAGCGCTGGCTGCCGGGCATCGCCTCCGGCGAGCTGCGCATGCAGTCGATGGCCGTGACCGAGCCCACCACCGGCACGGACACCACCAAACTCAAGACCACCGCCGTGCGCCAGGGCGACAAATACATCGTCAACGGCCAGAAAGTGTGGATTTCGCGTGTGCAGCATTCCGACCTGATGCTGCTGCTGGCGCGCACCACGCCGCTGGACCAGGTGAAGAAGAAGTCGGAGGGCCTGTCCGTGTTCGTGGTGGACCTGCGCGAGGCCATCGGCAAGGGCCTGACCGTCCAGCCGATCCGCAACATGGTCAACCACGAGACCAACGAGCTGTTCTTCGACAACCTGGAGATCCCCGCAGAGAACCTGATCGGCGAGGAAGGCCGTGGGCTCAAGTACATCCTCGACGGCCTGAACGCCGAGCGCATCCTGATTGCCGCCGAGTGCATCGGCGACGGCTACTGGTTCGTCGAGCGCGCCAGCAGCTATGCGCGCGAGCGCATCGTCTTCGACCGCCCCATCGGCCAGAACCAGGGCGTGCAGTTCCCCATCGCCCGCTCGTTCGTCAACGTGGAGGCGGCCAGCCTGATGCGCTACAAGGCCGCGCAGCTGTTCGACGCCGGCAAGCCCTGCGGCAAGGAGGCCAACATCGCCAAGCTGCTGGCCGCCGATGCCTCGTGGGAGGCCGCCAACGTCTGCCTCCAGACCCACGGCGGCTTCGGCTTTGCGGCCGAATACGACATCGAGCGCAAGTTCCGCGAGACGCGCCTGTACCAGGTGGCGCCGATCTCGACCAACCTGATCCTGTCCTACGTGGCCGAACACGTGCTGGACCTGCCCCGTTCCTATTGAGATTGCCGAGATTCCCATGTCCGACCAAGCCGCACCGCAATATCCGACGCGCCAGCTTTGCGACTTCCTGGCCCGCCTGACGCTCGACGACGTCCCCGCGCCGGTCATCGAGCGCACCAAGGACCTGTTTCTCGACTGGATGGCGTCCGCCATCGCCGGCAAGGACGCGCCCGCCGTGCGCCGCATCCAGGAATTCGCCGCCGCGATGGGGCCGCAGGACGGCGACGCCGAGGTCTTTGTCGACCGGCGCCGCACCTCGCCCTACTTCGCCGCGCTGATCAACGGCGCCTCGTCCCACGTGGTGGAACAGGACGATGTGCATAACGGCTCGGTCCTGCACCCGGCCGCCGTGGTATTCCCGGCCGTGGTGGCCGCCGCGCAGGCCGAGGGCAAGACCGGCGCCGAGGTGCTGCTGGCCAGCATCGCCGGCTACGAGGCCGGTATCCGCATCGGCGAATTCATGGGCCGCTCGCACTACCGGGTCTTCCACACCACAGGCACGGTCGGCACGCTGGCCGCCGCTGCGGCGGTGGCCAAGCTGTTCGGCCTGGATGCGGAAGGCATCAACCAGGCGCTCGGCACCGCCGGCACGCAGGCCGCCGGCCTGTGGGAATTCCTGCGCGACGCCGCCGACTCCAAGCAACTGCACACGGCCAAGGCCGCCGCCGACGGGCTCCAGTCGGCCTGGCTCGCCCGCGCGGGCTTTACCGGCGCCCGGCAGATCCTCGAAGGGGCGCAGGGCATGGCTGCCGGCATGTCGAGCGATGCCAACCCCGCCGCCCTGACCGATGGCCTGGGCACGCGCTGGGCCACGGCCGAGACCTCGTTCAAGTTCTTCGCCTCTTGCCGCCACACGCACCCCGCCGCCGACGCGCTCAAGGCGCTGATGCAGCGCGATGGCCTGCGCGCCGGCGACATCGCCGCCGTCACCGCCCACGTACACCAGGGCGCCATCGACGTGCTCGGCCCCGTGGTGGACCCACGCACCATCCATCAGGCCAAGTTCTCGATGGGCACCGTACTCGGATTGGTCGCGTGGTACGCCCATGCGGGCCTGGGCGAGTTCGAGGAGCACGCGCTGCGCGACGCCGAGGTGGCCGCGTTCCGCGAGAAGGTCACCATGGAGCTGGACGACGAGATCAACGCCGCCTATCCGCGCCAGTGGATTGGCCGCGTGACCGTGCGCACCACCGATGGCCGCACGCTCGGCGCCCGCGTGGACGTGCCCAAGGGTGACCCGGACAACACGCTGTCGCGCCCGGAACTGGAGGCCAAGGCGATCCAGCTCGCCGCGTTCCGGCACGGCGCCACGGAAGCCGAGATGCGCACCATCATCGCGCGCGTCTGGCAACTCGAACAGGCGGCGGACGTGCGCGACTGGCTGCCGTTCGCCCGCTGATAGGAAACAACCCATGACCCAGACCCCCACGCTCGAACAACTGCGCGAATGGATCGGCCGCTCGGAGACGCGCACCGAGACCCTCGCGCCCGAACCGGTCCTCGCACTGGCCGCCACGCTGGACCTCGATGGCGAGGCCGTCGCCAGCCAGCCCCTGCCGCCGCTATGGCACTGGCTCTACTTCCTGCCGCGCGCCCCGCAGCGCGATCTTGGCGCCGATGGCCATCCCGCGCTGGGCGGCTTCCTGCCGCCCGTGCCGCTGCCGCGCCGCATGTGGGCCGGCGGCGAACTGACGTTCTCGCGCGGCCTGCGCGTGGGCGACACGGTAACCAAGACCTCCACCATCACCGATGTGCAGCACAAGTCCGGCCGCACCGGCGAACTCTGGTTCGTGACGGTGGAGCACGTGCTGACGGTGGGCGGCGAGACCGCGCTGACCGAGCGGCACGACATCGTCTATCGCGCCATGCCCGAGCGCGGTGCCCCCCAGCCGCCGCGCCCGCGCCTTGTCGTCCATCCCGACACGGCGCAGTTTGGCCGCACGCTGCGGGCCGATCCGGTCATGCTGTTCCGCTTCTCGGCGCTGACATTCAACGGGCACCGCATCCATTACGACCTGGACTACGTGCGTGAGGTGGAAGGCTATCCGGGGCTGATCGTCCACGGCCCGCTGCAGGCCATGCTGATGCTGGAACTGCTGCGGCACGCCCGGCCTGAGGCCCGGGTGGCGCGCTTCGGCTTCCGTGGCGTGGCACCGCTGTTCCACCAGGACACGGTCAGCGTGGGCGGGCAGGACGACCCGGCGCGCGATGGCCGCGTCATCCTGTGGACCGGCGACGATGCCGGCGGCCAGGCCATGCAGGCCTGGGCCGAGGTGGCGCGCTGACGCCGGGGCGCGGCGGCAGCACGGTCAGGAGTTCACCGCGTAGAGGTACAGGATGGCGCCGTGCGCGCCCTCCTTGCTGTCGAACTTGAACGCGTTGCCGGACGAGTTGCCCCGGATGCAGAACGACACCGTGTCCTCGCCGGCGGCAATGGCCGTCTTGACCAGATTCGTGACGTTGAAGTACCGGTACTGCTTGTAGGTATCCAGGTACAGCGTGGCCGATGTGCCGCCGCAAGTCGGCGCGTTATGGGAGTTGATATGGTCCTCGTGCCAGTTGGTCGTCGTGCTGTGCGCACTGATGATGGCCGTGGCATCCACGCCGCCGCCCCAGATCAGCAGCCGGTACTGCGGCGTGAACTCGGGCGGGATCTCCAGGGCGCCCTTCGGAATCGGAAACATGATGTAGATCTTCGATTCCGGCTCGCTGCCGACCGCGCGCTGGGTAAACAGCGAGTCCGCCTGCCCGAAGTTGTCGTTCGCGGTTTCGCCGCCGCGCACCGTGGCGTCCGCGGTGACCTGGGTGAATGCATAGGCCACGGTGCTGCTGCAGGACCGGCCGAGGTTCATGCAGTATTCAACCATGTAGCGCATCGCGTCTTCGGTCCAGCCGTTGAAGAAATCGGCATGGGCCGTGTACAGCGAGCCCCAGTTCAGGCTTACCACGTTACCGTTGTCGTCCAGCGTCGGGTCCATCGAAAGCTGCGCGTTCGTCAGGTCCGTCACGGCGCCGATCTGGTAGGCGAGATTGAAGCTCAGGTGCGGCAGCGGCACCGGATAGTCCGCCGGGCAGGTCCCGTCGGAATTGGCATAGGCGATGTTGTTCCGCCCGCTGCGGAACGGATGCAAGTGCACGCCGTCCCAGCAGTTCGGAAACGCCAGCGCGATGTTCAGCTGGACGTTGCCGTTCGCGTCCGGTACGCAATCGTTCGGCGGCGTGCGCGTGTAGCCCCGCTTCGACCCCGTGCAGAGGAAATTGACCGCCACGCTGGGCCCCGAGCCCCGGTGATCGCCGGCCAGCATCTGGAGCCCGGGCGGAATCACCGTGACCCGCCGGTGCGTGTTCGCCGGGAAGGCCCGGTTCTGGTAATAGGTCTTGTGATATCCGGGCGCCACCACGCGTCCATCCGGCAGCATCAGCGAAGGCGCCCAGTAGGCCGTGTTGTCCGCCGCGTTCTCGCAGGTGGAGCTGTGCTCCGTGTACAGGTCTTCCGCCGTGGTGTTGCCGTCGGTGGTGGTATGGCCGAAGAAGTCATGCGACATCGCGATCCCCGGCTTGCCGGGATAGATGATCGGATCGTCGGGCAGGCGGTGCGAGTACCTGCAACTGACGTTGGCGGCACCCTCGCCAACCGCCTCGCCGCGCGCACTCGGGGCGCCTAACCATACGGCGGCCACCAGCAGGCCCCCGCAGAGCACCGCGATCGAGTAATACAGGCGACTTTTCATGATGGAACCCCCTCGCTGTGTGGATGCGAAGGATGTTCCCGCCACGATCCTTGCAGGACAATGGACGATGATGGGTCATCCCTCACCGCGTGTGGTGAGGGATGTAGGTCAGAGCGCCGCCGCCGTGCCCAGCAGCGCGGTGGATTGGCTGGACAAGGTCCCGCCGTTGCCGTGCACGAGCGCGATCTCCGCCCCCGCCACCTGCCGTTCGCCGCACTCGCCGCGCAACTGCCGCACCGCCTCGATGGTGATGAACATGCCGTACATGCCCGGATGCACGCACGACAGGCCGCCGCCGTTGGTGTTCACGGGCAGCCGCCCGCCCGGGGCGATGGCCCCGCCGCTGACGAACGCCCCGCCCTCGCCCTTGGCGCAGAAGCCCAGGTCCTCGAGGAACAGGATCGTGTTGATCGTGAAGGCGTCGTAGAGTTCGAGCACGTCCACGTCGGACGGCTTGAGGCCCGCCATCGCGAAGGCCCGGGCGCCGCTTTCCTGCGCCGCCGTCACCGTCACGTCCGGCATCGACGAGATCTGCCGATGCCAGGTGGCCGTGGCGTTGCCGAGCACGTACACCGGCGGCTTGGCCAGCGCCTTCGCACGGTCGGCCCGCACCATCACGTAGGCGCCGGCGCCATCGGTCACCAGGCAGCAGTCGCGCACCGAGAGCGGGTCGGACACCATGCGGGCGCCCAGCACGTCCTCGATGGAGAGCGGGTCGCGCATCATCGCCTCGGGGTTCATGCGCGCCCACTGGCGCGCGGCCACGGCCACCTCGGCCAGCTGCGTGCGCGTGGTGCCGTACTGGTGCATGTGGCGCGCGGCAGCCAGCGCGTAGGAGGTGATCGGCGCCAGCGGCTGGTAGGGGTTCTCGTACGGCTGCGGGTCCAGCACGGCGCGCACCTTTCCGATGCCAGCCCGGCCCACCGTGGACGTGCGCTGGTTGCTGCCGTAGCAGACCAGCACGGCGTCGCAGAGGCCGGCTTCCAGCGCCATCATCGCCGGCAGCATGTGCGAGACGAAGCTCGAGCCGCCAATCATCGTGCTGTCCACGAACTTCGGCTGGATGCCGAGGTACTCCGCCACCGGCATGACCCACATGGTGGCGCCGACGCTGGCCGTGGCGATGCCGTCGATGTCGCGCATCGACATCCCCGCATCCTTCACGGCCGCCTTGGCCGCCTCCACGAGGATTTCCATCTCGGTCTTGCCATGGGCTTCGCCGAGGCCCGCCTGGCCCACGCCGACAATGGCCACGCCGCCGCGCAGGTGCGATCCGTTGCTTGCCATGGTTCAGCCCTCCCCAACCAGATCGAACACGACCAGCGCCGGTTCGGTATCGCTCTTTTCCGGCGCCACGCGCGCCACGCGCGCCACACGCGCCTTGACGCGCATGCCGATGCGCACATCGGCCGGGGCGATGCCCTCGACCCGGCTCATCATGCGCACGCCTTCGTCCAGGTCTACCAGCACCACGTTGTAGTCGCCACCCGCATCGGGCTTGCGGCGCACCACGCTCGTCGAGTAGACCGTGCCGGTGCCGGCAGGCGCGGTCCAGGCCAGCGCGTCGCCGCCGCAGTGCGGGCAGATATTGCGCGGATAGAAGACATGGCGATGGCAGTCCTGGCAAAGCTGGATGCGGAACTGGCCGGCGGCCAGCGCCTCGGCGTACTGCTTGTCCGGACCGGGATCGGTCACGGCAGGAGTGGATTGCGGCATGGGGTCTCCGGAAGGCAGGTCAGATCACGAGTTCGATCAGGAACGGGCCCTTGCGCTGGTTGGCCATCGCGAAGAGATCGGCAAAGGTCTCCATGTTGTCCGCGCGCGCGGCCTCCACGCCCATGCCGTTGGCCATCTTGACCCAGTCCAGGTCCGGGTTGCCGAGGTCGAGCATGTCGAGCGCGGTCTTGCCCGGGTTGGCGCCCACGCCGGCCAGCTCGCCCAGCAGGATCGCGTACTTGCGGTTGGCCAGCAGCACGATGGTGACGTCGAGCTTCTCGCGCGCCATGGTCCACAGCGATTGCAGCGTGTACATGCCCGAGCCATCGGCCTGCAGGGCCACCACGCGGCGGTCGGGCGCGGCGATGGCGGCGCCGGTGGCCAGCGGCAGGCCGGCGCCGATCGCACCGCCGGTCAGCTGCAGCCAGTCGTGCGGGGCGGCGTGCACGGTGCCCGGATAGAACGCGCGGCCAAAGCTCACGCTCTCCTCCACCACCACGGCCTGCTCCGGCAGCAGCGCGGCCAGCGTCTGCGCCACGGCCTCGGAGGTCACGGCGCCCTTGGCGGTCTCGCGCGGCACCTGCGTGGCGGCAGCCGGCAGCGCGGCGTTGCGGGCGCCCAGTTCGTCGGCCAGCCGGGCCAGCGCCTCGGCAAGATCTTCCTCAGCGCGGGCCAGCACATGGATATTGGCGTCCTCGGGGTACGGGCGCGGCGACTGGCCCGGGTAGGCGAAAAACGTCACCGGCGCCGGCGCGCCCACCAGGATCACGTTGCGGATGCCGGCGAGCTTGGCGCGGGCGGCATCGCCCGAATAGGGAATGCGGTCGATCGCCAGCCGGCCCCGGCCACGCGTGACGCGGGCGTTGGACATCGGCGTGATCAGGCGGGCGTCCGTGGCGGCGGCGATGCGGTGGGCGTCAGCCAGCGCGGCTTCGCGCAGCGCGCTGCCGGCCAGCACGATCAGCGTGGGCTGGCCGCTGCGCAGCACGCGCGCGGCGTTCTGCACGGCGTCCGGCGAGACCTTGGGCACCGGGAGCGCCGGCAGCGGCGCGGCCACCTGTCCGCCGGCATCCCAGCACACATCGGACGGCAGGATCAGGCTGGCGACACCGCCCGGCGCGCCGCGTGCGGCCTGCACCGCCACGGCGGCGTCAGCGCCCACCGAGGCGGCACGGGTGGCGGTGCGCGTCCACACGGACACCGGACGCGCCCAGCCTTCGGTATCGGCGGTCAGCGGCGCATCGAGCGGCCGGTGGTAGGTCGCCTGATCGCCAATGATGTTGACGATGGGCGTTTGCGCGCGCCGTGCGTTATGGAGATTCGCCAATCCATTCGCCAGCCCCGGGCCGCAGTGCAGCAGCGTGGCGGCCGGCTTGTCGGCCATGCGGGCGTAGCCGTCGGCGGCACCGGTCACCACCCCCTCGAACAAACCCAGCACGCAGCGCATGCCGGGAATGCGGTCCAGCGCGGCCACGAAGTGCATCTCGCTGGTGCCAGGGTTGGCGAAGCAGGTGTCCACGCCGCAGGCCAGCAGCGTCTTGACCAGGCTTTCCGCGCCGTTCATCGGGGATTGGGTCGTCTCCATGTCTCGGGTTCCGTTCGGGTGATTAGGTGGGTCTGAGGGATGTGCCGCATCAGCCACGTGATGCCAGCAGGTCGAAATCAAGGCAGACGAATTCCGTCGGGAACTCGATCCGCGCGTAGTACACGATCACATCGTCCACGCAGGCGAAGCGGCGCAACTCGGCCACCGGCGCGCCAACCGGCAGCTCCAGCGCCTTGGCCGCATCGCCGCCGGCGGCCACGATGGACAGGCGCTGGCGTGCCGCCGAGACCTGCAGGCCGGGAAAGCGGTCCAGCACCGGCACCGAGGCGCCCTGGCGGAACGCCTCCGGCTCGCGTGCAAACACCGCCGCTTCGATATAGACCTCGCCTACGGCAAACGGCCGGCCGTCCAGCCGATGGGCGCGATGCAGGAAGTGATAGGCGGCGGCGCGGCGGCCGTCGCACGGCATGCCGAGGTCATCCGGTAGCGGCACGTCTGCGGTGGATTCGACGATGGCCTCGGTGGACAGGCGGTCTCCCACGGCCACGGCCTGATCCCAGCTTGTGGGCAGTGCCAGCGGGCGGCGGTCACGGCCCGCCGCCTTGACGAAGGTGCCGCGCCCGCGCGAGCGCGCGACCAGCCCTTCGGCATCCAGCTGGGAGATGGCGTGGTGCATGGTCATGCGCGCCACGCCATATTCGCGGCAAAGTGCTTCGAGTGACGGAATCTGCTCACCGGGCCGCCATGCGCCGCTCTCGATCTGCCGGCGGAAGATCGTGGCGAGCTGGAGATAGACAGGCTCGCGGCTGCGGGAAAGAAGTTGGGCGGCGGCGTCGGACATGCGCAGCGCGGGGGCGCACTAATAAGATAGGGCGACTTTATAAAAGTCTAGTTGGCTAGACTACTAGGGTTTACGGCAGAGCCCTTATCCAGAGCCGGTTTCGCGTGTGTTTACCCCTCCACGTCCCGCCCATGGCCACTGCCAAAGCCCCGCAGAATGCCTCCATGCCCCGCGCGACGCCGGGGCGGGCGTGGCTGCCGCTTTGCAGCCATCTAAAGGAGTCATTCCATGTTGATGCGAGACGTGATCCCGCAAGTGCTGAACCGCGGTACGGCCCTGCTTGGCCAGTACGTACTGGAGACCCCGCCTCAAAAGACCTTCCACCATGCGATCGACATCTATCTCAAGGATTCGAATGCGTTCATGAACACTTACTTCGCCCGGTACTTCGAATGGCAGGGCATCTGCCGCGAGCGCTGGTTCCACGAATGCATCCACGGCAACCTGCTGGCCGCCGGCGGCGTGTTCGTGACCAAGCGCGCCCACCAGGAGTACGTGGAGGAAACCTTCCCGTTCCAGCGTGTGGACTGCTACCTGAACACCTTCCAGGTGCGCCAGTGCTCGGCCTACCTGCTGTTCCGCTTCTGCGTGGAGGGGCGGCCGGTGTCGCTGGGCTACCAGCAGATCGTGTTCGCGGGCCGGGACAAGCGCATCACGCGCTTCCCGAAGGAAATCATCGAAAAGGTGAAGGAGTACGAGCTGGTGCTGCCGCCGCTGACTAACTGATGGGTCGCGCGCCGCCGGCTGGTTCAGCCGGTGGCGCGCGTGGGGAGGGGGCCGTCCGGCTGGTCCGGCTGCTCCGCCGTGGGGTGGAAGCGCGGCAGCCGCAGCGTGAAGGTGGTGTGCACGCCCGGCACGGACTCGCAGTCGATACGCCCGCCAAACGCCTCGGCCACGCGGCGGCAGAAGGCCAGCCCGAGGCCGTTGCCGCTTCCGTGGGCCTTGGTCGAGAAAAACGGGTCGAAGATGCGCGGCAGCACATCAGCGGGAATGCCGGAGCCCGTATCGCGGCAGCGCAGCAGGTAGAAGCCGCCCACGGCCTCGGCCGAGATCTCGATCCCGCCCTCACCCTGCACGCGCACGGCGTAGAGGCCGTTCTTCAGCAGGTTGAACAGCACGTAGACCAGCAGCGTGTCCGAGCCCACGAAGCGCCAGCCGGCAGGCATCGGCGCCAGGCGCACGCGCTCGCGCTCGCCGGGCTGGAACGGGTAGCGCGCCAGCGCCGCGTCCACGCAGGCGGCCAGCCCGTGCGGGGCAAAGCTGCGCCGGTCCACGCGCTCCAGCGTGACGGAGGCCAGCGCCATGTCGATGACCGTGCTGGTGCCGTCCACCTCACGCGTGATGCCCTCCACCACCGTGGCCATGCGCGCGAGTTGCCCGGGCCGCAGGCGGTCTTCGACCAGCCCGTGCGCCACGGCAAGCTGGTAGCCCTCGATGATCTGCGGGAAAGTCCGCGCCATCTCCTGCGCCTGCATGCGGATGGTGGCCAGCGGCGTGCGCACCTCGTGCGCCACCGTGGCCGCCAGCGAGTACGGGTGCATGAGGTTGTAGCGCACCACGGTCACGGCGAGGATGCCCAGGCTCAGCGCGATGCACACCACGCCCGGCGGATAGAACGCGTAGCCGTAGTTGACCGCGTAGTCGACCGCGGCCAGCGAATAGAGGCCCAGGCTCAGCAGGCACAGGTTGAAGCGGCGGCGGCGCTCCACCGTGGCATTGGCGCGCGCCGCCCAGAGCAGCCATGCGCACCGGCACGCCAGCACCGCGGTCTGCGCCACATGCAGCGGATGCAGCGGCCCGGCCTTCGGATAATCGCCAAAAAACAGGGTGTAGTAGCCGGACACCACCTGGCTCGTGGTCAACAGCAGCACGGCGAGGATCAGGCTCAGCCCGTACGAGGCCAGCACGGCGGGCCGCTCGCGGCGGCACTCGGTGACCTCGCAAATGAACTGGTAGAACGTGGTCGGCAGGAACAGGATGAACAGGTAGCCGACCTTGGCGAGCACCACTGCCACGTCCGGGTGCGTGGCCTGGAACAGGAACGCCCAGGTGCCCTGCCACGCGAAAGTGGTCACGCACATCAGGAAGAACGCGGCCGACACGCGTGTCACGCCCTGGGTCACGAGCACATAGAGCCCATACCCAAGGAAGATCGCGGAAACGAAGGCGGGAAGGATCGCGTACATGCACAGCCGCGATGCGCGCGGCGCAGCAGGAGGGACCGCCATGGTACGGCGTGCGCGATCTGTCCGCACTAAAATTGGCTGTATTCAGACCTAAGCCGCGCTGAATTCGCAACGGTTGCGGCCCTGCCCCACCGAAGGGGAATGGTGTTATCGGGCAGCTTTGCGCGGAAACAGAAACGGCGGGACTGATAGTCCCGCCGTGCAGAATGGCCACCGGCATCGCTGCCGGCCCCGCGCTGGCTTACGCTTACCAGCGCGTGTCGCGTTCCCAGGCCTTCAGTTCTTCCTCGGTGCGCTCCTTGGTGTAGCCATAGCGCTCCTGGATGCGGCCGGCGAGCTGGTCACGCTTGCCGTTGATGACCGTGAGGTCGTCATCGGTCAGCTGGCCCCACTTTTCCTTGACCTTGCCCTTGGCCTGTTCCCACTTGCCTTCGATCTGGTCCCAATTCATGTCTGGCTCCTGGTTGCTATCCGACTGATTACTTGGCGTACTTGGCCTTCACGTTGGCCTGGCACTTGTCCTTGGCATCGCCGGACATCGCATCGCACTTTTCCTTGTCAGCCTTGTAGGCGGCGTCCATGGTGTCCTTCTTGGCGTCGGCGCGGGCTTCGGCTACGTCGGTGCTGGTGCCCGTGGCGGCGGCCTTCTCGGTCTTGGCGGCGCCCAGGCTGCGTTCGTGGGCAGCCTTGGCTTCCTTCACGCACACGTCCTTGTCGTTGCCCTTCTTGTCGTCGCACATTTCCTTGGCGACGTCGTAGTCACGGTCGGCCTTGGTCTTCATGGCCTTGGCGTGGGCCTTGTCGGTGCCGTCGCGCTTGGCTTCGGCGTTGGCCTTGGCCACGTCGCGGTCACGCTTGGCTTCGGCCTTGCAGACGTCCTTGGCGTTGTCCTTGAGGCCGTCGCACTTGCTGCTGGCCGCCTTGTAGTCCGCATCCGCCTGCTTCGTGGCGGCGTCGTAGTCGGCTTTGGAGCCGGCCTGGGCGTAGGCAAAGCCTGCCGGGGCGGCGAACATCATCGAACACATTGCTGCGGCAAGCCACTTTTTGGTCATCATGTCGTGCTCCTTTTCTTGGTGGATCCTATGGAACCCTGTTCGGGCCACACGCCGCTTCCTGCTCGCCGCGTCATGGCCACGCTGTACTTGCAGGTTACGTTTCCCCACCAGATCAAAGCAGAAGACCGCTGCTGAAATGTACGTAAGACAATTCCCACACTTCACATTTTTGTTCAGTGGCAATGGAATAAAGTCGGGCACCGAGGGAATAAGCGCCCGCGCCGTTCGTCTTACGCTGCGAGCGGTACAAGCACTTCCCGGAATTTCGCCATGAGCCAGACCCTGACCGACGACGCCCTGCGCGAAGTCATTCCCCGCCTGCGGCGCTTCGCCCTCACGCTGACCCGGCACGAGGCAAGCGCCGACGACCTGGTGCAGGCGTGCCTGGAGCGCGCGCTGTCGCGCGGCGCCGCCCGCCACCACGACGGCGACCTGCGCGCATGGTTGTTCACAATCCTGTACCGCCAGTTCCTCGATGGCCAGCGCCGCGCCAAGCGCTACGCCGGCGTGCTGGCGCTGTTCGGCGTGGGTGACGATGCCGACATGGCGCCCTCCACCGAGGACGTGGTGCTGGCCCGCTCCGCGCTGCAGGCCTTCAACCACCTGCCGGCCGAGCAGCGCGCGCTGCTCACGCTGGTCACCGTGGAGGGCCTGACTTACCAGGAGGCTGCCGATACGCTGGGCGTGGCCATCGGCACCATCATGTCCAGGCTGTCGCGCGCCCGCAAAGCCATGCGCGACATGACCGAGGGCCAACCCGCCCGTCCCCCCGTCCAGGTCCTGAAATGACCCTCCAGAAGACGACCCAACACTCCCTGCTGCCCGCCGACGCCGAACTCCATGCCTATGTGGATGGCGAACTCGACGCCCCGCGCCGCGCCCAGATCGACGCGCTGCTGCCCACGCACCCGGACCTCGCCCGCCAGATCGACGCAATCCGGGCCGCCGCCCAGCAACTGCGCGCGAGCCTGCCGGAGCCGTCTCCGGCGGACACCCCCGCGCGGCTCGACCCCTTCCGCATCCGCCGCACCCTGCGCGACCGCACGCAGCGGCGCATGGCCGTGGCCGCCTCGCTGGTGATGGCGCTCGGCATTGGCGGCATGGGCGGCTGGCAGACCCGCGAAATCGCCATGCGCCAGAACTACCTGCCGATGGCCGATGCCGTGCAGGCCTACCGCATGTTCGCGGCCAGCGAGGGCCCGCAGGTGGTGGATGTAAGCGCGACCGATCCGCGCGCGCTCCAGTCCTGGCTTGACCGTCACTTCGTCCAGCCCGCCCCGCTGCCCGATTTCACCCAGTACGGCTTCCGGCCCGCCGGCGGGCGGCTGATGCCGACCGAGCAGGGCACGGCGGCAATGGTCCTGTACCGCAACAACCAGGGCCAGACCATCGTCTATTACGTGCGGCCGCCGGGCAACCTGCTGCGCTTTGGCAACGGCAACCGGCAGGACGGCAACCTGCTGGCGCAGTACTGGCGGCAGGGCCGCTATTCCTATGCCGTGGTCAGCCCCACCGATACGCCGGTGACGCGCACCCTGCAGCAGGCGATCGAACCGTCACGCCGCGATGCCACCTAAATAAGTACTGCCAGAAACCCGCTTGACGGGAGGCGCCGTGCTCAATATTCTTTTTATGAACTTATCGTTCATATTTGAACATTTCATTGAGCAGCCGGCCGACGCGTGACGCATCGGCCACCACACGGAGCGCCCCCATGGTTTCAGGAAAGATCGGCATCAACGGTGCCGGCATTGGCGGACTGGCCGCCGCCATCGCCCTGCGCAAGCTCGGCCTGGATGTTGTGGTGTACGAGCAGGCGGCGCGGTTCGCGCGCGTTGGCGCGGACATCAATCTCACGCCGAACGCGGTGCGGGCACTGGACGGCCTGGGCGTCGGCGCCGCGCTGCGCGAAACGGCAGCCCGCCCCACGCACCGCATCAGCCGCACCTGGGACACCGGCGCGGAAACCTCCCGCCTGGCCATGTCGAACGAAGCCGAGCAGCGCTACGGCGCGCCGCAGCTGACCATGCACCGGGGCGACCTGATGGCCGCGCTGGAAGCCGCCGTGCCGGGCGCCTGCGTGCGGCTGGCACACAAGGCCACCCACATCGCGCCGAAGAACGGCGGGCGCGGCGCCACGCTGCGCTTCGCCAATGGCAATACTGAGGATGTGGACGTGCTGATCGGCGCCGACGGCATCCACTCCATCGTCCGCACCGCGCTGCTGGGCGAGGAACACCCGATTTTCACTGGCGTGGTGGCCTACCGCGCCGTGGTGCCGGCGGAGAAGCTGGCCGGCGTGCCCAACCTCGGCGCCTTCACCAAGTGGTGGGGGCCCGAGCCGACCAGCCAGATCGTGACCTTCCCGCTCAACCGCGGCCGCGAGATCTTCGTGTTTGCCACCGTGGCGCAGGACAGCTGGCGCAACGAATCCTGGACCACGCCGGGCCGGGTCGAGGACCTGCGCGCCGCCTACGCCGGCTTCCATCCCGATGCCCGCGCCCTGCTCGACGCCTGCGACGACGTGCTGATCTCCGCCCTGTACGTGCGCGACCCGCTGCCGTCCTGGTCGGCCGGCCATATCGCGCTGATGGGCGATGCCTGCCACCCGATGATGCCGTTCATGGCGCAGGGCGCCGGCATGGCGATCGAGGACGGCGTGGTGCTGGCGCGCTGCCTGGCCGAGGCCAGCGACGACACCATCCCCGAGGCGCTGGCGCGCTACCAGGCGGCCCGCCACGACCGCACCAGCCGCATCCAGATCGGCTCACGCGGCAACGAGTGGCTCAAGGCCGGCGGCAACGCGGACTGGGTGTACGATTACAACGCCTGGAACGTGGCGCTCGGCTGATCCTGCCTGCACCCGTTCCGTTTTTCTTTTCCCCGAGCCGATGCCCAAGACCGCCGCGCCAGACGACTCCCTCGACAACGCCACTGAACTGGACAACGACGATGCCAGCGGCGCGGCGCAGGCGCTTGTGACCCCGGTCATGCGCGGCCTGCGGCTGCTGCGCTTCATTGCCGAGGGCGGCTCGACCGCCAACCTGAGCGAGGTGGGCCGGCGCATCGACGTGAACCGCGTAACGGTGATGCGCCTGCTGGCCACGCTGGAGCACGAGGGCATGGTCGAGCGGCTGCCGCAGGGCGGGCACACGGTGGGGTTCTCGTTCCTGAAGCTGGCGTCACGCGTGCTGGCGGCGAACGACCTCACCACCTTCGCGCGGCGCGTGCTGGCGCAGCTGAGCAGCTCGCTGCAACTGTCGGCCTATCTGGCCGTGCCGGACGGCGGCCACGTGCTCTACCTGCTGCGGGACATGCCCAACACCGGGCTGGTCAGCAACATCCAGGTCGGCAGCCGCGTGCCGGCGCACCTGACCACGCCGGGGCGGATGCTGATTGCGCACCTGTCGCCGGAGGCGCTGCGCGAGCGGCTGGGCGATGACCCCCTGCCGACCGTGACCGGCCAGAGCCCTGCCACCCACGCCCGCCTGGCCGAGATCCTCGGCGCGGACCTGGAGCGCGGCTGCGCGTGGAGCTTCTCGGCCTTCGAGCCGGGCATCGACGCCTGCGCCGCGCCAGTGATGGACGCCACCGGGGACGTGATCGCCGCGATCAGCGTGGCCGGCCCGCAGCAGCGCTTCGAGGCGGACGGAACGCTGCGCGAACGGGTGGAAAAGGAAGTGAAGGCGGCGGCGAAGGATCTGTCGGCGCTGCTGGGGTACCGGGCGAACGGCAAGCGCTGAGGGGGTCTCCCCCCCCCAGCCGTCAAACCTCCAGCTTCATCGGCATCGACCTGCGCCGGGCCTTGGTCGCCTGGTACAGCGCGTGCGCCACGGCTGGCGCCACCGGGCCAAGGGAGACCTCGCCGCAGCCCTGCGGGGGCCGGTCGCTCGGCACGATCACCACGTCGATCTTCGGCATCTCCGCCAGTTGCAGCAGCGGATAGTCGTGGAAGTTGCTCTGCTGCACCACGCCCGCCTTGAACGTGATCTCGCTCTTGAGCGTGTTGGTCAGCGCAAAGCCGATGCCGCCCTCGATATTGGCGCGGATCAGGTTCGGGTTGATCGCCCGCCCGCACTCCACCGCACACACCACGCGCCGCACGCGGAACGCCTTGCCGCTGCGCTCCAGTTCCAGCGCCATCGCCACATAGGTCTGGAACGCCTCGCCCCGCCCGGTGTAAAGGTTGAACGTGAATCCGCGCGACACGCCGGGCGCCGGCTTGCGGTCCCAGTTCGCCGCCTTGGCCGCCGCGTCCAGCACGCGCAGCGCCAACGGGTTGTGCGCCAGCAGCGCGCGGCGGTAGCGGTACGGGTCCGTGCCCGCCGCGTCGGCCATCTCGTTGACAAAGCTCTCCAGCATGAAGATGCTCGACGTGGAGCCCACGCTGCGCATGAAGCTGACCGGAATCGGCTGCTTCACATCAATCATCTCCACCTTCAGGTTCGGCACGCGATAGACGCAGTCGTAGATGGCCTCCAGCATGGTCTCGTCCCAGCCGCCGTGCTTGGCCATGCGCTCGGCCTTGATCACGCCGTAGAGCGACTGGCCGGTGAGCCGGGCATGCAGCGCGCGCGGCAGGCCCTTGTCGTCGAGCACCGCGCGGAAGCGCCCCGACACGCCGGGCCGGTAGAAGCCATGGCGGATGTCGTCCTCGCGCGAGCGGATGACCTTGACCGGCTTGCCCACTGCCGCCGAGGCCCGCGCCGCGTGCACTACGAAGTCCGGCAGGAACTTGCGCCCGAAGCTGCCGCCGAGGAAGGTGGTGTGGACGATGATCGTCTCGGGCTGGCGCTGGTAGAGCTTGCCGAGCGCGTTGCGCACGAAGTCCTGGCCCTGGATCGGCCCCCAGACCTCGATGGCGTCCTCGCGCACGTGCACGGTGGCGTTCACCGACTCCATCGTGGCGTGGACGATGTACGGCGTGTGGTAGTCGGCCTCGACCACCTTGCCGCCGCCGGCCAGCACCGCGTCCGGATCGCCCAGCTTCGTCGCCACCACGGCCTCCGGCGCGCCGAGCGCGGCCTGGCGCGCGGCCAGGATCTGGTCGCTGTCGAGTGACCTGGCCGGGCCGGGATCCACCTCCAGCTCCAGCGCATTGGCGCCCTTCCTGGCGAGCCAGTAGCTCGTGGCCACCACGATGGCGGCGTCCGGCGCCTGCACCACGGCCTGCACGCCCGGCATGGCCTTGACAGCATCGGCGTTGCGCAGGCCGGTGACCTTGCCGGTCACGGTGGGGGCGAACTTCAGCGCGCCATACAGCATGCCCGGCACCTTCACGTCGATGCCGAACTCGGCGGAGCCATCGACCTTGGCCGGCGTGTCCAGCCGCTGCAGGTCCTTGCCGATCAGCTGGTGCGCGGCGTCGTTCTTGAGGCGCGGCGCCGGGTTCAGCGGCAGCTTCGCCGCTTCCTCGGCCAGCTCGCCATAGCTGAACGAGCGGCCCGTGGCGCCGTGATAGACGCGACCTTTCTCCGTGTAGCACTGGCCCGGGCGTACCTGCAGGCGCTTCGCGGCGGTCATCACCAGCACCTCGCGCGCCTGCGCGCCGGCAATGCGCAGCCGCTGGTAGAACAGCGTGGCGGACATCGACGCGCCGACGAACTGCTGCGGCTCCTCGTACGCGGCGCCGGTGCGGTAGGCGTCCCGGCCGGTCACGAAGGTCACGGCCACCTGCTGCCAGTCGGCGTCCAGCTCATCGGCCAGCACCTGCGGCATGCCGGTATAGACGCCCTGCCCGCATTCGCACTGCGACAGCCCGAGCGTGATCTTGCCGTTCGGCTCGATCCAGATCCAGTCCGTGATCTCGTGCGTGCCGTGCGGGCCGCTGTCCACAGTGCGGGACGCCAGCGCCGGCAGCGGAATGCAGAGCGCGCCGGCCAGCGCCATGCCGCCCTTCAGGAAGCCGCGCCGGGCGGGGCTGGCGATACGGTCACTTTGCGGCTGCATGAACGGCCTCCCGGATGCGGTGGTAGGTGGCGCAACGGCACAGGTTGCTGACCGATGCGTCGATCTCCTTGTCGGTGGGGTGCGGATTCTGCTTGAGCAGCGCCGTCACCGCCATGACCATGCCGGACTGGCAGTAGCCGCACTGCGGCACGTCCTTGGCGATCCAGGCCCGCTGCACCCTGGACGAGCGGTCCGGCGAGAGCCCCTCGATGGTGGTGACCGTGCGGCCCGCCACGCTGGAGACCGGCGTCACGCACGACCGCTGCGCGTTGCCATCCACATGCACGGTGCAGGCGCCGCAGGCGCCGATGCCGCAGCCGTACTTGGTGCCGGTCAGGCCGGCGTCATCGCGAATCACCCACAGCAGCGGCGTATCGCCGTCGCCGTCGAAGCGGGTCGCTTTTCCGTTCAACACAAAATCCATGATTGCCCTCGCTCGTGCAAGAAGTCACGCTGAAATGACGGCCGCAGGCCACCCTGCACGGCGCAGGGTGCGGCCAGGTACGACTCGGTTGGAAACTTGGGGAGGGGCGTCTGAGGACGCCGGGAGGCTATTCCGCCGTGATGTGGTACGTGCGGATCAGCGTGGCCCACGCGGCGGTATCGTCGCGGATGCGAGCGGCCAGGGCGTCTGGGGTGCTGGCCATGGGTTCCAGGCCCTGGCGCTTCAGGTCATCGCGCACGCTCGCGGTGGCGAACAGCGCGCGCACATCGGCGGCCAGCGCATCGGCCAGCGGCTGGGGCGTGGCGGACGGCACCAGCAGGGCGTACCAGGAACTGACGTCGATGCCGGGCATGCCCTGCTCGGCCAGCGAGGGCACGTCCGGGGCCGCCGGGGAGCGCTTCGACTGCGTCACGGCCAGCGCGCGCAGCGCGCCGGACTGGATGAACGGTGCGAGCGTGGGCCACGTGCCGAGCAGCACGGGCACCTGCCCGCCCACCACGTCGGTCACGGCCTGCGTGGTGCCCTTGTACGGCACATGCAGCATGGTCACGCCGGCCTTGTTGCGGAACAGCTCGCCGGCCAGATGCAGGCCGCTGCCGACGCCGGGGCTGGCGTAGCCGAGCGGCGATTTCGCCTGATCCGCCTGCCTGGCCAGCGCGATCAGCTCCGGCACGGTGCGCGCCTTGACCGCCGGGTTCACCGCCAGCACGTTGGGCGAGCTGGCCAGCAGCGAGACGGGCCGGAAATCGCGCGTGACGTTGTAGGACAGTGCGGGGAACAGCGTGGGGTTGATGGTCAGGTTGCCGGCCGGCACCACCAGCCAGGTGCAGCCATCGCCCGCCGCGCGGCGCACGGCGTCGATGCCGATATTGCCGTTGGCGCCGGGCTTGTTGTCGACGATCATCGTCGCGCCCTTGCGCTCGGACGGCTGCGGCAGCTGCTGGAGGCCCTGCGACAGCGTGCGGGCGAGCTGGTCAGCCGGGCCGCCGGCCGGGAACGGCACCACGATCCGCACCGTGTGACAGGCCGGGGCGGCCTGCGCCACGCCCGGCATCGCCACCATCCCCCCCATCGCCATGATCGCCATCATCGGCAGCACTGCCGCCGCCCTGCCCATCCACCGTGCTTTCCTCATGCCAGCCCCGTTCCTTCCGTGATTTCACCATCCGCCGGGGCGTCAGCCCGGCGTCATTCGTTGGCCACCCTGTCCTGCAAGGTCGGCCGGTAATCCAGCAGGCGCGACAACTCCCCTGCCGCCTCGCGCACCTTCTCGACCATCGAGTCAAGCAGCGCCGGATCGATCCGGGCTGCCGGGATGGTCGCCCCCAACGCCGCCACCACGCGCGCGGTACGGTCACGCACCGGCGCGGCGATGGTCGAGATACTGGCCTCGAAGAAGCCCTCGTGCAGCACGTAGCCGCGCTGGCGGTCACGCTGCACCATCTCGTACAGCTCCTCCACGGTGCGCGGCGTGCTGTCCGAGTACACCTCCAGCCGTGGCTCCGGATACAGCTCCCGCAGCGCCTCCAGCGACAGGTCTTCCAGCAGCACGCGCCCCAGCACCGTGGCATGCGCCGGCAGGCGGGTGCCCACGTTCACCGTGCTGGTGAACGGCCGCGCCGCCACCGACTTGGCCACGTACACGATCGACCGGCCATCCCGCACCACCAGGTTGCACGGGTAGTGGATGTCGTCGCGCAGGCGGTCCAGCAGCGGCCGGCCCAGCTCGGTCAGCTCCAGCGAGGCCAGGTAGTCGAAGCCGAGCCGCAGCACTGCCATGCCGAGGCGGAATTCGCGCCCGCCATCGGTCCGTTCCACGAAGCCCATCATCTCCAGCGTGGCCAGCAGCCGGAACACCGTCGAGCGCGGCACCTTCAGCCGCCGCGCCAGCTCCGCCGCCGACAGCGTGCGGTCCTTGCTGCTGAACTCACCCAGCAGCCTCAGCCCGCGCTCCAGCCCCGGCACGATGTACTTGTCCTGTGTGTCCTGCGTTTCCTGCTGCACTTCCTGCTGCACTTCCTGCTGCGTTTCCTCTCTGGGAAGGTCCTGGTTCATGGTCTCTCTCTGCGTAGCGTTCGGTCCTGCCGCCTGGCTTTCTGCAACATCAGCCGGCTGGCAACGGATCCGTATAACATGCGGCGTCGCGCACAGCACGATCGCACACACGTCTCCACCTCGAACCCTAGCAGATATGTTTTATCTATGAAACCCGGATTCACATCAGGAACGAATCCAGAGTAGGGCGACTTTGTTGATGACTCAACTTAAGTCAATCCCCGATTGACATCGCCTCTGCGATCTGCCGTGTTTTGCTGCGTGGCACAAAGTTGCGAGCCCCGCCAGCTGTGAGACAATCGCGGCCGGTTTCCGGCCGTCTTGCGGCATCCCGCGGCATCCCGCGGCATTCTTTCCCCGCTTCCACTTCGCCATGTCCAGCCCCACCTCCGCACACGAACAAGCCCCTCCGGCCGCCGATCCCTGGTCCGAACTCGACGAGGCGGGCACGGGACTCACCGTCAACGACTTCCTGACGACGATGTTGAGCCAGCTGGTCACGGCACTGCGCAACAGCGTGACCGAGCCATACGCCACGCAGTTCGAGCTGACCGTACCGGAATGGCGCATGCTGGCGCTGCTGGCGCACGGCAAGGAGCTGTCCTTCGCGGAGATGGTCAAGCAGTCCACCTCGGACAAGGCGCTGGTCAGCCGCACGCTGCGGCTGCTGGAGGACCGGGGGCTCGTCACGCTGGAGTCCGAAGGCAGCACGCCGCGCCGACGGCTGGTCTGCCGCATCACGCCCGCCGGCGAGGCGCTCCACGCCCAGGTGATTCCGCTGGCCCGGCGCGGGCAGGCATCGGTGATCCGCCTGCTGACGCCCGAGGAGCGCCACGGCCTGTACACCGGCCTGCGCAAGCTGCACGGCATCTGCACCGCCCGCGACTGACCCCGTCGCCAGACAGAAAAAGCAAAAAACGCCCCGCGCCGGTACAGGCCGCGGAGCGCAATGACGACATGATGATCGTCGAAGACCCAACAATACGTTTCAGCCGTCCGGAGGCTAGACCTCCAGTTCCTCCAGCACCTGCCCCTTGGTCTCGATGCCGAGGAAGAACACGGTCACGGCGGCCAGCAGCGGCACCACGGCAAGCCCGTAGAACGCCACGCTCAGGTTGCCGCTGCCGATGGTGCTGGCGATCAGCCCCGGGGCAAAGATCGCCGAGATCTTGAGCCACGCGCCGCCCAGCCCGCAGCCCATGGCGCGGATGCTGGTGGGGTACAGCTCCGGCGTGTAGACGTAGGCGGTGATGAAGCCGCAGGCCAGGAAGCCCATGGCCAGCGCGCAGAACGTGGCCACCACGTAGACCGTGGAGGCGTGGAACACGCCCGCCAGCACCAGCGACACCGCGCACAGCACAAAGGACACGTTGATCACCGGTTTGCGGCCCACCTTGTCCACCACCATCGCGCAGATCAGCGACCCGACCACGCCCAGCACCGAGGCCCCTGCCGCCAGGTTCAGCGCCAGTTGCAGCGGCGCGTGGTAGACGGTCTTGTAGACCGTGGGCAGCCAGGTCGAGAGCCCGTACTGGATAAAGCCGCAGGTTGCCCACAGCATCCACACGGCCAGCGTGCGGCCGATATAGGCGCGGCCAACGAGGTCCCGCACGCGGCGGCGCGGGTGGCGGGCCGTCATGGCGTCGAACGCCGAGGTATCGCCCACCGGCGGCAGCGGCTGCCTGGCGCGGGCCTCGAAGGCGCTCAGCGCCGCATCCGCCTCGCCCAGCCGGCCCTTCTCGGCCAGCCAGCGCGGCGACTCGGGAATCAGCTTGCGCAGCACAAAGAACAGCACGATCGGCACGCCGCCCAGGAAGTACATCACCTCCCAGCCGTAGCGCGGCACCAGGAAGGCCCCCAGCGCGTTGGACACCATCAGCCCGATCGGGAACACCACCTCGTACAGCAGCACGAAGCGGCCCCGGCCATGCGCGCGCGTGACCTCGTTGATATAGGTGGCCGCCACCGGCAGTTCGCCGCCCAGCCCCAGCCCCTGCACGATACGCAGGAGCGCGAAGATCTCGAACGAAGGCGCAAAGCCGCAGGCAATACTCATCAGGCCGATGATGCCCGCGCTCCAGCCCACCGAGCGCAGCCGGCCAAAGCGCTCGGCCAGCGCCGGGAACAGCAGCGCGCCCACCAGCTGGCCCACCGAAGGCGCCGCGATCAGGAAGCCGATCTGGCCCGGTGTGAGCGACCAGTTGGCAATCAGCAGCGGCAGCGTGGCCGCGATGGCGATCACGTCGAAGCCATCGAAAAAGGTGGCGAGGCCGATCAGCAGCCGGGCGCGGATATGCATCGCGTTGCCGGGCATCCGCTCGATACGGGCGATGATCTGGCCGCGCGTGACTGCGCGGGGGCTGGTTTGGGGGTGCGCGGGGGCCGTGGCGCTGGCTGATGCCGCGCCGTCTACGCTATCGATATACATCTGTGGAAGTGTCCTCAGCGGCTCAAAGGTCCAGCACGAGCCGCTGGCCCTTGCATCCGGATACGCACACCATCATGGTGTTGTTGGCGGCGCGCTCGCTGTTGCTGAGCACGCTGTCGCGGTGATCGGGGCAGCCGTCGAGCACGGCGGTCTCGCACGACCCGCACACGCCCTCCCGGCAGCTGTACTCCATTGCCACGCCGGCTTCCAGCAGGGCATCGAGCAGTGACTTGCCGGACGGCACGCGCACGTTGGCGCCCGTGCGTTGCAGCGTGACGCTGTACTCGCCCTCCTGCACTGCCTCGGTAGCCGGGTCGGCGGCAAAGCGTTCGATGTGGACGTTGGCGTAGCCGTGGGCGGCGCAGGCAGCCTCGAAGGCGTTGAGCATCGGCCCGGGGCCGCAGCAGTAGAAGTGCGTGCCGGCGTCCTGCCCGGCCAGCATCGCCTGGAGGTCCGGCGGCGCGCCCTGCTCGTCGTCGAAATGGAAGCGCACGGCGTCGCCATAGGCCGACAGGGTGTCGACGAAGGCCGCCTCCTCCCGCGAGCGGGCGCAGTACAGCAGCGTGAACGCCCGGCCAAGCTCGGCCAGCCGACGCGCCATGCAGACGATGGGCGTGACGCCAATGCCGCCAGCCACCAGCACTGTGTGCGCGGCATCCTCGTTCAGCGCGAAGTGGTTGCGCGGCGCCGCCACGGTGAGGGTGCTGCCCACGCGCAGCTGCTCGTGCACGAAGCGCGAGCCGCCCCGGCTGTTGCGATCCTGCAGCACGCCCACGGTGTAGCGGTCGCGCGCCTCGGGCGCGCCGCACAGCGAATAGCTGCGCACCAGGCCGTTGGCCAGGTGGAGGTCGATATGCGCGCCCGGGCTGAATTCGGGCAAGGTGGCGCCGCTGGGGTCGCGCAGCTCGATGCTGACCACACCGCGCGCCTCGAACCGCATGGCCTGCACGCGCATCGTCAGGGATTGACTGGCACTCATGACTGCTTCCTTCTCAATGCTTGCCTCGCCAGAGGCAACGACACTTCAACACCGATTTAGCGCTTTTCCGTGAGGAACTTGCCCTGCGGGCCGCCGGCGTTCTTCTGGCGGCGCGTATTGCCGTCGATGCCGCCCTCGATGGCCCATTCGGCGAACACGGTCGGGCCCGGCTCGAAGGCGCGCGGCTCCCAGTGGGCGTCGAGCTGGTCCTCGTCGGCGTAGTACTCGATCAGGCCGCCGGCCGGATTCTTGAAGTACCAGAAGTAGGCGGACGAGATCGGGTGGCGCCCCGGGCCAAGCTGGGTGTCCCAGCCCGTACGGGACATATGCATGCCGCCGCCGAAGACCTCGTGGATGTCCCGCACCGTGAACGCCACATGGTTCAGGCCGCGCTTGGGCTGCGGCAGTTGCAGCAGGAACAGGTCGTGGTGACCGCCCTCGGCCGCGCAGCGCAGGAAGGCGCCGCGTTCCGGATAGTTGTCCGACTGCACGAAGCCGAACTTCTCCACGTAGAAGCGCTCGGTGGCCTTCACGTCCGTGACGAAGAACACCACGTGGCCCACCTCGATGGGCGCGGCGCGCTCGTAGACCGGGCTGCGCTGGTTCAGGCGCGGCTTGTCGTTCCACGTGTTCATCACCGCGCACTCCACCTGCACTTCGCGCTTGCGCGAGACCTGGAAGCGCACGGCCAGCCCGTTCGGGTCCGTGCAGCCCACGCGCGCGCCGTCCTGCTGGCGCACGAAGCTCGGCTCGGCGCCGATGGCGTCGGTAATCGCCTCCAGCGACGCCTGATCCGCCACGCCCCACACCACCTCGCGCAGCGTGGGGCCGTCCTCGATGGCCGGCGCCAGCGCCGGATCGGCGATCTTGCGCACCAGCACGCGGCAGCCGTTCAGCGTTTCGAAGTCCAGCGCCTCGGCGTCGTCGCGCTTGACGGTCAGACCCCAGTCACTGAAGAAGCCACGGCACGCGTCGAAGTCGTCGGCGCCGTAGGTGATTTCGTCGATTCCCAATACCTTCATCTTGCTTCTCCGTCCTGCCGGTTGATACCCGGGCTCAGTTGGCCCACGGCAGCGGTTGTTCGTTCAGGCCCCAGTACACGGCCTTCTGTTCCATGTATTGCAGGATGCCCAGTCGTCCCTTCTCGCGGCCCAGGCCGCTGTCCCGCCAGCCGCCGAACGGGGTCGAGATCGAGAACTGCTTGTAGGTGTTGATCCACACGTTGCCGGCTTGCACGGATCGTGCCACCCGCCAGGCGCGCTTGTAGTCGCGCGTCCAGATGCCGGCGGCCAGCGCGTAGATGCTGTCGTTGGCCTGGGCGATCAGGTCGTCCTCGTCGTCGAACGGCATCGCCACCAGCACCGGCCCGAAAATTTCCTCCTGGCAGATGCGCGCGTTGTTGTCGAGCCCTTCGATGATGGTCGGCGTGTAGAAATAGCCGTTGGCCAGGCCCGCCACGTCCGGGCGCATGCCGCCCGTGCGCAGCTGGCCGCCATCTTCCACGCCCATCGCCACGTAGGATTCGATGCTGTCGCGGTGCCGGTCGGTGATCAGCGGCCCCATCTGGGTGCGCGCGTCGGCCGGATCGCCCACGCGCAGCCTGGCGGCGGCGGCGGCCAGGCGGTCCATGAACGGCTCGTACTTCGCGCGTGCCACGAACAGGCGCGAGCCGGCGATGCACGATTCGCCCGACGAACTGAAGATGCCATACAGCACGCCGTTCACCGCGTGGTCCAGGTCGGCGTCATCGAAGACCATGGTCGGGGACTTGCCGCCCAGCTCCAGCGACACCGGCATCATCTTGTCGGCGGCGATGTGGGCGATGTGCTTGCCGGTGGTGGTGCCGCCCGTGAACGACACGCGGCGCACCAGCGGATGCTTGGTGATGGCGTCGCCGATCACCGAGCCCTTGCCGGGCAGCACGCTGATCAGGCCCCGGGGCACGCCGGCTTCCTCGCAGATCGCGGCCAGTTCCAGCGCCATCAGCGGCGTCACTTCGGCCGGCTTGACCACCACGGCGTTGCCGGCGGCGAGCGCAGGCGCCATCTTCTGCGCCTCGCTGGCAATCGGCGAATTCCACGGCGTGATGGCGGCCACCACGCCCATCGGCTCGTAGACGCTCATGGTCAGGCAGTCGCCCCGTTGCGGCGTAATGGATTCCTCCATGGTCTCGCAGGCGGCGGCGAAGAACTGGAACGTGGCGGCGGCGCTGGCGACGAGCGCGCGCGTCTCGCTGATCGGCTTGCCGTTGTCCAGGCGCTGGCGCTGGGCCAGCGGCTCGGCGCGGGCGCGGATCAGCTCGGCCACCCGGTACAGCACGGCGGCACGCTCATGCTGCTTGCGCTGCGCCCAGCCGCTGGTCAGGAACGCGCGATGGGCGCCCTGCACGGCTTCTTCCACATCGGCCAGGCTGGCCGCGTTCAGTTCGGCCACGACTTCGCCGGTGGCGGGGTAGCGCGTGGCGTAGCGGTCGCCCGAGCCCAGGCGCCAGGCGCCGGCGATGCAGATCGGGAGGACTTGTTGTGTGCTCATGTCAGATTCACTTCAGATCGACACCGCGTGGGCGCGGTTGCCGAGGGCGCGCACCACGCTGAACACGGTCAGCGCGGACGTCTTGGGGTTGGCCGCGAGGGGCTTGCCGCGCATGGTCAGCTCGAAGCCGCCAAACGCGCCGCGTGCTTCCACGTGGTGGACGTTCTCCTCCGCGTGCGGATCGGCCAGCAGCTTGACCGAGGTGCGGTCGAGGCCGAGCCCCGCCAGCGACACGGTGGCGGCCACATTGGCGTTCTTCGGATAGAGCCGCGCGGCGTCGCGCGCGGTGCCTTCGAAGATCACCGTGGCTTCGGTCAGGGCGTCGAGGTCGAACAACTCCGCCGCCGGCGTGCCGGCCCAGGCGCGGGCCGGCTTGCGGCCGGTGTAGATGACCTCGTCCAGCCCGCCCACGCGGGCGGCAGCCAGCGCGTCGATGGCGCCGATGGCGCCCGACAGCAGCTGCACCTGCGTGTTGCCACGGCGGGCCGCCGCTTCCAGGCGCTCGGCCATGCCCGGCTCGGACAGCGCGCCGACCGACACCACCATGCACGGAATGCCACGCTCGAGCGCCGGCACGATGTGCTCCTCCAGCGCGCGATGGCCCGCGCACTCCACGAGCAGGTCCGGGCGGCGGTCGCCGTCGGCCAGCCCGGTGGCCACGCGCACATTGGGCGCCAGCGCCGACAGCGCGCCGCGTGCCTCGTCCATCGTGCCCGCCGGCACGATCACAACGTCGAACACGACATCCGGGTCCGACTTCAGCAGTTCCAGCACGCCGCGGCCAATCGCCCCGCAACCCACCATGGACACATGCAGCATGGACGTTCTCCTGGTTGGCTTAAGCCGCCGCCGCAGCGGCTGCCGCCGGGGTCGATGCGGGGCTGGCGGTCGGGCTGGCGGTCGGGCTGGCGGTCGGGCTGGCGGTCGGCTGCTGCTTGTTGACCGGCGGGCCGGCGAACACGGTCTTGAAGCTGCCGATGGACAGCATGTCGATTTCCAGCAGGAACGGGCCCGGCTCGACCGTGGCCTCTTCCAGCGCCGCGCCGATGTCGGCGAGGTTGCTCACGCGGCGGTGACGCAACGCGAGCGACTTCGAGAGCTGGGCGTAGTCCGGCGTGTGCAGGTCCACGTAGTGGCGGCGGCCGCCGTACTGCGCGTCCTGGATGTTCTTGATCACGCCGTAGCCCTTGTCGTTCATCAGCACGATGACCATGTCGGCACGCTCCTGCACCGCCGTGGCGAGTTCGCCCAGGTTCAGGATGAAGCCGCCATCGCCGGCCAGCGTGAAGGTCTTCTTGCCCGAGGCCGTGGCCGCCGCGCCAATGGCGGCGCCGATGCCCATGGCGAGGCCCTGGCCGATGCCGCCGCCCAGCGCGTGCACACCGGCGCGGGAGTCGAAGATCTGCAGGTGGCGGTTGCCCCAGGTGCTGTTGGACACCGTGACGTCACGCACCCAGTTGAAGTTGCGGCCCACCGCCTGCTGGAGCGCCTGCACCAGCGCGCTGTACGGGCCGAGGCCGTCCACCAGCGCGCCCACGGCCACGTCGTGGGCACGGCGCAGGTCGGCGGCGAAGCCGGCGTCCACTTTCAGGCGGCCTTCAAGCCGATCGGCGAGGCCATCCAGCGCCAGGGCGGCGTCGCCGCTGACGAAGTAGTCGCTCTGGTAGCAGCGGCCTTCCGAGGCCGGATCGGCGTCGATGCGCAGCAGCGGGCGCGGCAGCTTCAGCTCGTACTTCAGGGTTTCATTGCCGCGCAGGCGCGAGCCGACCACCAGCATCGCATCGCACGTCTGGTAGAAGGTCTCGATGGGCTTGTGGAGGTTGTAGGCGCCCAGCGAGCGGGGATCGTCCTCCGCCACGATGCCACGGCCCTGCGTGGAGGTGACCACGCCAAACCCCATGTCCAGCAGGCGCTTGACCTGCTGGCTGGCGTGGCGCGCGCCGCCGCCGAGCCACAGCATCGGCCGGCGGGCCTTGGCCAGCTGGTCGGCCAGCGCGTCGAGCGCGCGGGCCGAGGGCTGGTGCTGCGGCACCGGCAGCGGCTGCAGGTCCGCCGGCATCGGGATCAGCGCGGCCTGGATGTCGATGGGGATCTCCACGCTGACCGGGCCGGTCGGCGCCGTCAGCGCGGTCTGCACGGCCAGCTTGATGGTGGAGAGCGCGGTGTCGGCGCTGCGGATGCGGAAAGCGGCCTTCGACACGGCCTTCAGCATGGTGAGCTGGTCCGGGGCTTCGTGGATGTAGGCGAGGCTCTGGTCCAGGTACGGCGTTTCGATCTGGCCGGTGATGTGGAGCAGCGGCGTGCCGGCCGTCAGGGCCTCGACCATGGCGCCGGCGGCATTGCCCGCCGCGGTGCCCGTGCTGGTCAGGCAGACGCCCAGGCCGCCCGTGGTGCGGGCGTAGGCATCGGCCATGTTGGTGCCGCCCGCTTCGCCGCGCGCCGGCACGAAGCGGATCTTGCCGCGCTCGCCCATCGCATCGAGGATGGGCATGTTGTGGATCGAGATCACGCCGAAGGCGGCCTTGACGCCGCACTGCTCGAGGAAGGCCGCGATGGCGCAGCCCACGGTGACTTGTTGTTGTTCGTTACGCATGACGGGAGAGTCCTCCGGAAATATCGATATGGCTGCCCGTGGTGTACGAAGACAACGGCGAGGCAAGGAACAGGATGGCGCGGGCGGCTTCCTGCGGCAGGCCGAGACGGCCCAGTTGGATGTTCTTCTGGCGGGCCAGACGCGCGGTCCACGCGGTCCAGTCCAGGTGGCGGTCTTCCTCCGGGCGCGCGTCGAAGCGGCGGCGCCACTGGCCGGACTCGACGAGCCCGATCAGGATGCCGTTCACGCGCACGCCGCGCGGCGCGAATTCGGTGGCCAGCGAGCGCACCAGGTTGTGCACGCCGGCGCGCGCCGCCGAGGTCGCCACCATATGCGGCTCCGGCTGGGTGGCGAGCAGCGAATTTACGCAGACCACGGCGCCCTGCCCCGACTGCTCCAGCTGCGGCAGGAAGGCGCGGGTCGGGTGGATCACCGAGAAGAACTTCAGTTGCAGCTCCTCCAGCCACGCCGCGTCCTCGGTGCTGGCGAAGGTCGACACGCGGCCCTGGCCGGCGTTGTTGACCAGCATGTCCACCGGGCCAAGTTCGCGCGCCACGTCGGCGGCGAAGGCGTTGACCTGCGCGGCCTGCAGCACGTCGCACCGGGCCGCGTAGAGGCGGCAGCCGGTGAAACGTGCGCGCAGCGAGGCCTCGGCCTGCCGCAGCCGCTGTTCGTCACGGCCGCACATGGCCACGGCGGCGCCGGCTTCCAGCAACAGTTCGACGGTCGCCAGCCCGATGCCGGAGGACCCGCCGGTCACGACGGCTACCTTGCCGTCGAGTTGAATCATGGACATCGTCCTCACTCCCCTCTTTTGCTCATTCCCGATGTAAAGACACGACCTTGCCGTGCCCGTTGGCCCGATGCGGCCGGTAATCCAGCAGCCGCGACAGCTCGCGCGCGGACTCCCTCACCCGCTCCACCATCAGCCCGAGCTGGTCCGGGTCGATGCGCGACGCCGGGATCGTGGCGCCCAGCGCGGCGGTGACCTTGCCGGTGCGGTCGCGCACGGGCGCGGCGATGGTGGAGATGCTGGCTTCAAAGAAGCCTTCGTGCAGTACGTAACCGCGCGAGCGGTCTTGCTGCACCATCTCGAACAGCGCATCCACTGTGCGCGGCGTGCTGTCCGAGTAGATCTGCAGCTGTGGCTCCGGATAGATCTCGCGCAGCTGCGCCAGCGACAGGTCTTCCAGCAGCACGCGCCCCAGCACGGTGGCATGCACCGGCAGGCGCGTGCCCACGTTGACGTTGCTGGCGAACGGGCGCGACGCCGCCGACTTGGCGACGTAGACCACCGAGCGCCCGTCGCGCACCACGAGGTTGCACGGGTACTCGATTTCATCGCGCAGCTTGTTCAGCAGCGGCGCGCCCAGTTCGGTCAGCTCAAGCGAGGCCAGGTAGTCGAAGCCGAGCCGGAGCACGGCCAGGCCCAGCCGGTATTCGCGGCCGCCGTCGGCGCGTTCCACGTAGCCCGTGGCTTCCAGCGTCGCCAGCAGGCGGAACACCGTGGAGCGGGGTACGTCGAGCCGGCGCGCAAGGTCGGCCGCCGACAGCACGCGGTCACGCGCGCTGAACTCGGCCAGCAGGCGCAGGCCACGCTCCAGGCCGGGCACGATGTACCGGTCCTGGATCTCGGCGGGCAGTGGTTGGGTGCTCATGGCTAGCGATGTCGACGGTCGGCGCGCGGGTTCAGCGCTTGACCTGGGTGAGCGGGTGCTCGGGTGGGTACGTCGGCGTGATCGGCTTCTTGGCGCCGAGCATCACGCACATCAGCGCGTCTTCCTCGCCGATGTTGATTTCCTCGCGATACACGCCCGGCGGCACCGAGACGAGGTCGCGGTCGGTCAGGATGGTCTCGAAGCGCTCGCCGTCCTTCTCCAGGATCAGCTTGATCTTGCCGCGCAGGATGAAGAAGACCTCTTCCACATCGGTGTGCAGGTGCGACGGGCCTTCGTGGCCGGCCGGGATGATCATCGTGGAGAACGTGAAGTGCTCGGACGGCACCGTGTTGGTGTCGGCGGCCACGCCGGTACCGCCGGTGCCGAGGTAGCGCATCTGGGCGCGACGGTACTTCGGGTCGTAGTCGGCCTGGAACTTCAGGGCGTCCCAGTCGTACCGGCGGGTGGAGAAGCGCGCCACGCGGCTCTCCATCCACTGGTCGAACGAGGCGTCGGCAGGACGCTCCCAGCTGCGCTTGATGTTTTCCTGTTGGGACATATCGCTCATTTGATCGGGTTCCTTGGTTTCAGTGCATGACAAAGCCGCCGTTCACGGCCAGGGTCTGGCCGGTGACGAAGCGGGAGAGGCCGGACAGCGCGAACAGCACGGCGCCGCAGACATCGTCGGGGACTTGCTCGCGCTGGAGCGCGCGCTGGTTGCGGTACAGGTCGTGGCGGTGCTGCGGCACGTATTCGGTGGCTTCCACCAGCGTGAGGCCCGGCGCCACGGCGTTGACCGTGACCTGCGCATCGCCCAGTTCACGGGCCAGCGAGCGGGTCATGCCGATGATGGCGCTCTTGCTGGCCACGTAGGCCAGCAGGTTGGGCGCGCCCCACAGCGGGGTGTCCGAGGCCAGGTTGACCACGGCGCCCCGGCCGCTGGCGCGCAGCGCGGGCGTGCAGGCGGCGGTCATCAGCCAGGTGCCGCGCACGTTCACGTTCATCACGCGGTCCCAGGTGGCCACGTCCAGCGCGGTCAGGTCGCGGCCGCCCGAGTCGGTGACCGCGCCGTTGTTGACCAGGCCGTCGAGCCCGCCGAGCGCTGCCACGGCGGCGGTAGCGCAGGCCTGTACCGAGGCCGGGTCGTTGAGATCCAGCGTCAGCGGCACGGCGTGGAAGCCGCGCGCCTGCAGGGCGGCGGCCGATTCCTGCACACGATCGGCGAGGATGTCGGCCATCGCCACGGCGCCGCCGGCTTCGGCAATCGCGGTGGCGAAGGCCAGGCCGAGGCCGCGCGCGGCGCCGGTCACCAGGACCTTGCGGCCGGCAAGGAGGTTGGCCGTCGGGTTGCCAACTTCGGTGTCACGCATGGCTGGGGACTCCGCCGGCCGGTTGCAGCATCGCCACCGGTTCGTTGGCCACTTCGGCATCGGCACGGCGCTTCAGCAGGCGGCGGACGCGGGTAATGCCGGCGTCGTGTTGGTACAGCATCTCGTGGTCGCGCGCGTTCGGCGCCATCGACTCCAGCACCACGCGGTCTTGCTCGAGGACGTCCCAGTGCAGCCCTTCCAGACGGTTGCGATACAGGAAGCGCCACACGTCGCGCTCCCAGCCCTGCACGTGGCGGGTGCGCCAGAAGAACACCAGGCAGTGGTCCTCGTCCACCGGCGTAGCCATGCCGACGATGCCGAACGGGCCGCCGGGGCCGACCTTGTCACGATAGGGGATGGACAGGCGCAGCCAGAGCGTGCCGGTCTCGCCGAATTCCACCCAGTCGAAATTCACGCCGCGCTGGCCGGTCTTCTCGAAGATCAGGCCGCTGTCGGTCTCGCGGATCTGCATGACGGCCGACTTCTCGCCGCTGGCCATCGAGTGCGAGACGGCGTGCAGGTAGGCGCCGTGCATCGGGTCCATGACGTTGTCGATCGCGTAGCGGTAGTTGCAGTCCCAATGGGCCACGCAGAGGAAGTTGCTGTGCTCGTCGCTGACCAGTTCCTCGGGCAGGCGCAGGGCGTCGGCTTCGGTCGGGGCGCTGTCGCCGAACCACAGGAAGATCGCGCCGGCCTGCTCCTGCACCGGGTAGCTGCGCACGCAGGTGCGGCCTTCCAGCGGGCAGCTATCCACGGCCGGCACGCTCTTGACCTGGCCGTCGCCGCCCACCTCCACGCCGTGGTACCAGCAGGCCACGCGGTCACCGAGGTTCCAGCCCATCGACAGGCGTGCGCCACGGTGCGGGCAACGGTCTTCGAGCGCGTGCAGCGCGCCGGCGTTGTCACGCCACACGACGATGTTCTGGCCCAGGCGGGTAATGCCGATGGGGGCGTGGGTGACCTGCCACGACGCCGCCACCGGATACCAGTAGTTGCGCAGGCCGCTGTTCAGGCGCGCTTCGGCGCGTGCTTGCTTGTTCGATTCCATGTCTTGTCTCGCTGGGGTTCCGGAGTCAGGCGCCCAGGCGGCGCATTTCGGCGAGGAACGCAGCCTCGGTCCACGGCTGGCCATCGGCGGCCAGGAAATTCGTGCGGTTGAACGCGCGGACGATGTCGCCCGGGTTCTTGGCGCCGCCCTCGAACGCAGCCTCCAGGGCATCGGCGAGCGCGTTCTCGTACGCGGTGGGTGCCGCCGCACGGGTCTGCCAGACGATGTTGGCAACCTTGCCCGGCTGCTCGATATGGCCCTTGCCCGCTACGTTGTTCGGCGCGGGGCGCTCCCACGGCACCAGGTTCGGGTTATACGAGAGGCTTTCCATTGCGCTTTGCTCCATGGCTTGCTTTGTTGGGGACGGCGGGTTCAACCGCGCTCGCATCCTCAGGCTAGTTTGTTTTACCTGTGAAACACGAGTTTAAATATTGAACACAGGTACGACTATAGACAACGACGCTTCAAAAATTGACTAGGGTTAACCCCTTGAATCGCCAGATCGTGGCGGAGAAGTGACCGGTAGCCGGCTGCTATCGGTCCTGAAACCCTTGCCTCAGTCGTGCAGCGTGGCGCAGACCCGTTGGGCGACGGCCTGGGGCTGCTCGATGTAGCAGGCGTGGCCGGCGTCGGCGATCAGGTGGAACGGAAACTGGAATCGCCCGGCCAGCGCGGACGAGGCGGCCGGCGTGGTCACCACGTCCTGGGCGCCGCAGCCAACGTGCATGGGGCGCGAGGCGTCAGCGAGGTATTCGTCGATGTCATCGCCACAGAGCAGTGCCACGGCCTGGCGATAGCCGTCCGGATGCAGGCGGCGCATGTTCCAGCGCACCCAGGCCTGGGCATCGGGCGTGGCCGCCGGGCTGAGCAGGCGGGTGGGGCCGCGCTGGGCGAGACCATCGACGCCAAGGGTGTCGAGCGCTTCAAGCCGCTGGGCCGATACCTCGCGCGACTTGGTCTCGTTGCCCGGCGCGCCATAGCCGAGCGCGGGACTCAACAGGAGGAAGCTGGCCGGTTGCATGTCTGATGCGGCATGGGCGGCGTAGCCGGCGGCCATCAGCGCGCCGAGCGAATGGCCGACGATCAGGTCCGGGCTCACCTGGAGCGCAGCCAGCAGTTGCTCCAGCCGTGCGGCGTAGTCCTGGGCGGTGGGCGCGGACATCGGCAACGGGGTGGAATCGCCGTAACCGGGCGCGTCCCACGCAATGACCCGCGCCCCGGCGGCGAGCAGGCTCGCGCAAGGCAGCCAGGACGCCGCGCCGGAACTGATGCCGTGCAGCAGCACGATCACCGGACCGCGCGCGCCGCCGACCCGGCAAGACACGCGTGTGCCCTGCGCATCGACCATCACGGTGCGCGCCGCGAAATGGTTGTCCAGTGCCGCCAGGAGGTCGGCGCCCGGGTCAAGTGCTCGATGGGGCGCATTTTGTTCCATATGTGAAACCTGTATTTATAAATAAAACTCCTCGACTATAGGCCGGGTTCCGGGACGTGCGGGATCAGGGTAAACAAGTAGAAGAAATCCACGCCAGGCGCGCCGCCATCACGCAAGGTCCGCACGGCCTCGGCATGCCCCGCAACGGGGCATCGGCGGATTTCACCCGAAAGCGGCTTTCTGCATGGCTTTGCCGAGCGAGGACTGACTTCGCCCGCGCTGCCACTTTCGCAAAGGCGGTGCGCCGCCGTGGAAGCCGCGCACCACAACGATTCCAGGGCTTTGTGGCATCGGCGCCATGCCGCGGCGTCGCCACGCCGCCTCACTAGGGTTCCCCCTGATCTACGCCGCAGGCTCTCCTGTCTATATTTCGCTGAACGTTTCCTATGTAGTTCATTGTTTTACTAATGAAACGAACAGACGGATCGGTCCCCATCATTGCCCGGCCGGACGGAAACGCAGACGAGCCCACGAAAACTAAAGAAGGAAACGGTAGATGAAGATCGGAAAGTACGCGGCAGGCCTGCTGGCCGCAGCGCCCCTGCTGGCCTCGGCGCAATCGTCCGTCACACTGTATGGCGTGGTGGACACCGGCGTCGAGTTCGTCAACAACGTCGGCGCGGCCGGCAATAGCGTGGCTCGCATGAACACGCTGACCGGCACCGTACCGTCCCGCTGGGGCCTGCGCGGCACCGAGGATCTCGGCGGCGGCCTGAAGAGCGTCTTCGTGCTGGAGTCCGGCTTCGCGCCGGATTCGGGCACCGCCAACCAGGGCGGGCGCCTGTTCGGGCGCCAGGCGCTGGTCGGCCTGAGCGGCAAATGGGGCCAGGTCTCGTTCGGCCGCCAGTACACCATGCTGTTCTGGGCCGTGCTCGACCCGGACATCCTCGGGCCGAACGCGTTCGGCTCCGGTTCGATGGACAGCTACATCCCGAACACGCGCGCCGACAACGCCATCGCGTACAAGGGCACCTTCGGCGGCCTGACCGTGGGCGGCACGTACAGCTTTGGCCGCGACGTGGCCAACGCCGGCCCAAGCCCGGCCGGCACGAACTGCGCTGGCGAGAATCCGGCGGACAAGTCGCAGTGCCGCGAGTGGTCCGCCATGATCGGCTGGGACCAGAAGACCTGGGGCATTACCGCCGCGTATGACTCCCAGCGCGGCGGCCCGGGCGCCTTCGCCGGCCTGACCAGCAGCAGCTTCCGTGACGACCGTGCCTCGCTGGCCGGTTACGTGCTGCTCGATCGCACCAAGATCGGCGCCGGCGTGATCCGCCGCGAAAACCAGGGCAGCGCCACGCCGATCTCGGCGCTGTACTACATCGGCGCCGCGTACGACATCACGCCCGCGTTCACGCTGGCTGGCCAGGTCTACTATCTGAACTACAACAGCAGCGATAACAAGTCGATGCTGTACGCCATCCGCGGCATGTACAACTTCAGCAAGCGCACGGCCGTCTATGCGACCGCCGGTTTCATCAACAACGACGGCAACCTGACGTTGTCCGTCAGCGGCGCGCAGGCCGGCGCCAACACGAAGCCGGGCGGCCAGCAGTTTGGCGCCATGCTCGGCATCAAGCACATCTTCTAATAGCGGCGGACGCATGCGGCGCCGGGCAGCGTGTCCTCTGCCTAGGCGCCGCTCGCCACAAGCCCGATGGGAAATCCGGCACAGCACCGTTTCCCCGACTCCTTCGCGCAGAGATGCCCCCGCATCGGGCGCGAACCCTGACAAGAGGTGTTTCGACCATGAAGACTGTCCGCCGCAACGTACTCGCCGCCATGGGTGCGGCCTTCGGCGCTGCCGCCCTGCTCTCCGCCCTGCCCGCGATGGCCCAGGGCAGCTACCCCAACAAGCCGATCACCATCGTGGTGGCCTACCCCGCCGGCGGCGACGTGGACGTGCTCGCCCGCCTGATGGCCGACAAGCTCGGCGCGCGGCTGAAGCAGTCGGTGGTGGTGGAAAACCGCACCGGCGCCGCCGGCACCATCGGCAGCGCCTACGTGGCGCGCGCCGCCGCCGACGGCTACACGCTGCTGTTGGCGCCCAACACGCTGTCGATCGCCCCCCTGGTGCTGAAGTCCGGCACCGGCGCCACCTACGACGTGCAGAACGACTTCACGCCGATCATCCAGCTCGGCACGCAATCGCTGTTCGTGGTGGTGGCCAAGACTACCGGCATCACCAAGATGAGCGACCTCGTGGCGCGCGCCAAGGCCGGCAAGCTGGAGACGTATGCCACGCCGGGCAATGGCTCGCCGATGCATATCATGGGCGAGATGTTCAACAAGTCGGCCAGCGTGAAGATCGCGCAGGTGCCGTACCGGGGCACGGCGCCCGCCATCGTCGATGTGCTGGGCGGACAGGTGCCGATGACCTACGTGACCTACGGCGCCGTGGCGCAATACGTCGGCAACGGCAGCCTGGTGCCGCTGGCCGTGGCCGACACCAAGCGCTCCCCGTTCGCGCCGAACGTGCCGACGCTGGGCGAGCTGGGCTACAAGGACGTGGATATTGGCGCCTGGCAGGCGATGCTGGGCCCGAAGAACCTGCCGCCCGAGATCGTCCGCACGCTGAACAGCCATGTGAACGAGATCCTGAAGCAGCCCGACGTCATCGCCAGGATGGCGACCATCGCCGTCACACCGGTCGGCGGCGAGCCGGCCGTGCTCCAGAAGCTGATTGCGGCGGACACCGCCCGCTACACCAAGCTCGTGAAGGAATTCAACATCCAGGCCGATTAGGCGTCTGAATCTTGAAGGTGCCGGCGCCGAAAACACCGGTAGTACTGGCCACCCCGGCATTGCTGCCGGGGTTTTTTTGTTTGAGCTGATCCCGAATCCAGAACACGGAGACGGCGTACGACATCACCAAGAAGAGCATGCCGGCTAGTAACATCCCCACCATTCGCCATCGATAAACATGGCGCCTCAGGAAAGCGATCACGAGCACCACCAGCCCGGCAAGGATAAGCAAGAGTCCGAAGAACGCGGCAATGGCGAAGTAGGCGGCGGCAGGTCCGACGTACAGATCGTTGCGCTTGAACGGTGTCAGCATCAATGCGATGCAATAGATCATGCCGTCCAGGGCAAACAGCACGGCGATCCCTTGCATAACCCTCAGGAGCACAGCTTTCGGCCTCATCGCAGCCCCTCTTGGCGCAGTCGCTTTGCCAACTCCGTCCAGCGGCGTGGGCTGTCATCCATCACATGCGCGTAGTAAAAGTGGCCTTCCCCTTTATTGGCAATGAACTGCTTTGCAAGAACAGGTGAAGTGGCAATCAATTCACCCCAAGGCATGCCCGCGTAGATCGGGTCACCGTGCCTCCCGAGATCGATCGTCACGACCTTTCTGATGTTCGGGTGCGCAAGGAGGTCCGACAGGAATTCGACATCGATCGGTGACGCGATTAAGACGAGATGGTCTATCACGTGCCCTCCTCGCGCATATGACCACGCGGTCTGCGCAGCGAGCAATGAGCCATAGCTGTAGCCGACAAGGTTGAACTGAGGCGCCTCAGGCACCATTCCGCTCGTAATCGTCCACTCGCCATCGTCGCGATAGCGCACACTGAATCCGGATCTGATCGCGTCCAGGATCATGCCAACCGGCGCCGTTCCCTCTGGCAAATCCGCTGTCGCCGAGTTCGTCAAGCCGGCGAAACAGTGCTCGATCCCCGCCTTCCGGAACGCCTCCAGTTGTGGCCGCACGTAGTCTCCGTCGAGCCCAGCTCCGCCCCAGTACAACGTCCCGCGCGGCCGCAGAAGGTATTCGTTCGTCGACGGTTTTTCCGCAGCCAAGTGCGTTACACCGGGATTCGGCGTGGCGGCTACCGCGGCTTCCTCCTCCTGCTCTGGCGACCGGTCTACTTCGATCGAAAAGATATGCTGCGACGGCAGCACGCGCGGGTGCTCCTTGCACTTGCAGAACACGCGCGCGCCCGACACCAGAATCTGCTTCCCATGCAGCGAATATCTCGGATCGCAGTCGTTGTACACCGGCCCGCCCACCTTGCACGCCGGGCAGGTCGCATGGTCGCCTTCCACGCCAACATTGACGCCGTGGTGAATCGTGTACGTGTTGAGCGCTATCAGTACGCCACCTGTCGTGGTGGCGTTCCCGTTCAACAGTGCATAGCGTAAATCCCGCATGACCCTTCCTCCTTATCCAGACGATGGCTGGCACCTTCGCCCTATTCGAGGAAGAAATCTTTGGCGCAAATCAAGGAAAGGATGCGGCGCGATCCGCTGCTTTCGGTGCGGATCTGAGGGGAAATAGGAAGGGTCCGACCGGCTCAGAATTGAAGCGGGGCGGGTATCGGCTCTCCGGCCGGCCCGCCCCAGTTCCGCCTGGTACCCGCTCCTAGGACTTGGTGATATCAAACACAACGTTCACTGGCGATGGGCCGAACGATCCGTTCGGGACCACGCCGGACTGGTTGACGCCCGGCTTCGTCCAGTCGCACACACCGTTGGGGAAGATGGCCTGCAGACGCGTCATCTCAGCGCCCGAGAACATCACCGTGTAGTCAGACGCCGCAATCGGCTTCAGCGTGCACTTGATGATGTTGCCCGCTACGGGCCCGCCCGCTGCGATGCGCGTGGCCGTCCACGAGGGGAACAGCCCGTTGCAGGTGGTGTTGCCGATGGCACTCAGCGTCTGGCGCTCGTTGACGAAGGTCGCGGCGTCGCTCCAGCAACCATCCACCGCCGTGGCCGGCTTGTGGGTGACCACCTTGTCCTTCTGCGCGGTGGTCGTCACATCGGCCTTGTACGCCGCGACCCACTGAATGAAGGTGTTCCACGCCGTATCGGCCGGTACAGGATTGCCGCGCCACATCACGTGGTTGTTGCTATCGCCGTTGGCCGCCACCATCCGCTCGCGCAGGGCGAAGTGGAAGTACTGGTAGTGGTAGCCCGAGTCGTCGTTATAGATGCCCGTCACGTCGAACACGGGGATGGCCGCCAGCCCGCCATTGGTGCCGATCTGCAGGCCGCTCTGCTGCGCGCGCAGGATGGCGCCGGGGTCACCCTCGGTGCGATTGGCCACATAGTTGGCATCCTGGTCATAGCCGCCGACGTTCTCGTTCAGGTCCAGGAACTGCGTGGTGGTGATCGCCCCGCTGTTCAACGCCGCGAGGCCGTACTGCACGCCCACGTTGTCGTAGGGCCTGAGCGCGAAGCCGGTGGCCTTGTCGACGCCATAGACGTTCTTCGCGGCATCGTAGACCGTGGGGCGCACGCCGGTCTTGTTGTTGACCGGGTCATAGCGCACCGACGTTGGCACCACGCTGTTGAAGACGCCGGAGTTGTAGCCCGCGTAGTCCACGCGCGCCGGCACCGGATCGGTACGGCCAGCCTGATTGGCGGCATCCTCGAAGGCCTTTCGGCTCTTGTAGCCGGTGACCGCCGCGATCTGCGCGTCCGTCAGCGCCGACGGGAATAGCGTGATGTAGTGCGTGATCAGGTGCCCGTCAGACCCTGCGAAGGCAATCGAGAGCGGGTCGGGGAAGGTGCACGAGATCAGCACGCCATCGAGCAACCCCGGGATGCGATCCGCCGGCTGCGTGCTGCCATAGGAGCCGCCCGAGCAGCCTGCGCTCACCGTGAACACCGGCACGCCGAAGCGTTCGATCGTGGCTTCCTTCGACATCATTGCCGCCTCGCTGGCCAGCACCGCGTTGCAGTTGTTCGACGCATGCTGCAGCGTGTTGGCGAACGTTGCATAGCCCTCGGCCAGCCGCTGCGTGTTGAGCAGGCTGAAGTCGAAGCCTGCGCTCTGGATGTTGCCGATCGCCCCGCCCTGGATATACCAGCCGCCGGGGCAGCCGAAGCCTTCCACGGCGATGAGGCGCCGGTTCCATGCCTTGGGCGGAGAAGTCGGCGTGGGTGCGGATTCGGTCGTCGGATCATGCAGGACGGCGTTCTGGTAGATGCCGCGATCGACGGTACCCGTTTCCACGCGCACGATGAAGGGCGCCTGGGTGCCGCTGAGCGTGGTGACCGTCGCCACGTCCGCAGGGCGCGTCCTGGTGTCAGTCATAGGTTTCAGCGCCCCACCCTGCGTAGACTGGTAGAGATAGGTCACGCGCGTGGCCACGCTGCAGTTCTCGTCGAGCGGCGCGCCGAGCGTGGAGCCGTCCGGCAGCGCGAACGTGCTGGTCTGGCAGACGAACGGCGTCTGGAAGGGACCCGAGATCACCGGACCAGTGATCGGGTAGTTGGTCATCGTGATGGTCTTGGAAGCCTTGCCCACACTGGCCGTCACGGAATTCGTGCCATTGACGAGCCCGGTCAGCACAGCTTGCTGGTGGGAGGAATCGGTGGGACTGGTCTTGAACTGGGCGCTGACGTCATTGCCGTTCAGCGAGACCTTGAGGGGGCGATCGTTGTTGACCGTGGAAGGCACGCCGATGTCGATCAGCGCATTGCCGCCGGTCACATAATCGGGTTGCGACGAAAGCAGCTGGACGGTTGGCGCGATGCCCGGGTCATCGTCTCCGCCTCCGCCGCACGACGAAAGGCCGATTAGCATAATGCCGGCGAGCGCGACGCCGAGCATTCTCCTGATGGATTTCATGGGAGTCTCCTAATGTTTTTAATGTTTTCAGACAGGCCTGTCATGGATCAGCTGCCTGAGGCCAGCTTAGGAGGCGGTCATCGGCTTTACAACGCGCGTGCAAATTCGCAACGATGCCTTGAAAGAACTGCGCGCGTCTGTGATGTGCGGTTCATCGCCTTAAGGCGTGGCGTGTAAGAACGCCAAGAAACGTGGTGCGATGCGGGGTGGATTTCCTGCGCGCGTTGAAGTTTTGGACGCTGGCTTTTACAACGCGGCGTCCACCATCGCGACAGCCAACCCGACGAGCAACGCCACGGCCGAACCGATAAACCAGCGCACCGTCTGCCGATATTCAGCGACGGCATCATCCTCGATCCGCAGCGCGCGAAATAGCGCGACGATCTGCAGCGCCACGGCGATCAGCAGTGCGGCAGCGGCGAGGATCGCAAGCGTGCCCCATCGCCCAGGTGTCTCGAGCCCCCAGAATTTCCAAAATGCCAGCGAGAAGCCAAGCAGGACTGTAATCGCCGTGATGATGCCTTGCCGGAATCCGGAAGGAACGACTTGCGGCGTGGGAGGTTGGGGCGGGGTGGACGCGGCGTCTTGCTGGGCGGGAGGTGGCAGGGTCATGGCTTGCCTTGTCTTCTGGGGCGCCAGTCGAGTATAGGTGCCGGGATCCACAGAATGCGAATCCTCTCATGGACTGGCGAGGGTGGGATGAGGAAGACTGATCCGACTGAACGACCTACCTCCTGGATCCAAGATGCGTATGCCTGAATCAAAACTGCCTCCGGCCGCCCAGCCACCAACCGGTCCATCGAGCCGCGCGGCCAATGCCGATGCCGTGCTCGCCGGCATTGATGGGGTGCTGGAACTGCTCGAGAAGCAGAGCGAGACGTCCGAGCCTTCGTATAACGCCTATTGCCTGCTGGGACTGGTGCGGGGGAAGTTGGCAGAGGTGTTGCAGAAGGCCGGCCAGCCATAGGGCTGGGGCGGCCCCCAATTCGCCGCCCTTTCCGCCGTCAGTTGCTAGCAGCGACGCCGGATGTCTCGGCCGAGATGGTCTCCACGCCCAGCAACGGTGCGCCGGTCAGCTTGACCGGACCCGCGCCTGGCGCAAGCCAGACCGTGCTTTCGAGCGTGGGAAACAGGCTGTCTGCTCGCTCGTAACGCACCTTCACCTTGCAGGCGTTTGGATAGGCCTTGCCCATGGCGGAGACATCTTCCCGGCCCAGGTACTGGATCGTCAATTGCACGGTCCGGCTGGGCGTGGTTGAAAAGGCTGGTTGCGGGTTGGTCGACAACGCGGACTTTTGGAATTCACTCATCGTCACCGTGCGGGTTTCGTTCGGCAGCATCCCGACCAGATTCGGCGTACCGGATGCTTCCGACGTCACATCCGAATAGGAGAACCGGCGATATTTGGTGTAAGTCGTACCTGCCGGCCCGGGGTGTCCGTACTCCGTCACGCCGCTTGGAAAGACAGGGGAAAGGTATACGCGGAAGTCCTTGGAGCGCGTGCCCATCAGGCTGCCGTTGATCTTGACCTCGATGGTATCGAGGCATTGATAAGAAGGTTGAAAAGAGAACGGTCTGATGCCGCCTTCAGGGGCACTTCAATACTGATAAACGAGTTGCATCCCGCCCGTCACGCCTGCTGTATGGAACGCTTCAGGCTTGTACACAGGTGTTCCAACAAAAACGTCATAGGAAACGCTGCCGAAACGGGAGCCGAGACCACCACGGAGACCGACAACCGCACCTGCGAGCTGTGTGCCGACGAGGGCGGCGGTAGTGGGCCCATATACCCGGCCATAGTCAATGCCTGCATAGATGGCCTGCCCGGTGCCGCCTAGTGGTGCCTGCAGTTCATTGCGCCAGTAGAAGCCGCGTTCGCCAGCCAGCTGGCTTTCGCCGTCGAAGCCGCGCACGGTGTAGCGGCTGCCTATCGTCAGGTCGTCGACGTAATAGAGTCGATCATTGGTGAATTGACCACGCACCGTGGTCGCATAGCGGAAGCCCTGCTCTGCGATCTTGAAAGGCACTGACAGGTTGGCGTCCAGCACCATCATCCGATAGCGCCACGTAGGACCGTCTTCGGCGCCCAACGCATCGGGCTGGGCACCCAAGGCGCCGATGCCTTGTCGAAACCCGAGTGACGCGTCTAGCTGAGATTGGCCGAAGTAATGACGATCTGTTACGCCAATCTCGAGGATCGTGTTGTTGCGGCGCTGTTGCGGAATCTCCGTGTCCTCGATATAGCTTTTGCCAAAGCGCCGCGTTAGCCGGACCTGCATACCAAATACATCGTTCTGGTTACGATGCAGGACGCGATGCAACTTGAGATCTACGTTCTGCGATTTCCCGCTCGATATGAACGTGGTATTCACCCCCGCGATCTGCTGGAAATAGTTGCTGCTATAGGCGGACAGCGTCGCAGTCCAGTAACCCCATGGCACCGAGTAATAGCCATTCCAGCCACGCGTGCCGTGCTCCTTGTTGCTCAGCATCAGGTCCTGGTTATAGCCAACGTTGAATATGTCGTTCAGGCCAAGCGGATTATCAATGCCCAGGCTCAGATTCCCTTGCCACCGCCCGGTGCCGCGCGAGCCGGAGTTGTCGACCGACGCCACCACCGTCCATGGCTTGTTGCGCTTGACAGCGATCACGACGTCGCTGCGCCCCGGCGTGGCAGTCGGCACGATCTGCATATCCACATCCTGGCTGGCCACGCGCTTCATCTGCTCGAGGCCCTGCTCCAGGTCACGCAGGTTTAACAATTCGCCCGGGCCGGTTGGAAACGCGGTGCGCCACGTGCCCCACAGGTCGGGCTCCGCAAAACGGATTTCTCCCACCACACCGGGAATCAGCGCTAGTTTCAGCGTGCCGGTGGTCAGGTCCTGCTCCGGCACCAGCACCCGCGTGGTGACGTAGCCCTTCGACAGGATCGCCTGCGAGATACCCTTGACCAGCAGTTCCACACCGGCCTTGCCGATGCAAGCGCCGACATAATGGTCCAGCCATTGCTGCGCGAAGGCGAACGGGTCCATCGGCAGCGCGGAAGCGCCGCTGACCTGCAGATCGGCGGGCAGGTCCTGCGGCACTTCGAGCAGGATGCGGCCGATGCGGAAGCACGGCGCTTCCTCTGGCAACGTCGGGAACTCCGCTGCGGCAATCGCTTCGGCGCGTACGGCCGGCGCTTGTACGGTAGCGGCGCGCTCACGGGCTTCCTGTTGCTGGCGCGTGCGTTGGTCTTGCTCGGCGTTGGTCAGGGCGGCGGATTGGCCGGGGGTGGGTACGACTTGCGCGTGAGCAGGCAGCACAGGAAGGGCGATGCCAACCGCAAGCGACGCCGTAACCGCAAGGCGGAACGATTTGGAATGCATTGTCAGGCGATATCAGCCAGAGGCGCCTTAGAGGTGCGCTCGAGGCTTTGAGGAAACTGCGACAGAACGAACCGTATATATCCATCTTCCGATCGCCGCCGCATACGAATTACTCGTTCGTCGCACAGTAATTCTGCCATCTTCTGATAATCATATGAATGAACGATGCTAAGGATACCACCATCGATAATTTCATGACGATTGGCACAAAATCAAATAAATCCCCTAGGCGCCCGCCCCTGTACCAAATCAACAGAGACAACAACACAGACATCGCAGTGAACATGTAAATCGGGAGAATAAGAAATATTCGTAGCGAATAGCGCACTAAGCCACGTGAATCTTGATGGAGAAATTCCAAAACATTTTTCTTTATCATTTTATTTTGCTCTCTCAGAAGACGGTGTTATCTTGGCGGCGCCGATGTTGAACAACTCTTGAGCTACCGCCCCAGAAAAAGCACCCAATGCAGGGTTAGCAGTGCCAAAGTAATAGCCAACAGGATAGCCGTAAAGCTCCCCGCAATCGTCGACGTATCGCTCTTGTACTCGGCCTTATTCTCGATATCGCTCGTCGTCAACGCGCCGGTAGTCAAGGTGTTCTTGTCCTTGTCCGCCGTGCTGGCGATCACCGCGCCCTTCAGGTCGGTGTTCCCCTCCACGTTGATATCGAACCCGCCCTTGCCGGCATAGAGCCCGGTTTGCTCCACCACGGACCAGCAGTTCCACGCCAGCCTTGCCGATGCAAGCGCCGGTGTAGTGGTCCACCCATTGCTGCGCAAAGACGAACGGATCCATCGGCAGCGCGGAAGCGCCGCTGGTCTTCAGATCGGCGGGCAGGTCCTGCGGCACTTCGAGCAGGATGCGGCCGATACGGAAGCACGGCGTTTCCTCGGGCAGCGCCGGGAACTCCGCTGCGGCAATGGCTTCGGCTCGTACGGCCGGCGCCTGCACCGTGGCGGCACGCTCACGGGCTTCTTGTTGCTGGCGCGTGCGCTGGTCCTGCTCGGCGTTGGTTAGGGCGGCGGATTGTGACGGAAGAGCCTGTGCAAGAACGGGGAACACAGGCAAGCCGATGCTAGCCGCAAGCGACGCCACGACCGCTAGCCGGCAATGTATGGAATGCATTTCAGGCGAATTCGGGCCAGGAACGCCTCAAAGGCGTACTCCTGTTTCAGGTATATGCGATATCGTGACTGGAAAATCAGGCTTTCACGAGTCCTTGCCAGGACTCTCCCAATTGTAGAAATTCAAGCCACACTTCCAGCAAGTCTTCGGAGCCAAATCCACGGCCTTAAACCCTCTCAGCCTAGGAATATAATTACATTTTGGACACCTATACTTCGTAAATACCCAATAAAACATCCACAGTAAATACCCCAACATTACGATGAAATTCCAGATTATTCCTGCAGAAATTACAAATAATGTTGAGTAAACGGAAATGAATATTGCTGTTACACCTATTAAAATCCATCTAGCCCTATGAAACCTTAGCAGGTCATCTTTATTTGCCAGCATTCAATCCTCGCTTATATGTGAACTCAATAAAATTGACTTTACCTTCAAGGCCCAGCCCATATGCGGGTGTTACAGCCACCCCCGCCTTCATTTGAGTGTATGTTCCAACTCCTTTTCCGGGGCCAGCAGCATTGGACCAGCCGCCAGCCGCGATCGACGTCTCAGCGCTGCCCACACCATATTGGGCCGACCCGCCTATCGACATTCCAATTCGATACTCCCCGCTATTTGGCTCTCTTCCTTGCGTCCAGAGGTCGCCTTTAATCGCTGCGGACTGACCTTTTACCCAACCGTGCCCTCCAGCCCCGAATCCGAGTCCGAATTTCACATCAGTTGGCGTCCATCCGACGAACCCAATCTCGCCTTCGCCTCCCAAACCGAAATAGACGCCCGCGCCAACCGACCAAGGCACACCTACTGGCGGCTTCCCCAGTACTATGCACTCAGCCGATATACAGCCATTGCCCGAGGGAACAAACGGTCGAGAGTCTGAGTACTTTTCTCCCCCGTCGCTCAATGCAGGCGCACCCGTCCCAAGCGTCGCGGCATCCCAGCTATACGGCGAATTGCTTCCGCCGGTCATCGATTGAACATACGCAGCGAGCCTTGGGTCAACTTGAGTCTGCACAGACTGCACCAATGTACGCCCGTCCCCCGAAGGCACGGTGAACGTCGCACCGCCGTCACCGCTGTCATAGACACCCTGCGGATTGCTGACTCCGTCCACCACCATCCCAGTGGTCACGTTTTCGCCCCGCTCTGTATTGCTGGCTGCCCGCAGAATGTCACTGACTTGCTTCTCGGTGTACTTCCCTCCGCTAGCCGCAGCTATCCGGCGTGCCAACGCCCGCTCATCCGGATGCAACTGTCTGTTATAAGCATCCGCCATCCCAGCCGTCGCCGCCGCCGCATTCCCAATAGCGCCATCGCCACCAATGATCTTGGCAATCGCCATACCAACAACCTGCAACATCTTGTCGCGGGTTCCAGGTTCAACGCCGAGGCTACCCATGTTCTCGTCCAACAACATAATCGCCGCCGTAGCCGCCGCAACCCCTGCCGCTCCAGATCCAAACTCGCCGCCCAGTGCCTTGCTCACCAGCCCACCGATCAGTCCGTGGACCGCGACCTTTACCGGCTCCGGCGCCCCCTTCAGTTGATCGCCCACCACGTCATACAGATAGGGCGCAGCCTGTTGAAGCGTCTGCTGCTTCAGTTGGTCGTAGGCCTGCTGTTCCTTGATCTTCTCCGCGTCGAAGATCTTGCCGACACTCTCGTTGGCGTTTTCCGTATCGCGGTTCAGGCTGGCAATGGTTTCTTCCGCCGTCTTGCCGGTACGCGCCTTCTGGCCTTCGGCGTCCGTGATCGTTACCGTACCCTCCGCAATCGCGCTCCGGGTTGTTCCAGCGGCGTTGCCCTTGATCGGCGCACTGCTATTGCCGGCCAGCGTCGCGATTGCCGTCGCGGCTGCGGCGCCCATCACGTCGGTGTTGCCCCAGTTGGTATGCGCCTGCTGGACCGGGCCGTCCATCGGATTGCTCGCTGGAACGCTGCTGCCAGCCGTAAAGCTCCCCGCAATCGTCGACGTATCGCTCTTGTACTCGGCCTTGTTCTCGATATCGCTCGTCGTCAACGTGCCGGTAGTCAAGGTGTTCTTGTCCTTGTCCGCCGTGCTGGCGATCACCGCGCCCTTCAGGTCGGTGTTCCCCTCCACGTTGATATCGAACCCGCCCTTGCCGGCATAGAGCCCGGTTTGCTCCACCACGGATGCATAGGTGCTATCCGTCTTGCCGCTGCTCACACTGCCGCTGGCGCTCACCGTGGTGCCGTAACAGATCGGCGGCACACAGATGCTGGCTTGCATACCCGATGACGATTCGCGGCTGTGGTAATCGTCCGTGTCCTGACGGCTTTCGATGCGATGGTTTATGCGTGTCGAAATGAAAGCCGCCCCGGTGGATGCGTCAATGAAGTCTTCAGGACTTAGGAATACCACGATGACTCGGCTAGAAATCGGAACTAAAAGGTAATGCAGGCAAAGCCTTTCTGCCTTGGCTCCGTGCGCTGCACCGCAAGCCGCTGGGCATCGCCCTCTTTCGTTTCATCGAGAATCTCGATATGGCAGTGCCCGGTGTTCGCGCTGATCGCGCGCTGGAATACCGATGTCTGGTGCGCTGTGTCATCGCGGCCAGGAAGGCCATGCACGACATACTTGTGACCGGCTTGCGGCTTGAACTTGATCATATCCCTGCAGCGATACATCCCCACCGAGCCGTCAATCGCGATAACCAGCGATTTGTTTGCCCGAACCTGCAAGGGCTGATTCTCGATCCGGATGTTGGTTTGGTAGCAACCTTTGGGGTCCATGACCGGGCTGGTCATGGAAAAGTTGCCTGTGCCGTAGAGTTCGGCTACGGGTTCGTCGGGACCTATGGGTAGCGGGGCGTAGGTAGAACAGGCGGTCAAAGAGAGGGCCGCGACGATTGTGGCGAAACATTTATAATGACCCATACTTAATCTATTTTATACTCGAATTCCACTGCATTGTCCGCCCCCGAGAGGTGTTTTTCGCCACCGGCGGCACGACGTTCATCTGCTTTGAATTCTAAATTTTAATTATCTACGAACTCCCGTTAAATACTTTCCCATTGCTGCCTTGATTCATTCCACACTTGCTTACTCCCGAAAATATCCACGACCCGCTTCTCGTCGCGGAACTGATACCTGTCAGGGTAAGAATATCGCTGCGGAAGAGGAGGCCATTCCCAGCGATCATCGGCGATACCCTCGATCTTTTCACTAGCCACCTTTACCAGATCCTCTTTGATGTCCCAGAAGAAATTACTCAAGTTATGAGCAAATATCTGCGCCTCCACGAGGGCGCACCTTGCCGTTAAAAGGTCGCCCTCCGCCATTGCTTCGTCATATACACGCATCAATTCAGATAAACTTACTACGTCACTTGTGAAACGCTGATCATTGTCTCGTGAATAATTCAAATTGAAATCATCATCGATTTTCTGGGGAGACAATCCTCTTGCACTAGCGAAATTCCACAAAGAGTCTCTAATTTTTCGAAAAATTTTTATCATTTCAATGTCCTACCTTTAGCAGCTTGCGTTTTCTCCGCATTCAGCGTTCCATCCAAATTCATCACGAACGTAGACTTTCCGTTTCTATCGAAGACTTCCAGATGATTCTTGTGATCGCCATCGAGATACACCTGATCGCCTTTCTTCAGATACGGCCCAACGTCATCCGTCACTCTGTAGACACTTTGACCGTCATAGATCTTCGATGTCTTCCGAATTGACTCGTTTAACTTTGCTCCAAAACCATCGCCGGTCAAGTATTGTTTCATGTTACCGACTGATCCCGCATTGGGCGAATACTTGCCTGTTGCAGCGCCAAAGCCAGATGCAGCGCCTATCCCGACGTCGGCAATAAGATCGGCGATCTCCGGCGAGCCGAGAGAGCTGTCCACCCCATATCGTGCCGCACTAGCCAAGGCTAGGCTGCGCATCTGGTTGACGGTCGTGTCGCCAAGGCGCAAGTCCGCGTACTCTAGTCGCTCCGCCTCGGTCCAGTTAGTAGGCCCCTTTCCCTGCAGTTCCGCGATACGCTGCCCTTGAGCATTCTGCTCTGCTCGGAGTTCCTGCGCCAGGCTCGTGCACTCTGCGTAGCTCGAGCAGTTCGCAACGTCTTCGCGATTCTCGGTCCACTTCCTCGCGTACTCGTCTCGCACTTCCTTTTCGCACTGGTCATCTTTACAGTCGGCTAGAGCCTCGGCTCTTTCACGCTTTTGCTTATGGTTCAGGTAGTTGTTCTCCGTCGCCACCTTGCCTACGTTTGCGCCTGCTGCTGCATCATTCGGCGACCCACCAGCTACGGCACCCGCCACCCCACCTACGAAAGCCCCTGCTAGTTGAACCAGGGCCTTCCGATCGGCATCGCTCAGTCCGTCCACATCTAGCAACGCTTCGCCAAACGTCTCCATTGCCAGAGATGCGGCACCGCCTGCTGCGGCGCCCGCCGCAAAGCTGCCCCCCAGTGCTTGCGAAATCAGACCACCCACCAAAGCGTGTACAAGGGCCTTGGTTTCAGGGGTGGAGTTCTCCAAAGCACTGCCCACTTGGTTGTAGAGCATGGGCGCTGCCTGTTGAACGGTCTCGCTCATCAACCGTTTGAACGCTTGCTCATCCTTGACCTTTTGTTCATCGAAGATCTTGCTGACGCACTCATTCGCTGCGGCAGTATCACGATTCAGCGCAGCAATCGTCTCTTCTGCCGTCTGCCCGGTCTTCTCTTGTTGTCCAGTCGCGTCTTTGATCTTGATGGTCCCATCAGCAATCGCACTCCTTGTGGTCCCTCCGGCGCCCCCTTCTGTCGGCTTCTGAGCGTTCCCAGCGGCCGTCGCCGCCAAGCTATCCGCAAGGTTCTGGAGAACACTCGTGCCGCCTTGCCCGCCACTGAAACTCCCCGCAATCGTCGACGTGTCACTCTTGTACTCGGCCTTATTCTCGATATCGCTCGTCGTCAACGTGCCGGTAGTCAAGGTGTTCTTGTCCTTGTCTGCCGTGCTGGCGATCACCGCGCCCTTCAGGTCGGTGTTCCCCTCCACGTTGATATCGAACCCGCCCTTGCCGGCATAGAGCCCGGTTTGCTCCACCACGGATGCATAGGTGCTATCCGTCTTGCCGCTGCTCACACTGCCGCTGGCGCTCACCGTGGTGCCGTAACAGATCGGCGGCACACAGATGCTGGCTTGCATACCCGATGACGATTCGCGGCTGTGGTAGTCGTCCGTGTCCTGACGGCTTTCGATGTTCAGGTCGCGTCCGATATCGGCCTTGATGGTGTCGCCGGTGGCCGTGGCACCCTTCAGGTTCGTGTCACGGCCGCTGGCGATGGTCAGCGTATCCCCGGCGGTGACATGCGTATTCTGGTTCGTGACTGCGGTGCCGTCAGCCTTGGCCTTGTTCTGTGCCGCCGCCAGCTCGATCGTGAAGCCGTTCTGGGTGCCGCCCAGCGAGAGGCCCACGCCAATACTGGCGTTGCTGCCGCTGCTCTTGCTGTTCTGGCTCGCGGCATCCTGTGCGCTCTCCAGGTTG
>NZ_CAJPVH010000026.1 GCF_905397395.1 Cupriavidus campinensis
TTCTTGAGCGCGGCGACAAGGAAGATGGTTCCCCACACCTCACAAACGACTCTTCAACGAGGCAGTCTGATTGTCCGATTCGGAGAAACCCGGCAGGCCGCTATGGGTCGGCTACCGCCCCTCGCCACGAGGTTGTCCGTCCGCCTGCGGCAATCAAGCACTTGCGGCGGTGAATCGGCCGCCGCCGACGTCTGCGACTCTCCTGAAAGCTGCCGACCTGAAAGCGGGGCGCCGCGGCGAGTATCACGACTGCGCGTTGTTGTTGCACTGCGACGACCGTTCGCTTTCAACTGGGCGCGCGTCTCATCCTGTAGAACCCGCGAGTGTTCTGTGTGCTCGCGCACGCGATAGCTGAGCGGTCAGCCATCCGCGCGGGGCGCGGATGGGATTCTTGGGCGTATCCAAGGTCAATACGTGTTGGTCGCTATCGTGGCTTTACCACCAGCCGGCGGCCACACCTGACCCGCCGCCGTGCGACGTTGTCCCACCTCCGTGCAAGTTTCGGCCGCCACAAGTGTGCAAGTCTTGATTGGCGTTGGCACCGCTGGATTCCGTTGCTACGGCAAAAGTGCGAGGAGATCGGACGAGTTGGGCTGATTGGGAGGCACGACGTTGCTCGGTGAAAACCACGGAGCGCTTGCTGCTTGAAATATGCCGGTACGCAGCCCGCTGAAACGTGCCATCAGCTCGCCCTTGTTGCCGGCCGCGTCCGCCGTGTTGAAGTATTCATCGAGGGGCATGCTGTCCTTGAATTCCGTGGCAGACACCTGACCGTCTTTATCGACGTCCATGGCCTCATGGATTTTCGACAGCTCCTCCTCACTCTTGCCGGCCAACTGCTTGCCAAGCTCGCTGAGGGACACCACGTTATCGTGATCGAGATCGGTGGCCTTGAGCTTATCCTCCTTGAACGCATCGACCATGTCCACCAACTTCAGGGGAACGCCGCGCGCTTTGAAGCGCGCCATGGCACCAGCATTTGCGCTCGCCGTTTCGGTGGCCTGCGTGTGCCTGAGTGACGACCATTCTTGCGCGCTGCGGATTGAATCAAGTCCACCGAGTCTGAGTTGGCTCATCAATATCTCCTGAAGAAAATAGGTGAAGCCGGGGTATTCCGGCGGTGACGATTCTAGGCAACGCAAGGGTCCGCAATTCGCAAAATAGGCGGTGTTTACCAAGTCACTTTTGATCTGCCGAAGCTTCATTCAGAAGAAGCGCACGATGTTGGCAGTTATCAAGGGAAACATGGCAGCATCAACCTGCGTCTGAGTTGGCGCAACCGGCTGATCACCCTTGCACGACCAGCTCCGATATGCCAAAAAGGAAGCTATCTCGCTATTCACCGACTCGCGGGAACGGTCGTCCATGCACTCCTGGCCAATCGAAAATGGCCGCCGCTGATTCGTGCTGCAGCTGTGGCGCTACCTTGAATATCAAGGCAGCGGCCACGGATCTGTGTTGCATGCCTTTGATGGGACGGGCCGGTATGGAGACTCTGTCGCGAGAAGATCGCCCCATTCGTGGTCTGCAATGCGCGGCGTGGGCCTGCGCCGCGCGCGGAATGCCGTGGCTGCCCGCTACGACATCCGTCCCGGGCAACCCCGGTGGGTCACCATAGACCCGGTGCCGTCTAGAACATCACGACACGGTTACGTCCTTTGGCTTTTGCCCGGTACAGTGCGCGATCCGCGGATTCAAACGTTGTCTGGCGCGCCAGATCGTTGCTTCCAATCCGTTGTGTGACAGCGGCCCCGATACTGACGGTGACCACACCTGTGGGTGACTGGCGATGTTCAATCGCCAGGTTCATCACGCCGGCGCGCAGATCTTCCAGCGCGGCTTCGAAAGCGAGACGCTGGAGCCCGCACTGAGACAGCCCGAACTCTTCGCCTCCCAGACGTCCTGCAATCATCTTGTGCTCCTCGGCGACAGCGCGAAGCACGTTCGCCACCTCACGCAGGCAGGCATCCCCGGCCTGATGACCATAGGTGTCGTTGTACTGCTTGAACCAGTCGATGTCGACCATCGCTGCGCCCATCTCGACGCCGTCCGCAGCATCATCCCACGTTCTCCGGATGCTCTCGAGCATGTAGCGACGATTGAATAGTTGCGTGAGCGGGTCGGTGGCGCTTGCGGTGCGCAGTCTGAGGTCGTTCTCGATCATCGCACTCAGGTGCCGGAACACGTCCGCGTGCGCATGCGTGAAACGACCCGGTAGGGTGTCCATCGCACATAGTGCGCCGACGATGCCCCCATCGGGCCCGCGCAGTGGGATCGCCGCGTAGGACCGGGCGTATGGCGCCGATTTGACCAGTGTGCAGTCAGAAAACCGTGCATCCGACCGTGTGTCATCCACGATGAACAGATCATTGGCTTGCACAGCGTAATTGCACAATGATTGCCTGCGAGGGATAGGAAGGACAGACAGCCCAACCTCAGCGCGATAGTGCTGGTGCTCGGCATCCAGCAGGAGAATTGCGGAGATGGAGCCCTGCGTAACGCTCTTGAGTATCGCGGTAGCGTGCCGGAAGCACTCCCGCATGACCTGGTCGTCATGTAGCAACCATTCAAGAACGGAAGACTCACCCTGTGCTGGCGAGATGTCGTGCCCGAATGGTTGATCCAGGGCGTAGGGGATGGAGCGATGATTCAAGGGCAATTCGATTCCGCCGGAAGTGTCACTTTTACGTCAACGGCTCTCCGCACGAATTCTTGAGTCCGTCCGTCAATCCATAGTTGTCCTCAATCTGCTCGACGCGCGTTGAGTGAGCAGTGCCATCAACGCGTCCTTCTCCGGCCGATTCGGAGTCCTACCGGTTGCCACGGTAAGCGCAAGCGAGGGAAGGTCCGGCAGGTTCTCATGCCTGCCAAGTATTTTAAGATCGCCGCTTATCGAGTGAATCGGGAGTGCCGCAACTGCTTTTCCGGTTTGGACAGAAGCCAGGATTCCTGCTGTATCTGGGCTCGCATAAACACAGCGATAGGGTATCCCGGCCGTGCCCAGTGCCTCGGCAACAAGCGATCGAGGCACAGATCCAATCTCGAAGAGCGCAAGCGGTATTGGGCGCAATGCGGCCAGGCCCGTCGCAGATTCAAGCGCGACCCATACAAGTTCTTCGAAGAAGATCGGAGGGCCGGGAAATTGGGAGCAGCAAGTGCCTACGGCCAGGTCCAGCGTTCCACTTTCGAGTCGACGGCCTAGTTCAAGCGTTGGTACACAGACGACGTCGACACGAATCTTTGGGTACTGGTCAGCCAGTGCACGCAGTGCAGCCGGGAATATCAGCCTGGCATAGGCATCTGGTGTCCCAACCCGCAAGATATTCTCGCTAGACTCGCATGCCAGTTCTTCCCGCGCTTGTTCATGCAAATCCAGGATCCGCTCAGCATATGTCCTTAACGTCTCTCCAGACGGCGTGAGCGTGAGTGAGCCCGGGGTGCGCGCAAGCAATCTCACGGAAGCTTCTGCCTCTAGCTGACGAAGCTGCGTGCTGACTGCGGCCTGGGTGAGATGCAGGACCTTCGCCGCCTTGGTGAAGCTCCGAAGCTGTGCGACGACAAGAAACGTGCGGAGCTGCTCGGATTTAAAGTGCCTCTTCATGCGCTGCGCTGCCGACGCCGGTTCCGGATTACGTCGTAATGTTTCTTCGTTCATCATAACTGGGCCACGGTCTGTGCGGCGACGGATCCCGCCATCAAAGATATTTTTGCTGCCATAAAAAATACTTTCTTTTCTCGTGGAGAGTCGTGAGAGACACTCATATGCGTGAGCAAACGCGCTGTCGGAACTTCGCGACCTTGCGATACGCGAAGTGTGTGCAGGCCGCTATTCTCACGTCGTAAGGCTTACGCGGAACTGACGAGGCCCGTTTCTTTCGAAATGGGCTTCTTTTTCCGGAGTCAGTCGGCGGGGCGGGGCGGTTACCGCTCGCCGGCGGCGGAGGCCAGCGTCGTATGCGGCTGCATCAGCAAAGTGTCTGCGCGGACCACGCCGTTGCGGCCGGCCCGTTTAGAGACGTAGAGCGCACGATCGGCGGCCTCGAACAGGGTGTCCCACACGCGGCGTGCGTCGCCGGTCGTGTTGACCGTCGCCACGCCGATGCTGACGCTGACGTGCCCCGGCAGCGGCGCGGGCAGCGGCAGGGTGCAGACGCGCTCCACCACACGCTTGGCAATCGCCGCCGCTTCCTCCATTGTGGTGCGCGGGCACAACACACAGAACTCCTCGCCACCGTAGCGCCCCACCACGTCAATGGTACGCACGGTGTCCCGCAGGATGCGCGCGACCGCCTGGAGCACCATATCCCCCGCGCGATGCCCCGCGTTGTCGTTCACACGCTTGAAATGGTCGATGTCGATGACCAGGCAGGCCAGCGGCTTGGCAAGGTGCGCGTGGGCCGCCACCATCCGAAGCGCATGTTTGTCCAGGGCGCCGCGATGCAGCACACCGGTGAGCGGATCAAGCCGCGCGCGAGCCATGTCGAGCGCAGCGCGGTCCTCGATTGCCATCAGCGCGAAGGCCGCAATACTGGCGAACGTCGCCATCAGCAGCAGCAGGACCGGCATGCAGACCAGCCACTGGATTGCCGCCGGCACCATGGACAGCAGCAATGGGCCGTCTTCCCAGCGCCATCCGAGCATGACCAGGAAGCCGGCCTGTGCCGTCAGCTGGATCAGGCACGCCATGAGCGCGAGCGGCCGGCCCATACCCGTTGCCCGACGGCGGTCGCGCAACAGCGTGTCTGTCGTCACGCAGACCACGGCGACCGTGGCGCCATGTCCGAGCAGGGCGATCAGCGCGGCGTCGAGATGCGCGGCAAGCATCGCTGCGAGCCCGATGGATACCATCGCGACGGCCGGCACGTTTTGCGACCAATGGGCCTGCGGGCCATCGACGGGCTGCGGCCGCCGTAACGATTGCAGCAGCCCCAGCTGGCCGACGATGCCGACCATGTGCCCGGCAACGGCCAGCGCGGTGACGTCCCAGCTTGCGTTTAACGCCAGCAGCATGCCGCTGAGCGACGCAAGCACATTGGCACCGGCCCATGCGGTGCGGTCGCTGCCATCCGCGCCAGCGCGGAGCGCCATGGCGATGCCGGTCAGGCCGGCGAACAGCACGATCGCGGCGAAGCTCGGTGAATCCATGTCTGAAGGCATTTCCGCATCCCCGTACGGCTGGCTGGCCGCCTGCGGCATGCAGTCGCGGCGGTGTCCGGGCCAGTCTCGAATGGCGAGCGATTCTACCGAAAGGGGCGCAGTGAACCGTCCGTTTTTGCCACCAAACAACAATATTTGACAGTTCTGCTGAACCAGTCGAACATGCGCACCCGACCCCGTCAGCGTCGCAACAATCATTGACAATTGCCCCCGATGGGATTGGATAGGATGCGCTTCGAACTGCATCCCGTGCGGACGAGGACGTCACTGAATCATGAATATTGCATCCGTGGAAGACGATCCGGGCCAGGCGGCCCTGATCAAGAAGATCCTGACCGGCGCGGGCCACGATTGTGAAAGCTACCCCGATGGCCAGTCATTGCTTCGCGCCATGCGTGACCGGCAGTTCGACCTCCTGGTAATGGACTGGCAACTGCCGGACATCAGCGGCTACGACGTGATCGTCCATATCCGGCGGCGCTCCGGCGCCGTGCCGCCGATAATTTTCCTGACCACGCGCTCGCTCGAGGAAGACATTGTGGCCGGGCTGGCCGCCGGTGCGGACGATTACATGGTCAAGCCGGTCCGCAGCGGCGAGCTGACCGCGCGCGTGGCGGCGCTGCTGCGGCGGACCTATCCCACGGTGCTGTCGCAGGAATCGGTCCGCGAGGGCGCCTATTGCCTCGATCCCGTGGCGCGCACGGTCACCGTCGATGGGCGGCCGGTGGAGGTGTCGCCCAAGGAATTCGACGTCGCGTGGTTCCTGTTCCGGAACATGGACCGGCTACTCTCGCGCGAATTCGTCGAGCTGGCCGTGTGGGGCCGCGCCATGGGCGTGGGGTCGCGCACGCTCGACAGCCATCTGTCGCGCTTGCGCGTCAAGCTCGGGCTTCGACCCGAGAACGGCGTGCGGTTGGCCTCGGTGTATTCGTACGGCTATCGCTTCGAGCGGTGCGGCGGGAGCAGCCATGCCGGCTGACCGCCGTGATTCCAGCCGGCATGGCAGGCGCCGCGCTGCGGTCCTGGCCGGGCTGCTGCTCGGCTGGCAGGCAGGTGTGCTTGCCGGCCCGGCGGGCGCCGACGGCGACCGCTTCATCCATGTAGTGGACTCGGGCGATACGCTGATCGGCCTGGCTGACCGCTATCTCGGCGATGCCCGCAAATGGACTGAGCTGCAACGGATCAACCAGGTCGCGGACCCCCGACGGCTGCCGCCGGGGCTACGCATACGGATACCGCTCAGCTGGATTCCGACGCGACCCGCCAAGGTCCGGGTGATTGCCGCGAGCGGGACGGTACGGCTTGGCGATACGCCGCTGCGCCCAGGCACGCAGCTGGACGAGGCGGCCCGCGTCGTGACCGGCGCCGATGGGCGCGCCACGCTGGAGCTCGACGACGGCTCCCGGGTGGCGCTGCCGCCGGACTCGGTCGTCGAGGTGAGCCGTCTACGCGTCTTTGCGCGGGCGCTGCTGCAGGATGCGGTGCTGCGTATCGAGCGCGGCGGCGCCGATGCCAGCGTGGCGCCCAACCACAACGGCGTCGGTCGCTTTGAGATGCGCACGCGGACGATGATTACCGGCGTGCGCGGCACGCGCTTCGAGGTCGAGGCCAGCGGCGCCGAGTCGCGCAGCACGGTATTAGAAGGCCGCGTGACCGTCGCGGCGCGGCGCGGCAGCCAGGAAGTGCCTGACGGTTTCGGCATTGCCGTAGGCCCGGGCGGCAGGCTGGCCCCCCCGCGCGCGCTGCAGGCGGCCCCGATACTCCAGCCGCTGCCCGCACGGATCTATGCGCCGAGCCTGAACGTGGCCTGGCAGCCCGCGCCGGGCGCCACTGCATGGCGCGTCAGCGTGTCGCGCGATAGCGCACGCACCGAGCCGATCTGGTCCGCCACGATGCGCGAGCCGCATGCCACGCCGGCCGGCCTGCCGCACGGCAGGCTGTACCTCTCAGTTCGGGCCATCGGCGCTGACGGCTTCGCCGGCTATCCCGCTGTCGCGCCGCTCGACGTCAAGCTGGAGCCGGCCGCGCCTTTCACACTGGAACCGGGCGCACGGACCCGCCATCACGGCAGCGCGATCACGCTGCAATGGGCGGCTGTCGCGAACGCCTCGCGCTACGAGATCGAACTGGCCCGCGACGCCGGATGCGCTCCCGTGGAGGCGCGCGAGACGACCGCCGAGGTCAGCTGGCAGGTGCCGCTGGCGCCGGGCGACTGGTGGTGGCGCATCCGCTCCCTCGATGCCGATGGCGAACCGGGCCCGTGGAGCGCCGTGCTGCCGTTCTCGATCTCGCCGGCTGCGCCCGCCGCGGCGGTCACTGGCGACGACGGCGCCGTGCTCCGACTGGGCTGGGGCGTCGATACCACGGTGGCAAAGCCGGCCGCGTACCGGCTCCAGCTGGCGGATGATCCGCGCTTTGCCCATGTGCTGGCCGACCTGCGCAGCACCGAGGGCGAGGCCGCGGTGCCGCGTCCGCCAGCAGGCGACTACTGGGTGCGCGTAGCGCGCATCGAGCCGGATGGCGCGACGTCGCCTTACTCTGCGCCGCAACGCATCGCCCTGCCGGCTTACCTGCGCGATGCCGCGGGGAACCCTGTGCGGGCGACCGATGCCCCGGTGCGCCATGGTGGGTGACGCCGCCACGCCTGCCGCGCGCCGGGGGCTCGTCGGCGGCTATCGCTTGCGCACGTTGGCGGAATGGGGGCTGCTGCTGGCCATGCTCGCCGCGTTTATGGTGGGTGCCAGCGTCCTCGGCTGGACCGGCCGCGCCAGCCTGGCGGTCTATGACGTCGCCATCGCGGCCCAGCAGCATGCGCCGCGCCAGGACATCGTCATCGTCGCCATCGACGACGGCACGCTCGAGGCCAGCGGGAGATGGCCATGGCGGCGGACTCAGCTGAGCCGGCTCATCGATGGCGTGGCCGCGGGCAACCCGGCCGTCATCGCACTCGATGTGGTGCTGACGGAGCCCGACGAGCGCCATCCCGGCGACGACGCCGCGCTCGCCCGCAGCATCGCCCGGGCCGGGAAGGTGGTATTGCCCGCTGTGGCCGCCGAGGCGCCGGACGGTCTGCGTTATCCGATCCCGGCGCTGCGCGCCGATGTGGGCCACATCAACATTGGCGTGGACGGCGACGGCCCGGTTCGCGACGTCTTTCTTCGCGAAGGGCCGCCCGGGCGCGAACTCGATCATCTGGTCGTGCGGATGCTGGCGCTGCGGGACGGCCCCGATGTCATTAGCCAGTTGCGCCAGGAACGGTATCCGGCGGCGCCAGCCGCGGCGTGGCGCCGCGACGGCCGCGTGCGCATCGCGTTCGCCGGCCCGGCGGGCACGTTCGCTACGGTGTCCGCGCGCGACGTGATGGCAGGTCGCGTCGATCCGGCGATGTTCCGCAACCGGCTCGTGCTGATCGGCGTCACGGCCGCCGGCCTCGGCGGCATGTTCGCTGTGCCATTGTCACGGGACGGCGCCGGCATGAGCGGGGTGGAGATCATGGCAAACGCGGCGCAGACGCTGCTCGACGGCCAAGCCATTGTCGCGCTGGACCGCACCGCATCCTGGGCCCTGGCATTTGCCGCACTGGGCGTGGTGTGGGTCGCCGCGCTGCGCCTGTCGCCGCGCTTGGCGCTGCTGGTCAGCCTGGCGATAGTGGCCGGCCTGCTCGGCGCAAGCATCATGCTGGTCCGGGGCGCGCATGCCTGGTTCGATCCGGTGCCCGCGATGCTCGCGTGCCTGGCCTGTTATCCGCTGTGGAGCTGGCGCCGACAGGAAGCGACGCTTGCGTTCCTGGCCGGCGAAGTGGCCAGGCTTGAGCGCGAGCAGGAACCGATGCTGCGTGGGCAGCCGTCGCCGGTGGCCGGGCTCGGACCCTCGTTGGACGCGCGCATGCAGGCCATGTATTGGATGACCACCAGGCTGCGAGATATGCGGCAGTTCCTCGCGGATGCGATGTCCGGCCTGCCCGACGCCACATTGATCTGCAATATCGATGGCAACGTGCTGCTGGCCAACGCGAGGAGCCTGGCGCTGATGCCACGCAGCTTGGGAGCGCTGGCCCAGGCGGGTGCGCCAGCACCCGAGATTCGTGTGGTAATGACCGAAGCGTTCGCTGTGCCACAGCGCGGCATGGACTACTGGAACACCGTGCGGCGGGCGTGCGTCGAGACGATGCCGGCGGCTGGTGCGCCGCCGGTCTTCGATGCCGTGGAACTGACTACGCACACCGACTGCCCGATGCTCGTGCGCGCCGCGTCGCTACGGAGCAGTGACGGCGGTGTGGCCGGTATCGCGCTGAGCTTCGTCGATATTACTGAGGCGCGTGCGGCCGAACGCCGGCGCGAAGAGACGCTGCGCTTCATTTCCCACGACATGCGCTCGCCGCAGGCGTCGATCCTTGCGCTCGTCGAACTGCAGTCCGAGCCAGCCCGAGCCATGCCGTACGACGCGCTGCTCGAGCGGATCCAGCATTTCGCGTCCCGTACGCTCGAGCTCGCGGATGATTTCATCACGCTGGCACGTGCCGAATCGCAGGCGCTGCGTCTGGTCGAGACCGATCTTTCGAGCCTCGTCATGGACGCCACCGACGAGCTCTGGCCGGTAGCGCATGCGCGGCGCATCGGCATTTCGCTCGATATCGCGGAGGAGGAACTGGTCGTGCGCGCCGAGCCCTCGTTGCTGATGCGGGCTGTTGCTAATCTTGTCGACAACGCGATCAAGTTCAGTCCGGACGGCGGCACTGTTACCGTGACCGTGCGCAGGACCGGCAACAGCGGCACCGTTTCCATCGCCGACCGCGGACCCGGTATCGCGCTGGCCGACCAGCCCCGGCTGTTCCAGCCATTCAGTACGTTGCGGGCGGAAGGCGCCCGGCCCACGCGCGGCACGGGGCTGGGCCTGTTGTTCGTTCGCACCGTGGTCGAGCGGCATGCCGGTGGCATTGGACTTGACAGCGCGCCGGGCCGGGGCTCGGTGTTCTCCATGACTCTCCCGCTGGCAGAAGCGCCTGAGTCGGCCGCCGCCTTGTGACCAGAATGAACAGAGTCCGCTGCCGGCCCCCGTCTGCGATTCACTCCGCTATCAATTGCCAATGTCTTCCATCTGACTCCAGCCGGTGCGTGAAGCGAAGCGACTGAAGGAAACGCGTGTCATGAGAGGCGACGACCAGGGCACCGGGAAAGTCCTCCAATGCCTGCTCCAGCGCCTGAATGGATTCCAGATCGACGTGATTCGTCGGTTCGTCCAGCAATAGCAGCTGCGCCGGCTCGGTGCTCCACAGTACGCACGCCAACGCACCTTTCAGGCGCTCACCGCCACTCAACGCACCGGATGGCAGGTTCACCACGTCGGCATTCAGGCCCAGCAACGAAAGATGGCTGCGCAACAGCCCATCAGGCAGCGGCGATTCCAGCTCATGCAAGCGTTCGAGAACGGACACCTGTGGGGGCAATACGCGGGTCGCCTGCTGATCGAGCCATGCGCTGCGCACGCCAGTCTGGCAAACACCAGAGACTGGGGCAATGGTGCCGGCCAACATCTTTAGCAGCGTGGTTTTGCCGCAGCCATTCGGACCGGTCACGGCGACGCGCACCGGTCCCGTCAGCGTCAACGTAAGGGGCGCGCTGTCCTGCGGAAACGGGGGGACGGCGTCCTGCAGATGGATCACGCGCTTTCCCGCCGCAATGGCAGTGGCTGGCAGTATGAGTGCGACGGTTTTGTCGGGCTCGATGCGCCGCGCAGCCTGTTGAACCGCCTCGTCGGCCTTGACCTGCATATCCTGCCGGCGAAGGCGCTGCCGGCCCGCAGACGCCTCTGCGCCATCCTTGCGGCGGCCCAGGGCGATGCCTGGCATATTCGCCTCCTTCGCGCCTTTTGCCTGATGGGCGGTGCGGCGCTGCTGTGCGTCAAGTTGTCGCTGTGCCGCACGTTCGGCGGCATTGCGATCTGTCCGTGCGCGGTCGAGGGAAGCCTGCGCCGCCGATGCTTCGGCGCTGCGCTGAGCCTGATAGAGCGTGTAGTTACCGCCGTAACTGCGCATCCCGCCCGGCGTCAGTTCTACGATGCGGTCCATCAGGTCCAGTAATTCGCGGTCGTGACTGACGAGGATCAGACCGCCTGTCCACCGCGTCAGCTTGTCACGCAGCCAGTCGCGCGCGGTGCGGTCCAGATGGTTGGTGGGTTCGTCGAGTACCAGACCTTCGGCGTCGGAAAGGAAGGCGCCTATCAACGCCACGCGGGTAAGTTCGCCACCGCTCAGCGCTCCCGCCAGCCCTTGCGGGCGCAGGTGTGCCAATCCGCTGTCCGTCAGCGCCTGCTCCAGGCTCGATCGGATATTCCACCTTCCATCCAGCAAGTCGAAGTCAGCGGTGTGCGGCGCCCCGCCTTCCATTCGCGTCAGCGCATCGAGTATCGGTGTCAATCCGGCGACGTCTGCAACCGTCGCCCCTTTTGCGGGGACGATTTCCTGGGGCACGTAGGCGACCGAGCCACGACGCGTGACCTGTCCATTCTCCGGTTTGAACAAGCCAACCAACGCTCGCGCCAGCACACTCTTGCCCGTGCCATTTCGACCCAGCAACCCGGTACGCTCGCGCTGGAATGTTTCACTCAGGTCGTGCAGCAGCGTCCTGCCATCCGGCAACGTCACCGTGACATGCCGCACGGAGATTGAGAAGCCCGTAGAGTCCGGAGGGCGGCCGTCGGCGGCAGTGGGAGGCGCAAGCGTCAATACCCCGAAGGCTTCTCGTTCGATATCCGCCATGGTCGACTTCAAAAAATTGATACGGTGGATTCTCTCACGAGGGCTGGCGATTGTTGCCGCCAGGACAACATGCTGAGTGCCTTCACGATACTACCGGCGTGCGCGCCCCATGCCTACACTCGGTCACACGGTCAGTCGAAAACGCGAGCACAACGAAGTGCGCGAGATTCGCGGGCGTGCTTGTGCACCGCGCCACCCCGTGCGGCTTACCCCCCGCAAATACCAGGACGAATGAAAATGAGCGAAACAATCCATAATGTGCAGCCGGTCATCGCCAACGTTGGCAAGGAAGGCTTCGGCGAGCTCGTGTCTTCCCGCTACGCCGTGCGCGTGGGTGACGTCGATGTCTTGCTGATCAGCGATGGCGTTCTGCCGCTGCCGACTACCACGATGTCCACCAACGTGAGCGAAGCGGACCGCAACGAATGGTTCGATGATCGCTTCCTGCAACGTGACATGTTCGACTGGGCGCTGAATATCGCGCTCGTGCGCAGCGGTGACCGCCTGATCCTGGTCGATTCGGGCGTGGGCGACGGTTTCGAATACTTCTCGCGCGCCGGTCGCTCGGTGTTGCGCCTGGAAACGGCTGGCATCGACCTCGCAGCGATCACCGATATCGTGATTACCCATATGCACATGGATCACGTCGGCGGGCTGAACGTGGCTGGCGTCAAGGCCAAGCTGCGCCCGGACGTGCGCATCCACGTGGCGGCCGCGGAAGTGGAGTTCTGGAAGAATCCGGACTTCAGCAAGACGGTGATGCCAGAAACGGTGCCGCCCGCGCTGCGCAAGGCGGCGGCAAGGTTCGTGGAGCTCTACAGCGAGAACATCGTGCAGTTCGGCCAGACCGTGGAAGTTGCCGCAGGCGTGACCGCGCGCGTGACCGGCGGCCACACACCGGGGCACTGCGTGGTGGACGTCGCATCGAAAGGCGAAAAGCTGACCTTTGTCGGCGACGCGATTTTCGAAGTCGGCTTCGAGCATCCCACGTGGCAAAACGGCTTCGAGCACGAGCCTGAAGTGGCGACGCAAGCCCGCATCGCGCTGCTCGACGAAGCCGCCGAAACCGGCTCCATGCTGGCCGCCGCGCACATCGCGTTCCCGTCCATTGGTCATATTGCCAAGAACGGGGAGAGCTACCGTTTCGTGCCGGTGCAGTGGGATTATTGATTCTGACGGTTGTCAGACAACCGCCGCGAGTTCAAGACTCGCGGCGGTTTTTCGTTAACGACGACCATCTCAAAACAACGTTCTCCCCCTGTATGGCTGAAGCTGGCCGGATGCGGAAGCTCGTCGGTGGCCAGGCGCGCCTCGAACCCTAACTTCCGTTTCCGACCCATTTCCGCCTGTCAGTTACGTTGAAACGGATGACCGGTGTTCGCTCGATTCCCGACATCCGCGTACATCAGGGCATAGAGCATTCGGCGCCGTTTAGTATGCGGCGCTAAAATCCGGCCAATGATGTACTGGTGCGAAGTAAGCCTCACTTTGGCTTAACCACGCGGGTTTCCGGGCGATCCAGTTTCCATCCGTAGCAAATCCGTAGCACTGCCGGGCAAGGCGGGGGCGTCGCGCAAGTGTAGGCTACCGGTCGTGTCACACGCACAGAAGCCTTTTTCCAGTAGTTCTCCCAGCGCGACAAACGGGTGGATCCCCGGCATCGGTGTATCCAGGGTGAGCTCGGTGACGTGCTGGGCGCGCGGGGGGCACAGCCACGCGCGTAGCGCAGGCGGACACTGGTCGAGGGTCCTCTCGGCAAAGAGGATCAGGGTGCGGTGACCGTTGCGGAACAGGACGATTTTCATTTTTTTTGAGGTTGCGGCTGCGCGCCGGCAAACGGCAACTGGGGTCACCGGGTGCGAGGCGGTCGGCCTCCGGGCGGTACGACGGGGGCCGACACGCGTCTGTTTGATGGTAGGCCTGCGTGCATGCCGGGGCAACCTTGCGATATGGCATTTGGGCACCGCCTGATGCAAGCTGCGCGCCAGACGTGTGACGAAGAGGGGCGTCGCCTGTTCTGGCAAGCGATTCGATATACTGCCTGCCGTTGATTTATCGGGATACGCGCGGCCCTGTGGCGCGACCGGAGAGGCGGGGATGCCGAAACTCACCGAAGCACAACTGCAAAACGAGACGCCCGGCGACAAGCCGCGCAAACTGTTCGACGAGCTGGGGTTGTTCCTGCTCATCAGCCCTGATGGCACGATGGCCTGGCGCGTGCGCTACCGCTTCGCGGGCAAGGAGAAGCTCACGCAGATCGGCGCCTACCGCAAGAAGGGCTCCCAGGAGATCGTCATTGGCCTGGACGCCGCGCGGGAACAGCGCGACGTCCTGCGCGACCTGGTGCTGCGCGGCATCGATCCGACCGCGCACCGCAAGGCGCAGTCGACGCCAGCGGAGGGCGACCCCGGCCAAGCCGGTGCCACGGCGTCCGAGAGCCCGGAGCCAGACGGGGATCGGGCGTTCCAGGAGGTCGCCGAGGCGTGGATGGACGCCTATGCGCCGACGTGGTCGGACAAGCATGCCCGGCAGAACCGCCAGCTGATGCGCGACCATGTGTACCCGGTGGTGGGCGCGATGCCGCTGCGCTTCCTTGCGCCGCAGGACATGGCGAATGTGCTGGCCCCTCTGGTCAGCGCAGGGAAGGCGGAGAGCGCGCGCCGCGTGCGGCAGCGCCTGGCCGGCGTCCTCGAGTTCGGCGTGCTGATGGGCTACCTCGAGCGGCACCGCGTGCCGCTGCCCATGAAGCTCGATCCCTCCTTCGGCTGCATCGCCCCCGCAGAGCTGCCCGAACTGGTCCGTGCGATCGACGGGTACCAGGAGCCGGTGGGCCAGCTCGCGCTCAAGCTGGCCATGCTGACGCTTGCGCGGACTGCCGACGCCCGCAGTGCCAAATGGGAGCAGTTCCACGAGCTGTCCGGCGAAGCCCCGCTTTGGCGCCTGCCGGCGTCCCGCACGGGAGGCCATCCGGCCCATGAAATTCCGCTGAGCCGGCAGGCCGTGGCGGTGCTCGACGAGTTGCGATACTTCACCGGCAAGGGAATTTACCTGTTTCCCGACGTGGACCAGCCTGGCCGGCCGGTCGGCGAAAGCCGCTTGCTGCAAGCGCTTTGGTCCCTGGGCTACCGGGGCCGCATGACCGCGCACGGCTTGCGCGCGCTCGGGTCGGCCGTGCTGAGCGAGGCCGGCTATCCGGCAGACTTGATCGCTGGCGCCCTCGGGGCAAATGGAGCGGGCACCCACGGCACCGGCAGCAGGGACCAGCCGGAAGCGCGGCGGACGATGCTGCAGTGGTATGCAGACAGGCTTCAGGCTGCGGCAAGTGAGGAACGTGGGCTGGAGTGATGCATTTTACACTTTTGATATGCGCCGAGGTTGCCGGGGGGCAAATGTGGCGCTCGGCTGACGAAATCTGTCAGGGATGTGCGGGAGGACGGTACAAGGGGTGACAAAAATCGTCACCAAGGACCGATACTTTTTGTTACGGGTGACGGATTTCGTCAAAAACGGTGTGATTTTGGGGTGGCACGCCAGTTGCTCTAGTGTCTGTGCAGCAACACGCTGTATCTAATTTATAAGGGGTCAATTTCATGAAAAAAGCACGGATGGGAATGCAACGGGTACAAAAGGGTTTCACGCTGATCGAACTGATGATCGTGGTCGCGATCATCGGTATCCTTGCCGCTATTGCGATTCCGCAGTATCAGGATTACGTGGCCAAGTCGCAGGTGTCGCGCGCAGTTAGCGAACTGGGTGCCTATAAGACGGGCATTGAAGATCGCCTGAATCAAGGGCAAAACACGATCCTCCCGACTGACGTCGGATATGTGAGGTCGAACCTGACTACGACCGCCGTGTTTCCTGCCGCAGGCGTTACGTTTAATGCCGGCGCCGGTTCCATTACTGCTACGCTTGACGGCAGCGTGAGCTCGTCTGTGAACGGCGCTACGGTGGTCTGGACGCGTGTTGCAGACGGTACCTGGAGTTGCGTCACGAGCAAGGGCACCAACGCCAATTTTAAGAAGATCTACGGCCCGGCTGGCTGCCCGAATACGGACGGCGTCTAATAGATCTAAATGTCGTCAGCGAGCCTTTCCCTCGCCTGATGCAAGAAAAAGCGCCCTCGGGCGCTTTTTCTTTTTCCGGCCGCGCTCAGGTCGTGGCCAGTGTCTGCGGCAGTCTTGGTAGTCGGTACGCGCCTTGGCCCGCGGTTCCATGGTCACAAGAGACGGTCCGCAGCGCATCATGCACGCATGGCGTCGCCGCGGCCCTGTGCACAAATCCTGGAATTTCACACGTCAAACTCGCCCGGCTTCAGGCCCGGACGGTCGGGCTCACGTCGAGAGTCGTCGTAGTAGTCGATCAGGGCAAACAACCAGAAAACGCGTGTTGGCACGCTTCGCAGACGTATTCTTGATGGATCGTCAGGGCGCCAACGCGCGCAGGCGCCACAGGTGATGTCGGTCGATTCGCAGGCCGGGCATAGCGTGGCGCCGGTGGCCACCGCGCGGGCTTTCCATTCGGCGTGATCAAGCATGTGCCCCCTCCGCAAAGCGCGCACGGAGTCATATGCTGGGCTCATGCGTGCCGGCCTTAGTGTACCTCGCCTGGTCAGTAGGGGAAGGCACGCTCGCCACGGCGCTTCCTTCTTGCCTAACGTGCCGCGCTCAGGTCGTGGCAAGCGCCAGCTTCTGTCGCTGATAGTCGGCCCGTGCCACCGCCCGTTGCTCGTCGAGATAGTCCGCCACGTCGCGGATGTCGCCGACAAGATTCCGCCCCTCCTTGCGCATAGGAATCGGAAAGCTCCCGGAGGAGAGGCGGTTGTACGCCGTTTGCTTCTGGATGCCAATCGCGTCGCAGACCTCATCCAAGCTTAATAGTATGCGCCCGTCGAACTGTGCGGCGAGCAGCAAAAGGCAGGACTTCACGTTGTCTCCCTCCGTGCTGACCCTAGGTTGGGACGATGTAGCACCGGCAGTAGACGAAGTCGTCCGGAAGTACTGTCGGGCATGCCCATGATGGCTCTTCATGTAAGCTATATCGCTTACGATTCCCTCCTAAACTCGCGACTATTGTAGGACGATTTGCCATGCCCTTTCAGAACGGGGTGCCCGCGCGGACGATGAGCGCTACCGATCGGGAACTCAAATCCGTGAGATACCCGTTGCGGGGAGCACTACCGTCGACTTGCATGCCACCGGCGGTTTGAAGATGTTGCAGTATGCGGTCGTTGCTGACTACAAAGCTCCACCCTATAGGGTTCGGTTTCAGGTTCGAACAGAAAAGTAGTTTACTGCGATTCGATAAAGCGCTGCCCTGGCGGCCGCCAGTGGGCGGGCCGACGCGCAGGCGGCACGTCGTGGCGAACTCGAAACGGCATTGGCGACCGTGCAGGATCGTGCCGGGGCGGACAAGCGCGCCCACATCGTGGCGATCGCTACCGTCCAGACGCGCTACGAGGCGCTATCGAAGCAGATCCTGCAGGAGACCGCCCATCAGCGCGACGCGGTGCGCGCCGATCGCGCGCAACTGGCCTCGCAACTCAAATTCGCCGAGCGCCGTGCGGAATCAGAACACGATGTTCGCGTCACCGCTTCAGCTCGTGCAGCATGTCGCTGCGATTGTGCTGTCCCGCCAATCGCTCCTTGGGCCAGCGCGTCACGTAGCGTCGCTGATACTCTGCCATCGGGCTGAGATAGAGCGCCTGGTAGGCGAGGATTTGATGGTCCACCAGCGTGTCGGTGCGCCCGTCATACAGGGCGCTCAGCGTACCCATGTCCGATGGCGTGTTCGAACGTGCTTGGAGGCAACCAGCCCGGCGCCCCTTTGATTTCCCTGCACTTTACCGGTTAGACGCCCCTAGCATCCATGCGGGTTTCCGGGCCGCTCGCCTGATACCCCATTATCGCTACGAGCCAGGCAACCGGATGGCGCGATCCTCAAACGTGTAAAGATCACATGTTGGGTAGAATCGACGAAGACGGCATAGACATAGGCGATGCTTTCGAAAGTGTCCAGAGCATCGAACTAGCCTGAAAACGTTTATGTTTTTGAAACGACGGGCGGTAAGTGGGAGACAGAGATGAAGTGGATTACCGATGAAGATCTAAAAACCTGGAGCCGTCGAACCGAAGCGCGGGAACTTTTCGTAGATCTTGTCGGCGACTTGATTCGAGCGACTGTCGCGGATGTTAGGCAATTCAGATTTCCCGGCCAGAGCACGGGGACTATTCGTGGGTTCGACGGGGATCTGGAGACGACTGACGGAGTTTCGAGGGTTCCTGCTGGGCCGTCAAAATGGGAATTCGGGACCACCCCCACAGGCAAGGCCAAGGCTCAAGCCGACTATGACAAGCGTACGTCGACCACATCTGAAGAGGTGATGGCGGCGAATGCCTTTGTCATGCTCAACCTGCATTCGTGGGATACCCCCCGAGACACCCTGGTGGACTGGCTCGCACAGCGGAACGCTGAGAACAAGTGGAGAGAGGTCTGTTTCATCGACGGAACCGCGCTAGTGAGTTGGCTCGAAGAGAAGCCAGCCGTCGCCGCTCGCTATGCAAGGAACGTCCTCGGTAAAGCGCCGCTCAATGGGGCACTCAGCACTGACGAGTTCTGGGAGCGTTATAGCTCAAGCTTCAAAACGCCACTTTCGGAGAAGGTACTCTTGTGTGGGCGAGAGAACGAAGCGAAACAACTCCTGGAGGTGCTAAGTGGAAGTCCCCAAAATTTCACTCTTGCCGCCGACTCAGCGGAAGAAGTCATTGCCTTTGCTGTAGCTGTCATTCGTTCGGCACCGGACGAAGTGCGGAAGACGCTCGAGGCGCGGACGATGATTGTTGAAACCTTTGAAGCGGCGCAGTTCCTCCTCGGCATGAAAGACATGACGTTCCTCATCTGGAAGAACGCCGAAGGATTGGCAGGATCTCTCGGACAGCGCGGCCCCACGCTCACCGCCGCAACAGGCCAACACAAGCGCCAAGGTTTTCCCGTATTGCAGCGGCCGACGGCAAGCGCAATGGCGGAGGCGATGGAGTCAATGAGCATTGATCGCCAGGAAGGCTATGAACTAGCATTTAAATGTGGCCGTAGCCTTACAATTCTGCGCCGGCTAATGCCGGCCGGCGGGATTGCTCCTCTTGCTGAATGGCAACATATGGCGGAGTCGCTCAAACCTGCGCTGCTCGCCGGCGGATGGACCGCTGATTCGGACTTGGATAAAGAGGTCGTTGCGAGCCTGGCAGGAGGGACAGACTACGTTGCTGTCGAGAGTCCAGTCCGGCGCACGTTGAACATGTCCGATGCACCTTTCGATAAAATAGATCAGGTATGGCAGGCGCGCGCGCCGGTCGACGCGTTTCCCTATTATGGTCCGCTGGTTGACGAGAATGATCTACTTAGGCTTAAGGCGGCAGTGGTTCGCGTTCTTGGACACCAAGCGGCTCAACCGAAGGCCGAAGAGAAGTTCTCTTTTAGCTATCAAGCTCCAGCGGACTACAGTAATTGGCTCCGAGACGGCCTAGCTTACACACTGATGCTGTTCGCCGTGATGCCTGAGGTAGGTGGGCTGAATCTCAGTGGAACGACGCCACAACGGTTCGTCGATGACGTCGTCCGATCCCTTCCTGAGTTTGGTCGTACGCATCACTGGATTCTCAAGATTCTGCCGCAACTTTCGGTGGTCGCGGAGGCCGCCCCTGTCCCTTTCCTGGAAGCCCTCGAGAAGAGCCTCGGGGGCCAAGCTGAAGACGCTCTCGGTCTTTTCCAGGAACCTGATGACAATCAGTACTTTCTCAGCGCGACGAGTCCGCACGTTTATGTGCTTTGGGCTCTCGAGATTTTGGCATGGAATCCAGCGTACTTGCCGCGCGTCGCAATCATTCTGGGCAAGCTGGCGGCAATCGATCCAGGGAAAGCATCTAAGAATGGAAATCGTCCGCTCGCCAGTTTAAGAACCATATTTCTACCTTGGTTGCCCAACACCGATGCTGATTTGAACCGACGTTTCATCGCGCTGGATGGTTTGATTCCACTGTTGCCTGATGTCGCATGGGGGCTATTGCTTCAACTTATGCCTCGATCCCATGACACGAGTATGCCGACAGCCAAGCCGAAACTACGGGACACCACACCACTTGAACCGGAGCAAATCACGTTCGGATTGGTCTGGGAAACCGAGAATCGCCTTGTGGACCGAGCGCTGGCGCTGGCGAACCCGGACGAGCGGCGCGTGGTCGAGCTCGTCGAGCATCTCGGAAGTCTGCAGCCCAAGAACCGAAATCGACTAATGACCGTGTTCGATGCGAGTCTTAGGGGACAGTCAGATCCTGAAGGTGGTCCTCTGTGGCACGAACTTAGGGCGTTAGCTGCACGGCACGAAGCATTTCCAGAGGCTGACTGGACGCTTAAGGGTAGTGAGCTGGAGAGTCTAAAGAACTTGTTGAATGAGCACCGTCCTTCTGACGTGGTTGCTCAAGCTCGCCATCTCTTTGACGATTGGTTGCCGCCCGTAAGGGGGAGCGCCGAAGATCCACTGGAGGACGTTGAGGTCTTAAGGGCAGCGGAGTTGCGCCGCGTCTACGCGAGTCTCGGTGTCCCTGGGCTCCTTCGATTGGCGAAGGCCGTTAAGTTGCCAGGTCAAATGGGGCAAGCGTTCAATTCATTGGACTTGCCATATGACGCCGCCGCAGAACTCATTTTTGATCTGATGACTGCGGGAGGAGATTGTTACAACTTGGCGTGCCAGATATCTGGTGGTTTGAGGTATCGGGACGGGCCTGCCTGGGTTAGTTATTTTTCGCTGTTCATAGCGCCCCACTGCAAGTCGGCGTCGGATCGTGTCTGGCTTCTAGCCAACTGGCCAAACGATAGCGAGACCTGGGCGTTCGTTCGTAGCCTTGGAACGGAGGAGGCAGATGCCTATTGGCGTGAGGTAGGCACGCTTCCGTGGAACGCTTCTCAGGAAGATCTTCAAGAAGCTATCAAACAACTCCGCCAGGTAGGTCGCAGCTTGACCGTACTGAACACGCTCCACAAGCGGCAGGATCTTCTAGATTCCCAGACGCTTCTGTCGCTGCTAGATGAATGCGCCTCCGAGATCGCCAAGGGAGGCGGGGCCTCTGCAATGCTCTCTTATGCTGTCAGTGAAGTTTTTACGGCCCTCTCGGGGCGCACCGACGTTACCACGCTGGAAGTGGCACAGCGCGAGTACATCTATCTGCCACTTATCGAAGACAGTGTAAAGGGGCTGTCCGTCCATGCCCTACTGGCGAAGGAGCCAGCGGAATACGTTCAAATTATCAAGGACGTCTTCGTCAGTAAGGACGAGGAGCGAGATAAGGAGCCGACGGCGGAGGAGCGGGCTAAAGCTAAGCTATCCTACAGGCTGCTCAAATCGTTCCATACAATTCCGGGAGACAGAGACGGCGTTATCGACGAGCGCGCGTTGCACGCGTGGGTCGCAGACGTCAGAAGGTTGGCCGCAGAATGCGGGCGCGGAGACATTGCGGACGATTTCGTAGGCCAGCTTCTCGCCCACTCCTCACCAGACGCGGCTTCGGGTGTCTGGCCTCCTGCTGAAGTTGCATCAGTGCTTGAGCTGATCGCGTCCGAGATTGTCGAGCGAGGTATCGAAGTCGAGCGGTTTAACATGCGCGGTGTCTACACGAAGGCTCCCAATGAAGGCGGTAGACAGGAGCGAGATCTTGCTTCGCGCTACCGCGACTGGGCCAGTCAGGCAATATCGCAACGAACGGCAGCGATGCTGGAGCGGATTGCGGAAGGGTGGGAAGAAAGTGCAAAGCGAGCAGATATCGCTGCCGAGCAGGGGAAGTTAAAGCGCTAGCCCCCCAAGAGAGGTGCGGATATTTTGATCTTTTTTGTCATTTGAGCACCGAAGGCCTGAGCTTGCCCCTGTTTCACGAATCCCATATCCGCCGAAGGGCGAGATCGGTTGATTCCTTCGTTCAACAGCACGGGCGCTATTACGGGGTGGCAGTATGAGTCCGCAGAAGATGGCACCGTTGAGGCCTACGACAACACTGGGCTGCTGCGATCCGTCACGGCGCTAAATGGCTGGCAGACGGGGCTTGTTTACAGTGATGCCACTACCCCGACCAGCATCGCGCCAAGAAGCGGGCTCCTGATCAAGATTCGGGGGCAGTTTGGCCGTGAAATGCAGTTGATCTATGACTCGCGTGTGCGAATCGCGCGGGTGGTCGGTCCGGACGGCAAAGCCACGGACTACCAATACAACAACAACAATATGCTGGTCACGGCGACGTGGTCCGATCAAAAGATCCGGCAGTACCACTATGAGGACAGCCGTTTCGCTTTTGCGCTGACTGGCATCACGGATGAGAAGGGTGGTCGCTACGCGACCTACGCGTATGACTCGCTAGGTCGCGCCATCAGCACCGAACATGCCGGCGGCGTAGATAGGTTCCAGTTCAATGTCATGGGGAACGGCCAGACATCGGTCATTTCTCCCAGCGGCGCCGGCTTTACGCTGAGCTCGGAACTGCAAGGTACCGTTCTGCGACCGACTACAGCTTCGGCCGCTTGCCCGGAATGCGGTGGCATTGCGAAATCGACTTCCTACGATGCGACGGGGAATGTCGCGAGTCGGAGGGATTTTGCGGACAAGGAGACCCGCTATAGTTACGACGCCCTCGGCCGTGAAACCCAGCGGATCGAAGGCTACGGCACGGCCGACGCGAAGACTACGACCACCGAGTGGCATCCGACGTGGACTCTGCCGCTAAGGGTGGCTGCGCCGAGTCGCGTAGACTATTTCACCTACGACGGAATGGGCCAAATGACTGCCCATGGGTGGTTTCCCACAGCCGACTCCAATGGCAGCCAAGGGCTCAGCGCAGCGCCATCGGGCGCCGCGTCCAGCAACAGCTATGGCTACGACGCTAACGGGCTGATGACGGCTTTGACTGAGCAAGTCGATGGCGCGGTGAACCAGCAGTGGACCTTCGGCTACGACGCGCAAGGGAACCTGACGTCCGCCGCCGACGGAACGGGTAGAAGTTCGCGGGCAGTGCAGTACGATCCCGCTGGACGCCTTCTCGAAGCGGTCGATCTGGAAGGCACGACAGTCAAGTATGTCTACGATCAGCGGGGTCGTGTGCTCCAGTATCTGTATGGCGACAACGTTACGGCATATGTGTACGACGCGATCGGGCAGAAGGTTCAGGTGACGAGTCCCAATGGAGACGTGACGAACTACACTTACGATGCCGCGCACCGACTTATTGATGTTTTGTACAATGGACAGTCGCTTACTGGCCCTGATCCGGATGAGCAACTACTGGCGTTGGCAAACACAACACGAGAGAATGCGGGGGCCAATCCGTTCGGCGCATGGATGGGGTGGATCTCAAGGTTATTCAACTGGCTGTTCGGCTCGGCACATGCACAGGCTACACCGGCATCTGCTGTGGCGCTGGGCGCATCTGTTTCGATTCCTGGTACTTACACGCCGAATCCATGGGATGTACTCGCTCCCGACGTTGGAGGCAAGAAGCCTTGGGAGTGGCTCGCAATTTGGACGACGCGACTGATAGAGAGTTGCACGGGTCCGAGCAAGAACCAGGTGCACCGGGGGCGTATTCAAGCGCAGGGTCCAGGCTATAGGGATGTGGGAAAAGGCGACGTCGAAAGATGGGGGCCTCAGCCTCAGTCCCCAACGGTGTTGGATGGTCATGCCATGTTGGAGGCCCTTGAGGGTCGAATGAATAGGACTCAATGGAAGACGCGAAACCAGGCTTTGGAGCGAGCTCACCGGTATGTGACAAATGCCGGCATGAACGGCGGCAAAGGTCCTCCTGGGAAATCCTTTCAGAATGATTCTGTTCGCGAGGCAGGCGGGAATGAGCGGGTCGATATTGAAATTATCGAGGGCCTAGCTTTTGTTCCCTAGGAGAGATTCGATGCGGAAACTATATGAGTTATGGACCTCCAGAAGCCCTCAAGGAGGAGTGGAGTTTGCGCTTATCGAGCACGGAAAATTTGCTTCTGAGGAAGCGAGTTTTGATGGGGTGCCAGAGTTGCTGACTTCATTCGAAGCTGACAGCTACGAAGAGGCGGCTCAAAAGCGCAATGACTTTCTCGGATGGGGAAAGTACCACCCTATGGAGGACTAGGGCGAACCTGCGATAGCTCGTCCCTGCTACTTGCTGCGCGGCACTTTCCTAGAGAGTTCTTCATGCGCACCAGCGCGCCGGCAATGCGCGCTTCGAACCGCCATGCCAAGAGCGGCAGCGGCTGATGGGGTCGACAAGCGACAGTTCATGAGCGCATAGCCGGCGCTAGCGGATCAAGTTGCAAGGGCCGAGACTGGCCGGACTCGGCCGACCGCGTAGCCGTGGTCATGGCCGGAAGTCTCTGGTCTACTCGAAGCGGCCATCGGCCTCTCTAGCCATCGATGGCTGATGCGCTCAGTAGCCGACGTCCCCGTTATGAAGTCGGATCTAGTGCTACAGATCGGCCTGATACTGCGAAAGAATTCTTTGATCCAGAAACGCGATCCGTGAGCGGAGCATGTCGGCGGTCTCCTTTGAAGCTGAGGCGTTCACTGGAATCAAATGCTCAACGGACGCCCCTGATTCTGCAGAGGCCACCCAGTCCTCCATAGCTCCCAAATAGCCATCCAGCGCTGTTGCCGGATTGGGCGCATGTTCGCAGGTGATATAGGCTGGAGGTATGTCCCCGACTACGACCCACACCCAATCGTCCACATCCTCACGAGAGTGTCCGATTTTGAACAGGAAGACCCCAATGATTCCGGGGAAGAGCATTCCGACGTGCGACTCATCGATAGACTAGCACCAGCTATAAACCTCGATGAATTCTCTTGCCTCGCCATACATCAGTTCTGCATCCGAAAGATCGGTGGTAGAGGCGCAGTAATTTTCCCAGCCTATGACCTTGGATAAATCTGGAACCGTGTCGCTCATCACGTTCTCATTACGTCAATTGCCGCGAAACATGATTCACCTCGAATACTTGCTCGCGCTCCAAAGCAGGTTTGCTTGGGTGTGCTACGCGATAAGGCGGGATTGTCAATCCTCGCATGCTGTGTCGGGACGGAACTCGACTAGGCTGCGATCAAACGGCACACGGTAGCACCGGTTTGCGATGGGAGCCACTATTGCGAAGGAGGGTGTCCGTAGGGCGCGACAGCTGATCCATCTGCCGCGAGCGGTCCCAACACAGCCTTTCGTGCACCAAGCATCCAATGTCGCCTTCTAGCCGGCAGGCGACTGCGGCCAGATGCAACTAGGCTATTGCTTTGGCCGAGGTGGCTGTCCTTCTACCACCACAGTGCCTCCGATTCGCGATCTATCGAGAGCGCGGCACTGGACGGGGAGGATTGGGGTGCGGCGTAAAGCCAGGTACGTGGATGTATGGCGCGACGATAACGGGGTATGGTGCAGGTCCGTTGATCTGGTGATCATAGTAGGGCGAAATCGGCTGCGTTGCCATGACACCAGCCCCCGCGAGCGGCCCCGTATGCAACACGGTCGCATTGCGTTGGCCATCGCTGATCCCGCGTTGAGTACTTAGGATCAGCGGTTGATTGCCCGCTTCTGGAGCGGCATTCGCTGTAGTTGAACCCAACGTCGAGAGCAGGATGATCGCCGCGAATCTCAGCATGTCAACTCCACATATTCTAATAGCGTATGTCGTGCCTCTAGCGCAATCCAACGCGTTGTATTCAGATAGGCGAATGTGTTATCGGGCAAGGAAGGAGGTCGAAGCATCGCCGCGAATACCCCATGAAAACCATGTCCCGTTTGCGGATTGCTCAACAAGGACAAAGTCACCGGCGTCATCGTCGAACAAAAGTCGATAACAAACGTCTTCGGCAACAACATAGGCTCTCCGCTTGCCTTGCGGAAGACGGAGGTCAGCAGCTACGAGAGCATCGTCGCAGTTGTATTCGGTCTCATACGGATCGACAAGCAAAATGCGCATGCTGTCCAGCTCTCGTGCGACTCTCTCTAGATCCCATAGAGCACCGATTGTGTTTCCCTCGCGCGGCACATTGTGCTCTGCCAGGTATTGCGCCATATCCTCCAGGACCATTTTCTTAAGTAATTGGAGCTCTGCTTCTGTGGCCATGATTTCGGCGGTCGTGGGGCACTGCAACTGTAATGCTTCGTTCGGTTGCACCAATAATGCGACCGGCTTCATTGAAGCGAGCCTAGCAGAAGCCGTTCAGCAGCAATGTACTGTGTAGTGGGGTGTTGGGCGTTGGAGACGATAGCAGCGTCTGGCGCAGGTGTCGGTTTAAGTGACGCAACGGGCACTTATAGCGAGCGACTCCTAATGGCCGGGAAGGGACTTTGGATTTCCCTACGCCGGCGCCGTAGCTTGACCTGAGCGCTTCCTGCTTGGAGATGCCGCAATCCCTGCGGCTGCTAGCGTCAACTTCCAACGCTCCGTTCCCTCGCCCCGCCGTGTACCCACTTACTGTGAGACGGATCGCGCCTTCTACCCACTTACTCTGAGATTTTGAGACAAGGCTCGGTAAGTCCTTGATTTTTCAATGTCGGATCTCCCGCTAACTGTGAGACGGGACATCACGTCTCAAAGTTACTGAGTTTTGTCTCACAGTTAGTGGGTTAGATTCTCAAAGTTAGTGGGTAAAAGGGTTCAGGCAATGGCGTGCGGAGTGTGACTCTTAGGAGGGGAGGGCCTTCGCGATCGGGGTCGTCATTCGGAGTCTCAAGTCGGTCGTAACCGTAAGTCCGAATTCCTGATTGATGCATCAACGATGTGCGGGGTAGAAGCTTGAAACGAAGGCGGGCACTCGTCGTACAGCGCGGTAGCCAACACGTTGAGGCCCTAGGTTGTAGTTCGCTCTTGTCGGCGTGCGAAGGGATTTAGTCCGGTATGTCGGGCGACCAAAGCGGCAACGCCCTCCAACCTTTGCGCCAGGCAGAGGTGAGCTCAGGGTTTTGAAAGGGGCAATCGGAGATCGGGATGCCGTGCCTCGCCGCAGCACTCCCACGATCGTACGCTGACTCTGGCGTGGCGGCCTGTTCAAGTGCCCATCGCCACGCCTTATCACAAGTCGCCTCGTCGAAGAGGCCGAAATTGCATAGTTCAATATCAACGGCCAGATGAGCGGCGAGCGCTTGATATACCGCGGAGCGCTTCTTCGTGCTGGGCTTCCAAAGCAGATCAAACGGTGCCTTCGCTTTGTTCCGCGCGCTCCGGAGTGCTTTGTTGGCTAGAGTTCCCAGCGGCGTGGCGGTGAACGGATGCATGCCCACATAGGCATCGCAATGTGTGCATGCGTAGGACCACGGCCATTCCCCGTACGATGCGCCGTAGATCTCACTGTTATTGACGATGCGAACCGGGCTATCGCAGTAGGGGCATGCTTGGGGAGCCGGCATCTTGCTTCTGATGCGGGCGACATGTTGAGGGCTTGGATCCCACGGAGTCTTGTCTGCTAGTGCCATCATCAATTGTTCGGATCGTTTCTTGCCCAGATCGGCCGAGAGCTAGAAGTACGGGGAGTTTTCTGCATCGTCTGTATCGTCCTCGGAATCGTCCTCATCCTCATCGAAACCGTCGGTGTCGCCATCGAAGGAGAAAATGACACCTTCGTAGCCACCATCGCCTTCCTCGTAGTCAAGCCAGTGCTCCACATCGTCAAGATCGAATAGCGCTTCAATCCCCGCAAGATTCTTCCGTGTCAGCGCATCTTGCTTTGCCGTGAACAAGGGCTTTAGAGTTGCGGCTTGATCGTAGAAGTGTACGTTCAGCGCTAGGAGGCAATTGAAGACTGGATCCGTAGCGATATGGGTGTTGGCGAATCCACCCCAGCCTCTGATTCCTGCCTCGTAGGCGAGCAGCCACAAGTCATCGCGGAGGGCACTAGATTTTTCCTGTGCTTTCCAGAATGTATTTTTCGGTACCTTAATCAGCCTCCCGGCGCTATGGAGGTCCATCAGAATCAGCGCGCATACGGAACTGTGCATTTCTGCAACGAGATCGATATTTGCCTCAGAAAGCTGAAGGCCGAGATCCTTTGCCATCCACAGGCACCAGGTCACTTCGCTGTGGTGACCCAAGGGAGCATGATCTTCGATCAAAGCGTTGATGAAGCGACTAAGCCTCGTCTTGCCTAGCGGATATCCCACGCCGTTATAGGTCGAGAAGATCCTCGCAACGGTTTGAAGGGTATTTGGATATCCCATCGCTACTTGGCAAACATGGGCCTCGAACCGATCCCAGTTGTTCTTTCGGACAATGACAGAAGATGCTTTCTTAAGAGCGTAGATCATGACGCTCTCATCAGCATTCAAACGTGCAAGTTCTTTTGCCAACTCGAAGAAATGACTGAAGTCTGCGACCTGCTTGGGGCCGGTTTTTGCGATCGAAAAGCTGCGAAGCCTGTGGCTCCAGAAATCATCCGTTATCTCAAGAACTGGTGATGTCTTGGTTTTCTCAAAATTGACTTGCAGCTCAAATTCTTTCAGCGAGCGAATGAGCGCCGCGAGTGCCGATTCCGCTTCGCGAGCTGTGGCAAAGAACATGAAATAGTCATCGACATACCGGAAACCCGCAGGAAGTCCTTTCAAACGCTTCTTCAATTCCAAATCAACTGCTGTGGCGATGGCTTCAGCAATGATGTGTGACGTGTCCGGTCCAATCGGTAGGCCGAATGTCTGTTCGTCCTGCGCCTGACGAAGTGCCAGATCCAACAGATTGCCGAAGAATTTTGGCGTCGGCTTTCGATTCTTCTTTGCCGCGGCCTTACCGTGAAGTGCCCACGGAACGGAATGTGTGTAGATCGTCGGAAAAAATCTCGATATGTCGGTGCGAAGCATATATCGATACCCCGCAGATTCCAGCACCTTGCGATTGTAGAGGAACTGCATCGAAGGTATGTTCGCGGCTCGAGATCCATTGTGCAGAAACCTAGGGCGGCTTGCCGATAGCCTGGTTTGCCGGTAGTGCTTCAGCAACTCACCCCAGTTCTCTGCAATATGCTTCGACAGATATGTCTGTGCAACGGGATTCGTGAGGCTCGTGACGCGCCGCTGGTGACCGGCCCGCGCGACGCTGAAGAGCTCCGCCCTCGCGCCTGGTGCTTTGGGAGTCTTTGGGCCCGTTTTGGGAGTCGCCTGAAGAGCGAACCATTGCGCATATAGAGCGGCATGATTTCTTGCCAAATCCTCCGTTGTGAATGATGGGGGTAATTGAGAGGGAAAATAGCCACGCTCAAGAAGTCGTTCGGTGCGGTCCACTGTTTTTCCTTTAAGCTGCAGCTTTTCACTCTGGATTCGCCGCAGCGTCTCAAGTTGTTCGCCCGGAAACGTCTCACGATACCGCGGTGCCATGGCCCTTACACTCCCCTCGCTAGCGGGGCAGTTGCCGAATGTGTCGATAGGGCGCCCGGGTAATTGCGAGTCGCTGAGCGGGGAGTTATGGCATCCAGTACGGCAAAGTGGAGGTGCCCGCGTTGTCAATAACGATGGCCACACTTTGTTCAGCACGGGTCACTGCCACATAGAAGCTTGCTGCGGGCACGGGCTCGAGATTTGATCCTTTACGCAGGAAGTCGGAGATTCCCGCCGTAGGAACGATAAGCACACGTGCGAATGTGGATCCCTTCGCAACCTTGAAGTTCAGGTATTCAAGATTGAACTCTTTGCCAGAGGCCGCCATGCTTCGCAGGCATTGAGGGGCAAATCGTTCCACGTAATCGCCTACGTGCTTCTTCATAAGTAGAAAAACGCCGTCGTGGTTCGTCGTGACATCGTTGCGGGAAATTGTGGACGGAAATACCCAGCTCGGATCGAAGATCGTGTCTGAAAATTCCGCGATCTTCGGGTGGCACCGCCAAGTCTCCACACTCTCGGTGATGGTTAACTTCCCGATTTGTTCTCTCTCCCGGAACCACTTCACCGCTTCGGCATAGGCGTACCGCTTATTTTTGGTGCCGCGGGGGTTCGTGGCCAGAACGGATTGCCGGATATCGCCGACCATCCGGATCTGAATTGACGAATGCAATAGGGCGTCGACGATCTCCCAATCATGGGCGCTCAGGTCTTGCACCTCGTCAATCAGTATCTCATCGTACAAGCTCTCCAATCGATGTAATAAGGCGCCTTTGCTGGCGCCTAGCAGTTCGTTGGCAAGCCGTCCGAGCTCGCAGGCGTAGGCAGCACCGTTGCGATCGAGAAATCGCGATAGGCCTTTCGCGTACCTGTCCGGTCGCCCCTCAAAACTGAACCCCAGAACTCGCGCCCCGGGAAACTTGAAGGGGAGAAAGGGCTTTGCAAAGTGTCGTAACAGGAAGGTGAACCATCCCATGACTTCGATGCCCAGATGATCGCCCGCTCGCTGCCCGAGCCGGCGTCGGAGTTCTTCCTGATTTGCCTGGGTAAAGGTCAGGACGAGGGCGCGGCGCTCCGGAAGAAGCCTTGCGCAATGCTCCACGATACCTTGGGTCTTGCGCGAGCCGGCAACGGCCAACGTGAGCTGGTTAGCCATGGATGAACGCCGCGGCTTCTCGCATGTATTCCGGAGGCGTAAGCTTGCACGTTGCGCCGGCGATGCGGAACGCCGTCTCGGTCTTCTCCCGGCTCATCCATTTGTGGAGATCTGCGGTCGCCGTGATGCCAAGCAAGCTACGCAGTGTCGCCTCGCCATTGTGGTGGACGATTTGTGGTTCCAGGGTGTGGCCGTGGGCGACTTTTCCAATGAACAGCTCACGCTTTCCGGGACTAAGCCACGCTTCCACGCTTGTGGAAAGCTCGGCCGGGTCCGTGCCATCGTTGTCGCGCATGGCGGCCACTGGTTTGTCCAGCGCGGCGCAGAATTCAAGGCAGCGCGCCAGCGACAATCCCCGCATGCTGATCACGTCGATACCCAGTTCCATCGGGCGCCTCCCGAACAGGTCTTTGAAGAATCGCTCAAAAACGATCTCGTCGGAGGGCCCTTCCACGAGGACGATCTTCTTGGCCAGGGCCATGCGCAGCGTGTCATAGCCGGGAAGACGCTGAAAATACGAGACGGTTTCGGGATCTAGCGTCGTAATCTTCGACGTCTTGCCGTGTGCCAGGAGCAGGATGGCATCGAGACCAAGGCGGTTCAGCACGAAGGTGCTGTGCGTGGTGATGAAGAGCTGCTGATGGTCGCCAGTGAGCGCCTCGATCCGCGAGAGGAGCGTGGTCAGGCTGGTATGGGAAAGGTGATTCTCTGGCTCCTCGATCATGACGAACGCCGCGTGGCCGGCATTGCGGTTCAGGGCCAGCGAGATCTTGATCGCGGCCTGTTGGCCCTGTCCGGACATCGAGAACGGTACATCGTTGACATGGGGGGTCACCACGCCGTCCCAGGCGGTCCGCGCGCTTTGATCCATGGCCAGCGAGATCGGCTGATCGTGCAAGGAGGCGTGGATCGTACCGATGCGCTTGTTGATCGCGTCCAGCGCCGTGGTCGACATAGTCGCCTTCAGCTCGCGGTAGGCCAGGGACACGGCGGCACGCTCCGGCGGGTCGAGATGGTCGCCAAGGATCTGTCGCAGGTGATAGTCAACGCCGCTTGAGGAGCGAACGGTCCGCGAGTCGATAATGGCCGCCGCCAATTGCCGGGGGCGATTGGTGATGCGCTCGTCGGCGAAGGAGCGCCAGTCAACAAGGTAGAACTCGACCGGCAGCAGGGATGAAGGCTTGGCCATCCATCGGGTCAGCTCGTCCGCATAGTCGGGATTCGGCATGATCCGCAGCGACAGGCCTGGGCAGGCCAGGGTCGGCACCTCGGTATTGATGGCGCCGCAAAGCCGTTGCAACTCGGGCTTGTCCGCGAAGTACAGCTCGATGTGGATCTCGGGAAACCGAGGCCGTTCACCGCGCTCGATCTTGGCGACGAATTCGGCCACCACTCCGGCGTTGAACCAGTGCGGGTTTAGCTCTTCGCTTGCGCTGCGGCCACCGATGCGCCCGGTAAGGGCGAGCGCGATGGCTTCCATCAGTGTCGACTTGCCGGCTTCGTTGCCCCCCACGATCAGGTTGAGTTTCGCGTTAGGCGACAGCGTGAAGTCCGTGTAGATACGGTATCCGCGGATCTTGATCTTGGTAATCAACCGACACCCCGCCTCGAAATTTGTCTGGGGAGGATTATAGGGCACATACCCACGCGGTGATTGCCCGGTTGCATAGCCACCTGAGGCAGGCGTGGGCAAGCTGAACCATTGGCGAACCGACATCAGGCGCAGTGGGCTTGGAGATGCCGCAATCCTTCGGCGGCTAGCCTCAACTTACAAAGCCCCGTTCCCTCGCCACACATGTACCCACTTACTGTGAGACGGGTTGCGCCTTTTACCCACTTACTGTGAGATTTTGACCCAGGTAGTTTGAGACAGGGCTCCGCAACTCTTTGATTTTTCTACGTTGCACATCCCACTAACTATGAGACGTGACAGTCAAAAAGTCACAGAAGCTGGTTCACACGTCCAGTTCAGCGCTGCAATGCATGGAGTTGTGCGGTCGTGAGGGCGACATCACCTGTACACGCGCTCCCGCAACGGATGGTCTAGGATCACTTAGGACGACCGCACGCGACTAGCGACACCTGGTGAGGGGATACCATCGGTCGCGGCCCAAAGAGGAGCTTAGGGATGGAGCAATTGCTGGCTGGCTCGGCAATATTCCTGGCGGCGGTATTGATCGCGGTGCCACTGTCGGTTCGTGACGGGCCCGCACAAGAGCCCCGGGGGTACCCAAGGCAAGATCGCTAGCTAGCCCCTATCGTTCTGTCCGATCATCGAAGGAGTCCATCATGCCTGATGCCCCCAAGACTGCGATCTATGCAGGCGCGGCCCTGCAGTCAGTAGATGCGGAAACTCGGGAGCCCGTGCTGGACGTGGTGGATCGCGTCGCCGAGATGTGCTTTGGCCTCTTTATGGCGCTCACCTTTGTCGGCGCGGTGTCGAGCGGCGCCGGCGGGCCGGATGCCGACCCTCGCACCATGCTCCATGCCGCGTTGGGGTGCAATCTGGCGTGGGGGCTGGTCGACGCTGTCATGTTCCTGATTCGCACGCTGGCGAGTCGCGGTCAGCGCCTCTCCCTCGCCATTTCCGTCAGGAATGCGGGTGACCGGACGGCGGCACTCGGATTCATACATGATGCACTGCCCCGGAAAATGAGGTCGCTGGTTACCGACACAGAACTTGAGGCCATGCGGGTGCGGCTCGTCGGGGCCCCAACGCTGCCCGCCCGTCCCCGTCTGAACCTGGCCGACCTGCTTGCCTCTTTGCGAATCTTCTGCATTGTCGTGCTCACCACTTTTCCCGTAGCGCTGCCGTTCGTGCTGCTGGGGGACGTCCGCCAGGCGCTACTCATCTCGCGCATGCTGACGCTCGCCATGTTGTTCGTCGCCGGATGGGCGCTGGGCCGCTTCGCTGGCATCGGCGCCTGGGCCACCGGCGCGGGCATGACGGTGTTGGGGGTCGCGCTGACCGCAGCCGTCATTGCGCTGGGTGGCTGAGATGCGGGCCGCGTTCATGCTGCTGGCTGGCATGCTTTCCGTTGGCAGTGTCCGCGCACAAGAGCCGCCACCGCCGGCGCCGAATGCCGCCGCGCAGCCTGCCGCCGTACCGTGGACTTTTTCGGCAACTGGCTACTGGAACATGCCACGCGAGAGCGGCGACTATCTCAGCGGTATCTTCATTGCGGAAAAATCGCAGCTCCACCTCGAGGCAAGAGCCAACTACGAGGCGAAGCACTCGCAGTCGGCATTCGTCGGCTGGTCATTTTCGGGAGGCGAAACCGTCCAGTTCAAAGCGACGCCTATCCTCGGATTCGTCTGGGGCTCGACACACGGTGTGATCGGCGGACTCGAGGCCAGCTTGGCCGTGAAGAAATTTGACTACTACATTGAAGCCGAATATCTGAATCCGCACGGACCAGAATCGGGATATTTCTATGCCTGGAGCGAGCTTGGCTACCGCCCGATCGAATGGCTGAGATTGGGCCTCGTCGTGCAACGTACGCGGATTTACGGTGGGGACCGTGATCTCCAGCGAGGCGGTTTTTTCCAGGTCACGGTGCGCAAGGTCACCGGAAGTTTCTACTGGTTCAACCCTGGCTCACATGAACAGGTCGCGATCCTTTCACTGGGTGTCAGCTTCTAGGCCCTGTTCGCGCTTGGGGCGCTCGTCGTGCACCGCATCGCGGATGCGATTCATGCCCCGGCTTCTGACAGTCCGAGGAGAAGCGTATGCGCAGCACTCAGCACCCAACAGCCAAGGACGCGGCGGCGCAAAGCTTCATCCAACCGTTGCTTTCTTGGCTCTGTTTCACTGTGCTTATGTTTCCCGGTGTTGCGCTAGGGATGGACTTCAAGATTTACTACCAACCCCAACTTAAGTTGAAAATGCTTATCGGGGAGGGCAGGATTCAGGAACGTGATGCAGAGAAGTTTCTGGCGTTCGCCAAAATGGCTGACCGTGATGACGAAGGACTCGTTACCCTTGTTTTAAATAGTCCAGGAGGAAATGTTGAGGCTGCTTCCCGGGTCGTCGATGCAATGGATAAAGTTCGCGTCTATACAACAGTTCCAGATAATGCCAGGTGCTCGTCCGCTTGCGCTTCCATCTTGTTCGCTTCAGGGGAACGCCGAAGTGTTGTTGGTACTGGGATGCTCGGTTTTCACAGTTGCTACCGGCGCGATGGGCGAGCCTACGCCGAGGACTCGCTTTGCAACGAAATAATCGCGGCAAACGCATTGCAAAGGGGGGTCAGCCACGCGGGCATCAATCGTTTTGTTAAGCAATATGGTGCGCGAGACATGGCATGGGTCGGGCGCCACGTCGCTTGCAAGTCGCTGCAAGGTCTCTGTAAGCCAGGGCTACTGGAAACTCGATACGAGACGAAGACTGCGTTGATTCAAAGTTTTGATTGCAGCAAGCTCATATCTGTTCAAGCGCAGCTTATCTGTGGGGACGTGGAACTTTCCCGTGTCGATAAAACATTGGCAGAAGTCTACAATCAAATGATAAAAACATCGGCAAACAAGACACGGTTACGAGCGGATCAACGAGCATGGCTTCGCGATTCTCGCAACGCGTGTGGCGATAAAGCTTGTCTACTACGAATCTATCATATCCGCATCGATGAACTAAAGCGGATGCGGTCGTAATGACGTGTCGATTGACGTTGGCCATGCCAGGCATGGTTGGGTACCGCGCTGATTTACCACATCTCCCGGCACGAGTTCCGTCTCCGAGATTTCAAGGATCGCCCGGCCTTTGAGCCGAGGACGATCTTGGATCCCCGCATGGCATACCGCCGTCGTGCCTGGATAATCGAATTGGCCAGCGAAAGTCCGTTAGCTTGGCTGAAACCGACGTTCGAGCGGCCGAGTGATCGCGTGGATCAACGACGCTTCATGGCCGATGACCGCCGGCCGGTGCCGCCTCAGGTGGCAGCCTCTGTTAAGGATTGTTAGATGTCTGCCCTCGACTTCAGACTGTGAGAAGCGCTGGCGCCTGTGGGCAGGCGTCAAACAATCCTCGAGGGAGGAAACCGCGGGATATTGCGATGTGGTGCGCCGTGCTATGGCGATTCAAGCGTCTGCTGGATCAGCACGGGCCGGGGACGTTGGACATACGTGTGGCGTAAAGCGGTCCCTGGGATCGCGGAAGGTGTCGACAGCTCGGGACTACGAGGACGCTGCGCGTGTGTAATAGAGCTTCCCGAGATTGCGAGCGCGACTGTCCGCTTGCGGCTCCGCTCTCCGAAGAGCCGCCGGTTGCATTGGACGCGTCCGATGGGTGGTCTCATCTTGAGGCTCGCAGTGGTGGCGGCCCGCGGATGCAGGCACTGCGCGGGATCACCTCGATGATCAGCATGGGTGCGCCACAGTGTCGGCAGCGCAAGGGCGTCGGGGCAGCGCGATCGGTGTCGTCGGGTGAAGGGACGACATCGGGTACGACGCTCAATAGCTCGCGCGCTCTGGCCAGGTTTGCGCGACGCACCGGGTTGGCAAGCAGACCGTAGTGCCGGATGCGGTGAAAACCGCTGGGCAGCACGTGCAGCAGGAAGCGTCGCATGAACTCACCGACGTCCAAGGTCATGGTTTTGTAGCGGGTGCGGCCTCGGGCACGGTAATCCTTCCAGCGGAAGGTCACGCCCCGCTCGTCCATCGCCAGCAGGCGCTGGTTGGAGATCGCCACGCGATGGGTATAGCGCGATAGATAAGCCAGCACCGCCTCGGGTCCGGCGAACGGCCGCTTGGCATACACGACCCATTCGGAAGTGCGTAGTAGCGCGATCCACTGTGCAAAGGCGGTCGGATCGGCGAGCGCAGCGTAGTCGCCAAAGAACCGCAACTGACCCTGCCCATGCGCGGCTTGGAGGGCCTCGAGGAAGCGGTGTCGGAACAGGCGGGAGAGCACGCGCACTGGCAGGAAGAAGCCAGGGCGGCAGGCCACCCATCGTTCGCCGTCCAGTGACAGGCCGCCGCCGGGGACGATGCCGTGCACGTGCGGATGATGCGTGAGTGCCGATCCCCAGGTGTGCAGCACCAGGGTCGCCCCAATTTGCGCGCCGAGGTGCTTCGGGTCGGCGGCAATGGTGCGCAGGGTGTCGGCGGCGACATCGAACAAGAGGCCATAGATCACGGTCTTGTTGTACCAGGCGATGGCGCTGATGGGCGCGGGCAGTGTGAAGACGACGTGGTAGTACTCCACGGGGAGCAGGTCCTCACTGCGCGCTTCGAGCCAGCGATGCGCAGCGCTGGCCTGACACTTGGGGCAATGCCGGTTACGGCAGGAGTTATAGGACACCTCGAGGTTGGCGCAGCCGGAACAGCGCAGCACATGCCCTCCCAGCGCTCCGGTACGGCACTGTTCGATGGCGGACATGACCTGCAACTGCCCAAGGCTCAAGCGGGCAGTCTGGCGCCAGGCCGGTCCGTGGAGGCGGAAGATGTCTGCGACCTCGAGCACAACGAGCTCGGCGGCAGGACGTCCTAGTCGGAACGCAGGTTCTCGAGTGGGCTGATGACCTGCGCAGCAGATCGGTGGCGACCTGGGCATAGAGCGCTGTCGTCTCCAGCTTCTTATGCCCAAGCAGTACTTGAATGACTCGGATATCGACCTTCTGTTCGAGCAGGTGTGTGGCGAAGCTGTGTCGCAGCGTATGCATGGACACGTGCTTCTCAATCTGTGCCTCCTGGGCAGCGGCATGGATGGCGCGATTGAGTTGCCGGGTGCTGAGTGACTCGATGGGATTGAGGCCAGGGAACAGCCAGCCTCCGTCGAGCATCTTGCCTTGGGCATGGGCGACGCGCCACCAGACGCGCAGGCGTTCGAGCAGCACGGGCGAGAGCATCGCGTAGCGGTCCTTGCAACCCTTGCCCTGTTCGATGCGCAGGGTCATGCGTTCACTGTCGATATCGGTCACCTTCAATGCCACCACTTCGCTGGCGCGCAAGCCGGCGCCATAGGCGACCGCGAGCGCGGTCTGGTGCTTCAGGTTCCCAGCGGCCGCCAGCAGCCGGCCGACTTCGTCGGGACTGAGTACCACGGGCAGGGTGCGGGGTACTCGTACCGGACGCATCTTGGCCATGCGTTGGGCATCGCCGAGGGTCACTTCGAAGAAGAACTTCAGTCCCGTGATCGCCGCATTGAGCGATACCGGGGAAATACCGTGGTCGACCAGATGGAGTTGATAGCGCCGCAGGTCCTCGGTGCTGGCTGTGTCGGGCGCGTGGCCCAGGAAGGCCGTGAACTGGCACCCGGCGTGGATGTATTGGCTCTGGGTCTTGTCCGCAAGCTTGCGCATGCGCATGTCCTCGATCATGCGCTGGCGTAGCGGGCTGACGGTAGGTGTCGCGACTGACATGGCTGTGCTCCTGTCGAGAATCGAGGCGAGTTACCTCGGTTCTCAACTTAGGAAACAGCGCAGGCGCTTCAGTCACTTCGCACGTTTGCCGAAGGGTTACCGCGCGAGCGGTTTAGTCCGCTGACCCATCTCGGTCTTTTGACGCTACAACTCGAATGACCGCAATCTGAGCGACAGCAGACGCATTCTTCTCTCGTTCGGCACAGGGTTTCTGTCCTCGACCATCCGGCTAGGACTCACAGTTTCCAGAAGCAACTGCTGACCCCGTCTGTGTCGTTCGTCCACCTCACGACCGATGGCCGTATTAAGGCGCCATGCTGAGGGCGCGGGGCCTCTTCCCTGGCGCTAACGGACCATTTCTCAGCCTATCTGCGGCACAAACGAGACATAAGTGAGCACACGCTTATTAAAATTCGATAATTTTACCGAAAATATCGAAATTAAACATATCAGTTATAAAAAAATTTCACTACAACTTTGGCCGGCTGCGTTAATCGTCCGATGCGGACGGTCTGCTACATTGCGCCCACCTGTACGCCGTGTGGAAAGTCGCGCGGTTGTATTGGCGGAAATACATTAGGGCGCCGGGGAGGAATGCCGGCCAACATGACGGGTACTGTCGCTGCGCAGTGCGTGCGGCGTCCAACAACAAAAAGAACATGGCTGAACGGCATCTTCCGCTGACGCTCGTCGGCGGCGAGGACAAGCACGCGCATGCGGAGGACGCGGCTAAGGATACGCTCCTGATGTGCCTCGCGCTTGTGGCCCGGTTTCATGGTATCGCGGCGGACCCCGCCCAGATTGCGCATATACATCGCGCTGCGGATGTGATGACGCTCACCGAGCTATTGCTGGCGGCCCGTGAACTGGGGCTGAGCGCAAAAGCGGTGAAGCCCGATCCCTCGCGCCTGTCACGGCAATCGCTGCCGGCGATTGCACTGGACCATGACGGCACGGCTTTTGTCCTTGCGCGCCATGATGCAGGAAAGGTTCTTATCCAGGCGCCCGCAGCAGGCCGGCCCGAAACGCTGACCGAAGCCGCCTTCCTGGCGCGCTGGACTGGCGAGCTGATTCTCTTCCAGAGCCGCGCCTCCATTGCCGGCGACCTGGCCAAGTTCGATTTCAGCTGGTTCATTCCTTCGATCGTCAAGTATCGGAAGCTGCTTGGCGAGGTGCTGCTGGTGTCGTTCGTGCTGCAATTGCTTGCGCTTGTCACCCCGATGTTTTTCCAGGTTGTCATGGACAAGGTGCTCGTGCATCGCGGATTCACCACGCTCGATGTCATTGCCATTGGCCTGGTTGCTGTCACGCTCTTCGAGATCGCACTGACCGTACTGCGCACCTACGTCTTCGCGCATACGACATCCCGGGTGGACGTGGAGCTTGGCGCAAAGCTGTTCCGGCATCTGCTGGCGTTGCCGCTTGCCTACTTCCAGGCGCGCCGGGTCGGCGATTCGGTTGCCCGCATTCGCGAACTGGAGAGTATCCGTGGCTTTCTGACGGGAAACGCGATCACCGTGGTGCTGGACCTCGTGTTCTCCGCAGTGTTCGTGGCCGCGATGCTCTACTACAGCGTCTGGTTGACAGTCGTCGTCCTGATCTCGCTGCCCTGTTACTTCCTGATCTCGCTTGTCTCCACGCCAATCCTGCGTGGTCGCCTGCACGAGAAATTCAATCGCAGCGCCGAAATGCAGGCGTTCCTGGTGGAGAGCGTCAGCGGCATTCAGACCGTCAAGGCGATGGCCGTGGAACCGCAGTGGACCAGAAAATGGGACGGGCAGTTGGCGCAGTACGTTGGAGCCGGCTTCAAGGCCGCCACGGTAGGGTCGGTGGCCGGCAACGGCGTGACCCTGGTCAGCAAGATCACGACGGTCGCGACCATGTACTTTGGCGCGAAATTCGTGATTGCCGGCGATCTCACCGTGGGCCAGTTGATCGCTTTCAACATGCTGTCCGGGCATGTGGCCACGCCGATTATGCGGCTGGCGCAACTCTGGACCGATTTCCAGCAAACCGGCATATCGGTGCAGCGTCTGGGAGACATCCTCAATACCCGTACGGAGGCGCACGGCAGCCGGCCTGCGCTGCCGCCGATGAACGGGGCTGTTTCCCTTTGACAACGTCGTCTTCCGCTATCGGCCGGACATGCCCGAGGTGCTGCGGGGGCTGAGTCTAGACATCGCGCCCGGGGAGGTAGTTGGCATCGTGGGGCGGTCGGGGTCCGGGAAAAGCACACTGACTCGGCTGGTGCAACGTCTTTACACCCCAGAGCGCGGACGAGTCACTGTCGATGGTGTCGACGTGGCGCTTGTGGATGCCTCGTCGTTGCGTCGTCAGATCGGCGTGGTGCTGCAGGAAAACGTGCTGTTCAGTCGCAGCATACGAGAAAACATTGCGCTGGCCGATCCGGGCGCGCCCCTGGAGTTGGTCATCCATGCGGCGACGCTGGCTGGCGCGCATGAGTTCATCTCCGAACTGCCTGAAGGCTATGACACGCCGGTTGGAGAGCATGGTTCGTCGTTGTCGGGGGGGCAACGGCAACGCGTCGCCATTGCACGCGCATTGATGGGCAATCCCCGCATCCTGATCTTCGACGAAGCCACGAGTGCGCTCGACTATGAGTCCGAGCGAATCATCCAGGAAAACATGAAGGCTATCTGCCGCGGTCGAACGGTGCTGATTATCGCGCACCGGTTGTCAGCCGTCCGTGATGCCAACAGGATCGTTGTACTCGATCGCGGCGAGATCGTCGAGGTGGGTAGTCACGGTGATCTGCTCTCGCGCCAGGGTGGGCACTACGCGCGGCTTCACGCGATGCAGGCGGGCTGACATGGCAAGCCTGCACTCCAAGGCACTCGGCGATCTGCTGGGCCGTCACGTCAGGGTCTGGAGAGCCGCATGGGCCGACCGGAAGCGGCTGGACGGGCCTGGCTATTCCATCGACGAGGCGGCATTTCTGCCGGCGGCACTGGCGCTGACCGAAGCGCCGCCATCACCGGCACCGCGCGTCGCCATCTGGGTTCTGCTCGCCCTGGTGACAGTGGCCCTTCTGTGGGCGGTCGTCGGCAAGGTGGACGTCGTAGCCAGTGCGCTCGGCAAGGTCGTGCCCAATGATCGCACCAAGGTCATTCAGCCACTGGAGGTGGCGACCGTGACAGCAATACGCGTCACCGACGGCCAGTCGGTGAAGGCTGGCGAAACGCTGATCGAGTTGGACCCCACCGCTAGCGGCGCGGACCGCTCCCGTATCGCCAGCGAACTGTTGCTGGCGCGCCTGCAGACCGCACGTGCAAGGGCTTTGCTCGAGGCCGTCGAAAGGCATCGCGACCCGGTACTGCAACGCCCAGATGCCACGCCGGAGAGTGCATACCAGGAGGCGCAAGGCTGGCTGCTAGGCCAGTACAACGAGTACCGTGCCAAGGCGGCCCGGATCGATGCTGATGCGGCGCGACGCGACGCAGAGCGGCAGTCCACCCTTGAGATGGTCCGCAAGCTCGAACAGACGTTGCCGCTTGCGCAGCAACGCGCACGAGATTTCAAGGACCTGATGGACCGGAACTTCGTGTCGAAGCATGGCTATCTGGAGAAAGAACAGGCCCGTATCGAACAGGAGGCCGACCTCGCCACGCTGCGCAGCCGCCAAAAGGAACAGGACGCAATCCTACGCGAGGTTCGCGCCCAGCGCGATGCGCTGGCTGCGGAGACCCGGCGCGTGAACCTGGACCTGCTCAACGACGGCTTGCAGAAGGAAGAGACGCTGGTCCAGGAGTTGCGCAAGGCCACGGCGCGATTCAATCAGACGCGCTTGACCGCGCCCGTGGACGGTACGGTACAGCAACTGGCGGTACATACCGTCGGTGGCGTGGTGACCGAGGCGCAGCCGCTGATGGTGGTGGTGCCGCGCGACAACCCCGTCGAGATCGAGGCATTCCTGGAGAACAAGGACATTGGCTTCGTGCAGCCGGGCCAGCCCGCCACGGTCAAGGTGGAGACCTTCCAGTACACGCGCTACGGGACCATCGACGGCGTGGTGTCTTCCATCTCCGATGATGCCATCCAGGACGAGAAGCGTGGCCTGATCTATTCCACGCGCATCCGGTTGCTGCGTTCCGCACTCGACGTCGACGGTCGCCGGGTCAACCTGACCCCAGGCATGGCCACCACCGTGGAAATCAAGACCGGCAAGCGCCGAGTCATCGAATACATCATGACCCCGCTGCTACAGCATGCGCAGGAAAGTTTGCGCGAACGATAAGCTCAGGACACAGACCAACATGCAACTACACATGCAAACGACCTCATCCAACCTTTTCGGGTGGTTCCGTCATCGAACTCATGCGTACGGCATGGCCTGCGTGGTGGCGCTGCTTGCGTGCGCAGCACTTCCCGCCAGTGCCGCGCCGCAGCCCGACAGCTACGTCGGCCACCTCGGGGGCGTGCCAGTCAGCATCCCGCGCACGTATGGCCGCTTTCTCGAATACGACGGTGACCCAAATTTCATGGAGAAGCGCAAAGGCGAAGCACCGCCACGGGACTACAAGTCCGGCATTCGCGGCTTTGCATTCGAAGTGCACTTTCCCGACATGGCCGTGCTTGATGTCCGAAATCCCGACGCGACGCCAAAGGAAACACTTTCCACCAGAAGATGGATGCGCGTGCTGGTCTGGGCGAACAGCGACTTCAGGGTCGACAGCGAGACATACATGGTACGTATGACGAAAGAGGTCCGATTGACTGGCCCCGATCCCTATCGCGAAGAGCCCGGGCTTGTACACGGTCTGCGCGCATATTCGAATATTAAGGACGATGAGCGGCATGTAGGGGGTAGCGGCGAGAGACGATACCTGGAGGTCGGCAAAGACGGGAAGACGCTGACCCATATCGCGTGCAAGGTCAGCGTGTATGCGTCGAGCAGTTGCGCCATGACCTTTGTACTGGATCCAGCCATGCACGCGAAGATCCAGGTGACCTTTCGCAAGGGACTGCTGGAAGACTGGCGCGAGATCAAGACGTCGGTATCGAAAATCATGCTCGGATTCGCAGTCTCCGACAAGTCTGGCAAGTAACTCTGAAATTGGGTGGCTCTCGGAGCGGGGCCCATGCAGGTAACGGCAGTCAATCTCAAACAAAGAAAACAAATGCAGACGCTAAACAGTACCGATCTGGCCCGTCTTGAGACAGTTCTTAGGAGCGGCGACGTCAATGGGTTCTACACCGAGATGCTGGATCGTGGATACATGTATGCAGGCTGGGGGCGCGGCGTTGCGAATGGGGACACAATTGCCGGCGTGGCGGCACTGGATTATCTGCAGGGTTCGGCGTTGATGGGGGCGAGCGGAGAAGCTTGTCGAAACCTGAGTGACGAGCAGGTGCAGTCTATTAAGACTGGGATGGCCGAAGCCTATCTCACGGCTCTGCAGGCGATCTCCCGGGAGTCGCCTGGAGGGGAGGTCCTGCGTGATGTTAATGCACGAGAGGTATGGGACTTTCACAAGCAGGTCTTTGAAGCCAACAAACTCGGTATTGAAAACTGGACGCTCAACTCCGTCTTCGAGTTACTGGTAAAGAACGGCGGAGAGGGCGCACTGGAACGGAACTGGGAGGCGATCCGCGATACCGGGGGTGAAGGCTATGCGGCTACGCGGATCAACCTCGACGTGCTGGGCTTCATGCTGTTGAATGCCGCGTCCTCCGATCCCTCTACCCGAGCCATGGCCGAGGAGTGGATCAAGATGGTGCCTGGCATTTTCCAGGGCCAGTGGGAAAACACGCTCCGCGTGCTGGAGCGTTTCGTCGACGCGCAACTGAAGCTGATCGATGCGACGATCAACGGGCTGACCAATTCGTTGTTCAATCAAGCCCGCAATTTCGTCATGGTCTACGATCCGCTGGTGCTTGACCTCGATGGGGATGGCCTGGAACTGTCGGGTGCCACGGGCAATGTACTGTTCGATTTCAACGAGGATGGCATCAAGACCGGTACGGGGTGGGCCCGACCGGACGACGGCTTCCTGGTGCGCGATTTGAACGGCAATGGCGTCATCGACTCGGGTCGTGAACTGTTCGGCGTGGATACCCTGAAGCGCAACGGACAGTTGGCCTCCAATGGTTTCGATGCGCTGGCGGACCTGGACTCCAATGGCGACGGCGTAATCAGCGCCGCGGATGATGCCTTTGGACAACTGCGCATCTGGCAGGACACCAATCAAGATGGCATCACGCAGGCCAGCGAACTGAAATCGCTACTCGATCTCAACATCACCTCGATCAATATCGGTGGGACCTCCGTGGGGCCGCAGGCCGGACAAAACATCAACGGCAATAGCGTCGCGCTTTCGGCAACCTTCACACGCGATGGTCAGACACGTACGGTGGGCGCTATCGATCTGGCGTCAAATCCGTTTTTTTCCGAGCATCCGACGGAGGTGCTGGACCCGAACGGCAATACCGTGGAACCCAGCGAGCAGGCCCGTCAGTTGCCGCAGATGCGTGGCTCGGGCATGGCGCGCGACCTGCGCAGCGCGGCGAGCCTGAGTGGTGCGCTTGCTGCCTCGGTGACGGCATTCGCGGGGCTCGACACGCGTGCCGCACAATTGGCGGCGCTCGACGATGTCATCGGCAAATGGGCGAAAAGCTCGTCGTACTGGAGCAGCCTGGATGGGTATCTCAAGGGCATGGTTACGATCAAGCTCCCAGCCGATGCCGGCATGACCGAGGCCGAGTTCCGCACGATGATGGCCGTGCTCGAAGTGTTCAATGGCTCGAGGTTCTATGACATCGGTACGGGCCGGACGACGCCGGCAGGCTTCGTGCAGGCTACCGAACAGTCCGTCGATCCCGTTACGGGCGGACTGGTCTTCTCGCGAAAATTCACGCTCAGCCCGCCGGCGGACCAGCTCAGGCTGATCAAGGAAGCCTACGCGGCGCTCAAGGAAAGCGTCTATGGCGGCCTGGTTACGCAGACGCGCCTGGCGGGGTATCTGGATGCCGTACGTATGACCGAGGACGCTACCGGCGTGCATCTCGATGGCACCGGATTGCTTTCCAGGCTGGCCACTCGCCACGGCAGTGACCAGGTCAATGCGTTGATCGACCTGGTGGAACTGAATCGATTTTCCGGTGTGGCGGTCCGTGCAGCAGGTATCGACGGTACTGGCCTGCTGCGCGACTGGCTGGCCGCGCTGCCAGCCGATGCGCCGGTACGCAGCCAGTTTGCGGACCTCCACCTGTTTACCGGCTCGGCAACGACGGGCACCACGCTCTCCGATGTTTACATCGGCAACGCTTCGGCAAACACCTTCTGGGGCCAGGCCGGAAGCGACACCATCAGCGGCGGTGATGGCAATGACATGCTTTATGGCGGAGATGGCGACGACTACGTCGAAGGAAATGCGGGCACGGACACGTTAAGCGGCGATGCCGGTAACGATGACCTGTTCGGCCAGGCGGGCAACGACACGCTTGAAGGTGGCGCCGGCAACGACGTGCTCGATGGCGGCGAGGGCGACGACCAGCTCACTGGCGGATTCGGGTCCGACACCTACATCTTTGGCCGTGGATATGGGCGCGACAGCATCGGCAACCAGGCCGAAGGCGACGCCGCCACGGGCAAGCAAGACATCGTCAGGATGAAGGACATCGCGGCTGGCGATGTCACCATGCGTCGCGAGAATGACGACCTCGTGCTCTACGTGAACGGCACCTACGACAGCCTGCGCATTCGCTCGTACTTCTACCAGGACGGTACGGGATCTTCGGGCTACGCGGTCGATCGCATCGCGTTTTCGGATGGCGTCGTCTGGAGTGTGGACACCGTACGCGGCATGACGATTACGCCGACGGCGGGCAACGATACGCTGGTCGGATTCTCGATTGCGGACAACATGCATGGCCTCGATGGCGCTGACGTTCTCTATGGACGAGGCGGCGACGACAGACTGGACGGCGGTGCCGGGTCCGATACCTTGTATGGCGAAGCCGGGGCAGACACGCTGCTAGGCGGCGACGCCAATGACACCCTGTATGGAGGCGACGGCGGCGACGTACTGTATGGCGACAACGGCAACGATGCGCTCGAAGGCGGCGCAGGCAACGATCAGCTCGATGGCGGAGCCGGCGACGATACGCTGACTGGCGGCGTGGGATCGGACGTCTATGTTTTTGGCATCGGCTCGGGCAGCGACACGATCAACAACTACGCTTCGGGCGCAGAGTTAGTCGGCAAGGTTGATGCCGTGGCGCTGCAGCGGCTCAATCTGGCTGATGTGATCGTGCGCCGCGAGAGCGACGACCTCGTGATCTATGTGGGCGGTACCGCCGATTCACTGCGTATCACTAACTACTTCTATCAGGATGGCATATATCCCTATGGCTACGCGGTGGATCAATTGCGTTTTGCCGACGGGACCACGCTGGATATCGGAGCGGTCAAGGCGCTGGCGATCACCGGCGGTACGGGCAACAACACGCTGATAGGTTATGCCGGCGACGACACAATGGCCGGAGAAGATGGTGACGACACGTTGTACGGTCGTGCCGGAAACGACGTGTTGGATGGTGGTACAGGCGCCGACGTGCTGTACGGGGAAGCGGGCAACGACACGCTTTTCGGCGGGTTGGGCGATGATCGCCTATACGGTAACGACGGCGCCGATATGCTGCTAGGTCAGGGTGGCAACGACACCCTGGATGGCGGAAATGGCAACGACCGTCTCGATGGCGGGGCGGGCAATGATTCGCTGAGTGGTGGCTATGGGTCCGACGTGTATGTGTTCGGTATCGGATCAGGTTACGACACCATCAATAACTACGCGTCTGGCGACAGCGCCAGCAAGGTCGACGCGATCGAGCTGCAAGCGCTCAACCAGTCCGACGTGATCCTGCGGCGTGACGGGGATGACCTGCTCGTCTATATCCGTAATCAGCCGGATGTGCTGCGCGTGAACTACTACTTCCAGAGCGACGGCATCAATAACTCGGGCTATGCCGTCGACCAGATCCGTTTCGCCGATGGCGTCATCTTCGACGTGGCCGCAGTGAAATCGTTGGTTATGGTCAGCACCACAGGTAATGACGTGCTCACTGGTTATGCCACCGATGACATCATCCGCGGCGATGCCGGGAGCGACACGCTGTACGGCCGTGCCGGCAATGACACGCTGGAAGGGGGTGCTGGCGCCGATACGCTCCATGGCGAATCCGGCAACGATACGTTGGACGGTGGCGACGGCAATGACGTGCTCAACGGTAATGACGGCGCCGATACGCTAATGGGAGGCGATGGCAACGACACGCTCGATGGTAACGGAAGCAATGACCGGCTGGATGGCGGCGCCGGCAACGATACCCTGATGGGCGGACAGGGATCGGATACTTACGTATTTGGCGTGGGATCGGGTAAGGACACCATCGGCAACGCCGTGTACAACGACATTGGCAAGGTGGACACGCTTGAGCTCGCAGGGCTCAACGCCGCTGACATTACGATGCGCCGCGAATCGGACGATCTCGTTATCACTATCAATGGCACGACGGATTCCATACGTATCAGTGCGCATTTTAGCGGCGACAACAAGAGCCTGTATGGCTACGCCATCGACCGGATTGTCTTTGCCGACGGCACGGTCATGCAGTACAACGACATCGCCGCGGCGGTGTCTGCCTCCACGCCTGGCGTGCGCCTGACGGGAAGCGAAGGCGCTGACGTGCTGACCGGCACGATAGGCACCGACACCATCCTGGGCAACGGCGGCAACGATGTCATCGATGGCGGCGCGGGCAATGACCTGCTGACCGGCGGGGCCGGCAACGATACCTACCTGTTCGGACGCGGATCGGGCAAGGACACGATCTCCGGCCAGGATAGCGGCGTGGGCAAGCGCGATATCGTGCAGATGGGGCCGGGTATCGCTGCATCGGATATCAGGGTGACCCGCGAGTCCGACAAGCTGATCCTGACGATAGCAGGCACTGCGGATTCATTGATCGTCAACGATTACTTCTATGGCGATGCCACCTCCGGCTATCAGGTCGAGGAAATCGTCTTCGCCGACGGCACGCGGTGGGATATCGCGGCAATCAAAGCGATGGTTCAGATCGCTACTGCCGGGAACGACACGTTGCAGGGCTACGCCAACGCAGACACGCTGCAAGGCGGTGATGGCGAGGACACGCTGTACGGCTACGCAGGCGACGATACGCTGGATGGCGGGGCGGGGCTCGACGTCGTCTACGGCGGCGCTGGTCGAGACAAGCTGAGCGGTGGGTCGCAGAACGATACGCTCTATGGCGAAGCCGGTGACGATGTGCTGCTGGGCGACAGCGGCAACGACACGCTGGACGGCGGCGACGGCAACGATATCCTCGATGGCGGCACCGGACACGACACGCTGATCGGCGGCGCGGGCAACGATACCTATCTTTTCGGCCTTGGCTCTGGCAGCGACACGATCTCGGGCTACGACACGCAGGCGGGCAAGCGCGATGTGGTGCAGTTTGGGGTGGGCATCGGGCGAAATGATATCGACGTACGTCGCGTGGGCAGCAACCTCGTGATGGCGATTCGTGGCACCGCGGATTCGCTGACCGTCAGCGGCTATTTCTACGGGGACGCCACCTCGGGTTATCAGGTGGAGGAGATCCGCTTCGAAGATGGAACCATCTGGGATGTGGCTACCATCAAGGCGATGGCGCTGGCGGCCACCGACGGTAATGACGTGTTGCAGGGCTATGCTGGCAACGACGTGATCGCGGGTGGCATTGGCGAGGACACGATCAACGGCAACGCCGGCAATGACCAGATTGACGGTGGTGGCGGTGCCGATACGATCACTGGCGGGACGGGTAACGACATCATTCTCGGCGGCTCGCAGAACGACTCGTTGTACGGGGAGGCCGGCAACGATACGCTGTTGGGCGATAGCGGCAACGATACGCTCAGCGGTGGTGATGGCGACGATGTGCTGGATGGCGGCGCTAACAACGACACGCTTGATGGCGGCGCTGGCAACGATACCTATCTGTTCGGACGCGGATTCGGCTGGGATACCATTTCCCAGAGCGACAGTGGGGTGGGCAAGCGTGATGTCGTACTGATCGGCCCCGGCATTGGAGCCGGGGATATGCGGGTGCGCCGCGAGGCAACCCACCTTGTTCTGACCATCGAGGGCACCAGCGATACGCTGGTAGTCGGCAACTACTTTTCGAGCGACGGCACGTCGGGGGCACAGGTGGAGGAGATCCGCTTCGCCGACGGCACCGTTTGGACCGTTGCGGCAATCAAGGCGATGGTGCAGGGCAGTTCCAGCGGCAACGATATGGTCTACGGCTACGCAGGCAATGACGTGCTGGCAGGGCAGGCCGGCGACGACACGCTGTACGGCTATGGCGGCGACGACACGCTCGACGGTGGCGACGGGGCGGACACGCTATACGGAGGTGTCGGCAACGATGCGCTGAACGGCGGCGCGCACAGCGACACGCTTTATGGCGGCGATGGCGATGACACCGTCGTCGGCGACAGTGGCAACGACACGCTGTATGGCGAGGCAGGCAATGACGTGTTGCGCGGCGGCGACGGCAACGACTCGCTCGATGGAGGAGCGGGGGCCGACATGCTCGATGGCGGAAAGGGCGACGATACGCTGACCGGAAACGTTGGCAACGACATCTTCCGATTCGACCGCGGATACGGCAAGGACACCATCAGCGGCGTCGACAGTACGGTGGGCAAGCGCGATGTGCTGGAACTCGGTGCGGGCATTGCGGTGGCGGACATCACGGTGCGACGCGTGGGCGATAGCCTCGTGCTGGCCGTGGCCGATACGACCGATACCCTGACGGTCGTCGACTACTTCTATGCCGACGCAACGTATGGCGCCCAGCTTGAGGAGATCCGGTTTGCGGACGGCACTGTCTGGAGCGTTGCCGATGTCAAGTCGCTGGTGCAGTTGCCCACGGCTGGCAACGATATTCTCAAGGGCTATGCCGGCGCCGATGCATTGTCCGGCGATGCTGGCGACGATACGCTCTATGGCTATGCAGGCAATGATGTGCTGGACGGTGGCGCGGGTGCTGACACGCTCTATGGCGGCACTGGCAACGATACGATGGCGGGCGGCGCGCAGGCCGACATCATGTATGGAGAGGCTGGGAACGACACTCTGGCTGGCGGCGCGGGTGACGACACGCTCGATGGAGGCGTGGGCGACGATGTGTTGGACGGTGGCGCCGGTAACGACGGCATGTGGGGGGGGACGGGGAACGACACGTTCCTGTTTGGGCGAGGTGGCGGCAAGGACTTCATCCGTATCGAAGACAGCACAGCGGGCAAGGTCGACACGCTGAAGCTCGGCGAGGGCATCACCGCGGACGATGTCGTGTTGAACTACCTCGACGGCAACCTGATCCTGTCACTGCGTGACACCGCAGACCAGATCCGGGTGATCGGGCATGGCACGTCGCCGCTCGACCGTATTGTGTTTGCCGACGGCACGGTGTGGGATGCCGCGGGAATCCGGGCACGGATGACCGGACCTACCGCCGGCGCGGACACCATTGTCTGGGGCGGTGGCGACGATGTCGTGGATGGCCTGGCAGGCAACGATGTACTTGATGGTGGCGCTGGCGCCGATACGTTGCGCGGTGGCGCGGGGGACGATACCTACGTGTTCCACGTGGGTAGCGGCAACGATATCGTCTCGCAATACGATTCCACGGCGGGACGCGTGGACACGATCCGCTTCGAGGGTATTCCGGCCACTGGCCTGCAAAGCGTGACCCGCGTCGGCTATGACCTGATCATCGCCTATGGGAACGACGACCGCATCACGCTGCAGAACTTCTACTATGACCCCGCCTATCTGGTGGATCGCTTCGCCTTTGCCGATGGCACAACGTGGACGCGTGCCGAACTGTTTTCCGCTTATGGCATCCGCCTCAGTGCAGGCAATGACGCCTACGCATTCACCTCCGATGCGGAAGTGGTTTTCGCTGGGAGCGGAGACGACTATGTAACGGCCGGGGCTGGGGACGACGTGCTGTATGGGGAATCCGGCAATGACGCCTTGCATGGCGAAGTGGGCAATGATGTCCTTGACGGTGGCGCAGGTATCGACTCGCTGAGCGGCGGGAGTGGCAACGACGTGCTGATTGGCGGCACCGGCAACGATACGCTGAACGGCGGAGCGGGCAACGATGTGTATCGCTTCTCGCGTGGCGATGGGGCGGACATGGTTGTGGATGGTGATAGCGTGCTCGGCAATGTTGATGCCATCGAGTTCACCGACGTGAAGTCCACTGACATTCGTGGGTTCGAGAAGAGCGGCAATGACCTGGTGCTGCGCTACGGAGAGGGTGCTGGCGACATCGTCACGATCCAGTACTTCTTCTACGATACGGCCTACATCATCGAGGAATTCCGCTTTGCCGATGGCGTGACCTTCGGCCGGGCGGATGTCGCGCAACGCCTGATTGGTACGAGCGGTGCCGACTCGATTAGTGCCTGGAGCAACTATGCGAGCCACATCCAGGGTCTGGCGGGCAACGACTCGATCGGCGGCAGTTCGCTTGACGATGTGCTCGACGGTGGCGCCGGCAACGACACGCTGAGTGGCGGCAACGGGAACGACACGCTGCTGGGAGGAGACGGCGTCGATTCGCTCAGTGGTGGCGCAGGCAACGACGTGCTGGTGAGCGGCACTGGCAACGACACGCTGAGCGACGGTGCGGGCAACGATACCTATCGGTTCTCGCGCGGAGACGGTGCCGACACGGTCATCGATTATGACAACACGGTCGGCAATTTCGACGTGATCGAATTCACGGACATCAAGTCCACCGACATCCTTGGGTTCGAGCAGCGGGGCAACGACATGGTGCTGCGCTACGGTGATGGACAAGCCGATTCGGTGACGGTGTCGTACTACTTCTACGACTCGGGTTACACCATCGAGCAGTTCCGCTTTGCCGATGGCGTGACGTTCGACAGGGTAGCGTTGTCGTTGCGGCTGCTTGGTACGTCGGGCAACGATTCGCTGTATGCCGGCGCCAATTACGCAAGCTACATCCAGGGCCTGGCGGGCAATGACTCGATATCAGGCGGAACGCTGGGCGACACGCTCGACGGCGGCGTTGGCAATGACACGCTGAGCGGCGGCAACGGGAACGACACGCTGCTGGGTGGCTCAGGCATCGATTCGCTCAGCGGTGGTGCAGGCAACGACGTGCTGGTGGGCGGCATCGGCAACGACACACTGAGTGACGGTGCGGGCAATGACACCTATCGGTTCTCGCGCGGAGACGGTGCCGACACAATCAGCGATTATGACAACACGGCTGGCAATGTCGACGTGATCGAATTCACGGATATCAAGTCCACCGACATCGTCGGGTTCGAGAAGATCGGTAACGACCTGGTGCTGCGCTACGGTGATGGACAAGCCGATTCGGTGACGGTGTCGTACTACTTCTACGACTCGGGCTACACCATCGAGCAGTTCCGCTTTGCTGACGGGGTGACCTACGACAAGGCCGCCGTGGCACAGCACTTCGTGGGGACGTCGGGTAACGACTCCCTGTCGGGCTGGAGTACGCTGGCCAACGGCATCCAGGGGCTTGATGGCAACGACACGATCAGCGGGGGCAGCCTCGACGACGTTCTCGACGGTGGCGCAGATATTGACTCGTTGAGCGGCGGGAGTGGTAACGACGTGCTGATTGGCGGCATCGGCAACGATGCGCTGAACGGCGGAGCGGGCAATGACGTGTATCGTTTCTCGCGTGGCGATGGGGCGGACATGGTCGTGGACGGTGATAGCGTGCTCGGCAATGTCGATGCCATCGAGTTCACCGACGTGAAGTCCACTGACATTCGTGGGTTCGAGAAGAGTGGCAATGACCTGGTGCTCCGCTACGGAGAGGGCGCTGGCGACATCGTCACGATCCAGTACTTCTTCTACGACACAGCCTACATCATCGAGGAATTCCGCTTTGCCGATGGCGTGACCTTCGGCCGGGCGGATGTCGCGCAACGCCTGATTGGTACGAGCGGGGCGGATTCGTTCAGCGCCTGGAGCAACTATGCGAGCCACATCCAGGGGCTGGCGGGTAACGACTCGATCAGCGGAAGCGCGCTGAACGATGTGCTAGACGGTGGCACTGGCAACGACACGCTGAGTGGCGGCAACGGGAACGACACGCTGCTGGGAGGAGACGGCGTCGATTCGCTCAGCGGTGGTGCAGGCAACGACGTGTTGGTGGGCGGCACTGGCAACGACACACTGAGTGACGGTGCGGGCAATGACACCTATCGGTTCTCGCGCGGAGACGGTGCCGACACGGTCAGCGATTATGACAACACGGCGGGCAATACCGATGTGATCGAATTCACGGACCTCAAGTCCACCGACATCCTTGGGTTCGAGAAGAACGGTCACGACCTGGTGCTGCGCTACGGCGAAGGACAGGCCGATTCGGTGACGGTGTCGTACTACTTCTACGACACGGGCTACACCATCGAGCAGTTCCGCTTTGCCGATGGGGTGACGTTCGACAGGGCGGATGTCGCGCAACGCCTGATTGGTACGAGCGGGGCGGATTCGTTCAGCGCCTGGAGCAACTATGCGAGTCACATTCAGGGTCTGGCAGGCAACGACTCGATCAGCGGTAGTGTGCTTGACGATGTGCTCGATGGTGGCACCGGTAGTGACACGCTGAGCGGCGGCACAGGGAACGACACGCTGCTGGGAGGAGAGGGCGTCGATTCGCTCAACGGTGGTGCAGGCAACGACGTGCTGGTGGGCGGCATCGGCAACGACACACTGAGCGACGGTGCGGGCAATGACACCTATCGGTTCTCGCGCGGAGACGGTGCCGACACGGTCAGCGATTATGACAACACGGCCAGCAATGTTGACGTGATCGAATTCACAGACCTCAAGTCCACCGACATCGTCGGGTTCGAGAAGATCGGTTACGACCTGGTGCTGCGCTACGGTGATGGACAAGCCGATTCGGTGACGGTGTCGTACTACTTCTACGACTCGGGCTACACCATCGAGCAGTTCCGCTTTGCTGACGGGGTGACCTATGACAAGGCTGCCGTGGCACAGCACTTCGTGGGGACGTCGGGTAACGACTCGCTGTCGGGCTGGAGTACGCTGGCCAACGGCATCCGGGGGCTCGATGGCAACGACACGATCAGCGGGGGCAGCCTCGACGACGTTCTAGACGGCGGCGCAGGTATTGATTCGCTGAGCGGTGGCAATGGCAACGACGTGCTGATTGGGGGAACCGGCAACGATACGCTGAACGGCGGAGCGGGCAATGATGTGTATCGTTTCTCGCGTGGCGATGGGGCGGACATTGTCAATGACTACGATAACGCCGCGGGGAATCTCGATACCCTGCACTTTGGAGCGGGCATCGAATCGGACCAACTCTGGTTCCGTCGCGCTGGCACGGATCTCGATATCAGTGTGATTGGCACCGGCGATAGTCTACGCATCTCAAATTGGTATTCGGACAAGGGCTACCACGTGGAGTCGATCGAGGTCGATGGCGGCTTGCGTCTGCTTGACAGCCAGGTCGACAACCTTGTTAGCGCGATGGCTGCCTTCAGCCCTCCGTCCGCGGGAACAACAACGTTGCCGGACAACTATCGAGAAGCATTGAACAATACGCTCGCTGCCAACTGGAAGTAGCCCACGGGATGTCGCACTCTTGGTCGAGTCGATCAGGGGTGCGATTGCGCACGCTGCATCACAATAGACTCAATTGCGCCTGACGGGCGTTCACCTGCGTGCATCATGGCTGGTTACTCGTCCGAACAAATAGGACGCCGCGGCCGAAGTGTTCAGCATTCGATAGACGGCGCCGATGTTCACTTAGAACATGGCGCCTTGCATCTCTCTACGTCAACTTTGAGTACGACTGCCGTCGTTCGATTTTACGAATTCAACGACTGGTTATGGCCGGTAAGGGACCGATTGACTGTAAGAACGCTTACCGCGCAGTCGGCAGCTGTGCATGGACGTGGAGTGATCGGGAAAGCGGGGCGGCTCCCCCTGCGACCGTAGGGTGCAATTGGCGTCCGGCGTGCCGTTATAAGCAGCGTACGCCGAGCCGGCGTCCATTCCAATCGCCCAACGATCCATGCAGCTGTCTTTACGAGTCCCGATTTTCGCCACGACGCTGTTGCTTGCCGGTTGCGCGCGCCCGCCATTGATTCCCGTTGCCCCCGCTGCGTCAAGGGTCTGCTGCCAGTCGCTGCAGCAATTGCCGGTGGATACCCTGACGTTCGAGGACACCAAATCGGTGTCGTTCGATGCCGAGCGTTCGCCGGTGTTTACGTTCCCCGAAGGCAATGGCGTTTTTGCGGCCTACACGCTGCCGACGGCATCGGAAGGCGCCGTGCTTGAGCTGCGCGCCTTCGTAAAGGGTGGCCCGACGATACCGTCAATGTCGATTTTTAGGCCAAATGCGCTGTTTCTCGATACGGCGCGCAATCCGCTACCCGGCCCGCGCGAAGCGCCATTGCGCACCCGCAAGGGAATTCTCGCGCGGTCCATGTCGAAAATCGCGACATACGAGGTGCCGGCGCAGGCGCGATTTGTCGTCGTGTATTCCGGAAGCCCGCACGCTGAGCGCAGCACCATCAGCTCGGAAAACGGCACCATGTACGGCATTCCCTATTCGTACACCGGGAGCGTGGATATTTCGTTGAAAAAGGCCCACGCCAAATGACGATATTGCATCCGCGACAGATCAGAATCTTGGCAACGGCTGCCCTGGTCACGATGGCGACGCTCCTGACCGGCTGCGCCACGATCATCGAAATGACGACAAACGCCGATCCCGGCCCGGATGCCGCGCGCGTTCGCTTCCGGCTGGAAGCGCCCGGAAACGTATTCATCCGGGAAGCATCCGCGACCCAGTGCTTCTACTCGACCGACGCCACGAATGGCCGAATTGCAGCTCTGAGCTACAACACACAGGCTATCCGGTGGATCGTCGAAAGTCGGCTCGACCGTATCGGCATGCCAGGCGGCGAACAATACTCGTCGATTTCCTACACCGAAGCACGGGTGCGTGCTGGCACGCCGGTCGCCTTGCGCTTTATCGAGTTAAAGGGAGGCATCAACTCGCCTCCGCGCTATGCGCAATGGGTCGTCACGTTGGAGCCGGGCAAGGACTACGAAGTGCTGCTGGGCAATGCGCTTGGCTCGGTGACGGTATCCGAGATCGTGACGAGCGACGGCTTGAGCCAGCTTGTGCCGGCGAACATCGCCGTACGCACGCCATATTGCACAGGTCAGTAAGACCGAGACGCCGAAAAAGGGGGGCGCCGCCTGGCCCCTGCACGGCTCACCTACGCCCCGGCATCCTCCTGCCGTGCCGGCGCGGGAGGGCACAAGGTCCGGCAATACGATGGAGGGCAGGTAACCACGCAGGTCAGCATAACAATTGTCCACCCCCAACTTGATCATCAACCGATCAAGAAGCGATCATGGTTTTTGCCCAGCCACGGTGGCGCGCGGCCGCGACCCGACCGCCATCGCAACACACTAAACTTCGATACACCGGCTGAACGACTCCATCAAGCTGTTGCGTTGACCGGTTGAATCCGCCGAATTCACAGCCGCTCGCTGCCATAGACGCTCCTTAGCAAGGGCTTGGCAGGCGCCAAGCAAGTACCGCCCATCAGCGTCGTTCGACGCATCCGCGAGGTCGAGGCAGCGCAAGGACATCGTCCCGACTTATAGCGTGCCTGTCCTCCGGTTCGGTCAACGCACTTCCGTGCATCCCATTCTTGGTACACACGAAAGCGAAAATCTTGGTTCTTCAATTCGCGCGGTCGAGCGTACAGAATGCGGACATCAAGACGGTCTCCCAGTCACTCAGCCAGCGCCAAGTGAGACGGTCTCAAAGCCCTACGCCTTTGGAGAGCTGTCATCATGGATCGTCTCGTCTCGATGCAGGCATTCACGCGAGTGGTGGATGTCGGCAGCTTTGCAGGCGCCGCGGAATCTCTGAATCTTCCCAAGGCCACGCTTACCCGACTGATCCAAAAGCTGGAGACGCATCTTGCGGTCAAGCTGCTGCACCGGACCACGCGCCGCATCAGCGTGACCACCGAGGGCGCCGCCTACTACGAACGCTGCGTACGCATCCTGGCCGACATCGACGAAGCGGAGTACCTGCTGACAAGCCATAACAACTCGCCGCGCGGCACGCTGAACGTGGACACCACGAGCGGGATCGCGAAAATGGTCCTTATGCCGCAACTGCATGACTTCTGCAATGCGTATCCGGAGATCAGGCTCGAACTGACCAGCAACGGCAAGCCGATTGACCTGCTAAAAGAAGGCGTGGACGTGGTGCTGCGCGTGGGCGCGCTGGAAGAAGCCATGGTGGCGCGCCGCATCGGCTGGCTACGGCTGGCGCTCTACGCGTCGCCGATCTATTTGCGCCGCTTCGGCACGCCCCAGGATCTTACGGAGCTGGCGCAGCACAAGGCGGTGAGTCTTCTGTCTAACCGCACCGGACGCGCGACGCCGTGGTCGCTCGCTCGTGGCGGCGAACGCGGCGAAGTGCTGCTGCCCTCCGTAATTGCCACGAACGATACCGATGTCCATCTGGGCTGCGCGTTGGACGGCCACGGCATTGCATGCATGTCACGGGCGACAGCCGCGCCCTATGTCGACAGTGGCCGGCTGGTGGAAATCATGTCCGGCTGGCAGAGCGACCCAATACCGATCTCCGCGATGTATCCGCAGAACCGGCACCTGTCGGCAAAGGTGCGGGTGTTCGTGAACTGGGCTGCCGACATTTTTTCCCGGCATCCGCATTTCGGTGCCGAGGCGCCGAAGCTCGCGGCCTGATCCGGGCACATACCAACACGTTACCCAACCTCGCATGTCACGCGCGACGCACACCCGAGGCGCCGTGACCTTCTGTCGCAAGTGCAGCATTCAACCTATTTCAAACTGATCCTTTCGGGCACTGATTTGAGCAAAAACAGCCTCGAAATCGTTATCTGACACCTCTAAAGTGGAGGCTCACAACCAACCGATGAAACGTCCGCGCCAGAAGTGCGCGCCGCCTTGCCGAGTGCCCTTCGGCGTATGGCTTCAACCTCGAAGATCAATATGACTACCGCAATCAACATGACCAACGCCGTTATCGAATGCATCCTGAGTCGCAGCGCGGCCAAGTACTACGATCCGGCCGCCACCTTGAGCGACGACCAGATCCGCGAGCTGGTCCGCATCGGCACGTCCGCGCCGACGTCGTTCCACATGCAGAACTGGCGATTTATCGCCGTGCGCACGGCGGCCGCCAAGGCCAAGCTTAGCCCGATTGCCTGGAGCCAGCCGGCAATCACCGATGCCGCCGTGACCTTCATCATCATCGGCCAACTGGCCGACGCCAGCGTGATTCCGGAACGCCTGGCGCCGCTGGTGGCGGCTGGCGTCATGCCGGCGGCGATGGTGCCCGAGTGGGAAAACCCCGCACGCAATCTGTACCAGGACTATCCGCAACGCCAGCGGGATGAAGCCGTGCGCTCCGGCACGTTTGGCGCGGCGGCAATGATTTACGCGGCCCGTTCGCTGGGCATGGGGTCGACCCCGATGATCGGCTTCGATGCCGAGGCGGTGCACGGTGAATTTGGACTGGCGGCCAACGAGGTGCCGGTCATGCTGCTTTCCGTGGGCCCCGAGCGTCCGGGAAACTGGGCGCAGAAGCCACGCGTGCCCGTGGCCGATGTGCTGGATCTCGTTTAACCGTCAATCCCAGTCTATTTATCCAAGGAGTCCACAATGGCAAGAACCGCAGTGCTGAACCAGGAACAGGTACCCGCCGAATCGAAGGCGACGCTCGATGCATTCACGAAGAACATCGGCTTCACGCCGAACATGATGGCAAGCTTCGCGCAGAGCCCGATTGCGTTCAACGCATGGGCCACGCTGCTGGGCGGCCTGAGCAAGGCGCTCGATGTGAAGACGCGCGACGGGATCGGCCTGGCTGTGTCCGAAGTGAATGGCTGCAACTACTGCCTGACCGTTCACAGCTTTACGGCCGAGCATCTGGCCAAACTGCCGGCCGATGAGATTATCCTTGCCCGAAAGGGCCACGCCAGCGATCCGAAGCGCGACGCGGCGCTGCAGTTTGCGCGCAAGGTAATCGAGACGCGCGGCCAGGTGAGCGACGCAGACCTGAAAGCAGTGCGCGATGCGGGCTACACCGAACCAAACGTCATCGAGATTGTTGCGCTCGTGGCCATGTACTCGCTGACCAACTTCTTCAACAACGTGTTCGATCCGGACAAGGACTTCCCGGCGGTGGCGCCGGCCGGCTCGATCTGAAGCCAGCAGGGACGTAGCCTGTGCTGTGTAGTGGCTGCGTCCCGTGTGCGATAGCGATGAGGCGTTCAAGTGGATCAATATTCCGACGGTAAAGTGCCCCGGATTGACTGGCTGAGCCAGCTCCTGCAGATGATCGACATCACCGGGCAACTGCAGGTGCGCTGCGTGTACGGCGCGCCATGGCGCGTGGCCTGGGACGAGTCCGCCGCGCACGAGATTCCCTATCACATGGTGCTGAAGGGACGGGCCGTCCTTGAAGATCCGCAGACGCGCGCGCTCACGGAGCTGTTGGCTGGCGATATCCTGTTGCTGCCTCACGGCGCGGCGCATGTGCTCCACGATGGTAGCGGGCATGTGCCCGGGGCCACCTCCAATCGCCAGGGCTCCGCAGGCTGGACGCTTAGCGAGAATGACGGCAATGGCGAGCCCCTGGACATGCTCTGCGGACGGTTTTTCATCGGTCCCCCGCACGACCGGATGATTCGTGATTACCTGCCCGCAACGTTCGTGGTGCGGGCAACCGACGGCGGGGGTGCAGACAATGTCTTGTCCGCCACCAAGGATCTGGCAAGGCTGATGGGGCTCATGCGCATGGAATGCGCCACCGACAAGCCGGGCGGATACGCCATGCTCAACGCGTTGAGTTTTGCACTGTTCACACTGGTGCTGCGCGCGGCGAGTGAATCGCAACAGTCCCCGGCAGGCTTGCTGGCGCTTGCCGGCCATCCACGACTGGCCCCGGCGATTTCGGCCATGTTCGCGGATCCGGCCCGACCCTGGAACCTGGCGGAGCTCGCCGAGCTGTGCAGCATGTCTCGCGCTACATTCATGCGGCATTTCCAGTCAAGTCTTGGGCGGTCGGCCAATGACCTGCTGACCGATATCCGGATGAGCCTGGCGGCCAACGCGCTGAGAAAGCCCGGAGCGACCACCGAAGCAGTGGCTGACTCGGTCGGCTACCGGTCCGTGGCGGCATTCCGGCGTGTGTTCACCGAGAAAATGAGCATGACCCCAGGGCAATGGCGCCGCCTGGCACGCCAGGGAACATGATGCGCGCTGTGTTGATCCTTTTGCGCAGCTTATTGCGCCGATGCAGTCTCGAAATCGGTATCGCGTAGAGCTAGATTGAAAGCTCTAGCACCCGAGCAATCCGAATGGAAAACCAAATGAGAACTCTTGCACACCAGCTTCGGCTGCAGATCGCCGAAAAGGGCGTTGAATCGCTGTCTATTCTGGCCCCCCTTAGATGGACGCTCGTCATCGTGTTCCTCTGGTTCGGCGGCATGAAGTTCACTGCCTACGAAGCCAATGGCATCGCGCCGTTTATCGCCAACAGCCCGATCATGAGCTGGATGCACATGCTGCTAGGCGTGCAAGGGGCGAGTTACGCAATTGGGATACTTGAACTGTCGACCGCGGTGGCGCTGATTCTTGGCGCGTTCCGGCCCATTTTCTCGGCATTGGGCGCTGCCATGTCGGCGGCAACCTACCTGATCACGCTTACCTTCTTCTTGAGCACTCCCGGTGTGGCGGAAGTGACGGCGGGGGGATTTCCAGCCATCTCAGCGATGCCGGGTCAGTTCCTGCTCAAGGATCTTGTCTTGCTCGGTGCCTCGGTTTCCCTGCTTCTGGCGTCGGTCGAGGGCCAAGGGCGACTGGCAAGACCGGTCGATGATCTCGAACAGACGACGGCATGATGCGCCGACCTCCGCTTCGGGCGCGGTTGCAACCCCTAGCAGGAGGCCCGACGCCGCAGGGGATGGCGTGGCGAACCACTTCGATAGCGGCGACGGCGCCATGCCGAAATCCATCGCCTCCCGGGCGATCCGGGTATCGGGCGCGCCGTCCGGCAGCCTGAGCAGTATCGCCAGGCCCGCGGCGGTCCACGCAGCATCGCGGAGACGCAACTGCTCGCACAGCGCGTCACGTTGCGTGGAGTAAAGCCGCTTGAGACGGCGGATGCGACGGATGTAGTGGCCATCGCGCATGAACTGAGCCGTGGCGAGTTGGATGATCGGTGTGGGCGCAGGCGCAAGCGTTGCGGTGACCTCTGAGAACGGGGTGATCAGTTCCGCCGGCGCCACGACGAATCCAAGCCGCAGAGCCGGGCTGATGGTCTTGCTAAATGTGCCGATATGAATGACCCGGCCGGCTCCGCTCAGCGATGCCAAGGCGGGAGCCGCCCGGCCATCGAGCTGCAGTTCGCTGAGGTAGTCGTCTTCGATAATCCAGGCGTCGCTGGCAGCCGCCCATTCAAGTAGCTGCAGCCGTCGCGTCAACGACAGCGTCGAGCCCAACGGCGCTTGCTGCCCGGGCGTCACGACGGCCAACGCGGCATCCGGCGCACGCTCGATGCCATATTCGACGTTGATGCCCTCGGCGTCCACGGGTACCGGAACGGCGGTCAGGCGTGCAAGCTCGAGGGCCTTGCGGGTGACCATGAAGCCGGGTTCTTCCATCCAGGCCTTTTTGCCGTCCAGCCCCAGCACCCGCAGTGCGAGACCCAGGCCAGAGATGTAGCCAGAAGTGATGAAGACCTGATCAGGCAGGCAGTGCAGGTTTCTGGAAATGGCGAGATAGCTTGCAATCTCCCGACGCAGTGCGAGCTCGCCACGGGGATCGGGATATATCAATGACGAGAACGTGCCCGTTTTCAGTAGATTCGAAGAACGCGCGCGTGCGAAAAGCCGGTCAGGCAGCCCTTCCAGCGCCGGTATGCCGACCTGAAAGACAGCCGGTCCCGTGTTCATCTGGAGATAGGTACTCATGAATGACCCGGGCCGCGGCGCTTTTGGCTGGGCCACCGGTACGCGTGGCCTAGACGCGACGCGGGTGCCCCGTGCACCGAAGGTTTCGATGATCTGCGCGTCGGACAAACGTTCGTACGCCGCTTGTACCGTGCCGCGCGCTACACCGAGGCGCGCGGCCAGGTCTTGCCATGAGGGCAGCCGGGTGCCAGGGGTGAGCACGCCCGAGTCTATCGCCCTGGCAATGCTCAGGCGAATCTGCTCCGACAGCGGAAGCTTGGCATTCCGGTCGAGACGAATTTGCAGCCTCGAATCCATATTGTCAGTACACAAGGTAGTTGAAAGTTGGCAGGAGACGGAAAGTGGTACGTATCGTCACGGACGTGCATCAGAGCCGAATCACCAGTACTTGGGCGAACACCGAGGTGGAAGTCTTCGAATACGGCGAGCTGCAGGACGTTGCCCGCCCGATCGGATCGCGGCGCGTGAGCCTGCGCGCAGCCTTGCGTGAGACCGGCGGTCGTATCGAGGCGCGCTACAAGCCATCGCAGTCGCTTGCCGACTGCTATCGCGGCAGCGACCACCTCAGCCTCATCGAGCAGGGCGGCGAGGCGTACGGCTATACCCGGTTCATTCGCGGCTTTCGCTGTGTGGCGATCCATTTCGACGATGCGCTGCTGGGCGAGGCTTGCGGCGTCGCCAGCGCGGCGGCCAATTTCCCGTCGCGCCTGATGTTCGAGAACAAGCCGATCTGGGCCATGGCCGACCGTCTGGCACTGGCGTGCGTCACGCCACGCAACGGGCAACAGCTCTACTGCGAAAGCCTCGTCGGCATGCTTGCCGTGGAAATTGCAGGACTGGGGACCACCGCGCCGCTGCTGAGCTGCAAGGGCGGACTCGCGCCGTTCAGGTTGCGCCGCATCCTCGACTACATCGAAGACCATCTTGGCGACAGTATCGCCATCACGGAACTGGCGGCGATGGCGGAAGTCAGCCTCCCGCATTTTATGCGGGCCTTCCGCGCCTCCACAGGCGAAGCGCCGTTGCGCTTCATCATGCGGCGACGGGTAGTCCATGCCACGCGGCTGCTGTTAGAAACTAGTAGGCCGCTGGCCACTATTGCGAATGTCTGCGGCTTCGCGGACCGCTCGCACATGACTACGTGCTTCCGGCGCATCGCCGGCAATACGCCAGCGCGCATTCGTCGCGAACGCTCGTGAGTAACATGGCAAGGCCACGCGTAGGTTCGATATGGAGAAAGGGGCGGCGGCTTCATGGCAGGAAGTTGTGTTGTGCATGATGGCGTGGTAGCCGATGGTATGCGAAGACGTTGGCGGGCTGTAGGCCCCATCGTCATTTAGCAGCACACTCGTGAACAACGTGATCAAGGAAGAAAACGCCAGCCAGGCCCGCCAGTCAATCGATAGTGGCAAAGAGTGGAAAGTGTGCTGTGGGAGCCACCAGCGTCTGACGGGCAATCGGGCGTCGACGGGGCCAGAAGCTGCCACCGGCGCAGAACGACCCTAAGGCGACCTTCGGTGTTGCCAACAGCGGTCATTCAAATGCTAGATTAACGATACTTGGCACTAGGCCCACAACAAATGGACATTCTCGACATCAAATCCTGCGATTCTCGGACGACACTGAGCTTCGCGGTGCATAGCCGCAATGCAGATGAAATCCGGTTTTTTGCGAGAATTTCTGATGCACCCTTCACAGGCGAAGTCCTCGCTTCCACGTACCACAACGGACCTCCGACCGAGTTTTTTGATGACCTGGCGAAAAATTGGACCGGATGGGAAGGACAAAAAAGATGGGAGGCGATCGATGGCGAGTTGTCTTTGACCGCGACAACAACGTCGTTGGGGAACGTGACATTGGTCGTAATAATGAGCGCTGACTCTGGCGATTACACCGCCTCAGCAATATTAAAATTCGAAGCCGGCAGCCTCGATTGCATCGCCGATGATGTTCGTTACTTGTTTCTGGTTTGACTGAAAAAACATCCGGTATCCCGACATAGCATCCCGTATCGAACGACGGTTCCTGGCTGCGGATTCAACATCTACTCATAACCACGGCCAGCGTAGAGGAAGTCAGCAAACTCGCTCCCGGCCGTTTGTCCCGCCTTGAGGGCGCTTCATGTCCCTTCCGCGCTGCGTTGCCCACAGGGCAACGATCTTGTGTAAGGATTGCTGTTCCTCGAACATAATTTCCAGCCAACAATCCCCCTCACAACCGGTTCTCGTATCGATGCGAGAACGTCTAAAGTGGAGGATGACATGCAGGACCGAGGACTACCCCCCGCCAAACGCTGGATGGCGCTCAGTGCCGTCATCCTGGGGATGATGCTGACCGGCGCACCGGCGTCCGCCGCCGACGCGTTTCCCACCAAGCCAATATCGATGCTGGTCGCATTCCCTCCGGGGGGGCCCGCTGATGTTCTGGCGCGGGCCATGCAGCCGGCGATGGCCAAGGCGCTCGGCCAGCCCGTGGTCATCGAGAATCTGCCCGGCGCCGGCGGCGCGCTGGCAGTGCAGCGGCTGCTGAGCCGCCCGGCCGACGGCTACACGCTGATCATGGGCTCGCCCAACGAGGCCATCCTGACGCCGCTGGCGCTTGCCAGCGCCAGGTACAAGTCGGAGGACCTGGCCCTGCTGGCGCCGGTCTCGAACCACCCGCTCGTCGTGATGACGCGCAGCGATCTGCCGTACAACTCGCTTGAACAGATCATCGCGGCCGGCAAGTCGGCAGGTAGCACGAGCCTGACCTTCGGCAATCCGGGCTACGGGACCATGTACCACATCGTCGCCGAATACATGGCGCAGCTGACCGGCGCCAAGCTGCTGCAGGTGCCGTACAAGGGCGCCACCCCAATGCTGGCAGACCTGACCGGTCGCCAGATTGACATGACGATTCTGCCAAACCTCGGCGCCTCCACGCAGTTGCTGGAGACGCACAAGATCAAGGCGGTCGCGGTGCTGGACACGCAGCGCATGCGAACCCTGCCCGACGTGCCTGCCATCTCCGAAACCAGCGTCGCGCGCAAGTCCGAGTTCGTGTATTCGATCTGGCTGGGTGTCATGAGCAGGGCCGGTGTCCCGGCGGAGCGTGCCCGCGTATTGGCGGACGCCTCGCAGCAGGCGCTGCGGTCGCCCGAACTGATCAAGGCGCTCGAGCTCTCCGGCGTGCAGCCGATGAAGCCCCAGACGCTCGAGACCTCCGCAAAGTTCTACGTCGACGAGACCGAGAGGCTCAGGAAGATGGCCGCCTCGATCAAGCTGGCGCCCCAGTAATTCCACCCTTCACGGCCGTTCGCATGGCGGCGCCGGCGCTCGCGTCGCTGGCCTCGCCGCGTTCCGGTATCCCGCTCCAGGAAGGTGCTCCTTGAATATCCTAGTAGCCGGTTTTCAGCACGAAACCAATACGTTCGCCCCCACCATGGCCACCTACGAGAGCTTCGTCCGTGGCGAGGACTTTCCCGCGATGGTGCGCGGCGAGGCGATCTACGACCTGCTGGGCGTGAACGTGCCGGTCAGCGGCTTCATCCACCACGTTCGCGGGCACGGTCACACCGTCACGCCGGTGATCTGGGCGGCTGCGGGCGCTTCGGCGCATGTCACGACCGATGCCTACGAGCGCATCGCCGGCGAGATCGTGGAGGCGGTGATGACGGCCTCGTACGACGCGATCTATCTCGACCTGCATGGCGCCATGGTGGCCCAGCACCTCGACGACGGCGAGGGCGAGCTGCTGGCGCGCATCCGTGCCGCGGCCGGTCCGGACATGAAGATCGTGGTCTCGCTGGATCTGCATGCCAACGTCACCGAACGCATGCTCGCGCTGGCGGATGGGGGGGTGGCGTATCGCACCTATCCGCACGTGGACATGGCCGCCACCGGCAAACGGGCCGCCGAGATGCTGCTGGAGTTGTGCAGGCGGGAGACGCGTGCGCACCTGGTGGCGCGACGCGTGCCGTTCCTGATACCGGTCAACAGCATGTCCACGATGATGCAGCCTGCTCAAGGCGTCTACGGGCTGCTTGAAGCGCTGGAGCAACAAGGCGTGCTGTCGCTGTCGTTCACACCGGGCTTTCCCGCTGCCGACTTCGCTGAATGCGGTCCCGTCGTTTGGGGGTACGGCTTCGACAAAGCCGGCGTCGAGCGGGCCGTCGAGGCACTGTTCGCGCGCATCTGCGAACCCGAGAGCCAGTGGGCCGTGCAGTTCGAGGAGCCGGATGCAGCGGTGCAGCGTGCCGTGCGGATCGCGCAAAAGGCCGCGCGGCCGGTCATCCTCGCGGACACGCAGGACAACCCGGGCGTCGGCGGCGACGGCAACACCATGGGCATGCTGCGTGCGCTGCTCAAGGCCGGCGTGCAGGACGCCGCGATCGGGATCATCTGCGATCCCGCCGCTGCCGCGGCTGCGCACCAGGCTGGCGTTGGGGCGAGGATCGATATTGCCCTTGGCGGCTGCCCGCAGGTGAGCGAGGATGCCCCGCTGCGCGCGACTTTCGAGGTGGAGGCGCTGTCCGACGGCAAGTTTGTCTACGGCGGGCCAATGATGCACGGCAAGGCTGCCAACATGGGACCCATGGCGCGACTGCGGCTCGACGGCGTGCGCGTTGCCGTCAGCTCCACCAAGGCGCAACTGCTCGACCGCAACATGTACCGCGCGGTCGGCATCGAACCGGCGGGGATGAAGATTCTCGTGAACAAAAGCTCCGTGCATTTCCGAGCCGATTTCGCCGCGATCGCGGAAGACATTTTCGTGGTGCGAGCGCCCGGTCCGTTCATCGCCGATCCGGCGGAGCTGCCATGGCAGCATCTCAAGCCCGGCATGCGCCTGAAACCGGACGGCCCGGCGTTCGCGCCGGTGCCGCGAATCTACGACAAGCTTGCGCAACTCGGCATCGAACTGCCCACGGCTTCGGCCCCGGCGGCGGCTTATGTGCCGAGCGTGCGGTCCGGCAAGCTGATCCACGTGTCCGGCCATCTCTCTCGCGTTGGCGGGCAGGTGCGGACCGGCCGCCTTGGCGACGATCTGCGCACCGCCGACGGTGTCGCGGCGGCCCGCCAGGTGGCCATCGACTTGCTCGCGACGCTGCACGCCGCCACCGGCGACCTCGATTCGATCGTGCGGGTCGTCAAGCTCACCAGCCTCGTCCATTCGACAGCAGACTTCACCGAGCAGCACCTCGTCACCAATGGCGCCAGTGATCTGCTCGCCGAGGTGTTCGGCACGCGCGGCCAGCACGCGCGCAGTGCGTTCGGCGTGCCGCAGTTGCCGCTCGGCGCCTGCCTGGAAATCGAACTGATCGTCGAGGTTGCCTGAGTTCGACCACCTCCAGTCATTCGACACCGACCCGCGGCTCGCCGAGGAGTGCGGAAGCCTGATGTTCTCGGTGGTTCGTGATGGCCAAGACGCTCACGTCACCCTGGGGACGCTCGCCGATGCGCCCTCCATTCGCCCCGGCACTTCCCCTCCCGCCGCATCCCATTCCTTCCTGTGCCTGGCCGCAATCCGGTGGGTGAGCGCCACGAGCGCCGCCACGGCGGGGTCGGCGTCTTTGGCGCGGTAGCCGAGGGTGAGCGGGGCGCGCAGGCGGTCGGTCTCGACCATGCGGCAGTAGGCCACGCCGTGGCGGTTGAGGCCGGCCATCGACGCCGGCACCACGCTCACGCCGGCGCCGGCGGCCACCAGGTTGAGGTTGGTCAGCATGCGCTCCACTTCGGCGCCGATGCGGGGCGTGAAACCCAGCGCCTCGCATTCGCGCAGCAGGTCGCCGTACATGCCCGGCGCGCCGGGCCGGCGCACCAGGATGAACGGATCGCCCTTCAGCTCGCGTAGCGATACCGGCGTGCCGCCGGCCACGCCTTCCTCCGCCCGGCGCCGCAGCAGCGCGTGGTCCAGCGGCAGGGCGATCACCATTTCTTCCTCGAGCAGGAGGTCGAAGCGCACGCCTTCCGGGTGCTGCACCGGCGCGCGGAGCAGGGCGGCGCTGAGCGTGCCATCGGCCAGTTGCTCGATGGCTTCGGCCGCGTTGCGCTCGGTCAAGGAGAGCGTCACGCGCGGAAACTGCCGCCGGCATGCGCGCAGCACCTCCGGGGTGAGCTTGTGCGCCGCCGCCGAACTGGTGAAGCCGATGGCCAGCGCGCCTTCATCGCCACGCGCCATGCGCTGCATGCGCGCGCGCATCTGCTCGATGCGGGCGAACAGCTCCACGGCGTCGCCATGGAGCGCGGTGCCGGCGGCGGTCAGCGCCACGCCGCGTGGTTGGCGGTCGAACAGGGACACGCCCAGCTCGGTCTCCAGCGCCTTCAGCTGCTGGGAGAGCGGGGGCTGCTGGATGCCCAGTTGCTCGGCGGCGCGGGTCACGGAGCCGGTTTCGGCCACGGCCAGGAAGTAACGCAGGTGTCTCAATTCCATCGGTAGGTCCGATATGTTGTGAATATGGCAGATGCAGAAAGCATATATTTTACGAGCAGCCCCCGCCGGCCTAGTATTGGCGTTTTGCCTGATACGGCAGACATAAGACCAAGGAGACACCCATGCCCGGCGCGCCACGCTTCGCCCGATTCACCTTGCTGATGGCCGCCACGGCGGCGCTTGCCGCTGGCTGCGCCAGCCAGCCCCCGGCGCCTTCGGTTTCTGCGCCGTCCGCCGCGCCAGCCGCCCCCTCCGCCGCCGCCAAGCCCCAGTGGCAGCGCGTGCACCTGGGCAGCGGTGCCGGCTATGATTTCCCGGTCTACGCCAACCATCTGCTGACGGCGGACCTGCGCGGCATCCGCGAGGTGGTGTTCGTGCAGCACGGCCTCCAGCGCAATGGCGACGATTACTACGCGGCCGGCGCCGCGCTGCTCCAGGCCAGCGGCCGCAAGCCGGAAGAGGTGTTGCTGATTGCCCCGAACTTCCCCGGCACGCCCGATGCCGCCAAGCATTTCGACAACATGCCGGTCTGGACCGTGCAAGGCTGGATCGGCGGCGAAGACGCGGTGTCCGGCCCCGGCGCCGGCGTCAGCTCGCTCCAGGTGCTGGACGACCTGCTGGCCTTCGTCACCGACAAGTCGCGCTTCCCCGGTGTGAGCAAGGTCACGGTGGCGGGCCATTCCGGCGGCGCCCAGATCGTCCACCGCTACGCGGTGCTCAACAACGTGGACGAGCGCGTGCGCGCGCGCGGCATCGACCTGCGCTACGTGGTGGCCAATCCCTCGTCCTATCTCTATTTCACGCCGGACCGGCCGGTGGCGCCGGACCTGAAGCGCTTCGCGCCCTACAGCACCGCCGCCTGCGCCGATTACAACAAGTACCGCTACGGCATGCAGGACATCGTGGCCTACGCCAAGGGCGCCGATGGCATGACGCTCTACCAGCGCTACATGCAGCGTCAGGTTACCTATATGGTGGGTAGCGAGGACAACGATCCGAACCATCGTGTGCTCGATAAGGCATGTGGGGCCGAGGCCGAAGGCCCCACGCGCCTCCAGCGCGGGCGTGCCTACCAGCGCTACGAGCAATTCCTCGCCAAGCCGGGCCAGACCAGTCGCCATCGCGCCTTTGAAGTGGTGGGGGTGGGCCACGATCAGGCGCGCATGTTCGGCTCGCAGTGTGGCGCGCAGGCAGTGTTCGGCATGGACCCGGCCGCCAATGCGGCGGGCGCCGCGTGCCGCGCGCCGCAGCTGTAAGGGCCTGGGCAAGACGGGGTTTGCCCCCACGGCAGGCGGGGCGGGGTGGTGCTAGGATGCCGCGAGCTATTCGACTCGCGCCCCTGCATCCATGCCGTTCCCTCCGGTTCCGCCTGACTGGGCCCGCCGCCGCCTGACCCATGGTCTGGCCGGACTGGCCGGACTCGCGGTACTCCCGCTGTTCCCCCGCGCCGCATGTGGCGCAGACACCACGCACTTGCTGGTCGGCTATGCCGCCGGCGGGGGTGCCGACCATATCGCCCGTCTCGTTGCCGACAGCCTGACCACGGACGGCGTGCCCACCATCGTCGAGAACCGCCCCGGCGCTGCCGGCCAGATCGCCCTGCACGAGGTGGCGCGCGCCACGTCCGGCCCGCGCACCTTGCTGCTTGGCACAGTGGGCTCGGTCAGCATCGGCCCCTTGCTGGCCGCTGCGCCCGAGCCGCCGGCCACGCCGTTGCAGCCAGTGGCCATCGTCGCCAGCACGCCGCACGTGCTGCTGGCCTCCGCCGGGGCGCCTGCCGCCGCGCAAACGCTCCAGGCCCGGCTGGCGGAAGCCCGCCGGCGCCCCGGCGAACTGGCCTACGGCTCGCTCGGCACCCATTCCAGCGCCCATCTGGTGGGCGAACTGATCTGCCAGCAGGCGGGGGTGTCGATGAACCACGTGCCGTATCCGGGCAGTGCCCGTGCGCTGGTCGATCTGCAGGGTGGTCACGTGGCGCTGCTGGTCAGCACGCTGCAGGCCGCGCTGCCGCTGATGCGGCAGGGCAAGGTGCGCGCGCTGGCGGTGACCGGCGCCGCGCGCAGCCCGCTTGCGCCGGGTGTGCCGACCTTCGAGGAGGCCGGCGTGCCCGGCATGCGGCAGGACGCCTGGTACGGCGTGCTGGCGGCGCCC
>NZ_CAJPVH010000027.1 GCF_905397395.1 Cupriavidus campinensis
GGCGGTGCCGGGGATGCTGGCTGGCACCGTGGCGCCGGCGGGCTTCGGCGACATGCCCGAGCAACTCGTCACCGGCGTGTACCGCTTCGTCACGGCCGAGCGCCAGGCCTGGGTGGGCGGCGTGCCGGTGGCGCTGGCGCCCAAGGAATTCGCGCTGGCCCTGCTGCTGTTCCGCAACCTGGGCACGCTGGTATTGCGCGAGGCAATGATCCGGCATGTCTGGCCGGATGCAGGGGTCCACACGCACGCGCGCACCGTGGACAGCCACCTCTCGCGCGTGCGGACCAAGCTGGCGCTATGGCCCCGCAACGGCGTGATGCTGCGGGCAATCCACCGGCTGGGCAGCCGGCTGGACCTGGTGTAGCCGATGATGGACCGCAGGGACTCCGGCGGCCAATCAGTCGGCCAATCAGTCGGCCTTGATCCCGGCTTCCTTGACGATACGCGCGTTGTCTTCCGATTCCGCGCGGATGGCGGTGGCGAACTGCGCGGCGGTGCCGCCGGTGGGCACCTCGCCGCCCTTGAGCAGGCGCTCGCGCACCTCCGGCTCGCCCAGCGCCTTGTTCAGCTCGGCATTGAGCCGGTTGATGATGGCCGGCGGCGTCTTGCCCGGGGCGAAGATGCCGAACGTCGAGGTCAGGTTGGCCTTGGGATAGCCGAGTTCGGCGAAGGTCGGCACGGCGGGCAGGCTCTCCAGGCGCTTGGGCGCGCCCACGGCCAGCGCGCGCAGGCGGCCCGCCTGCATGTGCTGGGTCAGCATGGGGCTGGCGTTGGTGCTCATCACCTCGAACTGCGCGCCGAGCGCGTCGTTCATCTGCTGGCCGGCGCCCTTGTAGGGGATCAGCGTGATGTCGGCCTTGGACTTCGCCTTGACCTGCTCGAGCATCACGTGGCCGACCGTGCCCAGGCCCGAGGTAGCCCAGCGGACCGAACCCGGCTTGGCCTTGGCCTGCGCGAGGAGGTCCGGGAAGGCCTTGCCGGCGAAGCCCGAGGTGGCCACCACGAGCACCGGCGAGTACATGACGCTCATGACCGGCGCCACATCGTGCTCCGGGTCGTAGTTGACGCGGCCCACGTGCGGGTTCAGCGTCAGCGGGCTGGTGGAAGCGAAGCCGATGGTGTAGCCATCCGGCGCGGCCTTGGCCACGGCGTCGATGCCGATGCTGCCGCCGGCGCCGGCCTTGTTCTCCACCACCACGGACGTGCCCATCTGCACGGACAGCTTCTCGCCCAGCGCACGGGCCACGGCATCGCTGATGCCGCCGGTCGGGTAGGCCACGATCACGCGGATCGGGCGGCTCGGGTAGGCGTCCGCGGCATGGGCGGAGGAAACGAAGGACGGGGCCGCAAGCGTGGCGACGGTGAAGACGGACAGGGCCGCCAGCAGCGGCTTGGAAATGGCAGGAACCATGGTGGGGATGGGGCGGGAGGGTTGCTGATGGATAGGCGCTATCTTAGCCGAACGGCCCCGGCGGCCGAACCTCCGGCTTGCCGTTCCATCCCTTCCGGGCCGTCCAACCAACGCGGCGAAGCTGTTTCAGCGCACGAGCGGGTGTTCCGGCACCCACGAAACGAACAGTTCGTTGGCGCGGTCGTACAGCCGCCACGCCGTACCGCACTCGCGGCAGGTGAAGGACAGCATGCTGAACGGCACGCCGGCCGCGCTGGCGCTGACGTGGGGCGCCGTGTTGCGCAGGGCCAGGCAGGCGTGCGGCTCGCGGCGGCGCGGGTCCTCGGCCAGGGCCAGACAATGGGCGCAGGCGGGGCGGGTGGGTACCGGCAGGGGCGGGGCGGCTGGCATGGCGGGATGACCGGAAAACGGGGGCACGGCGGACTTCATGCCCGCCATGATGCCGCAAAACGCCGGCGTTGGCCCCATCTGGCCGTGTTAGGGCGGCGGCTGGGCTATGTCGCGCCATGTCTGCTGCGTGCGCGCGACAGGCTGGCGTTTTCACGCGGCATCGCGTTTGGCGCACTTTACGCGGCGGCGCCATGCGCTCAAGATTTCCGATCCCACATTGCCATCACAAGGAACCTGACTGCATGCCATCCGTTCGTCGCCCCCGCTTCCCTGCCCTGCGCGCCCTCCCGTTCGCGCTGGCACTCGCCGCCGCCGGCGCCGCCACCGCCCACGCCGCCCCGGTGGAGCCGGCCTACCAGCTGGCCCAGCAGGAGAAGCCCGCGCTGATCGCCACGCTCAAGGACCTGGTGTCGATCGAATCCGGCAGCAAGGACATCGAGGGCCTCGACCGCATCGCCGCGCTGATCCGGGACCGGCTGGCCGCACTCGGCGGCGACGCCAAACTGGTCGAGCCGACCGAGATCTACCGGATGGAAGACACGCCGGAGAAGGTCGGCAAGATGGTCATGGCCCAGTTCAAGGGCACCGGACGCCGCAATATCATGCTGATCGCCCACATGGACACCGTGTACCTGCGCGGCATGCTCGCCCAGCAGCCGTTCCGCGTGGACGGCGACCGCGCCTACGGGCTGGGCATTGCCGACGACAAGAATGGCGTGGCCGTGATCCTCCACACGGTGGCCATCCTGCAAAAGATGAAGTTCAAGGACTACGGCACGTTGACGGTGCTGATCAACGGCGACGAGGAAATCAGCTCGCCGGGCGCCCGCGCCATGCTGACCAAGCTCGGGGCGCAGCAGGACGCCGTGTTCTCTTGCGAGGCCACGCGCGTCACGGGTGACCGCCTGTCGCTGGCGACGAGCGGCATCGGTGCGATTTCGCTGAAAGTCGAGGGCAAGGCGTCGCACGCGGGCAGCGCGCCGGAGCTGGGCCGCAACGCGTTGTACGAGCTGTCGCACCAGATCCTGCAGATGCGCGATCTGTCCAACCCGGACACCGGGCTCAAGGTCAACTGGACGATCTCCAGCGCGGGCACCAACCGCAACGTGATTCCGGCCGTGGCCACGGCGCAGGCCGATGTGCGCGTGCTCCGCACCGCCGACTACGACGGCCTGGAGCGCACGCTGCAGGAGCGGATCAAGCAGAAGCTGATTCCGGACACCAGGGTCGAGGTCAAGTTCGAGCGCCGCCGGCCGCCGCTGGAGGTCACCCAGGCAGCGCGCACGCTGGCAGCCCATGCGCAGGGTATTTATTCGGAAATCGGCGAGAAGCTGATGGTGTACGACACCGCCGAAGGCGGCGGCACCGACGCGGCGTTCGCGGCGGCGGGCACCAAGGCGCCGGTGATCGAGCGATTCGGGCTGCGCGGCTTTGGCGCGCATTCGAACGATGCCGAGTATGTGGACCTGAACTCGGTCACGCCACGTCTGTACCTGCTGACGCGGATGATCATGGATGTGTCGCAGGACAAGGCAGGGAAGTAGCCGTTCTACGAGGGGGCGGCAACTTTACGCGCCGACCCTCTCCCCCGGCCCCTCTCCCGCAGGCGGGCGAGGGGAGCAAATCCACGGCAGGCTAGGCCGCGGCAGTCACCGTCTTCTTCCCTCCGCCGAGGTCCGGCAGGAACACCGCCAGCAGGCCGAGCAGCGGCAGGAAGGCGCAGACGTCGTACACGGTCTTGATGCCGTGCGTATCGGCCAGGGTGCCGAGCACGGCGGCGCCGATGCCGCCCATGCCGAAGGCGAAGCCGAAGAACAGGCCGGACACCATGCCGACCTTGCCCGGAATCAGCTCCTGGGCGAACACGAGGATGGCCGAGAACGCCGAGGCCAGGATGAAGCCGATCACGAACGACAGCACGCCAGTCCAGAACAGGTTGGCGTGCGGCAGCATCAGCGTGAACGGCGCCACGCCGAGGATGGACGCCCAGATCACGCGCTTGCGGCCGATGCGGTCGCCAATCGGGCCGCCGAGGATGGTGCCGGCTGCCACGGCGAACAGGAACACGAACAGGTAGATCTGCGAGGTCTGGCGGGTCAGCCCGAACTTATCCATGAGATAGAACGTGTAGTACGTGTTCAGGCTCGCCATGTAGAAGTACTTCGAGAAGATCAGCAGCAGCAGCACCGCGATGGCGCGGACCACGGTGCGGGTCGGCAGCGGCTTGGCCGCCGTGCCGGCGCCCTTCTTCTTGGCCGCGCGCTCGGCCAGGTGGCGGCCGTACCAGCCGCCAATCTGCCAGAGCACGGCAATCGCCAGCAGCGCGGCCAGCGAGAACCACGCCACGCTGCCCTGCTGGTGGACGATCCACGCCGCCAGCAGCGGCCCCATGGCGCTACCGCCGTTGCCACCCACCTGGAAGATCGACTGGGCCAGCCCGTGCTGGCCGCCCGAGGCCATGCGCGCCACGCGCGACGACTCCGGATGGAAGATCGACGAGCCGGTACCCACCAGCGCCGCCGCCACCAGCAGCACGCCATAGGTTGGCGCCACGGACAGCAGCAGCAACCCACACAGCGTAAAGCCCATGCCGATGGCCAGCGAATGTGGCTTCGGATGCTTGTCTGTATACAGGCCGACGATTGGTTGCAGCAGCGACGCGGTGATCTGGTACGTCAGCGTCAGCAGGCCGATCTGGGTGAAGCTCAGGTTGAAGCCGCCCTTGAGCATCGGATAGATGGCCAGGATCAGCGACTGGATCATGTCGTTGAGGAAGTGCGCGAAGCTGATCGCGTACAGCACGCGGAAGCGCGTGCCTTCCTCGCGGTGCGCCACTTCGGCGGCGGGGGCGGAATTGACGGTTGTGCTCATCGTGCGGGGCGCATTGGCCGGTCGTCTGGTTAAAAGTATGACGATCGCATCGTAAATGGCAAATTTGCGCCTGTCCTGCGAGAATGGGGCCGGAACCTTGGAGAAAAGGACATGCCGCCCACCCCTCGCAGCCGGAAAGCGGCGCCGCCGCCGGTTGAGTGGATCGACCGCACCACGCCGGGCGCCCGGCGCCTGCCGGCCGATGCCCCGCACGACCCCGATGCCGACGCCCGCGCCGACACCTACGCGGCAGCGCCAGCCTACCTCCGCTTCGACCGCGGCCCGATGCCGGTGACCGCCATGGCCGCCGACTACGCCCCGGGCCACGTCACCAAGCCGCACCAGCATCCGCACGCGCAGTTGATCCACGCGATGCACGGCGTGATGGTGGTCTCCACGGCGGACGGCCAGTGGATCGTGCCGCCCACGCGCGGCATGTGGATGCCGGGCGGCACGGTGCACTGGATCCGCATGGTGGGCCGGGTTCAGATGCGCACCGCCTATATCCGCCCGGACGCCGCGCCGGACCTGCCCACCCGCTGCACGGTGCTCGGCGTCACGGCGCTGCTGCGCGAGCTGATCCTGGCCGCCATCGACATCCCCCTGCCCTATGCGCCGGATTCGCGCGACGGCCGGCTGATGCGGCTGCTGCTGGATGAGGTGCTGCTGGTGCCGACCCTGCCGCTGCACCTGCCGCGCCCCAGCGATGCCGGCCTGCGGCGGATCTGCGATGCGATTGTCGAAAGCCCGGATACCGACCTGACACTGGCCGACTGGGGACATTCTCTTGCGGTGGATCCGAAGACGATCCAGCGGCGGTTCGCGCGCGAGACCGGCATGACCTTCGGCCAATGGCGCCAGCAGGCACGGCTGCTGGCCGCGCTGGAGCGTCTGGCGGCGGGGGCGAAGGTGGTGGATGTGGCGCTGGACATGGGCTATGGCAGCCCGAGCGCCTTTGCGACGATGTTCCGGCGCCAGTTCGGCGTGCCGCCCAGCGCCTTCTTCCGATAACTGCCCGACGTCCGATTGGGGGCTCAGGCAGTGCTCAGGCCCCGCTCAGGCTCCGTCCAGGTAACGCTCGGCCAGTCGGGTCCAGTACGCCGCGCCCACGGTCAGATTCTGGTCGTTGAAGTCGTAGCCGGCGTTGTGCAGCAGCGGCTGGTTGGCGCCGTTGCCCATCCGCACGAAGCAGCCCGGGCGCTGTTGCAGGAAGTAGGCGAAGTCCTCGCTGCCCGCAATCCGGTGGAAATTCGGCACCGCGCGCTCCGGCCCCACCAGTTCCTCGGCCACCTGGCGCGCGAATTCGGTTTCGGCCTCGCTGTTCACCAGCACCGGGTAGCCGCGCACGTAGTCGATATCGACCGTGGCGCCGTAGCCCTCGGCATGCGACGCGGCCAGCTGGCGGATGCGCGCCTCCATCGACGCCCGCACCTCGGGGTTGAACGACCGCACGCTGATTTCCATGCGCGCGCTGTCCGGAATCACGTTCGGGGCGTGGCCGGCGTGCAGCGTGCCGATGGTGACCACGGCGGTCTCGTTCGGATCCACATTGCGCGCGACCACCGATTGCAGCGCCATCACCAGGCTGCCGGCCACCAGGATCGGGTCGATCGACTGGTGCGGGCGCGCCGCGTGGCCGCCCTTGCCCCGGATCGTGATGGCAACCGTGTCGCAGGCCGCCATGAACGGGCCAGACCGGAACATGAACGTGCCGGCTTCCACGCCCGGATGGTTGTGCAGGCCGAAGATGGCATCGCAGGGAAACCGCTCGAACAGGCCGTCGGCCAGCATCCGCTCCGCCCCGCCGCCCGCGCCGATTTCCTCGGCCGGCTGGAAGATCAGGTGGATGGTGCCGTTGAAGCGGCGGGTCCGCGCCAGCTGGCGGGCGGCGCCCAGCAGCATGGTGGTGTGGCCGTCGTGGCCGCACGCGTGCATCTTGCCCTCATGGACGCTGGCGTAGGGCAAACCCGAGCGCTCGTGGATGGGCAGCGCGTCCATATCGGCGCGAATGCCCACGCTCCGCTTGCCCGTGCCGGCGCGCAGCGTGCCCACCACCCCGGTGCCGCCCACCCCGCGCGTGACCTGATAGCCCCACCCCTCCAGGCGGGACGCCACCAGTTCGGCGGTGCGGATCTCGTTGAAGGCCAGTTCGGGGTGCTGGTGGATGCTGCGCCGGATGTCCTGCAGCTCGTCGTGACAGTCGAGCGTGTCGTGCAGCGTGCAGTAGGAGCGCGTGGGGGATTCGGTGGAGCCGTTCGCGAGCTTGACCGCGACGGTCTTCAATATCGATTCTATTTCGGGGGCATGTTCAGACATGGCGTTGCTCTTGTGGCTTGCATGTATGAACAGTATTTCACGCAGGGTCGAAGGGTAAAACCCAGATTGCGGATTTCGTGCGTATGCGCCCTAAACCGTGCCAAAACTGTTGCCCTTAGGGGACGCTTTGTGTGGAACTGCGACCCTTTGTATGAAGACGTTTCAGCGGGGAACCCGAAAGTCCCCCTTTTTCTGGCAACGATGTCGGACATGGGCCGACGCCCGACTCAGCGCTCGCCGTATGGCACGACCTGCTGGGTCTGCTCGCCGAGGCCGGCGATACCGAGGCGCATGGTGTCGCCCGCGCGCAGGTAGCGCGGCGGCTTGAACCCCATGCCCACACCCGGCGGCGTGCCGGTGGCGATCAGGTCGCCGGGCAGCAGGGTCATGAAGCGGCTGACATAGCTGACCACGGTGGCGACGTCGAAAACCATGGTCGCGGTGCTGCCTTTCTGCATGCGCTGGCCGTTCACGTCCAACCACATCGCCAGGTTCTGGGGTTCGGGCACCTCGTCGCGCGTGACCAGCCAGGGGCCGACCGGGCAGAAGGTGTCGCAGCCCTTGCCCTTGTCCCAGGTGCCGCCCCGCTCGATCTGGAACTCGCGCTCGGACACATCGTTGACCACGCAGTAGCCGGCCACGTGCTCGAGCGCCTGGGCCTTCGACACATTGCGCGCGGTGGTGCCGATGACCACGCCCAGTTCCACTTCCCAGTCGGATTTTTCCGAACCGAACGGCAGCATCACGGCGTCGTTGGGGCCGTTCAGCGAGGAATTGGCCTTCAGGAAGACGATCGGCTCCGCCGGCAGCGGCATGCCGGCTTCGGCGGCATGGTCGGCGTAGTTCAGGCCGATGGCGATGATCTTGCCGATGCCGGTCCAGGGCACACCGTGGCGGGCGCCCTCCACCAGCGGCAGCGTGGCGGGGTCGATCGCGGCCAGCCGGGCCAGCGCGGCGGGCGCCAGTTCATCCGGGCCGATGTTGCCGATCACGGCAGACAGGTCGCGCACGCGGCCATCACGATCCACGACGCCCGGGCGCTCTGCACCGGGCTGTCCTACGCGTACTAGTTTCATGGTGATTTCCTTGGTTTCTGGCCAGCCGTGGGAAGGGGGACGGCAAGGAAACCGAGGATAGCCGGAATTTGACCGGCGTGTCCTGTGCAGCAACGCAGACATCCACGGGCGGCGATGTACCGCCCGGGTCACCGGGCCTGCCCTACGCCAGCGCGCCGGCCGGCACGCGATAGTGCGAGCTGTCGAGCAGGTCGAGCCCGCATTCGAGCTGCCCCACCCAGTCGATGAAGCGCTTCACCATCGCCCGGCCCCGGAAGGACGGCCCGTGCTGCGGCACGATCCATTCGATATCCATGGTCCGCGCCATCTCGGCCCAGAGCCGGCACGCCCGGTTACCGCTCATATAGCGGCGATGGAACGGCAGCATGCGCGGGAGATGAGCGTCGAAATCCTCCACCACTGCGCCGGCCTCGGCCGACGTGGTCATGGCCGCGCCCAGATCGCCCGAGAACAGGATCTTGCTGATGGGATCGTAGAAGTGGAAATTGCCCTCCGAATGGAGGAAATGGGCCGGGACGGCAACCAGCTGGCTCGCCCCAAGCGGCACGACCATGCCGGCATCCGGAATGCCGACCACGCGGCCGGCCATCTTCCCGGCCTGGCAGATATGGGGCAGGAAGCGCGCCCAGACCTGCGAGATCAGCACCTTGCTGTCCGACGCCGTCAGCCAGCGGCCCACCGACGCCACGATGTCCGGGTCGGCATGCGAGGCCAGCACGTAGTCGAGCCGCTTGGGCGGAAAGTGGCGGCTGATCGCCATATACAGCTCGCCGTAGGTCAGCGGGCCGCCGGGGTCGATCAACGCCCCGTGGCCGTGGTTGACCACCAGGAACTGGTTGGACTGCACGACTTCCCCGTCGCCATCGTCCACCAGGTCGGTGAACACCATGCAGACATGCTCGCTCGATTCATATAGCGCGATAGCCATCGCGACCCCCTTTCGCTCGTTTTTGTTTTGAATCGGCGAAAGTACCAGCGGGGCCGGTTCGACCTTTGACGGGGATCAAAGGTCGGTCATGCGGTCAGCGCGTGCTGAGCAGCTTCTCGATCGTGGCGACGAACTGCTTGTCGTCCGGCTTGACCATGCTGTTGTAGCTGCCAACGACCTGACCCTTGCGGTCGATCAGGTATTTATAGAAGTTCCACTTCGGCGCCGTGCCGGTTTCCTTGGCCAGCAGTTCGTACATCGGGTTGGCATCGCTGCCGCGCACGTGGGACTTGCCCAGCATCGGGAATTTGACGCCGTAGGTGTTGTAGCAGAAGTCGGAAATTTCCTTGGAGGAACCGGGCTCCTGCGAGAAATCGTTCGACGGGAAGCCCAGCACGACCAGGCCGCGCTCCCGGTACTTGGCGTAGAGCGCCTCAAGGCCCTCGTACTGCGGCGTGAACCCGCAGTAGCTGGCCGTGTTGACCACCAGCACGACCTTGCCGGCGTACTGGCACAGGTTCTGGGGCGATTCGTCCTGCAGGCGCGGGAACTTGAAGTTGAGCGCCGCCGGGCAACTGCCGGCCTGACCGGTTGAAGCGGCGGCAGTGGGGGTCGACTTCTCGGCGGCGTGGGCTGCGCGCGGCAGCAGGCTGGCCGTGGCGGCGGCCATCGCGGACACCGCAAGGGCGGCGAGCAGCGCGCGGCGCTGGAGCGTCAGGGTGGCCGTGCGCGGGTGGCGCATCCGGGTCGGGGGGACCATGCGGGTCATGACGGGCGACTCCATATTGGGGCGTAAAGGGTGGCCTCTGCAGTCTACGCCTTCGTCGGGTTCACTGCACTCCGCGCTGCACGATGGGTCAGTCCATCACCGCCGTCGCGGCGTGCTCGGTCACGCTGGCGCGCAGCTCCAGGTCCGGCATGCGCCGCACGATCAGTAGCGCCACCACCGCCGCCACCGCGCCCGCCGCGAAAATCAGCTGGAAGCCCGACTCCACGCCGGCGGACAGTACCTGCCGCACCGCCGGCGACAGATGCGCCATCGCCTCGCTGCCGTGGCGCAGCGCGCCAAGGTCCAGCGCCTGGGTCACCCCGGCGCGGCCCATCGCCTCGCGGAACTCCAGGGCCAGCAGCGTGCCGGCCAGCGCGCCGCCAATCGCGCTGCCGAGCGAGCGCACCACCAGCAGCGCGCCGGTGCCTGCCCCCATGTCGCGGCGCTCGAGCGCGTTCTGTACCGAAATCAGCGTGCCGACCATCGCCATGCCCAGCCCCACGCCGCCCACCGTCATGGCGAGCAGGACGGCGGCCGTGGGCACGTCCGGCGTGGCAGCGGCCAGCGCGCTCAGGCCGATGGCGGCGGCCACGAAGCCGGCGCTGAGAATGCCGCGCATGCGTCCCATGCGCGGCGCCAGCCAGGCCACCACGAGGTTGCCGGCCACGGTAGACAGCAGGAACGGCACCACCAGCAGGCCGGACATCGACGCATCGGCGTTGCGCGCCAGCTGGAAATGCAGCGGCAGCGCGAAGATGCACAGGAAGATATTGAGCGCGGCCAGCGCCGAGGCGCCCACGCCCATCACATAGGCACGGTTGCGGAACAGGCGCGGGGGCAGCATCGGGTCCGCCGCGCGGCGCTCCTGCCAGGCCAGCAGCGCCAGCGCGCCGGCCGTGAGGGCCAGCAGCGCGCCGGTTTCCGGGGAAATCCAGTCGAAGGCATCGCCGGCCCAGCTCATGGCGAGCAGGAAGGCGATGATGGCCACCGCCAGCAGCAGCGCGCCCAGCCAGTCCACGCGTGGCCGGCCGCCGCGCGGGCGCAGCGTGGCCAGGCCCCGGTAGCACATCGCCATGGCCAGCGCGCCAAGCGGCACGTTGATCCAGAACAGCCAGCGCCAGGACAGGTGATCGGACACCCAGCCGCCCACCAGCGGCCCGGCGATGGAGGCCATCGCCCAGACCATCGCCAGATAGCCCTGGTAGCGCCCGCGCTGGCGGGGGGCCACCACGTCCGCAATGGCCGCCTGGGCCAGCGACATCAGCCCGCCGCCGCCCACGCCCTGCAATGCCCGGAACAGGATCAGCTGCGTCAGGGACTGCGCCATCGCGCACGCCACGGAGGCGAGGATGAACAGCGTAATGGCCACCATCAGCAGGCGCCGCCGCCCGAAGCTATCGGACAGCTTGCCGTACAGCGGCGTGGTGACGGTGGAGACGATCAGGTAGGCGGTGACGATCCACGACAGGTGGCCGAATCCGTTGAGATCATTCGCAATGGCGGGCACGGCGGGGATGACCACGGTCTGGTCCAGCGCCGCGAGCAGGATACATAACACGATGCCGCCGATCACCCGCATGATGGCGCGGTGATCGTGGACGATGGGCGGATGTTCGGGAACGGAGGCGGTAGCCTCCACGGCGGATTGCGGCGAGGTGGGCGACGACATGTGGCTACGGCGGGATGGAGGCTGTGGGGACCATCCCTGCGTCGGAAATGGCCTAATTCAGTATCCGCATAATTATATGCGTAAGCCTTCGTTGACGTAGCAATGAATTTTGGCAGGAAGTGGCCACGGCGCCACATCGAGCGTCCGTGGCCTGTTGGTCGCTAGCGCGACCCGCCGGTGATGTAGTGTTCGAGTTGCTCGATCACGAAACGCTGTTCGCTGATGATGTTGTTCACGAGGTCGCCGATCGACAGCATGCCGAGCAGCTCGTCTCCTTCCATCACGGGCAGGTGGCGCAGGCGATGCCGCGTCATCAGGCTCATGCAATCGTCCGTGGTCTGGTCCGCCCGCACATAAATCACCGCCGTGGTCATGATCTCCCGCACCAGGGTTTCGCGCGACGTACGTTGCATCAGGATCACTTTTCGGGCGTAGTCGCGTTCGCTGAGGATGCCCTGGATCTTGCCGTGCTCCATCACCAGCAACGCGCCGACGCTTTTCTCCGCCATCAGTTGCAGCGCGGCGTAGACCGTCGCTGAAGGAGGAATGCTGAAGATCGCCTGATTTGGCTTCGCTTCCAGAACCTGCCGTGCGGTTTTCATAGACCGACTCCTTGTTGCTGCTGTCTGGGGAAATCGTTGCGCCCGCGCGGCTGCGCGTCTTTCACCCCCGAATGCGCCGCCGGCCTGCTCTTTCAGATTAGCAAAGGATAGTCGGCGCTTACAGGGTGACTTTCACGAATCTTTGTAAGCAATCCGACATCGCTGATTGTTACTTCCTGCGCACAATTCCCCCGATAACGAAGTCGCGCGTTACTCCGTCAGCATCCGCACCCGCACCTTGCGGTTCTTGACCTTGCCATCGTTGAGCCGTTTGACCGCCTCCTTGCCGATGGCGCGATCCACGGCGATGTACGTCGACATCTCCATCACGTTGATCTTGCCCACCTGATCCTTGGTGAAGCCGGCCTCGCCGGTCAGCGCGCCAAGGATGTCGCCGGCGCGGATCTTTTCCTTGCGGCCACCAAGCATCTGGAGCGTCACCATCGGCGGCAGCAGGCGCTCCTTGCTCGTGGGCACCAGCTCGGTCAGCGGGTGCCATTCGAACTCGCCGCCCTGATGCTGCTCCAGGTTCCCCACGCGCCCCATCTCATCCATGCTGACCAGGCTGAAGGCCCAGCCTTCGGCATCCGCGCGGCCCGTGCGGCCGATGCGGTGCACATGCACCTCGGGGTCGGGCGTAACGTCGACATTGATCACGGCTTCCAGCTGGGCGATGTCGAGCCCGCGCGCCGCCACGTCCGTGGCCACCAGGACCGAGCAGCTGCGGTTCGCAAACTGCACCAGCACCTGATCGCGGTCACGCTGTTCCAGATCGCCATGCAGCGCCAGTGCCTCGAAGCCCTGCGCGCGTAGTAATTCGACGAGATCGCGGCATCGTGCCTTGGTGTTGCAGAAGGCGAGCGTGCTGGCAGGCCGGAAGTGGTCCAGCAGGCGGCCCACGGCTTGCAGGCGGTCGCCCTCCTCCACCTCGTAAAAACGTTGGCGAATCTTGCTGGCGCCGTGCGTCTCGGCCAGCTTGATCTCGCGCGGCTTGTTCAGGAACTGCTGGCTCAGCTTGACGATGCCGGGCGGGTACGTGGCCGAGAACAGCAGCGTCTGGCGGTCTTTCGGGCAGTGATTGGCGACGAAGGCGATGTCGTCGAAGAAACCCATGTCGAGCATGCGGTCCGCTTCGTCCAGCACCAGCGTGTTGATGCCACGCAGGTCCAGGCTGCCGCGCTCGATGTGATCGAGAATGCGCCCCGGGGTGCCCACAACGATATGCGCGCCATGGATAAGGCTGTCGACTTGTGGCCGCATGGGCGAACCGCCGCACAGCGTCAGCACCTTGATGTTCTCTTCCGCGCGCGCCAGGCGGCGGATTTCCTGCGTCACCTGGTCGGCCAGTTCGCGCGTGGGGCAGAGCACCAGCGCCTGCACGTCGAAGCGGCGTGCGTCGAGCCGATGCAGCAGTGCCAGGCCGAAGGCAGCGGTCTTGCCGCTGCCGGTCTTGGCCTGCGCGATCAGGTCCTGGCCAGCCAGCGCCAGCGGCAGGCTGGCGGCCTGGATCGGCGTCATGGTGTCGTAGCCGAGCTGCGCCAGCGTGGCGAGCATTGCAGGCGACAGCGCCAGATCGGAGAACGGCGCGCCGGCCGGCGTCTTGGCGGGGGTGGCGGGGGCGGCGGCGGAGTTGGGGGTTGGGCTCGAAGTCATGCCGGATTATAGCGGTGGGGGTGCGGTGGGGGTGCGGTGGGGGTGCGGTGGGGGTGCGGCGGGGGTGGCGCGGAAACCGGGGTCGGTCAGGCGGCCTTGCGCGCGGCGGGCTTCTTCACCGGCACGTCCTCGGTGGGCGCCCATCCCAGCCGCTCGAGCAGGGCCTGCGCCGCCGCCGGCGCGTGCTCCTTGGCCCCGTTGATGAAGAACAGAAACAGTTCCTTGGGCTTCGGGCGGGCACCCGCCTGTTCATCCACGCGCGGCAGGTCGTCTGGCACGCTGCCGCCAGCCCAGGCGGTGGCGCGCGCGGCCCACACGTCGAGATCCTTCGGCGCATAGCCGGTCTTGAGCTTCGCCTGCGCGTTCATCAGCCGCGCATAGGCAAAGTCCGCGGTCGGGTCCGCGAACGACGGAAACTTTGGCGAATCTGTGAACACGGTCGCCGCCTTGAACTTGCGCGCGAGCTTCAGGTAGTCGTCGCACATAAAGCTCTCGTGCCGCACCTCAAGCACGTGCCGCAGTTTCACGCCTTCGACGGCATCGGGCAGCAGACTCAGGAATGCCTCGAAGTCATCGGCAACGAACTGCTTGGTTGGGGCGAATTGCCAGACGATGGGGCCGAGTTTCTCGCCCAATTCGGCAATGCCGCTATCAATGAAACGGGCGATGGAATCGCCCGACTCGGCCAGGATGCGCCGGTTGGTGGCGAAGCGCGACGCCTTGACCGAGAACACGAAGCCATCCGGCGTGGCATTGCGCCAGTTGGCAAATGACGTACGCTTTTGTGTCCCGTGATAGGTGCTGTTGATCTCGATGGCAGTCAGGTGACGGCTTGCATACTCAAGCTCGCGCACCTGCGCGAGACCGGGCGGGTAGAAATTGTCGCGCCACGGTGCAAAACTCCATCCGCCGATGCCGATGTGGATATTCCCCACCGCCTTGCCCTGCTTGCGCACCGCCATGACCACCTCCGCTCATCACGCAAAATGCGATGCATACCAGTCTAGCGCGCGGCTGCGTGTCCGGCCAACGCCACGTTTTCGTCGCATGACGATTCATGGCGGGAATGTTGCTTCCTGAATGTTGCGACCGAAGGCACACTAGAACCGATTCCAGCCCCGATTCCTGCCGCCTCACTACCCGGAGGGCCCGCCTTGCGCTTCGACCCCGACACGCTCCCGGCCATTCTGCAAAGCATCGAGGCGCGCGCGCGCGCACTGCGCGACACCCCGCCGGCCGGCCTGTTTTCGTCGATCGACGAGACGGCGGCCCGCATTGATCTGCCCATGGAACGGGTGCTGTATCAGCCGCCACCGGCCGCCGCCCTAAGTAAGAGCCTTCTCAAACGACGGGTGGAAGCCGCACTCCGCGGTCAGCCGCAAGTCTCGCTGCACGCCCTCTGCGGCGACCACCCGCTCGAGCACGGCCTCGCGGAGTTGCTGACCTATCTGCAATTGACTGGCGATACTTTCCATTGCGTCGTCGATAACGCGGCAATGGAGACCGTCACCTGGCATGCGCGCGGCATGGGCGGCGAGCCATTGACGCGCGGCGCGCAAATGCCGCGTGTCCTCTTTGTGAGAAATGGATCAGGAGCGGGATCATGAGCGCGCCCGATCCCCATGCGCTGTCGCCCCTTGTGGTGCCGTTGCTCAAAGGGGTGGTGTGCCGCGAGGACGCGCCCACCGTATGGCAGGCACTCTTGGCACAGCAGGCAGCCGTGCGGGCCTACGTGGCCGTGCTAGGCCTTGCCCTGTTCATCGACGAGGACGATGGATTCGCATTTCTACGAGTGCCATCGGCGCCAGCACCCGATGCCACGGTGCCCCCTTTGATCGCCAGACGCCCACTGTCCTATGCCGTCAGCCTCACGCTGGCGTTGTTGCGCAAGGTGCTCGCCGAGTTCGACGTGGCGGGCCTTCGCGGCCCACTGATTCTGACGCGCGAAGATATCGCTGAATTGCTACGCACGTTCCTGCCTTCGGGCAGCAATGAGGCCAAGCTCATCGACATGGTCGACTCGCATGTCAGCAAGATCGTCGAACTCGGCTTCCTCCGGCGCGTGGGGCAATCGGAAACCCCTTCGTACGAAGTCCGCCGCGTGCTGAAAGCCTTTGTCGATGCCCAATGGCTGGCCGATTTCGATGCGCGGCTGGCCACCTATCAGACACAACTGCGCGGCACCTCCACCGAGCGCACGCGAGGCGTCGATGGATAGGGCACCCACCATGGCACCGGAGACGGTGGCCCCGGACCTCGAGGCCACCACGACGGATGCGGGATTCCGCCTGATGCGGCTCGAAGTCCTGAACTGGGGGCCGTTTCGGCAGGGTGTGTCGTCGATGCGCCCCGACGGCCAACATGCCGTGTTGACGGGCGACCTCGGACCCGGCACGACCGCCCTGGTCGAAGCTTTGAGAATGCTCCTACTCCCGGAGCCGGACCCCGCCATCCCGCCGCGTACGGCAGATCGACCGGCGATGCTGCTCGGCGTATTCCACAATGCCGCGTTCGACAGAACGGTCACCCTTGCCCAGATATTCCCAAGCGCGGCGGATCACTCGCTGCCTGCGCGGCTGTTCGTCGCCGCGCCGCATGAATTGAGCATTGGCGGCGATCTTTCTCACTTCGACGGCGACCTCATCGCCCTCCGCAAAACGCTGCGCACAGTCGGCGCCGAATCATTCGACACCTTCGCCCGCTATCACGCATGGTTCCGGCGTTGCTTCGCCATCGGCGATCCGCTACCCGTGGACGCCCTGCGCGCCTGCCGTGACGCGCTGGACGGTTACTTTGCCGGCCTCAAGCTCGCGCTGCTGGAGGGGCGGCTCGGGCAACTGGCCGACGACTGGGCGCGACACGACCGCCGCGTGCTGGATGAGGTGGAACGCCACGCCGCGCTGCGCGCCCAGGCGCTGCACCTGCGGCATAGCATTTCCGCGAGCGGCGGCGAGCGGATCGCGCAGCTCGACTTCGATATCGAGCAACTCGAACGCGTACGCGACACTCGCCGGCAACGCGCCACGCTGTACGCAACGCTGATTGCGTCGATCAACGAGACACCCGCCGCCACCGACGCCGACTTCCTCGCCCAACGCGACCGGCTGGCCGCGCGCCGAGCCCATGCGCCGTCGGCGGCGCTCTCGCAACTCTCCGCTTTTTCGGACTTCCACGAGATCGACTGGCGCACGCCGGCGCGCGACGCCGCGCGGCTTGGGGAGGAGAAGCAACGACTCCAGAACGCGTCGGACATCCTCCAGCAACTGGCCGATGGATTGGAGGAATTACGAGGAACGATCCGGTCATGCGAGCAATCGCTCGATGCCTGCCGCGACGCCCGCACGGCGGCGCAGACGGCAATGGCCATCGCCGAAGCGGAGCGCCAGCAGGCCGAAGACTTGCTCGCCGCGTCCAAACTCGCCATGCAGTCGGCCAGCCTCGATATGCTCGACGCGCTGCGCGCCGAAGCGTTCGGGCAGCACGCCCCCACCGTGGAATCATGCGACCCCTGCCGCGAGAGCATGCGACGCTGGCTCCAGGCCCGTATCGACGCGGACGCAAGCGACTGGGCGCTTCTGGACGAACAGCTACGCGACGGTCCATCCGCGCTCATATCCACACAGGCCGCGCGGCCCCACCGCTTCCACCTCGCCGTGCTGGATGAATCATTTTGGCGAGGCGAAGACGCCACGGCCAAAGTCTGGCTTCAACGGCTAGGCGCCGCCAACATGCAGTGCCTGATCGTCACGCCGATGGAGAAGATTCCTATCGTCGAGCCGTTCGTGGCCAGCGTGACGTTTGTGCGGGATGAGGGAGACGCCACCGCGCGAGTCTGGCGCGTGGGAATTGAGAACCTGTAGGTCGCGGGCTCGATCAGCCGCTACGCCTCCCCCGCAGGCGGGGGATATTTCATCGCGTTCATTTCCATCTTCGCCCGCACGGCGGCATCCAGATCCACGCCCAGCGCTGTCACAAGCTGTGTGAGGTAAATCGTAATATCCGCCAGTTCCTGCTCCACGTGCGCCCGCTCCGCTGTCGCCATGACATTCCGGGATTCCTCTTCCGTGTGCCACTGGAAGATTTCCACGAGTTCGGACACCTCGACGCTCAGCGCCATGGCAAGGTTCTTGGGGCTGTGATACTTGCCCCAGCCACGCTGCTCGCCAAAGGCGGCGGCGGCCAGCTGGAGATTCTTGATGTCGATGAGAGGCATGGACAGTCTCACTTCAATGAAAAAGGGTTACGGCCTGGCAAGCCGTAACCCCATTTGATGACTAGCGTTTTTGCGATCTCGCTAGGAGCGGCGCACACCCTCAAACATCAATATTCCGCGCCACCAACGCATTCGATTCAATGAAATGACGACGCGGTTCCACTTCGTCGCCCATGAGCGTGGTGAAGATCTGGTCGGCCGCGATGGCGTCTTCGATCTGCACGCGCAGGAGGCGGCGCTGGGTCACGTCGAGCGTGGTTTCGAACAGCTGCTCGGGGTTCATCTCGCCCAGGCCCTTGTAGCGCTGGCGGGACACGCCGCGTTCCGCTTCGGAGAGCAGCCATTGCATGGCCTGGTGGAAGTCAGACACGGTCTGGTCGCGCAGGCGTTCGCCTTCGCCGCGCTTGACCTTGGTGCCTTCCGGGATCAGGCCCTGGAAGGTCGTGGCGGCGCGGGCGAGTGCGGCGTAGTCGGCGCCATGGACGAAGTCCGCGTCCAGGTGCGACAGCCGCACGTTGCCATGGTGCCGGCGCGCGATCATCAGGCGGTGCTTGTCGGTTTTTTCGTCGAATTGCGCATACACGTCCGCGGTGCCGTCGTCGTTCACGGCGGCGCCCAGCAGCGTCTTGGCGTGCATCTCGGCCAGCTTGGCCTTCAGCGCCACGGCCGAGGCTTCCGCCGCTGCCGCGTTGTCGAGGTCCAGCACCACGCCGTCGGCGATGGCGCGCAGCGCGTCCGGATCGACGATCCGGGACAGGCGGCCGATCACGCCTTCGGCCAGCTGGTACTGGCGTGCCAGCTCGGTCAGGGCGTCGCCCGTGATCTCGCTGCCGTCCGGGCGCGTCAGGGACGCCTTCTCCATCGCCAGCTTCAGCAGGTAGGCGTTGAGTTCGTTGTCGTCCTTGATGTACCGCTCTTCCTTGCCGTGCTTGATCTTGTACAGCGGCGGCTGGGCGATGTACACATAGCCGCGCTCGATGATGTCCGGCATCTGGCGATAGAAGAACGTCAGCAGCAGCGTGCGGATGTGCGAGCCGTCCACGTCCGCATCGGTCATGATGATGATGCGGTGGTAGCGCAGCTTTTCGAGGTTGTAGTCGTCCTTGCCGATGCCGGTGCCGAGCGCGGTGATCAGCGTCAGCACTTCCTGGCTGGACAGCATCTTGTCGAAGCGCGCGCGCTCCACGTTCAGGATCTTGCCCTTCAGCGGCAGGATTGCCTGGAACTTGCGGTCGCGGCCCTGCTTGGCCGAGCCGCCTGCGGAGTCACCCTCCACCAGGAACAGTTCGGACAGCGCCGGATCGCGCTCCTGGCAGTCAGCCAGCTTGCCCGGCAGGCCCATGCCGTCGAAGGCGCCCTTGCGGCGCGTCATCTCGCGGGCCTTGCGGGCCGCCTCGCGCGCGCGCGCGGCGTCCACGATCTTGCCGCAGATGATCTTGGCGTCGCTCGGCGTTTCCAGCAGGAAGTCGGTCAGCGCCTTGCTCACCAGCTCCTCCACGGGCAGGCGCACTTCGGACGACACCAGCTTGTCCTTGGTCTGCGAGCTGAACTTCGGCTCGGGCACCTTCACGGACAGCACGCAGGACAGGCCCTCGCGCATGTCGTCGCCGGACGTCTCGATCTTGGCCTTCTTGGCGATCTCGTTTTCTTCGATGTACTTGTTGATGACCCGCGTCATCGCCGCGCGCAGGCCGGTCAGGTGGGTACCCCCATCGCGCTGCGGAATGTTATTCGTGAAGCACAATACCTGCTCGTTGTAGCCATCGTTCCATTGCATGGCCACTTCCACCGTGATGCCTTCCTTCTCGGCATTCGCGTAGAAGATGGTCGGATGCAGGACGGTCTTGGCGCGATTGATGTATTCGACGAAGCCCTTCACGCCGCCCGAGTAGGCAAAATCCTCTTCCTTGCCCGTGCGCTGGTCGGTCAGGCGGATATGTACGCCGTTGTTCAGGAACGAGAGTTCGCGGATGCGCTTGGACAGTACCTCGTAGTGGAACTCCACGTTGGTGAAGATTTCCTCGTCGGCCAGGAAGTGCACCTCGGTGCCGCGCTTGTCTGTCGCGCCGATGACCTTCATCGGCGAGACTTCCACGGGGTTGCCGTCCGGACCGGTCACGGTCTCCACCACGCGGTTCTGTACCGCGCCCTTGGCGAACTCGATCAGGTTGACCTGGCCGTCGCGGCGCACGGTCAGGCGCAGCCACTTGGACAGCGCGTTCACGCAAGACACGCCCACGCCGTGCAGGCCGCCGGATACCTTGTAGCTGTTCTGGTTGAACTTGCCGCCCGCATGCAGCTCGGTCATGGCGATTTCCGCCGCGCTGCGCTTCGGCTCGTGCTTGTCGTCGAACTTCACCGCGGGCGGAATGCCACGGCCGTTGTCGACGATCGAGATCGAGTTGTCGCTGTGGATCGTGACCTGGATTTCGGTGCAATAACCGGCCAGCGCTTCGTCGATGGAGTTGTCGAGCACCTCGAACACGAGGTGGTGCAGGCCAGTACCGTCGGAGGTGTCGCCGATATACATGCCCGGGCGCTTGCGTACCGCCTCCAGGCCTTCCAGGATCTGGATCGAAGAGGCTCCGTAAGAGTTTTCCTGCTGCGGATTTTGCTGGTCGGTCATGTTTTCCTACTCACGATACTCACGGCAAATGCGGAATCCGGTCCCGGCGCCGGGCTGGCGCGGGGTCTGGGGTCCGCAATGGCGGGTTACTTAAAAACGGCAAAAGGGGCGGATCGTTGGGATCCTGCCCCTGCTGCGGTGTGTGCCCGGTTTGTCTTCTGGACAGTCCACGGCCATCCCCGCGCGGGCGGGCATGGCCGGAGTCCCGGTCATCAGATCCGCATCGGCATGACGACGTACTTGAAGTTGTCGTCTTCCGGCACGGTAATCAGGGCGCTCGAATTGGAGTCGCCCAGGCTGACCTGCACCTGCTCGCTCTTCAGGTTGGCCAGCACGTCGAGCAGATAGGTCACGTTGAAGCCGATATCGAGCGCGTCGCCCGAGTAATCGAGTTCGAGTTCTTCCTGCGCCTCTTCCTGATCGGCGTTGGTCGAGCTGATCTTCAGCATGTGCGTATCGAGGATACAGCGCACGCCCTTGAACTTGTCCGTGGTCAGGATGGCGGTACGTTGCAGCGCCTGCTGCAGCTTCACGCGGTCGATCGCGAACGCGTTCTTGTAGCCCTTGGGGATCACGCGCTGGAAGTCCGGGAACTTGCCCTCCACCAGCTTGCTGATCAGTTCGATGTTCGCGAACGTGAACTTGACCTGGTTGGCGGCCAGTTGCACCTGCACGGGATCGTCGTTGTCTTCGAGCAGCCGCTGCAGTTCCAGGATGGTCTTGCGCGGGATGATCACTTCCTGCCGCGCGCCGCCGCCGGTGGCCTCGGTCTCGAGTTCCACGCCGCAGTACGCCAGGCGGTGCCCGTCGGTGGCCACGGCCATCACCTTCTTGCCATCCACCACGAGCAGCATGCCGTTCAGGTAATAGCGGATGTCCTGCTGCGCCATGGCGAAGTGGACCATCGCCAGCAGGTGCTTGAACGTCTTCTGCGGCAGGCTCACGCTCGCGTTGAACTCCGCGGCTTCGGCCACGGTCGGGAATTCCTCGGCGGCCAGCGTCTGGAGCGCGAAGCGGCTCTTGCCCGATTGCACCGTCATGCGCTTGTCGTTCAGCGACAGCGCCACGTCGCCGTCAGGCATCGCGCGCAGGATGTCCAGCAGCTTGCGCGCCGCCACGGTAGTGGCCACGCTGTCGCTGCCAACGCCGCATTCGGCGTGGGTGGTGATCTGGATCTCGATGTCCGTCGAGAGGAAGGAAACGTTCGAGCCGGACTTGCGAATCAGCAGGTTGGCCAGGATCGGGAGGGTGTGGCGGCGCTCCACGATGCCGCTCACGATTTGCAGCGGACGCAGCAGATTGTCTCGCGAGGTTTTGACCAATTGCATTGAATTTATCCTTCGTCGTTTGTCGTCAGCGACCGCAGGTTGCGCGCAACCCCAAATTCACTTAGGAATCAAGGAGTTAATTGTGCATTGTACCAAGGATAAGCCGCTGCGGTGAAGCGGGCCGGCTCCGGCGCGGAGGACGGTTGTGCCCAAAAAGCCACGCTCCGTCATTTCTTCCCGCCAAGCCGCCCCGACTCACCGCAAAGCCTTATCTGAGGCCGATTTCCCGCGATCCAAGCGTTTCGTTCAGTCGCCCGTTTGCCGCCGGGCGCGCACCCTGTAGTATGCCAGCCCGGCAAGGCTAACCTTCAAAATCATAAAACGGGGCCAGGCGGCGCAGGATTCACCTGCGTCACCTGCCAGGCATCATCCCTTGAGCGTCTGTTCCAGCACGTGCAGCTCGTGGTTCAGCTGCGCGTCCTTGCTCCGCTCGTCGGCGATCTTGCGCACGGCGTGCAGCACCGTGGTGTGGTCGCGTCCGCCGAACAGCTCGCCGATCTCCGGCAGGCTCTTCTGCGTCAGCTCCTTGGCCAGGTACATGGCGATCTGGCGCGGCCGGGCGATATTGGCGGGCCGCTTCTTCGAATACATGTCCGCGACCTTGATGTTGTAGAAGTCGGCACAGGTCTTCTGGATGTTCTCCACCGAGATCTGGCGGTTCTGCACGGTCAGCAGGTCCTTCAGCGCCTCACGCGTGACATCGATCGTGATGTCCTTGCCGTGGAAGTTGCTGAACGCCAGGATCTTGCGCAGCGCGCCTTCCAGCTCGCGCACGTTGGAGCGCAGGTGCTTGGCGACGAAGAACGCCACTTCCTCGGGCACGCTCACGTTCTCGGCGGCGGCCTTCTTCATCAGGATGGCCACGCGCATTTCGAGCTCGGGCGGCTCGATGGCCACGGTCAGCCCCGAGTCGAAGCGCGAGATCAGCCGGTCGTCAATGCCGGTGATTTCCTTCGGATACGTGTCGCTGGTGATGATCACCTGTGCGCGGTTGGCGATCAGGGCCTCGAACGCGTAGAAGAACTCTTCCTGCGTGCGGTTCTTGCCCGAGAAGAACTGAATATCGTCGATCAGCAGCAGGTCCAGCGAGTGGTAATACCGCTTGAACTCGTCGAACGCCTTGCGCTGGTACGCCTTCACCACATCGGACACGTACTGTTCCGCGTGGATGTAGCGGATCCGCGCGCGCGGGTTCTCCATCAGCATGAAATTGCCGATCGCATGGATCAAGTGGGTCTTGCCCAGGCCCACGCCGCCATAGAGATAGAGCGGGTTGTACGACTTGCCCGGGTTGTTGGCCACCTGGATCGCGGCGGCGCGCGCCAGCTGGTTGGCCTTGCCGGTGACGAAGTTGTCGAACGTCAGGATCGGGTTCAGGCGCGAGCGCTCGTGCACCGTGTCGCTGGGCTGGGCGCCGCCCATCGGCTGCGGCTGGCCCGGGTGGGACTGGTGCTGCGGGTGCTGTTGATGTTGTTGATGCTGCGGGTGCTGCTGGCCATGCTGCGGATGCTGGGGCTGCACGCGGTACGAACGCGCGCTGGCTTCGGACGGGTCCATCTGGGCCACGTCGATGTCAGCCATGTCCGCGCCGTGGCCGCCGGCATTGCCCTGCAGCGGATGGCCGGTGTGCGGCGCCTGCGGCCGCGCCGGGTAACCGCCTTGCGGGTTCAGGGCGGCCATGCCGGGATAGCCGCTCGGTGCGCCGGGGTTCTGATAGTCGGGATAGCCTGCCGCCTGCGGCGCATGGGAAGCGCCGTGTTGCGCACCCGGATAGCCGTTGCCGGGCGCGCCCATCGGCGTACCCATTGCAGCGTGCGCGCCGGCGTTGTCGCCCATCTGGGCCGTGGCCTGCTGGGTATAGGCGGCCGCGCGCCCCGAGGCAGCGGGGTCAAGGACGAAGTGAACGCTAACCTGCGCTTCCCAGTACTCGCAGGCGAGGGCCGTGATGCGGCCCGAGAATTGGCTCTTGACCCAGTCGAGCTTGAAGCGGTTGGGCGCGGCAATCCGCAGCGCATGCGCCTCCTCGTCGAAGGCGACGGGCGCCAACGGCTTGATCCAGGTCTTGAACTGTTGCGGCGTCAGTTCGCGCTCGAGTTGCGCGGCTGCCGCCTGCCAGAAATCTTGCATGTGTTCTTGTTAAGTGATCGCGCCAGCCCGCAGCGCGTCACGAGTATCGGGGTGCCCGCCAATCCGTCCGGCTTCCCGCCACGCGGCCCCTCGGGGGCCAGCACGACGCGGCAATGCCACCCCATCGGCGTGCGGCAAGCATCGCCCGATCAAGCGGTATACCAAGGCAGGAAGTCCGGGTTGTGCGTGCGCCACGCGGCCCGTGTAGTGTTTGGACCGGGATTGTACCCCCCGCCTCAAGTTATCCACAAAGGATAACCCTGTGGACAAGTTGTGAAAATTCAGTGGATTGCTGTGCACAACCTATAAAGGACTGCGGCCCGGGAAGGGGCCTGGGCGGCTGATAATCCATCGGAAACAAAGAGTTGGACATCTTTGCTACTGCATATAGGTGACCCCGGATACCCACAGGCTTACCCACCGGGCTTTGTGGACAATGGGGCACCGCCGCATGCGCCTGCCATTGTGGCGGCGTCGGCGGCACTGGCCATCGGTTGCCTTGACAGTTCGCGCGAATATCGGTTAAATGGCGGGTTCTGCGATGCGGCAGGGGATCACGTATGCGCATCGCCGGGTCTGGCCCGTACCGCCACGTGTAAACATGTGCGGCATCAGGCAAGCGGCCTGATCCCCCGCCAGCGCCTCGGCCTCCGGCCAGGCCAGCGGCGGCCGGCAGCAAGACAGAACCAGAATCGTCGGCAGACCGCAGCAAACCCGATCGGAATTGCGGCGGCCCCATGCGAACCATACGCGGCGGCCAAGGCGCCCCGGCATCGGCCGGCGCCCGGAAAGCCCGGATCAACCAGAGAGTGCAACATGAAACGTACCTACCAACCTTCCGTTACCCGCCGCAAGCGTACCCATGGTTTCCGCGTGCGCATGAAGACCCGTGGCGGCCGCGCCGTCATCAACGCTCGCCGCGCCAAGGGCCGCAAGCGCCTGGCCATCTGAGCGCCGGGCGACCGGCCCGGACGGCAGAGCGCCGCGATGGCCCGCCATCGCACCGCGCACTGACCGTCCCCGCCACCGCCTCGCACTCAGGTCAGCCAGGGGCAGCCGCCGCAAGCCCAGCGATCCCGCTAGCTTTGCACAGCGTGTCTACCCATGCCTTTCCCAAAGCCGCGAGGCTCACAAAGACGGATGAATTTTCATCCGTTTTTGCTTTGCGGCCACGGCGTCGCAGCGCACACTTCGTGCTGTACGTGCGAGCCAACGGCCAGGCGCAGGCCCGGCTGGGCATCGTCGTCGGCAAGAAGTTCGCGCCGCGCGCCGCCGAGCGCAACCTCGTGAAGCGTATGGCGCGGGAACTGTTCCGGGGCCAGCAAGCCCAACTCGCGGGCCGCGACATCCTGTTGCGGCTGCAGGCCAAGTTTCCGCGCGCGGACTTCGCCAGCCGGACGGCCGTCCGGCGGGCGTGCCTTGCGGAGATTGCCGGCCTGCTCGAGGTGGCGGCCAGGCCCTTGCCCACCGCCCCGCCCGCCGTCGATACGGCCGGCCCGGCGGCGCCTGCCACGCCCAACGCGCCTGCCTGATATCCACCATGAAGCGAATCCTGCTTGCCCTGCTGCGCATCTACAAGATCGCATTGAGTCCATACCTGGGCTCGCGGTGCCGCTTCCTGCCCACCTGCTCCGAGTACGCCCGTGACGCCATCGTGCTGCACGGGCCGGCCCGGGGCAGCTGGATGGCCGCGTGCAGGCTCTGCCGCTGCCATCCTTTCACGCAGGGCGGGTATGATCCCGTGCCCGACCCCACGAAACACGGGAATGCCGCCGCGGCGACTCCTGCCTCCGCCGCGCCAGGCCGCCCGCCTGTCACGGTCCGGCTCCCGAGACCCTGATTTCCTCCGACCATAGCGAGACATGGATATCAAACGCACCATCCTGTGGGTCATCTTCTCGATGTCCCTCGTGCTGCTCTACGACAACTGGCAGCGCGCCAACGGCCACGCGTCGATGTTCTTCCCGAGCGCCAACACGCAGCAGGCCGCCCCGGCCGGCGGCGCGAGCGGCGCCGCGGCGCAGGGCGACGTGCCCAAGGCGAACGCATCGGCCACCCCGGGTGCCTCGGCGCCGGGCACGGTGCCGGCTGCCCCGCAGGCCGCCGCCCAGCCCACGGGCGAGAAGGTGGTGGTCACCACCGACGACCTGCGTGCCGAGATCGACACGGCCGGCGGCATCCTGTCCCGCCTGGAGATGCTCAAGCACCACGAGAAGGACGGCAAGCCGGTCGTGCTGTTCGAACGTGATGCCAACCGCACCTACATGGCGCGTTCGGGCCTGATCGGCGGCGACCTGCCCAACCACACCACGGTGTTCACGGTTGCGCCGGGTCCGCGTACGCTGGACGGCAAGGACAAGCTCGAAGTGGTGCTGACCGCCGAGAAGAACGGCGTGAAGTTCGTGAAGACTTACATCTTCCACAAGGGCAGCTATGTGGTGGATGCGCGCTTCGACGTGACCAACGCCGGCACGGCGCCTGTCTCGCCGACGCTGTACCTGGAACTGGCGCGCGACGGCAGCAAGGTCGAGCAGTCGCAGTTCTACAGCACCTTCACTGGCCCGGCCATCTACACCGATGCCGACAAGTATCACAAGCTGAGCTTCGAGGACATCGCCAAGGGCAAGGCCACCGTGCCGGCTGCCACCACCAACGGCTGGGTGGCGATGGTGCAGCATTACTTTGCCTCCGCCTGGATTCCGCAGGCCGGCAAGCAGCACAGCTTCTACGCCGAGCAGATCGATCCGAACCTGTACCGCGTGGGCATCCAGCAGCCGCTGGGCCAGATCGCGCCGGGCGCTTCGGTGACCACCGATGCCCGCCTGTTCGCCGGTCCGCAGGAAGAGCGCATGCTCGAGCAGATCACGCCGGGCCTGGAGCTGGTGAAGGACTACGGCTGGCTGACCATCCTCGCCAAGCCGCTGTTCTGGCTGCTCGAGAAGCTGCATGGCGTGCTGGCCAACTGGGGCTGGTCGATCATCGCGCTGACGGTGCTGATCAAGCTGGTGTTCTTCCCGCTGTCCGCGGCGAGCTACAAGTCCATGGGCAAGATGAAGGACCTGCAGCCGCGCATGACCGCCATCCGCGAGCGCCACAAGGGCGATCCGCAGAAGATGAACCAGGAAATGATGGCGCTGTACAAGACCGAGAAGGTCAATCCGCTGGGCGGCTGCCTGCCCATCGTGATCCAGATCCCGGTGTTCATCGCGCTGTACTGGGTGCTGCTCTCGTCCGTGGAAATGCGCGGCGCGCCGTGGCTGGGCTGGATCCACGACCTGTCGGTGCCGGATCCGTTCTACATCCTGCCGGTGGTGATGGCCGTGTCGATGTTCGTGCAGACCAAGCTGAACCCGACCCCGCCGGACCCCGTGCAGGCCAAGGTCATGATGATCATGCCGCTGGTGTTCTCGTTCATGTTCTTCTTCTTCCCGGCCGGCCTGGTGCTGTACTGGGTAGTGAACAACATCCTGTCGATCGCCCAGCAATGGCAGATCAACCGGATGCTCGGCAAGGGCAAGGCGGCGGCGGTGGCCAAGGGCTGATCGCGCTGACATTCGCCTGAGACGAATCTGAAAGTAAGCCCGGCCTCGCGCCGGGCTTCTTTTTTGGTGCGCCGGCGGCGTATGCTTGTGCCCTGATCCAGCCACGACGAAGAGGACGCGAGATGACATGGTCGGCCAGCCAGTACGTACAGTTCGAGGATGAACGCACGCGCCCGGTGCGTGACCTCGTGCAGGCGATTCCCACCCGTGAGGCGCGGCGCGTGGTCGACATCGGCTGCGGGCCGGGCAATTCGACCGAGGTGCTCGCGGCGCGCTATGCCGATGCCCAGGTCACCGGCCTGGACAGCGATGCCGACATGGTGACGGCCGCGCGCAAGCGCCTGCCGGACATCGACTTCGCCCTCGCCGACGCCACCACCTGGACCGACGCCGGCCCCTATGACGTGATCCTCGCCAACGCGGTGTTCCAGTGGGTGCCCGACCACGCCACGCTATTCCCGTCGCTGGTGAGCAAGCTCGCGCCCGGCGGCAGCCTGGCCGTGCAGATGCCGGACAACCTCGACGAACCGCCGCACCTGCTGATGCGCGAGACGGCCATGAACGGGCCGTGGTCGCCCAAGCTCACGGCGGCGGCCCAGGCGCGCACGCCGCTGGCGTCCGAGCGCTGGTATTACGAACTGCTCAAGCCGCATTGCTCGCGTGTGGATATCTGGCGCACCATCTACCAGCATCCGCTCAAGGGCGGCCCCGCCGCCGTGGTGGAGTGGTTCAAGGGCAGCGGCCTGCGGCCGTTCCTGGCGCCGCTGGACGCCGCCGAGCAGGCCGAATACCTGCGCCAGTACGAAGCCGCGCTGGCCAGGGTCTTCCCGGCGATGGCCGACGGCACGGTGCTGCTGCCGTTCCCGCGCGTGTTCATCGTCGCCACGCGCTAGCATTGCTCCCCCGAGCGCCCTTGTGCGGCGCAGCGGTCACAACGCCTGCAGCAACGCGTGCGCTGTCGCCTACACTGCAATGACCTGTCATTGTCGTGGAGGTCAGAGGTTGCCAATGCCTGCCGCTCCCGCCCTGCACCGGAACATGCGTCCGGCCCAGGCCTTCGTGGATCTGGCCACCCAGGGCCTCAGCGCCGTGGAGGATGGGCTGGAACTGGTCTTGCACCGCGATCAGGCGGAGGACGTCCACGCGCTGCGCGTGGCCTTGCGACACCTGCGCGCCGTCGCCTGGGCTTTCGGGCCGATCCAGCCCGCGCGCGTCAAGGCACGCTGGAAGCAGGCGCTGCGCGATGTGGCGGACGCCGCCAGCGACGTACGCGACTGGGACGTGTTCGTCACCGAGACGCTGGCCCCGGCACTGGCCGACCAGCCCGGCGATCCCGTGCTGGTGGCGCTGATCGAGACCGTGCAGGCACGCCGGGCGACCGCGCGGGAAGCCATGGTTACACGATTGTCACGGTATCGGCAGGCGCCGTTGCCTACACTCCACCGAGACCTGCTGCACCTTGCCGGGCGCAAGTCGCGCGGCAAGCTGGGCGCGTTCGCCCGCAAGCGCATCCGCAAGGCGCGCAACCGGGTGCGCGCCCTCACCCGCACGGCGCGCGACGGCCGAACCGACCACGTACACAAGCTCCGCATCGGCAACAAGCGGTTGCGCTATGCCATCGAGGCGCTGTCCGATGTCCTGCCGAAGCGCTATCGCAAGCGGCTGCGCAAGCAACTCGAGGCGCGGCAGGGGGAGTTGGGCGCCGTGATCGACGCCTCGGTGGCGCGCCGGCTGATGGCGGAATGCCTCGGGGTATCGACGGCCGACTCGATAACCGAAGCGACTGCCAACCCCACCCCGCCCTGACCGCAGGCATGCGCCGCGCCCATCCCGTTCTGCGACAATAGTGCCCATGACTGCTCCCCAGCTTCCTATCGCCGCCATCGCTACCGCACCGGGCCGGGGCGGCATTGGCGTCGTGCGCGTCTCCGGCCCCGATGTGGGCACCGTGATGCGCGCGGTCTGCGGCCAGACGCTCAAGCCGCGCCATGCCACTTACCTGCCCTTCCTCGATGCGCGCGGCGGCGTGATCGACCACGGCCTCGCGCTGTACTTCCCTGCGCCGAACTCGTACACCGGCGAAGAGGTGCTCGAGCTGCAGGGCCACGGCGGTCCGGTGGTCATGCAGATGCTGCTGTCGCGCTGCCTGGAATCCGGGCGCGAGATCGGCCTGCGCGTGGCCGAGCCCGGCGAGTTCACCCGGCGCGCCTTCCTGAACGACAAGCTCGACCTTGCCCAGGCCGAAGCGGTGGCCGACCTCATCGAGGCCAGCACCGAAGCCGCGGCGCGCTCCGCCGCACGCTCCATGGAAGGCGAATTCTCGAAGGCCATCCACGCGCTGGTCGAAAAGGTCATCCACCTGCGCATGCTGGTGGAGGCCACGCTGGACTTCCCCGAGGAGGAGATCGATTTCCTGGAAGCCTCCGACGCGCGCGGCCAGCTGGCCCGCATCCGCAGCGACCTCGCGGGCGTGCTGAAGCAGGCGCGCCAGGGCGCGCTGCTGCGCGAGGGGCTGTCGGTGGTGCTCGCCGGGCAGCCGAACGTCGGCAAGTCGTCGCTGCTCAACGCACTGGCCGGCGCCGAGCTGGCCATCGTCACGCCGATTGCCGGCACCACGCGCGACCGCGTGCGCGAGACGATCCAGATCGACGGCATTCCGCTCCACATCATCGACACCGCCGGCCTGCGCGAGGATGCCGCCGACGAGGTTGAGCGCATCGGCATCGAGCGCACCTGGGAGGCCATCGGGCGCGCCGACATCGTGCTGCATCTGGTGGATGCGCCCGACTACATCGAGCATGGCCTGTCCGAGGTTGACGATCACATCGACGACCAGCTCAGCGGCCGCCTGCCGCCGGGCGCGCCCATCGTGCGCGTGGTGAACAAGATCGACATGGCGCCCGCCGCCGGCGAGATGATGTTCGGCGGCAACCGCCCGCACGTGGTGGCCGCCAACGGGCCGAATCCGACCGAGATCTGGATTTCGGCGCGCACGGGCGCGGGCATCGACCTCATGCGCCGCGAGCTGCTGCGGCTGATCGGCTGGCAGTCCGGCAGCGAAGGCACCTTCCTCGCGCGCGAGCGGCACCTCACCGCGCTGCGCAGCGCCCAGTCCCACCTCGACGTGGCCACGGAGCGCGCGCAGCAGCAGGCCCAGGCGCTCGACCTGTTCGCCGAGGAACTGCGGCTGGCGCAGGACCACCTCAACAGCATCACCGGCGAGTTCACGAGCGACGACCTGCTGGGGACCATCTTCACGCGGTTTTGTATCGGGAAGTAGGCCCTGCCCGGCCCGCACATCCCTGAACCGGAGTTACACATGCCCCGCGTCTCCAAGGCGGAAGCCGAACGGCACCGCGCCACTATCGAGCAGGTCTCCTCGCGGCTGTTTCGCGAGCAGGGGTTTCATGGCATCAGCGTGGCGGACCTCATGGGTGCGGCCGGGCTGACGCATGGCGGGTTCTATGGCCATTTCGCGTCAAAGGACGCGCTGGCGGCCATCGCCTGCACGCGGGCGTTCGAGGAATCGGGCGCGCGCTGGCGCAAGCGGGTGGAGGAATCCCCCGACAAGGCCACGGCCCTCGCCGCGCTGATCGACAACTACCTGTCGGCGCGCAACCGCAACGCCGCCGGCACCGGCTGCGCGGCGGCGGCGCTGGCCAATGACGTCGCCCGCGAAGGCGAGGAGAAGCCCGTGCGCGCGGCCTTTGTCGACGGTATCCGGGACCTGCTCGAGATCCTCGAGGGCGTGCAGCCGGGCGATGACCCGGCGGCGCGGCGCGCGGCGGCCATCGCGCAGATGTCGACGATGGTCGGCGCGCTCGTGCTGTCGCGTGCCACGCTGGGTACCGGGCTGTCCAACGAGGTGCTGGCGGCGGCCAAGGCGCAGCTGCTGGCGCAGGTTGGAGACGCCGATGGGGTGTCGCGCGGGCCGACGGGGTAAACTGCCGCTTTTCCTCCTCAGCCCCCCTCCAAGATGTCCCGTCTCCGGCAAACCCTTCTCATCATCGTCTTCGTGGCGATCATTGGCATCCTGTGGTTTGTCGGCAATGACACCGGCGAGATCGTGCCGACCGGGCCCGCTCCCACCGACACAGCCGAAGTGGCGCCGGCCAGCGTGCCGCGCGGCATTCCGCACGATGGCACGCTCGATCCGATCAGCATCGACGAGAACCGTCCCGCCGACCGGCTGCCCGAGTACGCGGCGGCCGCCCTGCTCGACGACTACCGCGACAACGCCGGGGCGGCCGACGACCGCTATCGGGGCAAATACTTCATCGTGGAAGGCGTGGCCAGCGGCATTCGCCGCGAAGGGGCGGAAGTGTTCCTGGAGATCCGCACCGATGCGCCGGGCCAGGTGGTTCGCGCCGTGCTGCTGCCGGAACAGATCTGCGGCCCGGCCGGGCGCCGGTGCGAGGTGGAAGCGCGCGCCACCATGGTCCGGCGCGGCCAGAAGGTGGCCGTGGAATGCACCGGCGCCGGGCTGGCCGAGGGCGGCACCCCGCTGCTGAACGAGTGCCTGGTACGTGGCGGCGCCAACTAAGTCCCCAACGAAGAAGCGGCTCCCGGGCCGCCTGGCCGCCCGACAGCACGGCTGGGCCGATTTTCCCCCTCTGTTCCCCGCATTGACCGCCGCGCCGCACGCCTACAGTACGCAGGCATGCTGCCGGCACTGCGCCCCTCGCTTGTTGTTGTGAGCCCGGGCGGCCGGCGCCCTCGCCGACGCGATCCAGGACACACCATGAAGAGAGCAACCCTTGCCGCCGCGCTGGCCCTGCTGGCCACCGGCTGTTCCACCTACCAGGCCGTCACCCCGGTCGACCGGCCGGTCATGAACGACCCCATCGCCGGCTACCAGTCCGGTGCCTTTGGCGGCCCGGCGGAATTCCGCGTCGATGGCAACCAGGTGATCGGCGCCGATGGCGCGCTGTTCTGCATCATCACCAACCAGGTGAACGGCAATGCCTATGTGGAAGACTTCGCGGCCTCGCTGCGCGCGCGCAACTTCGAGGTGAAGATGCTGCCGCCGTACGCGTCGATCGCCTCGTGCCCGATGACGGCCACCTACACGGCCCAGCGCCAGACCTACCTGACGCCGTTCCTGACCTCGGCGGACATCACCATCTACCGCAACGGCGAGCGCGTGGGCAAGGCGCTGTTCAACGCCAACCGCAGCGCGGGCGGCGTGAACCTGAGCCACCTGATCCCCCCGGCGTCCAAGATCGAGGAACTGGTCGACCAGCTCTTCCCCGGCCTGAAGCCCCAGCCGCAGCCGGCCCAGGCGGCTCCCGCCCCGGCACCGGCGCCGGCGCCCGAGGCAGCCCCGGCACCGGCACCCGCCGCCTGACCGTCCCCGGTCAGGCCAGCGTCCAGCCCAGCCATCAAGCCAGCGTCCAGCCCAGCCATCAAGCCAGCCGGAACACCTCCACCGCCTGGCGCAGCTCCTGCGCCTGGTGATGCAGGCTCTCGGCGGCGGCGGCGGCCTCTTCCACCAGCGCGGCGTTCTGCTGCGTGGTGGTGTCCATCTCCGCCACGGCGCCGCTGACCTGCGCCAGCCCCTGCGCCTGCTCGCGGGAGGCCACGCTGATGTCGCTCATCAGCGCCGCCATGCCTTCCACGCGCCGCACCATGTCGTCGATGGCGGAGCCGGCCTGCTGCACGGCCTCGTTGCCGGACTTCAGGTCCGTCACGGTCCGCTCGATCAGTCCCTTGATTTCGCCTGCCGCGTTGGCGCTGCGCTGCGCCAGGCTGCGCACCTCGCCGGCCACCACGGCAAAGCCGCGCCCGTGCTCGCCCGCCCGGGCCGCTTCCACGGCGGCGTTCAGCGCCAGGATATTGGTCTGGAAGGCGATGCCGTCGATCATGCCGATGATGTCCACCACCTGCTGCGCGTTGCGGTGGATCTCGGCCATCGTATCCACCACCTTGCCCACCGTCATCCCGCCCGCGCGGGCCGCCTCGGCGGCGCTGGCCACAGCGGCGTTGGCGTCGTGCGCGTTGTCGGCGTTCTGCTTCACGGTGGCGGAGAGCTGTTCGATGCTGGCCACGGTGCGCTCCAGGCTGCCCGCCTGCGAGGCCGTGCGCGACGACAGGTCCGCGTTGCCGCTGGCGATCTGGCTCGTGCTGCCGGCGATGGCCGCCACGCTGCCGCGCACCTTGTCCACGATGCCGGTCAGCCCCTGCCCCACGCCGTCGATGGCGCGCATCAGCTGGCCGATCTCGTCATTGCGCGGGCTGTCCAGGCGGGCGGTCAGGTCACCCTCGGCCAGCCGGGAAGCCGCGCCGGCCGCGTGCGTCAGCGGCTGGCTGACCATGCGGCGCAGCAGCCACCAGAACGCAGCGGACACCGCCAGCGCCACCAGCAGGCCGGCGGCCAGGAAGCGGTTACGGCTCGCCACCAGTTCGCCGCGCAGGGAATCCATCGGCACCGTGCCGGCGATCACCCACTGCCACTCGGGGTAGGTCGCGAACGCGGTCAGGCGCTCGGCGGTGGCACCATTGCCGTCATTGCCCATGGCCACCGTGTGCACCATCGAGCCTTCCTTGGCGGCGATCATGTCGCGCACCCAGGGCTTGCCGTCCGCATCCTTGGCGTCGATCCGCACCGAGCCCTCGCCGCCAGCGCGGTCCACCAGCGCCTTGCCCTGGTCCGCGCCCGGCCGGGCATCGAACACCATGAAGTGGCCGTCGCTGCCGATGGCCTTGCGGCGGATGCGGTTCTTCAGCATCGCCAGTTCGGCCTCGACGTTCACGCCCACGTACAGCGCGCCGACGATTTTGCCGCCAGCGTCGCGCACCGGTTCGTACTTGCTCATATAGGGCTTGCCGAACAGCCAGGTCAGCGCGCGGTAGGACTTGCCCGCCGCCACGGCCGTGTAGGCGGCGCCGGCGCGGTCCAGCAGCGTGCCGATGGCGCGTTGGCCGTCCTGCTTCTTGAGCGAGGTGGTCACGCGGATGTAGTCGTCGCCGGTGCGCGCGAACACCGTCGCCACCACGCCGCCGGTGGTGGCGAGGAAGCGGTCGGGTACGTCGAAGCTGTTATTGAGCACGAGGTCGCCGCTGCGGAACGTCGGCGTGGCCTTGCCGGCCACTTCCACGGTCTGCGCCGGGTCCACGCTGTACGGGCCGGGCAGCACGGCCGCGAAGCTCAGCATGAAGCGGTCGGCTTCCTGGAGGATGGTGTCGTCGAGCTGGCCGACCAGTTCGCTGAGGGTCTGGCTTTCGGCATAGATGGCCTCGCGGGCCTGGTCCTCGAGCTGGCGCATGCTGCTCAGGGACAGCGCCAGCGCATAGGCGCCGAACGCGACGATCTGGACGACCAGCACCACCAGCGCGATGCGGGTGCCGATGCTCCAGCTGCCGGCCAGCGCGCGCGCGCGGCCGGCCGACGCGGGTCGGGAGAGTGAGAGAGAAGTCAAAGGGGGCGCTCCGTGGCTATTCCACGCACCTTTATGGCGCGCGGGCAACGCCCGCTCTGACGGCAGGTCGTCACAGCGTCAATAACGGATCGCGCACCCCCCGGCTTGAATGGACTGAACGCTTACTCTAATAGGTCACACTACGATGCAACGGGTTGCATAGGCTCGATGTGGACCTCTCTGCTCAAACGTCCAGTCGGCCAAGTCGTACAACGGTCACACCCGGCCGAAGCTGGCGCAGCGACGGCATTACCAGCACGCAATGATCGTACGGCGTGGTCACCGGCTCGCCATCGCGCCAGCCGATCACGGTGCCGGCACGGTCGAAGGTTTCCAGCCCGGTGTATGGGCCGGCGAAGCGGAAGTCCATGCTGGCCGCCACCACGGGCTCGGTCACGCGCACCACGCGCTGCGCTGCCGGCAGCGGGCGCAGCCAGCCGGCCGGCAGGTCCGCTTCCTCGACAATGCCCGCGTGCAGCAGGAAGCGCGCCGTGCAGTCGCGCGCCACATCCACGGCGGCGGCTTCCCAGTGCTGGCCGCACTCCACCAGCAGCGCGTCGCGCGCGCTGGCCGGGTCGCCGAAATCGGCGTAGTCGCGCATGCGGCGGCCCTCGGGGTGGCCTTCATCGACGATGATGTCCGCCGGGGCGCCAAGCGCCTTCGCCAGCGCGATGCCCTTGTCGAGCGGACCCGAGACGATCAGCGGCCGGCTTTTCTCGTGCATCGAGTGCAGGTCGAGCAGCAGGTCCACGGTGTCGATCACGGGGCGCATGGCGCGGGCGCGTCGCAATTCGCTGGAATCGCGCGTGGTGTCGTCGAGCACGGCGGCGGTCCAGACGCGGTTGAAGTCCTGGTCGACGAAGCGCGAGGCATCGGGCCGGGCGGCGTCGAAGGTGGCGTAGGCGTCCACATTGGCGAACGCCAGCGTCAGGCGCCCCCGGCGCGGACGCAGGCCGTGGTCGAGCAGGCCGGCCACGGCGATGGCGCCGCAGACCTCGTTGCCGTGCGTCAGCGCGTTGACCATCACATGCGGCCCCGGCAGGCCGGAATCGAAGGTGTGGACGTAGGCGATGCCGGTGTTGCCGGCGGCGTAGGGACGGATATCGGGAAAGCTGACCTCCACCGGATAGGCGGCGAAGGCGGGAGGCGTCTGCGTCATGGCAATAGTCTGATTTTTCGCGCGTTATTCGCGGATATCGGCGGTCTGCACGATGGTGCGGTAGCGGGCCGTCTCGCGCTTGATGAAGGTGCCGAACTGGGCCGGATTGGCCGGCGCCACTTCCACGCCGGCTTCGGCCAGCTTCTTGCGGACGTCCGGCTGGGCCAGCACGGCCTGCATCTCGGTGTTCAGGCGGTCCACCACCGGGCGCGGTGTGGCGGCGGGCGCCATCAGACCGAACCAGACGCCCATGTCCACGCCCTTGAGCGACGGCGTCTCGGCCAGCGCCGGCACATTCGGCGCCACGCTGGCGCGCTTGCCCTCGGTCACCCCATAGGCGCGCACGCGGCCGGCCTGGATATGGGGCAGCGCCGACGACAGCACCATCACGGCGAGGTCGATCTGGCCGCCCAGCAGGTCCGTGGCCATTGCGGAGGCGCCCTTGTACGGCACGTGCGTGATGTTGACCTTGCCCTGCTGCTTGATCAGCTCGCCCGCCAGGTTCAGCGGCGTGCCCACGCCCGAGGAAGCGTAAGACAGCTTGCCCGGCTGCGACCTGGCCAGCGCCATCAGCTCGCCCGCGTCCTTGGCCGGCAGTTGCAGCTTGCCGACCAGCACCATCGGCTGCGTGCCGACGAAGGTGATCGGCGCGAGGTCGCGCTCGCCGTCATAGCGCACGGCCGCGTTGGTCAGGCGGGCGATGGAGACCTCGCTGCCCGAGCCCAGCAGCAGCGTGTAGCCGTCCGCCTCCGCCTTGACCACCTTCGACGCGCCGATCGTGCCGCCGGCGCCGCCGAGGTTCTCGATCACCACGCTCTGGCCGAGCCGCTTGCCCAGCTCCGGCGCCACGGTGCGCGCGACCAGATCGACGCTGCCCCCGGCGGTGTAGCCCACCACCAGCGTGATGGGCTTGGTGGGATAGGCACCCGCCGCATGGGCGACAGTGGTGGCCAGGGCACAACAGCTCAGGGAGGCGGCAGCGGCCGCGCGCAGCAGGGTCTTCATGGTGATTTCTCTTCCGGCAGGTGTGGGTGTTGTCCGGCGATGGTAGTGAGCGCCAGGCGCGCCGGCATGCGGCTTTGGCAATGCGGGTTGCCATTTCGGCAATGGGCCGGAATGGTGCAGGGAAGCGCACAAATGTGGGTCAAAAATCGGCCGGATTCGGTCCCGATTCTGCGCCCGAATCGGCGGCTAGTACGCGTCCTAATCCGCGCGCTGCGAGGCTGCCCGCCAGAACGCCTCCGCCAGCGCGCGCATCGGCGCCCGGGGCCGGTAGAGACGGATGTCGAGGGCCAGGTCGGAGGCGTCGCCGCCGTCCAGATCGGCCCGCACCAGACGGCCCGTGTGGAGATCGTCGGCAATCAGCCGGGCAGGCAGCCAGGCCAGTCCCATCGACTGGCGCACCATCTCATGCACCGATTCGGCGAAATCGCTCACGGCGATCACATCGAGCCGCGCAGCCAGCTTCCGGCGGGCGATTTCCTGGTTGACCATGCGGCCCATGGTCAGCGTCTCGGCGTAGGCGATCATCGGCACGGGCGCGGGGCGCGTGGCGGTCTTGGTCCGATGCAGGCGATAGGCCGGGCCGCCGCGCGCGTCGGCGGCGGCCACGCAGACCAGCCGCTCCACGCCCACCGGGTGGAAGGTGTAGCGCGCGTCGTCCAGCATCACCGGCAGGTCGTGCGGGCTGTAGCAGAGCAGGAAATCGACGTCGCCTTCGGTGAACAGCGCCAGCGCATCGTGCGTAGCATGGGTGGAGATGCGCGTGCGGAAGCCGGCGCCGGCGGGGTCGTCGCGCAGCGCGTGGCGCAAGCCGGCCAGCCACGCCGGCACCATCGAGCGGGCCAGCGTCTTGCCGGTGGCGATGGTCAGCGTGCTGGCATCGGCGCGATGCGCGGCCCGCAGCGACAGGCGCGCTTCGTCGAGCGTGCGCAGCGCGGCTTCGGCGGCTTCGAGGAACTGGCGGCCCTCGGCGGTCAGCCGCACGGGAAACGCGCTGCGGTCGATCAGCGGCGCGCCGGCCCAGACCTCCAGCGCCTGCATGCGCCGGCCAAACGCCGGCGGCGTGACATTGCGCAACTCGGCCGCGCGCGCCAGGCTGCCGGCCTGCGCCAGGCAGACGAAGTCTTCGAGCCAACGGATGTGCATGGGGGGCGGCGGGCGGGGCAGGCGATGGCGCATTGTAGCGTCGCGCGGTTGGCCGACTCGGTTAGAATTTTCCCCCATGGCCACCGAACCGCGCGGCGCCAAGCCGCCCTATCCCGAATACACGATCGATGAACTGGCGCGCGCGGCCGGCACCACGGTGCGCAATATCCGCTCGTACCAGGATCGCGGCCTGATCGATCCGCCCGAGCGGCGCGGCCGGGTCGGCATCTACACGCAAACCCATCTCGGGCGCCTTCGCCTGATCCATCACCTGCTGGCGCGCGGCTACACGCTCGCCAACATCATGGAGCTGCTCAAGGCCATCGTCGAAGGCCACGACCTGCGCTCCATCCTCGGCCTGGAGACGGCCATCAGCAGCCCGTGGAACAGCGAGGCGCCGCACCACTATTCCTACCTCGCGCTGGCCCGGCTGTTCGGCCGCGCGGTGTCGCGCCCGGCGCTGGCCAAGGCCATCGCGCTGGGGCTGCTGGAGCCGGACGGCTTCGGCTACCTCGCGCGCAGCCCGCGCGCGCTGATGGCCGGGGCGGAGATCGCCCGGGCCGGCTTTGGGCTGGAAGACGTGCTGGACATCATCGAGCATTCCCGCAGCCACTTCCAGGCCGTGTCCGACCGCATCGTCGGCATGGTCGTGCGCGAGCTGGACCGCTTTGGCGAGGGCCAGCTCCCGCCGCCGGCCGAGGTGCCCCGGCTGGTGGACATCCTCTGGCGCATCCGCCCGCTGGCGATGGTGGCCGTGGAGACCGAGATGATGCGTGCGCTGGAGATCTCGGCCAACAAGTACCTCGGGGACCGCGTCGCCGCGATCCTCGAACACCTGCACGATCCCGCCGAACCGCCCAACGAGCCCCGCGACTAGGCCGCGCTGCGGATCGACGGCGCGCGCGTGCTGGCCCCGGCCTGCAGCGCGGTCTGCTCGATTTCTTCGATCAGCGGCCCGATCCGGTTCAGCTCGGCCCGGTTGTCCTCGTCCCATGGATGGAAACCCGGCCGGAAGTAGTCGAACCATTCCGGGATCATCTTGCGCAGCACGCCCGGCGCGCCCCACAGGAAGTTGACCACCCCGCCGAAGCCGAGCAGCTTGTGGCGGCAGGTCTTGTCCGCCATCACCAGCCGCACATGGAACACGAACACCAGCGCCCAGAACGTGACCGTGGTGGTCAGCATGGTGAACGCGCGCAGCAGGTAGCGATACGGGCCGGGCTTCATCACGGCGTTCCAGACGTCGTAGGCAACGGCCTTGTGCTCGGTTTCCTCGAGCGCGTGCCAGGTCCACACCTGCCGGTAACCGGGCTCGGAGCGGCCCATGTGGCGCGGGTCGGACAGCATGCCGCCGGCCAGCATCGCCGTGTAGTGCTCCAGCGCGATGGTGTGCGCCAGCTGCCACGAGTGCGGCAGGATCTTGCGCAGCAAATTCAACAGTTTTGCTACAAAGTTGTCGAGCTGGCTTGCCGGCAGGCCCGCATCGTCGAGCAGCCGGTTATAGAGGATGTGCTCGCGCGTGTGCATGGCTTCCTGGCCGATGAAGCCCGCCACGGCGCGTTTCAGCGCCGGGTCGGTGAGCTGGTCGCGGTAGTGGCGCACGCTGTCCATGAAGAAGCGCTCGCCGGCCGGGAAGAAGATCGACAGCGCGTTGATGAAATGGGTGACGTGGGGGCCGCGCTCGTGCCAGTCGCTGATGCGGGCTGGCGGGAGGTGCGGATGCACGTCGCGACGGACTGGCATCATGATGTGAGCTCCTTGGTGGCGGACGGGACGCCGGCGGCGTCCAGGAACGGCAGGAGGTCGGCCGCCACGCGCTGCGGGTCTTCCTCCATCGGGATATGGCCCAGGCCGGCGTAGCGGCGCAGGGTGGCATTGGGCAGCCGCGCCAGGAAGGCGTCGGCGTGCGTGGGCGGAATCCAGCGGTCGCGCTCGCCCCACAGCACCAGCGTCGGCGCGCGCACGCCGGCCAGCAGGTCGGTGGCGAGGTCGGCGAAATCGAGCTTCGGCACCATCCGGCCGATGGCCTCGCGGCTGCCCTCCGCATAGAAGAAATCGACATAGCGCCGGAAGGTGGCCTCGGGCACGCGGGAGGCGTCGCCGTACACATCGCGCGTGGCCGCCCGGATGATCCACTCGGGCAGCAGGCGCGGCGCGGACCAGCGCACCAGCGCGTGGCGGAACAGATCTATATAGATAGGCAGTTGCATCGGGAACCCGGCGGCGTCGATCAGCACCAGCCGGTTGACCAGCGACGGGCGGCGCACGGCGAGGTCCCAGGCGATCAGCCCGCCCAGCGAGTTGCCGATCAGCGTGGCGCGCGAGACCTGCACGGCGGCCAGGAAGGCGTCGATGAAGTCTCGGTAGACGTGGATGTCCATCGTCACCACACGGCCGCGCGCGTCGCGCAGCGGGCCGGTCAGGCCGAACGGGGCGATGTCGAGCCGCAGCACGCGGTAGCGCTGGCGCAGCGCCGGCATCAGCCCTTCCCAGGTGTGCAGGGACGCGCCGAAACCATGGATCAGCACCAGTGGCTCGCCCTCGGGCACGCCCTCCTCGGTGTAGTGAACCAGCGCGCCCATCACCTGCACCCAGCGCGATGCCGGCAGTGCGTAGCGCCGCGCCAGCGTGGCGCGGGAGAGGCTGAAGAAGCCCACCCGCCCCTGCCCGAACCAGCGCGTAAACGCGCCCGGCGGCGCCTGCAGCGCGGCTTCCCGCGGCAACGCGGCGCGGGTCATGCGCGCTCTCCTTCGCTGGCCGCCGCCGGCGTGCCGTCTGGCATCAGCGCCTTGCGCTTGCGGCGCGTCTCGCGCACCACCAGCGACTGGTACGCCGCCGGCAGCAGGCGCGCCATGGCGTCTGCCGCGTAGGCATCGGGCCCCACCAGCACGCGCCGCTTGTTGGCGCGCACGCCATCCAGGATGATGCCGGCGGCCTTCTCGGGCGTGGTGATGAAGAACTTCTCGAACTCCTCGCGCCCCTGCTGGGCGTCGCGCACGAGCAGGCCGTTCACGCTGGGCGAGACGCGGCTGGCGCGCGCGATATTGGTCTTGATGCCGCCCGGGTGCACGGTGGTGGCCGAGACGCCGCAGTCCATCAGGTCGAGTTCCTGCCGCAGCGACTCCGTGAAGCCGCGCACCGCGTACTTGCTGGCGTTGTAGGCGCCCATGCCGGGCTGCGCGAACAGGCCGAACACGCTCGAGGTATTGACGATGTGGCCCTCGCCGCTGGCCTTGAGATGCGGCAGGAAGGCCTTCGTGCCGTGGACCACGCCCCAGAAGTTGATGCCGATGATCCAGTCGAGGTCGTCGTACTGCATGCCGTCCACGGTGCTGGACAGCGCCACGCCGGCGTTGTTGAAGATCAGGTTGACGCGGCCATGCGCGGCGGCCACGTCGTCCGCCCAGGCATGGACGGCAGCGCGGTCCGCCACATCGACGATATGTGTTGTTACCGTCACGCCAGGTGCATGGCGCGCGACCTGGGCGGCGGTTTCCGCCAGCCCCGCCTCGTTGCAATCGGATATGGCCACGTGGCAGCCTTCCTGCGCGAGCTGGATCGCCAGGCATCGGCCCATGCCCGAACCGGCGCCGGTGATGGCGGCCACCTTGTTTCGAAACACCTTCATGCGGGTCTCCTCTTCTTTTTGCGTGGGTGGCTAGACGCGGATCGCGTCGGCGTCTTCGGGCTGCGGCAGCCCGGCTGGCTGCCGCGCCGGCCAGCGCTCGTAGTCGGCCGGCTGGAAAGACTGCGTGGCGCGGCGGAACTGCCAGGTGAAGCCCGGCCACAGCGTGGTGTTCTTGCCGTTGCGCGGGTCGATGTACCAACTGGCGCAGCCGCCGGCGCTCCAGATGGCGTGGCCAAGCTTCTGCTGGATGTTGTGGTTGAACGCGGCCTGCACGGGTGGGCGCACGTCCACGGCCTGGAGGCGGGCCTGGCGCATGTGGCGCAGGGCATCGAGCACGTAGTTCACCTGTGACTCGATCATGAACACCATCGAGCTGTGGCCCAGCCCGGTGTTCGGGCCGACGATCAGGAACAGGTTCGGGAAGCCGGCCACGGCGGTGCCGAGGTAGGCCTGCGCGCCGTCGCGCCAGGCGTCGAGCAGGTCTTCGCCGTCACGGCCGACGATCACGCCGCGCGGCAGCGGGTCCGTGGCGTGGAAGCCGGTGCCGAGGATGATGCAGTCCGCCGGGCGGCGCGTGCCGTCGCGCATGACGATGGCGTCCGCCTCGACGTGGTCGATGCCGGTGGTCACCACCTCCACGTTGGGCCGCGTCAGCGCCGGGTAGTAATCGTTCGAAATCAGCACGCGCTTGCAGCCGATGGTGTAGTCCGGCGTCAGCGTGGCGCGCAGCATCGGGTCCGGCACCTGCCGCCGGAGGTGGCGGCGCGCGATGCGCTCCACCGCCTTCATCAGCTTGGGATGGAGCACGAAGCCGAGCACGCGCGATTCGAGCATCCAGTAGATCCCCGTGCGCGCCAGCGCCTGCGTGAAGGGCAGGTGGCGGAACAGCCAGCGCTCGGCGGCGGAGACCGGCCGGTCCGGCTTCGGCATGATCCACGGCGGGGTGCGCTGGTAGAGGTCGAGCTGATCGACGAGCGGCGCGATCTGCGGCACGAACTGGATTGCGCTGGCGCCGGTGCCGATCACGGCGACGCGCTTGCCGGCCAGCGGATAGTCGTGGCGCCACTGCTGCGAGTGGAACATCGCGCCCGTAAAGGTATCGAGGCCGGGAATATCGGGGATCGATGGCCGGCTCAGGCCGCCCATCCCCGACACCAGCACGCGCGCACGCACGCGCCGCCCATCGGCCATGCGCAGGCGCCAGCAGCCTGCCGGGGCATCCCAGGTGGCCTGCTGGAGCGCGTGGCCGAGGCGCAGGTGGGGGCGCAGGCCGAAGCGGTCCGTGCAGTGTTCCAGGTAGGCGCGGATTTCCGGCTGGGTCGAGAACATGCGCGACCAGTCCGGGTTCGGGGCGAACGAGAACGAATAGAGGTGCGATTGCACGTCGCAGGCGCAGCCGGGGTAGTGGTTGTCGCGCCAGGTGCCGCCCACCGCCCCCGCCTGCTCGAAGATCAGGAAATCTTCCTCGCCGGACTGCTTGAGGCGAATGGCCATGCCCAGGCCGGCAAAGCCGCTGCCGATGATGGCGATGTCGCAGGTGACTTCGGTGCCTAGACCGGCCGGCAGATCCACGGGTGCGTTCATAAGGGGCGTTCCGGTGGGTGCGCTGGCGGCGCCGGCTGGCGGCGGCTCGTTAGCGACACCGTTGATTGTGACATTGGTCGATGTCATCATAGGTAGCGCTTGCGGGCCGGGTCAATCCGATGGCTTGAAGAATTGCTCTATTTTTGGGGGATTTCCAGCGTCTTAGCCGTCACATGAAACGGCGACGCAGCGATGGGCGCAGCAGTGGGTACGGCTGTCATCCGCGCGTTTGAAACCGAAGGGGAAGTCAAAATTATTTTCGGCCGCTTCGGCAGAATCGCAACGCAGCGACAACAAGAACAACCGGAGACACCGCATGCCCCGACCGGCGACCACCGCCCCACCCCGCGCCCAACGTCCCTCAAGATCCTCAAGGCCATCAAGGCCCTCAAGGCCATCACGCCGCGCGTTCCTGCAGGTTGGTGCCGGCTTCTCGGCGGCCATCGCCTGCTCGGCGCTGTTCCCCACGCTGACCGGCTGCACGCCCGCCGATGCGCCGCCGCAGGCCGGCATGGCGTTCCTGCGTCCGGCCGATGTGACCCTGTTCCGCGCCCTGCTGCCCGCCATCGCCAGCGACCTGGCCGCGGCGGACGCCGCCACGCGCGAGACGCGGCTGGCCGCCGCCGTGAAGAACATCGACAGGACCATCGCCGCGATGGACCAGAACGGGCGCGGGGAACTGCGCAAGCTGCTCGACCTGTTGGCCAGCACGCCGCTGCGCTGGGCCGTGGCGGGCGTTCGGTCGCCGTGGGAGCAGGCCACGCCCGATGCGGTGCGCGCCTTCCTCGCACGCTGGCGCGCCAGCCGTTTCGAGACGCTCAACGCGGGCGGCGTGGTGCTGGTCAAGCTGGCCAGCGTCGCCTACTTCGTGCTGCCGGGCACCTGGGCCGCGAGCGGCTATCCCGGCCCGAATCCCGCGGTCTATCGCGCCCTCCACAGCTAAGGCTCCCGCTCATGGCCATCGACGATATTTACAGTGCCGGCATCGCGTCCGGCTGGAAGGTGCTGGACGCCGCCACGTTCACCGCGCCGCGCACGCTCGACGCCGACGTGGCGATCATCGGCACCGGCGCGGGCGGCGGCATCGCCGCCGAAATCCTCAGCGAGGCGGGCCTGCGGGTGCTGCTGCTCGAGGAAGGCGGGCTGCATACCTCGAACAGCTTCCGGGACATGGACGAGGCGCGCGCCTATCGCGATCTCTACCAGGAGGCGGCCGCCCGGGCGACGGCGGACGGCGCCATCGCCGTGCTGCAGGGCCGCTCGGTGGGCGGCAGCACCACGGTCAACTGGTCGTCCAGCTTCCGCACGCCGCCCCGCACGCTGGCGCACTGGGCCAGCGAGCACGCGGTGACAGGCCACAGCGAGGCGGACATGGCGCCGTGGTTCGCGCGCATCGAGGCCCGCCTCGGCATGGCGCCGTGGGCGATGGCGCCGAATCCGAACAACGCGGTGCTCAAGCGCGGCTGCGACCAGCTCGGCTGGGAATCGCACGTGATTCCGCGCAATGTGAAGGGCTGCTGGAACTCGGGCTATTGCGGCTTCGGCTGCCCGGTCAACGCCAAGCAGTCGATGCTGGTGTCGACGATTCCCAACGCGCTCGCCCATGGCGCCACGCTGGTGCACCGGGTGCGGGTGCGCAAGCTCGACCATGACGGCAAGGCCGTGCACGGGCTGACCGGCGAGGCCCTCGGCTTCGACGGCTATACGCCGACCGGCGTCACGCTGAGCGTGCGGGCGCGTCACGTAGTGGTGGCGGGCGGGGCCATCAACTCGCCAGCGCTGCTGCTGCGCTCGGGGGTGCCGGACCCGCACGATCTTGTCGGCCGTCGCACGTTTATTCATCCGGTGAATCTGAGCATCGCAGAAATGCCTGAGCTTATTGAACCGTACTATGGCGCGCCCCAATCCATCGCCTCGGACGAATTTCAATGGCGCAATGGCACCACTGGTCCGATGGGCTACAAGCTGGAGGTACCGCCGATGTTCCCGGGCATCAGCGCCGGCGTGCTCAACAACTTTGGCGATGCGCTGCGCCGCGAGATGGCCGCGTTGCCCCATACCAACGCCATGCTGGCGCTGTTGCGCGACGGCTTCGTGCCGGACAGCCCGGGCGGGCGGGTGCGCGTGGCCGACGATGGCAGCCCGGTGCTGGAGTACGCCCTGAGCGACTACGTCTGGGACGGCGTGCGCCGCGCCTGGCTGAGCATGGCCGAGGCCCAGTTCGCGGCCGGCGCCAAACGGGTGCGCCCGGCCCACCTGGACGCCGCCTGGTACACCAGTTGGCCGCAGGCGCGCGATGCCATCCAGACCCTGCCCCTGAAGCCGTTCCGCGCCCTGCTGTTTACCGCCCACCTGATGGGCGGCTGCGCGATGAGCGACGATCCGGCGCGCGGCGTGGTGGACAGCCAGGGCCGGCATCATCATTTGTCCAATTTGTCTGTGTTGGACGGGTCAGTGTTTCCGACCAGCATCGGGGCGAATCCCCAGTTGTCAGTTTTCGCATTGACGGCGCAAAATGTTATGTCGCTGTCAGCTCGCATCACGGCGTGATGAGACTGGCGGCGGCCCGCTCGGGGGGGCGGTAGTCGTTGGGTTGGGGATCGCGCAGCGCAGGCAAACCGCCGCCAGGCTTGGCATGACAAGGCATGGCGGGGGCGCGGCGACTGTGGCGACCCTACGGATTCGCGTAGGTTTTCTGCCTGGCGGATCGGTACTCGCGGTCTAGAGGAACTCTTCGAAAATTGCACTTGTGAAACAGTCGAGGCGGTGAAGTAGGCTTCGTACAACCGTTTCAAGCATCCGTACGCCAGCAGAGCAACGGAGCGACAGTGGTAGTGGATATTTGCAGGGGTCCACAGCAGTAATTTTGCGAGAGACACCCCATGAAGACCGGCAAAAGCACGGCAGGCGATACCAAGGCGCGGATCCTGGATGCGACCGAGAAGCTGTTCATCGAAGTGGGCTACGAAGCGACCTCCCTGCGGCAAGTCACGTCGCGGGCGATCGTCAATCTCGCAGCCGTCAACTACCACTTCCGCAGCAAGGAAATGATGATGCAGGCGGTGCTCGGCCGCCGGCTGGATCCTCTCAACACGCGGCGGCTGGCGCTCCTCGATGCCTGCGAGGCCCGCTGGCCCGGCCACGCCATCCGCTGCGAACACGTGATGGGCGCGCTGTTTGTGCCCGCGCTGCAGATGGCACGCCAGCCAGAGATCGGCGGTCCTTCCTTCCTGCGCCTGCTCGGGCGGGTGTATTCGGACACCTCGCCGTTCATCCAGTCCTACCTGATGGGGCACTACGCGCCGGTGTTCGGGCGCTTCTTCGAAGCCTTCGCCCGGGCGCTGCCGGACGTGCCACGCCAGGAACTCGGCTGGCGCCTGCATTTCGCCCTCAAGGCACTGGCCGGCGTGCTGGCCGGCGATGAACTCGGCAACCTGATGCCGGCGTTCACGCAGGGCAAGAGCATGAGCGATGCGCACGTGCTGGCCCAGTTGACGTCGATGGTGGTGGCGGCCCTCAAGGCGCCCGCGCCCGAGACGCAGGAACTGGGCGCGCTACAGGACGTGTTCGACATCGGCGATGCCCAGCAGGCCGACGAACAGGCCCATATGGAGGCCCTGGCCGCCACCGTGGAGAGCGAGGCCCACCAGGCCGCCGTTGCCACGGCCGCCGCCGTGAGCCGTGCCCGACGCGGCACGCGCACGGTACGCAACGAAGGGACCGCGCGCGCGGCCACCGCCAGCCTGGCGGTACGCCGCGAGATGTGTCCCGCCTTCCCCAGCAATCCGCTCGACGACTGGATGCGCACCCGCTCCAGGAACTAGCCGCGCGCGGCGGTCTCCACCGGGACCGCCGCCCTGGCACCGGGCGCGCGACGACCCACGTCGCGCCGGGATTGCCCTGATTCGAGATCGATTCTTTTCGCCACGCAAACCGCGAGGCGTGACGCCCTGCGCGCCACGCACGGGCGCCCTGCTGCCCGGAATTTGCCCACGCCTTGCGCAACAACAGACAAGGAGACACGCGATGAAGCCATTGCATCTGGTCGCCGCCATCGGCGCCGTCATCGGCCTGCTGGCCACGCAACACGTTGGCCTGCCGCTGGCTCGCGCCCAGACGGCGCCCCCGGCCGCCGCCCAATCCGCAGCACCGGGTACGCGCGCCGCCACGCCCTATGACGGCTTGCCCGCCGCCCAGCAGTCGGCGCTGTTCTCGAAGCAGACCGCCAGCGGCGAGCTGGCCGCGCTGCCCGATGCCCAACTGCTGGCCACCTTCGACGCCCTGCAGCCCGAGACCCTGCTGATGTGGGCGCGCGCCGAGATGAGCCGCTATCCCGAATATGAATACTGGATGACCCGCCAGGAGCGCCTCAACGGCCAGTGGCAGGACACCCCGGCGCGCATGATGATCCGCTACCGCCACCAGCCGCGCCAGCTCTACGCCAGGTGGCTGCCCAACGGCGTGCAGTCGGGGCAGGAAATCATCTACGACGAGACGCGCCGCAAGGACGAGATGTACGGCCACCTGGGCGGCATCATGGGCTTCACGTCGATGTGGATCTCGCTCGATGGCACGCTCGCCAGGTCTCAGTCGAACCATACGGTGCGCGACCTGGGCTTCCAGTTCGTGTTGTCGATGCTGGAGCGCGACGCGCGCTCGCTGCGTGCCGCCGGCCTCTCCGAGAAGTACAACCGCGCCGAGATCGTGCGCGAACAGGGGGTGCGCATGGTGGCGCTGACCTGGGACCTGCCCGAGGGCGCGCCCAAGTACTACGCCAAGAAGGTGCAGCTGATGCTGGACCTCAAGCACCCGTGGCCGCGCGTGGAAACCGCGTGGGACGCGGACGGCAACATGGTCGAGAAGATCGTGTTCGAGCGCGCGGTGAAGAAGACCTTCGACGCCTCCGCGTTCGACCCCGCCAACAGCGAATACAAGTTCTGACCGCCGCGCAGGTGCGCGCGCCGGGCGTTTGAATGTGGACGCGGGGGCCTCCGCGCACGGTTTGAACGCTGGCCTCCGCGCGCTTGCACGGCAACGCCGACAGGCCGGCCGCCGTTGTTTGGAACGACCGCTCTATTGACGCTCAAACGCGCCAGACGCGAGAGTCCGACCCACCGCGACAGATCCGCAGCAAGCGGACCGCCGGTCATAACAACATGGAGACAAGTCATGTCCGAGCTGCATCTTCGGCGCACGCCCGACCGCGCGCTTTGCTTCGCCGCCATCCTGGCTGGGGTAAGCCTGACGCTCACGCTGGCCGCTTGCGGCGGCGGTGGCGATGACCCGGGCACCGCTGCGCCCGCCGCCGCGCAGCAGTGCGGCGCCACCCACAGCTGCCCCGCCACCGGCCCCACGCAGAACCAGCCCGTGGCCGCGCTGTGCCCGGACACGCTCGACTACAACACCACCTACACGGGCGGCTCCGGCGCCGGTGAACTCGTGAAGATGCAGTTCGACTCCACGCAGGGCACGTACCGCATCCAGATCCTCGAATCCGCCGTGCCGAAGGCCACCAACGACATCTACCCGACGCGCGCCGGCGTGACACTGACCGGCACGATGGCGCATCCCACGCGCCCGCTGCCCACCCCGGCGCAGAACCAGTGCGCGTACGAGCTGAAGACGGCTACGGCCTCAGACGGCGTGTCGCAGGCGCTGATCGACCCGGCCAACCCGCCGATCATCTTCATCGGCAACGGCGTGGCCGGCGGCGGCATTCCCGGGGCGACGATCGAGTACGCCGGTATCGTCGGCATCGGTGCGATTCCCCGGACCACCTTCCCGATGTACCCGGTGCTGGCCTTCGCCCAGACCGAGACCGACTTCGCCAAGGTGGCCGGCACCTACAACGTGCTCGGCTATCACCTCGTGCCGTCCGGCGGGGAGCTGTTCCCGGCCGGCTACTTCCTGCCCGCCACGGCGCAGACCGTGGAGACGCTCAATGCCGATGGCACCTGTCACGCATCGAGCGGCAACTGCGTGACCACGGGCCAGCCGTGGAAGCTACGCGCGGGCACCGACGGCGCGTTCGACAGCGACAACGCCAACAGCAGCCAGCCCTACCCGCACTTCTTCGACAAGGCCTTCCTGCAGGACAACAACAGCCTCGCCAAGGGCGTGCTGGTGGTCGGCAAGCTCGCCGGCGCGCAGGTGCCGCTGCTGATCCGCGTCGGCTATGCCCGCATCGACCTGGCGGCGAACATCCTCAGCGTGGATGACGAATCGGGCCTGGCGCTGCTCTCGCCCACTACCGCCACCGCGCAGGCGGCGATGCAGGGCAGCTACATCGGCTCCGGCAGCGACTTTAAGTACCTGTCGTCGATCGTCCACGACAACCTCGTCGCGCTGATCGATCCGCAGGATTCGTCGCTCAAGCCGGTGGGCGGCTTCCAGATGGACTTCACGCAGGCCACCCAGCCCGGCGTAGTGGCCACCACCGACAACAGCGGCGTCACCGGCAAGCTGATCACCACCGGCCCGGTCTACGCGCACCTGTTCGGGCCCGCCGCGAGCCCCACGTTCCGCGTGAGCGCGCTGGCCAGCCGCTGATTCCGCACCCCACACCATAAGAAAGACCAAGGAGACGCCTCATGCCCCAACTGCCCTCCCCGCTTCCTGACTCGCTTCCCGTCGGCAACCATCGTCGCCAACCGTGGCTGGGCCGCGTTGCGCTGGTACTCGGCGCCACCGCCCTGCTCGCCGCCTGCGGTGGCGACGGGGACGGCGGCGGCGGCACCGCCACGCCGGCCGCCGCGCCGGTGCGGCTGTGCCCGAGCGCCATCGACTATTCCACGCCCTACATCGGCGGCACGGGCTCGGGCGAACTGGTCAAGGTGCAGATCGACACCACCCAGCGCACCTGGGCCGTCACCTTCCTCGATTCGTCGGTGCCGCGCACCACGGGTACGATCAAGCCCACCCGCTCCGACCCCACCGGCGGCAAGAACGTGATGACCGGCACGCTGGCGAAGGAAACCGGCCTGCCGACCGGGAAGCTCAACCAGTGCGCGTTCCAGCTGCTCGGCGCCAGCCTGGACCCGGCCCGGCCGGCGCGGCTGTTCATCGGCCAGGGCGTGATGGGCGGCACCATTCCGGGGGCGCGCATCCAGTTCAACGGCATCGCCGGCGCGGGTTCGGTGCCGGACACCACCTTCCCGTTCTTCCAGTTCATCGGCTTCGCACAGACCGAGACCGACCTGACCAAGATTGCCGGCACCTACAACGGCTCCGGCTTCCATGAGGTGCCATCGAAGAAGTTCCAGATGGTGGCGCAGGACTACCGCATGGCGCTGGCGGCCGATGGCTCGTTCACGGTGTGCGACAACAAGGCCGGCGGCACCTGCAAGCAGCGCGGCGACAAGTTCGTGCCGCAGGACAACGGCACGCTGCTCTCCACGCACTACGAGGGCGAGTTGCCGCCGACGCTGGGCGCCGTGCTGGGCCGCGCCTACCTGATCGTCGGCAAGCTGGCCGGGCACCTGGTGCCGATCATGATCCGGGTGGGCTTCGCCAATGACGACTTCACCCAGTTGCCGGTGGGCGCCGACGACGAGATCGGCATCGGCATGATGGCGCAGGCGGTCTCCGCGCCGCAGGGCACCTACAACGCCGAGTACGTGGGCGTGGACAGCAATTTCGAGTACCGCGTGACGGCGCTGGTCGATGGCGACGCGGCCATGCTCGACCCGTTCCGCGCCTCGGACGCCACCCTGGCCACGGCGCTGAAGCTCGACTTCTCCCAGACGGTACCGGGCGTGGTCACCACGACCCGCAAGGACGTCGGCGCCAGCGGGCCCAAGGGCAAGTTCATGTTCACCGGCCCGCGCGGCGTGTTCGGCTTTGTCGAGGACCGCAACGGCTCGCCCTACTTCACCGTCGGCGCGTTCGTCGAATAACGGACAGGAGACCTAAGATGACACTGCAACGCCTGTCCATGCACCGCCTGCTTGCCATCATCACCGCGCTTGTCGCGTGGGCTGCCATGCCGACCGCCCACGCCCAGAAAGCGGGGGACAATGTCGTCTCGGCCGGCTGGTTCCATATCCAGACCCATGGCACGAGCCCGCCGCTGACCACCAGCGTGGTAGATGTGCCGATCAACTACCCGCTCGGCCTGCCCTCCACGTTCACGGCGCCGGGCAGCGGCCTGTCGACGTCGAACGCCGATACGCTGGGGCTGACCTTCAGCCACTTCGTCACGGACCATATCGCCGTGACGGCCGTGGGTGGCATTCCGCCCGAGTTCAAGCTGTACGGCCACGGCGAGCTGATCCCGCCCGGGCCGGCCGGCGCGCTGGGGCGGCAGAGCCTGGGCGATCCGTCGCTGAACCCGATCATCACGCGCGCCCGCCAGTGGAGCCCTGCCGCGATGGTCCAGTACCACTTCCTGGAGCCCGGCACGCGCTTCCGGCCGTTCCTGGGCGTGGGCGTGTCGTACAACTTCTTCACCGATATCCGCGTCAATCCGGCCTTCGCGGAATCGGTCAACAACAACCTCGGCGCGGTGCTGGCGGCCGGCGCCGGCATCCCGGGGCCGACTTCGGTGCATGCCGATGCCTCGTCGTCGTGGGCGCCGGTGTTCAACGTCGGCGGCACCTACAACTTCAACGAGCACTGGGGCGTGACGGCGGCGGTGACCTACATCCCGCTGAAGAGCACCTCGACGATGACCATCAAGGCGTCCGACGGCACCACGCTGTCCACCTCGAAGACGAAGCTCGAACCGAATCCGATCATCTTCTTCCTGGCGGCGACGTACAAGTTCTGATCCGGCGATTCCAAGCAAAAAGGGCGAAGCTCGCGCTTCGCCCTTTTTGCATCTGCGTTACCGCAGTCCTTACTGTGCCGAGGTGCCCGTCGGCGGCGTGGTGGCCTGCGCCACTGCACCCGTCTCGGTCAGCCCGCCGCCCAGCGCGCGGTACAGGTCGATCGAGTTGACCAGACGCAACTGCCGCGCCTGGATCAGCGCCTGCTCGGCGGAGAACAGCTGGCGCTGCGCGTCGAGTTCGTCCAGATAGCTCGCCACGCCGCTGCGGAAGCGCAGCCGGGACAGCTCGTAGCGCGCCGATTCCGCGTCGCGCTGCTGCTGCTGGCCGGCCACCTGCTCTTCCAGCGTGCCGCGTGCCACCAGGGCATCGGCCACTTCGCTGAAGGCCACCTGGATGGTCTTCTCGTAGTTCGCCACCTGGATGTTCTTGCGCACGTTGGCCAGGTCGAGGTTCGACAGGTTGCGGCCATAGTCGAAGATCGGCAGCACCAGCTGCGGCGAGAACGACCAGACGTTGGCGCCGGAGTCGAACAGGTTGGTGAACGACGTGCTGATGTTGCCGGCACTGGCGGTCATCGTGATGCGCGGGAAGAACGCCGCCCGCGCCGCGCCGATGTTCGCATTGGCCGACAGCAGCGCCTGTTCGGCCTGGCGGATGTCCGGACGCTGCGTCAGCAGATCAGACGGCAAGCCTTCCGGGATGTCGCTGATGATGCGCTCGTCGGACAGCTGCATCGGCGCCGGCAGGTTGGCGAGCTCGCCGATCGGCTTGCCCACCAGTACTTCCAGCGCGTTCTGCGCCTGCGCGCGCTGGCGTGCCAGCTGCGCGGCGGCCACGCGGGCCTGCGCCACGAGCGATTCGTTGTCGCGCAGATCCAGAGCCGAGGTCGCCCCCGCATCGAAACGCCGCTTCGCCAGCTCGAACGTGCTCTGGCGCGCTTCCAGCGTATTGCGGGCCAGGTCGTACTGCTCGGCCGCCGCGCGCTCCGCCAGATAGGCCTTGGCCACTTCCGACACCAGCGAGATATAGGCGGCGCGATGGGCCTCTTCGGTGCTCAGGTACTGGGCCAGCGCGGCGTTCGACAGGCTGCGCACGCGCCCGAAGAAGTCCAGCTCCCACTGGGTCACCGACAGGCCCACCTGGTAGATGTTGCCCGTGAACGATTGATCGACGCCCGAGGTCGCCCCCGAGAAGCGGCCGCGCTGGAAGCTCGCGTTACCGTTCAGGGTCGGCAGCAGGTCCGCGCGCTGGATGCGGTACTGGGCGCGTGCTTCCTCGATACGCAAGGCAGCCGTGCGCAGGTCGCGGTTGTTCTCCAGCGCGGCGGCGATCAGCCCCTGCAGGCGCGGATCGGTGAAGAAATCGCGCCAGCCGATTTCCGTGGCGCGGCGGCTCTCGCCGCTCTTCACCTCGGCGGACGCATAGCCCTCCGGCGCCGCCGGGAAGCCGGCGGCCACCGGCGCGGCCGGACGGTCATAGTGCGGCGCCAGCGTGCAGCCCGTCAGCACGCCGGCCACCAGCAGCAGTGTGGTCAGTGTCTTGGTCATGTCAGTTTTTCTCCTGGGCTTCTTCCAGGCGCGCGCGTTCCCGCTCGTGCTGGCTGGCGCTGCCCTTGAAGCGGCCGCGCACCACCACGAAGAATACCGGCACCAGGAAAATCGCCAGCACCGTGGCCGTGATCATCCCACCCATCACGCCCGTACCGATGGCGCGCTGGCTGCCCGAGCCCGCGCCGGTGGCAATCGCCAGCGGCAGCACGCCCAGGATAAACGCGAACGACGTCATCAGGATCGGCCGGAAGCGCAGGTGCACCGCCTCAAGCGTCGCCTCGACCAGCCCCTTGCCCTGGGCCTGCAGGTCCTTGGCGAATTCCACGATCAGGATGGCGTTCTTCGCCGAGAGACCGATCGTCGCGATCAGGCCCACCTTGAAGTACACGTCATTGGGCATGCCGCGCAGCGTCACGCCGAGCAGCGCGCCGAGCACGCCCAGCGGTACCACCAGCAGCACCGCCACCGGGATCGACCAGCTCTCATAGAGCGCGGCCAGGCACAGGAACACGATCACCAGCGACAGCGTGTAGAGAATCGGCTCCTGCGAGCCGGCCAGGCGCTCTTCGTACGACTGGCCCGACCACTCGAAGCCGAAGCCCGGCGGCAGCTTGGCGAAGTTCTCCTCCATCACGCGCATGGCCTCGCCCGTGGACTTGCCCGGCGCGGCCTGGCCGGCCAGCTTGACGGCCGGCATGCCGTTGTAGCGCTCCAGGCGCGGCGAACCCATGATCCACTGCGAAGTGGCGAACGAGGCAAAGGCCACCATGTCGCCATTGGCGTTGCGCACGCGCAGCTTGGTCAGGTCGTCCGGCAGTTGCCGGTCGGCGCCCTCTGCCTGCACGATCACCCGGCGCACGCGGCCTTCGTAGATGAAGTCGTTCACATACGAGGAACCGAAGGCAACGGTCAGCGTGTTGTTGATGTCTGCCACCGTCACGCCCAGCGCCCGCGCCTTTTCGCGATCGATGTCGATGCGCAGCTGCGGTGCGTCTTCCTGGCCCTCCGGGCGCACGCCCTGGAGCACCGGATTCTGCGCCGCCATGCCGAGCATCTGGTTACGCGCTTCCATCAGCTTGGCGTGGCCCTGCCCTGTGCGGTCCTGCAGGCGGAAGTCGAAGCCCGACGAATTGCCGAGTTCCGAGATCGCCGGCGGGTTCAGCGGGAAGATGATCGCGTCCTTGATGAACGACAGCGCGCCGAACGCGCGGCCCACCAGCGCCTGCGCGGTCTGGTCCGCGCCAGTACGCTCCTTCCAGTCCTTGAGCCGCACGAAGGCGATACCGCCGTTCTGGCCCCGGCCGAAGAACGAGAAGCCCGCCACCGTGATCATCTGGTCGACGACCTTCGATTCCTTCTGCAGGTAGTAGTCCTCGATCTGCTTGAGCACGCCGATGGTGCGCTCCTGCGTGGCGCCCTGCGGCAGCTGCACGACCGTGATCATGTAACCCTGGTCCTCATCGGGCAGGAACGACGACGGCAGGCGCTGGAACAGCAGCACCACGCCGGCGATGATCAGCGCGTAGATGATCAGGTAGCGGCCCGAGCGCTTCAGGATGCGCGCGACGATGCCCTGGTAACCGGTGGACGCCGTGGCGAACGTGCGGTTGAACCAGCCGAAGAAGCCCTTCTTCTCCTCGTGATGGCCGGCCTCGACCGGCTTGAGCAGCGTGGCGCACAGCGCCGGGGTCAGCGTCAGCGCCAGCACGGCCGAGAACGCCATCGAGGCAATCAGCGACAGCGAGAACTGGCGGTAGATGTTGCCGACCGAGCCCGAGAAGAACGCCATCGGGATGAACACGGCGGTCAGCACCAGCGTGATGCCGACGATGGCGCCGGTGATCTGGCCCATGGCCTTGCGGGTGGCCTGGCGGGGCGAGAGCCCCTCCTCGCTCATGATCCGCTCGACGTTCTCCACGACCACGATGGCATCGTCCACCAGGATACCGATGGCCAGCACCATGCCGAACATCGTCAGCACGTTGATGGAGAAGCCGAAGGCGAGCATCGCCCCGAACGTGCCGAGCAGCGCCACCGGCACCACCAGGGTCGGGATCAGCGTGGCGCGGAAGTTCTGGAGGAACAGGTACATCACCAGGAACACCAGCACCACGGCCTCGAGCAGCGTCTTGACCACTTCCTCGATCGAGATCTTCACGAAGGCGGAGGTGTCGTACGGCACGCTGAACTCGTAGTCCGGCGGGAAGTAGCGTTGCAGCTCTTCCATCTTCGCGCGCACGGCGGTGGCCGTGGCCAGCGCGTTACCCGTGGGCGCGAGCTTGATGGCGATGGCCGACGCCGGCTTGCCGTTGATGCGCGCCAGCGTGGAGTAGTCCGCGCCGCCCAGTTCCACGCGGCCCACGTCCTTGATGCGCACCGACGACCCGTCCGGGTTCGTGCGCAGCAGGATGTTGGCGAACTGCTCCGGCGTGGTCAGCCGGCTTTCCGTGCTGACCGTGGCGTTCAGCTCGGTGCCCCGGGGCGACGGCGTGCCGCCCAGCTCGCCCACGGCGACCTGGATGTTCTGCTCGGAGACCGCGGCGGTCACGTCCAGCGGCGTCAGGTTGTAGCCGGTCAGCTTGGCCGGGTCCAGCCAGATGCGCATGGCGTACTCGGTACCGAACAGGTCGGCCGAGCCCACGCCGGGCACGCGGCGGATGGAGTCCACCACCTGCGCGGAGACGAAGTTACCGAGCGCGATCGCATCCGTGTTGCCGGACTTGGACGAGACCGTGATGAACATCATGTAGTTGTTGCCGGCCTTGTCCACCTTCACGCCCTGCTGGCGCACCTCCGCCGGCAGGCGCGCTTCCACGCGCTTGAGGCGGTTCTGCACCTCCACGGAGTTCAGGTCGACGTTCGAGCCCGGCGCGAACGCGATGTTGATCGACGCCAGCCCGGACGCCTCGCTTTGCGACTCGTAGTACAGCAGGTTCGGCGCGCCGTTGAGTTCCTGCTCGATCACGGACACCACCGAGTCCTCGATGGTCTTGGCGGACGCACCGGGGTAAGTCGTGGTCACCGAAATGATCGGGGGGGCGATGTTGGGGTACTGGGCGATCGGCAGCTGCAGGATCGCCAGCACCCCGCCGAGCGCGATGATCAGCGCGAGCACCCACGCGAACACCGGCCGGTCGATAAAAAACTTGGCCATGAATCTGGCTCCCTAGTTATTGCTTGATGGGGCGATGGGCGCGGGTTCAGCCCTGGGTGGCCGGGGTCGACGCAGTCTTCGGCGCCTGGAACGGCACGGCCTTGGCGGGCGCGCCCGGCTGCACCTTCTGCAGCCCTTCCACGATCACCTTCTCGCCGCCCTTCAGGCCTTCGGTGATGATCCAGCGGTCGTCGATCGCCTGCGGTGCCTTGACCGGCACCACGGCCACCTTGCCGTCGGCACCCACCACCATCACGCTGGCGCCCTGGGCCGTGCGGATCAGCGCGCGCTGCGGCACGGTCAGGGCGTTCTCGTCCACGCCCTGCTCGATCTTCACGCGCACGAAGGTGCCCGAGAGCAGTTCGCGCTTGGCGTTCGGGAACTCCGCGCGCAGCGTGATCGAGCCGGTGGTCGGGTCCACGGTCATGTCGGTAAACAGCAGCTTGCCGGTCTGGCCGTACTCGCGGTCGCCCGCCTCGGGGAACAGGTGCACGCGTGCACCGCCATTCACACCCTTGACCTGGCCGGTCTCGATAGCCCGGCGCAGGCGCGCCACTTCGGCGGCAGGTTGCGTGAACGTCACCCAGATCGGGTCGACCTGCTCCACCACCGTCAGCTTGGTGGCTTCGCCCTTGCCGACCAGCGCGCCTTCGGTGACCAGCGCGCGGCCCACGCGGCCGGAGATCGGCGCAGTGACCGTGGTGTAGCCCAGGTTGATCTGGGCCGTGGTCACGGCAGCCTTGGCAGCGGCGATGTCGGCGTTGGCCTGGCCGGCAGCGGCCACGGCATCGTCGAACTCCTGCTTGCTGACCGCGTTGGCGGCCACCAGCGGCTTGTAGCGCTCGGCCTTCTGGCGGGCGGAGACGGCATTGGCCTCGGCCCGTTCCAGTTGCGCCTTGGCGGACGCCAGTTGCGCCTGGTACGGGGCCGGATCGATGCGGAACAGCACCTGGCCAGCCTTCACTTCGCCGCCTTCGGTGTAGTTGCGGGACAGCACGATGCCTTCCACGCGGGCGCGCACTTCGGCGGTCCGCACGCCTTCCAGGCGGCCCGGCAATTCATTGATGACGGCAACGGCGGACGGTGTGACGGTAACCACACCCACTTCCGCCGGCGGCATGGCGCCGCCCTGCGGAGCCTTCTGGCCGCAGGCAGACAACGCCAGGACCGCCACGGCGGCGGCAACGCAATGGATACGTTGGGACTTCCTCATCGATAACCCCATGATGATGTTTGAGATCTGCCGCACTGGCCGCATGTGACCACCGGACGGGCGCGCCTCCTGTGGTGGCGAGTGCGGGAAAAACGCAATACGCACCGCAAGCCGGCCCCCTTGAGGGGGCGCATGGCTAACGGCGTTGGTGCGGTACAACTGGCAGGTTGGAGCCCGGGGCACCGGCCGCGACGTCACTTTGCGTGCAGGGCGTCACTGGATCTTGGGCTGGCCGGCGATCGAGCAAGCGCGTAGTATATATACATTCAAGCATGTATGTTAAGTCCCACCCGCAAACAGCGCCTTTTACAACACTTAGAAGCGCGGCCCTTTTGAGGCGATCTTGACGATTTGCGTCAACAGTGAGCACGAATATTGCGGGCAGGTTAGGATGCGCCCCGCTGATTGGCGGTGTCGCCATGAATAATGAGAGGATGTCGTCACAATTATGTGGCACAACGGAGACCTGGGCGGCTAAGCGTCCGCTGGCAGGAAAGAGGAAATGGTCAGACGTACCAAGGAAGAAGCGCAGGAAACCCGCAACCGGATCCTGGATGCCGCCGAGGCGGTGTTCCACGCCCGTGGCGTGGCGCGCCCGTCACTTGCCGATATTGCCGAGGCTGCCGGCGTCACGCGCGGCGCCATCTATTGGCACTTCAAGAACAAGAGCGATGTCTTCGCGGCCATGTGCGACCGCGTGAACCTGCCCGTGGAGGCGCTGATCGCCCCCGAGCGGCGGGCGCTGCGCGAAGATCCGCTCAACAGCATCCGCGACATCTGCGCCTTCGTGTTCAAGCAGACCGTGGTGAACCCGCAGTGGCGCCGCGTGTTCGAGATCATCTTCCACAAGTGCGAGATGGTGCAGGACAACGGCGCGATCTTCGAACGCCAGCGCCAGTCCCACAAGGAAGGGCTGGTCAAGATGCACGAGCACCTGCGCATGGCTGTGGAATGCGGCCAGTTGCCGGCGGACCTCGACATCCCGCTGGCCGTGAATGCCTTCCACGCGGCGATTGGCGGCGTGCTGGCGCACTGGCTGTTCTCGCCCGAGGATTTCGAACTCAACAACGAAGCCGAGCGGCTGGCCGACGCCATGATCGACATGCTGCGCTTCTCCACCGCACTCCGGCGCGGCTACGTGCCGCGCCCGATGGCGCCGATCGACGCCGAGATGGCCACGCTCTGCGCGTCGTCCACCCCGCAGGCCCTGGCGGACTGAGCCCACGCCCCAGCGCTATCCCCGCAGCGCCTCGCGCCAGCGCGCCAGGAACGCCCGCTTGCGCAGGGCGTCCTGCGCGGCCAGCAGGCCGGGGCCCACGCTGATCGGCTTGAGCGCATAGCCCAGCCGCTCCGCCAGCGTCTGGGCCGTGTAGGCGCTGTCGGTATCGGTGCGGATCGTATAAAGCTGGGAAGTGGACTTGCCGAGCTGCGCCTGCCCCTCGCGCGACAGCACGAAGTCCAGCCACAGCCGCGCCGCGTTGGGCCGCGGCGCCTGCCGGGCGATGAACGCCACGCGGGACATCACCAGCGTGTAGTCGCGCGGCGCGATCACCCCGATGCTGGCGCCGCGCTCCATCAGCGACAGCGCGTACGACCCCAGCAGGTTGTAGCCCAGCACCAGTTCCCCGCTGGCGATGCCTTCGATCATGTCCGCCGTCGAGGCCGACAGCTTCACGCCGGCGCGGCCCAGCGCCTGCGCCAGATACCAGAACTCGCTGCCCATGCGCGCATCCTGCTGCGCCAGCAGGTAGCCCACGCCCGAACGCTCCACGTCATAGGTCACGATGCGCCCGCGCCACTGCGGCCCGCGCTCCTGCAGCAGCCGCGCCAGCCCGCTGCGGCTGCCGGGCACGTGCGCGCCATCGAAATGCTTGCGGTTGTAGACGATCACGGCCGGCTCGAAGGTCGTGCCCCAGGCCTCGTCACGCCAGACCGCCCAGCTTGGCAGGCCGGCGCGCTCGGGCGAGTTGTAGCGCTGGGCATAGCCATCGTTGACGAGCTTGATCTGGAGGTCCATCGCCGTGCTCCACAGCACATCGGCAAAGGCCGCGTCGCGCGGCGCGCGCGTAGTGCCCAGCGCCGCACTCTCGGCCAGGAAGCGATCGTTCAGCTCCACCGTGTTCAGGTCCGCGTAGCGCACGCGCACGCCGGGATAACGCGCTTCGAAGGCCGCGATCAGCGGCTGCACCACCTCAAGATCCGTGGACGCGTAGACCGCCACCGCGCCCTCCCGCTGGGCCCGTTCGATGATGCCGGCGTACTCGGGCGGATAGCCGGCCGGCACGCGCGGCGCGGCGTGGGCCAGCGCGGGCAGGGCGGCCAGCGCGGCCCCCGCGCGCAGCAGGTGCCGGCGCACCGGCGATGCGGGCGACGCGGGCGCGGAGGATGGCGTCGGCAGGGACGATGTCAGGACGCGATTCGGCAAGGCGGAACGGAGGGCGATGAGGGACAGGCCGCCGACACCGGCGGGCAGGGCGGAGGTATTATAGGCGCCCTCGGGACGCGCCCGCGCCCTCGATTCCCGATCCGGCGGAGGAGGTCCGGCATGCGTATCCTGCTGGTAGAAGATGAGGTGGAACTGGCCCGCTGGGTGGCCCGCGCGCTGGAGCAGGGCGGCTTCGTCATCGAGCACGTGGCGGACGGCCTGCAGGCCGAAGCCCGGCTGATGGCCGAGGAATACGACGCCGTGGTGCTCGACCTGCGCCTGCCCGGCAAGGACGGCCTGGCCGTGCTCAAGGCCATGCGCGGCCGCGACGACCGCACGCCGGTGCTGATCCTGACCGCCCAGGACACCCTCGACGAACGCGTGCGCGGCCTGAACCTTGGCGCCGACGATTACCTGCCCAAGCCGTTCGCCATCGCCGAACTGGAGGCGCGCATCCTCGCGCTGATCCGCCGCAGCCGCGGCCGCGCCCATCCCCGCCTGCAATGCGGCACGCTGGTATTCGATGGCGAGACGCGCAGCTTCACGCTCGGCGGCGCCCCGCTGGCGCTCACGCCGCGCGAATCCACGCTGCTCGGTGCACTGCTGGCCCGCAGCGGCCAGCCGCTGACCAAGGCGCAACTGCTCGACAAGGTCTTTTCGCTCGATGCCGACGTGAGTCCGGACGCCATCGAGGTGCTGGTCTACCGCCTGCGCAAGAAGCTGACCGGCCATGGCGTGACCATCGTCACGCTGCGCGGCTTCGGCTATCTGCTGGAACCCGAGGCCGAGGCCTGACATGAAGCGCCGCCGCCCGCGCACGCCAACGCCGGCGCGGCCCTGGCTGCGCGGCAGCCTGCGCCGCCAGCTGCTGATCCTGCTCGTGCCGGCGCTGGCGCTGATGATGGCGGTCGATTCCTGGTTCACCTACGGCACGCTGCGCCACGCCGCCAATACCGCCTACGACCGCTCGCTGTACGGCTCCGTGCGCACCATCGACAACGCCATCGGCATGGCCGGCGAGAGCGTGCAGCTGACGCTGCCGGACGCCGCAATGGAGATGTTCGAGACCGCCGCGCAGACGCACGTGTTCTACCGGGTGTCGATGGAGCGGGCAGGGCGCGTCGAGACCGTGACCGGCTACGACGACCTGCCGCTGCCAACCGGCACCCTCGTCAACAACCAGACCCGCTTCTACGACGCCACCTATCGCGGCGAGCCGGTGCGCATTGCCGCGATGGCGCGACCGGTCTACCGGCCCGACGCGCGCATCCGCGTGATCATCCAGGTGGCCGAGACCGCCGAACCGCGTTCGGCGCTGATCGCCAATGTCTGGCGCAGCGCGCTGCTGCGCGACCTGGCGCTGATCGTGCTGTCGGCCCTGATTCTCGTAGGCGGCGTGACCTATGTGCTGCGGCCGCTGCAACGCGTGCGCGACGATGTGCGCGCGCGGTCGCCCGAAGACCTGACGCCGCTCGAATTCGACCGCGTGCCGGTGGAGGTGCGCCCGCTGGTAGACGCGGTGAACCTGCACGTCTCGCGCTCCGAGGCCATGGCGCAGTCGCAGGCGCAGTTCATCGCCGATGCCGCGCACCAGCTGCGCACGCCGCTGGCCATCCTCAAGACGCAGGCCGAGTTCGCCCAGCGGCAGCTGGCGGCCCGCCACAGCGAGGCCGGGCGCGAGGCGGCTGGCGAAGCGGTGGGCGGCATCGTCACGCAACTGGAGCAAGCCGCGCGGCTGACGAACCAGCTACTGGCGCTGGCGCGTGCTCGGCAGCCAGTGCGCGAGGGCGGCGGGCCGGCCGAATTCGTGGCCGAGATCGACGCGGTGACCGTGGCGGAACAGGTGGCGCTCGACTACCTGCCGCTGGCGCGCGGCAAGCAGCAGGACTTCGGCTGGGAACGGCCGGCGGGCCTGACCCTGCCGGTGCGCGCCGACGCCGCGTTACTGCGCGAGGCACTGGCCAACCTGGTGCACAACGCGATCCAGTACTCGGGGCGCGGCAGCCGCATCACGCTATCCGCCGCACGCGTGGGCAGCGACGCGCTGCTGGCGGTGGAGGACGACGGCCCCGGCATTCCCGAAGCCGAACGCGAGAAGGTGTTCGCGCGCTTCTATCGACGGGTGGAAAACACTGAGCCAGGATCGGGGCTCGGCCTCGCCATCTCGCGGGAGATGGCCGCACGCTTCGGCGGCACCGTGGTGCTGCGCGAAGGCGTGCAGGGCAGGGGGGTGCGGGCGGAGTTGAGATTGCCGATGGCTGACGCCGCGTAGATGCGCTTCGACAGCGATTTTTCGAACTAGTACGATTGTGGTGCCCAGTTCGACGCTTCTAGCATGGCCCATACGCAGCTTTTCCGGGCTGCGCGGGCAACGGAGCGAGAACCATGGCGCGGCAGTCGTACTTCCTGAGAGTTCCCGGCGCGACAACCGCGGCAGGGTTGTCGGTGGTGTCGTTCGAGGCGGTGGAGCGATTGGGCGAGCCCTACGAGGTCATCGTCCACCTGACGCATCCGGTTGAACTGGACCGTGCCGACTACCTCGGAAAGCCGGCCACGTTCCTGATCGCCCCCACCGATGAGGCCGAGCCGCGCACCTTTGCCGGCTGCATCACCCGCTTCTCCAAGACGGCACAAACACAGGACTTCCACGCCTACGAGATGGTGGTGGAACCGCTGGTCGCCCGGCTTCGGCTCACCCGCTCCACCCGCATCTACCAGCAAAAGACCGCGCCGCAGATTATCGAGGCGATCCTGCGGCGGCATGAACTGGTCGGGCATCAGTTTTCCTTCCGGCTTCGACGCCAATATCCCCAGCACAAGCTTCGCTTCCAGTATCAGATGTCCGATTGGGATTACATCCGCCTGCTGATGGAGCAGGAAGGGCTGTATTCCTATTTCCTGCCCGGCAAGTTCGGCGAAATGGTGGTGTTTGGGGATGACATCGACCATTACCTCTATCAGCCCGAACTGCGGGTGCCATATCGGGAGACGGCCGGGCTTGAGGCGGGTATCGAAGCGGTCTTCGGCCTTCGTACTATTGCGAAAACGATCCCCCGATCGTTCCTCGTAGCGGACTACAACCCCGATCTGGCCTGGGAGCCGCTGAAGGGCGAAGCCAATGTCGCGCGGAAGGACAAGACCACCTACGGCCAGGCTTATGTCTTCGGCACCCATCATCTGGATTTCGAAGGCGCCAAATGGGAGGCCCAGCTTCGGCATGAGGCAGCGGTGGCCGGGCAGGTGGTCTATGAGGGCGAGAGCAATGTGCTGGAACTGCGTCCGGCGCGGATTCTGCGGATGGATCTTGCGCTGGCCGATGCGCCGAATGGGCAGGTCATCACCGAGGTCATCCACACCGGCGCGCGCGATGCCGCGTATCGCAATACCTTCAAATCGATCCCTTCAGATCGACGTTTCCGGCTACCGCTGGATGAAGCCAACTGGCCGAAGATTCAGGGCACGCTCAGCGCGCGCATTACCTCCCCGAGCCAGTATCCCTACGCCTACCTGACCCAGCAGGGTTATTACACCGTCCGTTTTGACTTCGATTTCGAAGACTGGCCCGGCGGTGGGGAATGCGTGCCGCTGCGGCTGGCCAAGCCATTCGCCGGGGCCTTTCAGACGGGCTTTCACTTTCCGCTGATCGACGGCACCGAAGCGGCTATCGCGTTTCGGGATGGGAATCCGAATAAGCCGTATATCGCCCACGTCCACCATAACAGCCGCCAGACGGATCTGATTACTAATCAGGACCGCTGGCTGTCTCGCAACGTTATCCGCACGCAGAGCGACAACAAGCTTGAGTTCGAGGACTGGGAGGGACAGGAGCACGTCAAGCTGTCCACCGAGCATTCAGGCAAATCGCAGCTGACGCTCGGCCATATGGTGGATGGGAAGTGGAAGCGGCGGGGGGAAGGGTTCGAACTCAGAACGTCCGGTCGGGGGGCGATACGGGGAGGAAAGGGGCTGTTCATCACCGCCGATGACCAGCCAAAGGCGAACGGCCAGCAATTGGACATGCGGGCGGCACTCGGCCAACTCCAGCTAGCACTCGCCCAGGCTGAAGACTTGGCAAATGCCGCGCGCCTCGCCAACGCCGAGATCGCCGACCTGCGCGCGGAAAACCGGTGGCTCAAGGAAAGCATGGCCGAACTGAAGGAAGCCGTGATGGTCCTGTCCGCGCCTGCGGGCATTGCGGCCGTCACGCCGGAGCGTATCGAGATCGCGGCCGGAAAGGACGTCAGTATCGCAACCTCGGCCGGCTTCAACCTCAGCGCCCTCGCAAACGTGGCGGTCGCGGCAAGCGGCGTGCTGTCGCTCTTTGCCCACAAGCTCGGCATCAAGCTCCTTGCCGCACGCGGCAAGGTCTCGATCCAGGCCCAGTCCGATGCGATGGAGCTTGTGTCCGACAAGGATATGAAGCTCACCAGCGCCGACGGGACGCTGACCGCCAACGCGGCCAACGGCGTGGTCATCAGCGGCGGCGGCAGCGCCTACATCAAGGTGCACGGCGATGACGTCGAAATCGGCGGCGCCGGCAACCTCATCCTGAAGCTCATCGAAGTGATGAAGTTCGATCCTGGCTCGCTGTCATTGCCACTGCCCAGGTTCGGGCAAATGGTCAGCCGCAATGATGAACGATTCATCCTGACCGACCAGTTGACCGGGCGGGCGCTTGCCGGGCAGCGATACAAGATCCGACTCGCGAATGGCCGCGAAATCGAGGGGCTGACCAACGCGGCAGGCGAAACCACCGTGGCGAGGGAGGAGGCCGCGCAGGGGATGACGCTGTTACCCCCGTGCGACGGGAGCGCGACCGAAGAATCGAAATAGTAGTCTGCCCATGCGAGGACGCCTGATTTTGGTCTGGATATCACTGAGCATTGCCATGCATGGCTGCGGCAGCCACCACGACATAAACCCGCAAGCACTGCGGGACGAAGCGCTATCACTGATGACCAGCAGCGAAGTGAACCGGTACGCCAGAGCGGAAGCCTTGCTGGACAGTGCTTTGCGCGAGGATACGACACACGTGCCGTCCTTGCTGACGCGTTTCGCCTTGCGCGCGGTGCGGCAGGACTTTGCCGGCGCGCTGGCCGATGTCAACGCCGCCATCACCATACGCGGCAGGGCGCCGATGTTGTCCACGTTGCGCTGCTTGCTACGGGAGCGTCTGGGGGCCGACGCACCGCAGGCCTGCTACGCCGACGTCCTCGACTTGTACCGCGATGCGGGCATCGAATGTGCGGTGAACCTCAACTGCGTGCTGGCGGCATCGATGGCGTCCACGCAGGACGCTGCCACGTTGAGGGACCGCTATCTGTCCGGCGCGCTGTCGCCATCCGATCTCTCCGATGCGGAAGTCGTGCTTCGCGACTTCGACCGGAAAACGTACCTGCATTCCATCCTGCCATGAGCCCTGACCCGATGAACACCACAGCAACGTCACCGCAACCCGCACCGCAGCCGGATGAAGGACCGGCTGGCGGCAAACCTCGAACGGCAACACGCATTGTCCCCATGCAGCTTGACGCGCATGGGCAGCCGTACTGGGAGTCTTACCTCACCCCGGAGAGCTTCGAAGTACGGGCCGAGGCGCAGATTCCTCCGCACCTGCCGGGGGTGATCATCTTCGTGCATGGGGTGAATTCGGAAGGGGAGTGGTACGACGCGGCGGAGGCGGCGTTGTGTGAGGGGTTGAATCAGCGGTTGAATCGTACAGATCTGGTGCCAAGTGAGTACCTTGGCGGACAGCCCGGTGAAGCAGAGTCGCCCCGGGCAATTCACACACCAGGAAACTCTCCCGTACTTCGCTTCTATTGGGGCTATCGCGCCCAGGATGGCAAGGAAGGGATGTACACGATTCCGCTTCGGAATATCAAAGGCACTGACTACAGTGCCCCCCAATGCACCAATCAGAGCGGCCCCTGGTATTGGGGCGGCGGTCCATTCCAGAACGGCACCAACAACCTCCAACAACTCTGGAGCGATGCGGGATTCCGTCGCCACGTTCTCGGTGTCGACATGCAGGCGCTCAATACCGAAACGGAGCGCCAGCTACAGGATGCGCCGCCCCGCACCTACTACGCCCATGCTGCGCAACGACTGGCGAGACTCATCGACAGAATTCGCCGGCATTCGCCCGACGATACCGTCACGGTTTGCTCACACAGCCAGGGAACGATGATCGCGATGGCGGCCACTGCGCTGTGCGAAACACGCGCACCGGATGCGCTGATGGTCATGAACTCGCCATTCGCCCTAGACGACAAGATCACGGACGCCCTGACCTGCGGCAGTGAGCGGCCCACCGAGCGCGCGCGCATCAATACCTTCCGCAACATCGCCAACCGCATCAGGCAGGACAAGCGCGCGCTCACCGACGCGCAAATCATGCGGCTGCAAGTAGGCGCCACCGAGGACATGAACTTCTGGCGCCCCGATCTTGCGAATCATTTCGGGGTCCCCGAACGGGATAACCACGGGCGCCTGTACGTGTACTTCAGCCCGCACGATCGGGTGATGGGCTGCACCGCCTTGCAGAGCATCGGATGGCAAGGGGTAAGCCACGCGCTACTGGAAGAGCTTGGCGACACGGTTAAGCAGCGGATGCTCGCCCGCGGCACGCCTTGTGGCGATGCGCCGGGCGAGAAGAAGTTCGGCTCACTGCCGCCGATTGCCGACCCACCCCCTGGGGTCAAGCCGGACGATTTCTGGGACGGCAATCGCGGCGTGCTGGGCGGCATGATGAAGCTGTGGGCGGTGCCGAACAAGAATCAGATGGTGATGGTCAATGCGGAGGCCGTGGCGAGGCCGCTGACGGCGGAGGAGATGACCTACTTCGACGACCCAAAGCACCTGGCCCGAGATTGGGGGGAATTCGATCCCGACAAGGGCAAGTATCGGGATGAGACCTACCCCTATCTCGCGTCGATCTACCAGCCCGAGGCGTATCACGACGAACCGGACATCTACCACGATGGTCGACCGAACCACCGGATCGAAACGGCGGACGAAATGCGGAAGCGCATCGAACAGCACCAGCCCGAACCGACCGATCACAGCTCCTTGCCCGGACACGCCGAATTCATGAAGCGGGTGGTCGCCTATGACTTGCCCATCGGCTTCTGCAACGCATTCAAGGATGTCCGGTTCTGGACACAACTGATGCAGGAAGCCGACTGGACCTCGCTACGCGATGCCTACTTCATTACAGGAGATCTGGCGCCGCCTGCAGTGCCAGCCCTCATCGACGGCGAGACCGTGGCCGATGAGGTCAGTCGCGCTCAGGCCGAACGAATCAAACGGAGAGAGTTTTGATGCGCTATCCCCTGTTGTCACTGGCTTTGGCCTGCCTGATTCTCGGCTGTACCTATGATCCCTACAAGAAGGGTAGGCCGCCCGTCATCGATTATGACGTCCCGCCTCAAGTCATCTATCGCATCGATGACCACCGTTTCGTGACGCTCGAGAACTATCGCGATTGCCATCATGGCGTGACCTACTACAACGACACGAAGC
>NZ_CAJPVH010000028.1 GCF_905397395.1 Cupriavidus campinensis
GCCACCGGCCCCGGCGCCACCACCGCATCGGCCAGCTGCCGGCCCAGCGCGCGCAGCAGCGCCGGGTCCACGCGGGCTGCCCGGCCGGCCTGCGCGATATGCGCCATCAGCACCGGGTTGCCGCAGGTATTCGCCGTGCAGGAGAGCCCATCGCGCCGCACGGCATCCGCGTAGCGGCGCAGCAGTTCGGCCCGTTCCGCGTCCGTGAATCGATAGCTGCCCTGCCGGTCTACTTCGAGCAGCCGCGCCAGAATGCCCTGCTGCGCGTGGGGATTGGCCTGCCGGAAGAAGGCGTCCATGCCGAGACCGAGCTTGTCGGCCACGTAGACGTCATAGGTGCGCTGCCAGAACTCGCCCGGCATCTGCTCCGGCACGGTGGCCTGGAAGCCGTACAGATGCTCGATCTCCTTGACCATCTCGCGCGCGCCGGCATAGCCCGAGCGCTGCATCGCGCCGATCCACTTCGGGTTCCATTGCCGCGCGTTCAACTCCGTGGCCAGCCACGTGCGCACGTCCACGGTGTCCGTCTCGCCGGCGCGGCGCAGGTTGTGCAGCCAGAAGCGCGGCGCCTGCCCGCGCACCGCGCGCGTGGCGGCGGTCAGGCTGCCGGCGTACTGGTAGGTGTCGTCGTTGTCCAGCGCGCCGTACAGCGTGCTGGTGCGCGAGAACAGCACCGCCTCGTTCGAGGCCAGATGGCTCGCCAGCGCGTCCGGCGCGCTGGCACCCCAGCCTTCGGCCGAATAGGCGAAGTTCATGTAGCGCAGGTACTGCCGCGCGAGGGCATCCGGGCCGTCCTGCGCATCGCGGCTCTGCTCCACCATCTGCTGCACGCCGATGGCGTAGTTGCCGGGCTTGGCGGCGAACACGCGGGCACGGGCCAGCTTGCCGGCAGTGTCCAGGTCGGTGCCCCGGGCGGCCAGCGCGGCGGCCACCATGCGGTCGTGGCGGCTGATGGCGTTGTCGCCGGCGGCGGCGGCGAGCCGCGCAGCCTTGTCGAGCAGCGCCACCTTGTCGCCAAACCCGTCGCGGTAGATGCCGGAAATGGTCAGCAGCACGTTCACGCGGGGCCGGCCCAATTCGGCATCGGGAATCAGCCGCACGTCCTCCACGCCGCCGCGCGCGTTCCATACCGGCGCCACGCCCATCAGCCAGAGCGCCTCGGCCTCCATCGCGCCCTGATGCCGTTCCGTTTCGCCGTACCAGAGCACCATCGACACCGACTCCGGCAGCCGCCCCGTTTCCTGCCGATAGCGCGCCAGCGTCTGCGCCGCCATGGTCTTGCCAAGCGCCCACGCCGCCGGCGTGGGGATCTTCGCGCCATCGAAGGCATGGAGGTTGCGGCCCGTGGGCAGGCCGTCGGGCGTGCGCACCGGGTCGCCAAGCGGCCCGGTCGGCAGATAGCGGCCCGCCAGCACGGTGACCAGGCCGTCCAGTTCGGCCCGGGGCGATGCGCGCAGATCGGCCAGCCATTGCCGGGCGAGTTGGAGCGCGGCCCGCACTGTAGGCGCCTGATCGTCCGCCAGCCCGACCAGCGGCGGCGCGCGGCCGGCCACCAGATCCTCGGCCCACGCGCGCACTTGGGCGTCATAGGCGGGGTTGCGGAGCTGGGACGAGAGCAGCAGCGCCAGCGCGTCCACCTGATCGGCCTCGGGCGGCATCTCGCCGAGCGCGTGGATGCCCAGCGGCATCGGCTCGGCCTCCACCTTGTGCAGGAAGGCGTGCAGGATCGGCTCGATCTGCGCCCACGGTGCGTTGGCGTCGAGACCCAGTTGCTGGTCGAGCTTCAGCGCGCGCATCTGGGCGATGGCCTGCTGCCGGTACTGCGCCGATAGCTCGGGCGAGCTGTCGCGCGTGGCCTCGGCCTGCTCGATGGCTTCGTCCAGCTGCGCCAGCACCGGCGGCTGGCCGGCGCTGGCCAGCAGCGGCGCCAGATGGCTCACCAGCACGGCAGCGCTGCGGCGCTTGGCCTGGATCGCCTCGCCGCCGCCGTCCTGGATGTAGACGTAGGCGTTGGGCAGGTCGCCGAGCAGCACTTCGGCGCTATCGTCGCCAGCCTGCCCCACCTGCTTGCCGGGCAGCCACTCCAGCGTGCCGTGCCGGCCCACGTGCACCATGGCATCGGCGCCGAAGGCATGGCGGTACCAGAGATAGGCCGCGAGGTAGGAATGCGGCGGCGGCGTGATGGTGTCGTGCGAGGTGTCCATCGCGCGCGCGAAGGTCGAGCGCAGCGGCTGGGGGCCGACGAAGACATTGCCGAAGCGCAGGCCCGGGATCACGAAGGCGGGCTCGCCCTGCGCGTCGCGCGCCAGCATCAGCGGGTTGCGCTCGGGCGGTCCCCACGCTTGCGTCACGGCGGCGCGGAAGGCCGGCGGCAGCGTCTCGAACCAGCGCCGGTACTGCGCCAGCGGCAGCAGCGTGACGTGGCCGCCGCGCACCATGCGCGCCAGCTCGCCGGGCGACCACGTTTCGATATTGCGCCCGTTCGCCTCGAGCAGCGCGGTCAGCGTGGGCGTGTCGGGCAGGTCATCGCCCGTTTGGTAACCCGCCGCGCGCAGCCGCTGCAGGATCTGCGTGAGCGACGGCAGCGTGGCCAGATAGCTGGCGCCGAGATTGCCGCGCCCGGGCGGGTTGTTGTAGTAGAGCACCGCCACGTGCTTGCTGGCGGGCGGCTTGTCCTGCAGCGCGATCCAGCGGCGCACGCGCGCCACGATGGCGGCCACGCGCTCCGGTACCGCCGTGCTGCGCTGGCTCCCCTCCCCGCCTTCCTGCGTGGCGAACAGGATCGGCTCGGTCGCCCCGCTGCGCTCGGGCGCGGTCAGCAACAGCGGCAGCCGCTCTCCGGCGATGCCGCGCACATCGGCACGCCAGCCGGCTTCGCTGTCGCGCGTGGCGATCAGGTTGATCGTGTGCAGGCCGTGCCGCGCCAGCCAGTCCTTGTCCTCGGTGCGCGGAATGGTCAGGTTCAACGCCAGCAGCGCGCGCAGCGGCGTGGTGCCATCCTGCGTGACCAGCGCATCGAGCCCCGAGAGCGGCCAGCCGAACACCGGCACCGCGCCTACGCCCTGGCGCTCCAGCGCAGCGATCAGGGCGTCGATATGGGCGAGGTCGCGCTGGCGGTAGTGGGTGGCGTAGAAGGCGATGCCGACCAGCGGCGCCCCATCGGCAACGATGCCGGCCTGCCGATACCACTTGAGGTAATCCTGCAGCGACGCGAACGGCTGTGCTGCGCGCGGATGGTAGATGCCGGCGGCGGGCGCAGGGCGTACGGCGGGCACCGCGATCACGTCCTGCGCCGGCAGGCCCTGCATGCGCTGCCGCGCCGCCACGGCAAGGGCGAGGAAGGCGGCGAGGTTGTCCACGCCACCGGCCTCCCAATAGGGCTGCGCAGCATCGGCGGCATCACGCTTGGCTGCGCCCGGGCCCCACGCCGCCTCGACGCTCTCCGCCGGCGCCCCGAAGACCAGCACGCCGCGTGCGGCGGCCTGGCGCACGCCGGGCGCCATCGCGCGCAGCACCGTGGCCGGGGCGAATCGTGCATAGATGACATCGGCCTGCGCGAGCATTGCCGCGTCCGGTGCCTCGGTGCGGAACGTGAAGGTGGCCACCGCCTCGCCGTGCGTGGCGCGGAACGCGGCCTCGGCGGCAGGCAGCAGGTGCGCGTTGGAGGTGACGACGAGCACGCGCACCGGCGCGGCGGCCATCGCCGACGGCAGCAGCCACAGGGCGCAGATCAGGCAGCACAGCAGCGCAAGCCATGGACGCAGGCGACTGGCGAAGGCAGGATGGGGAATCACTCGGCGGGGGCAGGATGGCATGGCGGGCAGCACACCGCACATCGCGGAAGCGGCTGGCTCGGCATTTTACCCGGAGGGGACGCGTCGGCGGCACGCCTTTCGTACGGATGTTTGATGCGTGCAGATCACCCGCTGTTGCGCGCCATCCACGCAGGTGTTGTTTTTTTCGTGGGATGGGCGCCTGAAAGCGGGTTGGCAAATTTGACCACGACAGGCAATTACGTCACAAAGCCGCAGGTAGTAATCACAAAGTATGGCGTCCGAATCGCCCCGGATATTGCCTGCACGGCCCGGAATCCCGGGGCGGGAGGCCAATGGGCGAACAATCTACGCATCCGTGCAAGTGGCGGCAATCATCCTTGTGGGCGACGCCACATGCATTGTGGTGACCCATCGTGTACCTCGCGGCGGATCGACTATATTTGACCCATGGCGCGCACATCCCGAATCACCCAGCCGTAAGACAGCCCTGGAGGTAACTGCCATGCGTTCGCTTGCCAACTTGTTCAGTCCGCCGACGCCAGAGAAGATCGCCGAGAAGGAACTGCAAGACATGAGGCTGACGCTTTTTCAGGCAGAGCGTCGCCTGCTGGAAGCGCAGATGCAAGTCGATTACTACCGCAACATGATCGCGTTCCTCGAAGAAGTGGGCGCGACCGGTGTCGAAGGCGTGGCGGACCGTCGCCATGCGGCCATGTCGCCGACACCCGGGGCGCCCGCCCTGCCGCCGGCCTCGCAGCCCGCGCGCGTGGCGCCGGGCCTGACCACCGTACCTATCGTACCCTCGGCCGCCTGACCGATCCTTCGCCCGGCCGGCATGCCCGGCTGTGCGATACTCGCCGCGTTCGATGCCATGCCGCCCCCGCACCGGGGCGGCATGCGCACGTCTGCACCAGACTTCAAGGAACCGGCCCATGAGCACCCTTCTCCCCGCGATTGACCTCGAGACCGCGCCAAACCCCACGCACAGCGTGATCTGGATGCACGGCCTTGGCGCCGATGGCAACGATTTCGTCCCCGTCGTGCCCGAGCTGGGCTTGCCCGCCACGCTGGCGGTGCGCTTCATCTTCCCGCACGCGCCGGCGATTCCCGTCACCTGCAACAACGGCTACGTCATGCCGGCCTGGTACGACATCTATTCGCTCGACGAAGCCGGCCGGCGTGCCGACGAGGCGGGCATCCGTGCCTCGCGCGAGGCCATCCGGGCGCTGATCGCGCGTGAGAACGGGCGCGGCGTGCCGACCAGCCGCATCGTGCTGGCCGGGTTCTCGCAGGGCGGCGCCATCGCCTACACCACGGCGCTGACGCACCCGGAGACGCTGGCCGGGGTGATTGCGCTCTCCACCTACATCCCCGCGCCGGACCTGATCGCGGCCGAGGCCACGCCCGCCAATGCCGCCACGCCGGTCTTCGCCGCGCACGGCACCGAGGACGACGTGGTGCCGTTGGGCCTGGGCACGCGCGCCCGGGACTTCCTCGCCGCGCGGGAGCAGCCGGTGGCCTGGCACACGTATCGCATGCCGCACTCGGTCTGCCTGGAAGAGATTGCCGATATCGGCCAGTGGCTGCGCGAGCGGCTGGCATGATCCCCACCACGCCCCCGCCCCGCATCGACTTCAACACCCGCAAGGCGCTGCTGTTTGCGCTGACGGCCGAGCGGCTGGCAGCGTTCTACGAACACGGCAAATGGATGACCGACGCGCAGGGCGCCACGCTGGCCGGGATGTGGCTGTCGCGCTCCAAGCTGCAACTGGCGCTGTCGGAGCGGCGGCTGCTCTCGGAGCTGAGCGACCAGTTCGCGCGCCAGTTGTCCGAATCGCTCTCGCGCGAGGCCGGCCTGTACGCGGCGCACGAGATGATGGAAGCGCTCGACCCGAACTACCAGTCCGCCTTCGCCCACGACATGCTGGACGAATGCGAACGGCTGCTCCATGAGAACGGCGTGACCGAGTGACGGAGATGGCTCAGACCGCGCGGCGCACGGGATTGAGCGCCTCGCCGTCCAGCCGCCGGAACACGAAGGCCGACAGCAGCGTGATGATGCCCACCGCCAGGAAGGCCAGCCGATAGGCGGGCGCGGCCACGCCCAGTTCGTTCGAGAACAGGCTGACGAGCCCGCCGCCAATCGTCACCCCCAGGCCGATGGCCAGCATCTGCACCATCGAGAACAGGCTGTTGCCGCTGCCGGCGTCCTCGCGCGAGAGCCCCTTCAGCGTCACGCTGTTCATCGCCGCGAACTGCATCGAATTCGAAGCGCCGAAGGTGGCCAGTTGCAGGATCGACACGGCCAGCGGCCAGCCCGGGGACATCGCCGCGAACGAGGCAATCGAGGCCCCCACGATCAGCGTGTTCACCAGCAGGAAGTTGTCGTAGCCGTAGCGGTTGACCAGCGGCACGATCCAGCGCTTGGACACCGCCCCGGCCACCGCCACCGGCAGCAGCATCAGGCCCGAATGGAACGGGGAATAGCCCAGCTGCAACTGCATCAGCAGCGGCAGCAGGAACGGCACCGCGCCGGAACCGATGCGGCAGACCAGATTGCCCACCAGCCCCACGCTGAAGTTCGGCTCGCGGAACAGCGCCAGCCGGAACAGCGGCGTCGCATGCCGCCGTGCATGGGGGATATAGAGCAGCGCGGCGACGATGCTGACGGCGGCCAGCACCAGGCTCCACAGCAGCGCGTGGGAGGCGCCGTGCGGTACGTCCAGCGCCAGCGAGAACGCCACCATGCACAGCGACAGCAGCCCGCAGCCCACCCAGTCGAACGGCGGCGCCACGCCGGCCTCCCCCGCCGGCAGGTAGCGGCGTACCGCCAGCAGGCCAACCAGCCCCACTGGCACGTTGATCAGGAAGATCCAGTGCCAGGACGCGCTCTGCACCAGCCAGCCGCCCAGCACCGGCCCGAAGATCGGCCCCACCTGCCCGGCAATCGACACGAACGCCAGCGCCGCGATGTACTGCTCGCCCGGGATATTGCGCAGCACGGCCAGCCGGCCGATCGGCAGCAGCATCGACCCGCCCACGCCCTGCAGCACCCGCGCAATCACCAGTTGCGTGAGCGTATGGGCCGTGGCGCAGTACACGGAGCCGAGCACGAAGATCAGGATGGCGCAGAAATACACGCGCCGCGTGCCGAACTTGTCGGCCAGCCAGCCGGAGGCCGGGGTCAGCATCGCCATGGTCAGCGTGTACGCCACCACCACCGGTTTCAGGTCCAGCGGCTTCTCGCCAAGGCTGTGCGCCATCGAGGGCAGCGCGGTGTTGACGATGGTGGTGTCCAGCGTCTGCATGAAGAAGCCGGCGAAGACGATCCACAGCATGGCCTTCTGCGAGGCGACGGCTGGGCTGGCGGGGGCTGGAGCGGTGGTCATGGGAATTCTTTGGAATCCCTGGTCGGCAGTGGCCAGGAACAATGGACCCTATGGTAAACACCGGGATAGCCATCGGGAACCCCTCTGGCGTTATTGACTGCTATCGAAAAATCCGATGACAATGGGCCGATGCTCAATCCCGTCTGGATCCAGACCTTCGCCACCGTGGCGACGGCGCGCAGTTTCACCGATGCCGGCCGGCAGCTCGGCCTCTCGCAATCGTCGGTCAGCGACCATATCCGCCGGCTCGAAGACAGCGTGGGCCGGCGCCTGTTTATCCGCGACACCCACTCCCTGCGCCTGACCGCCGATGGCGAGGCGCTGCTCGTGCACGCCCGGCTGATCCTGGAGGCGCTGGCGCGCGCCGAATCCCAGTTCAGCGCGCCCCGGCTGCAGGGCCGTGTGCGGCTGGGCACCTCGGACGACCTCGCGCAGGGCCCGCTGCCCAATGTGCTGGCGGCGTTCCGTGACACCCATCCCGATGTCGAACTCGAAATCACCATCGGCATGACCGGCAAGCTCTATGAACTGGTCGATGCCGGCATGCTGGATCTGATGATCGGCAAGCGGCGCGAAGGCGACCGGCGCGGCGTCTCGCTGTTCCGGGGGCCGCTGGAATGGCTGGCGCGGCCGGGCACGGTGATCGACGTGCGCCAGCCGCTGCCGCTGATCCTGGTGAACGAGCCCAGCGTCACGCGCTCGATTGTGCTCGCCACGCTGGCCAAGGCCGGCTGGCCGTGGCGGGTGGTCTGCGCCAGCAGCAGCCATTCGGGCTGCATCGCGGCGGCGCGCGGCGGGCTCGGCATTACCGTCCGGGCGCAGGCCCTGGCGGGGCGCGGGCTGGTGCCGCCGGTCAACAGCCAGGAGTTGCCGGCGCTGCCGGAGGTGGAGTTCATCTCGCTGGCGGCCGGCCGGTTGTCCGAGCCGGCCGAGACGCTGCTGACGCTGCTGCGCAAGAGTGATCTGCGCGCATCGCGCACGGATTGATAGGCTTCGTCTGCGTATTCAGCCGAGCGCGCGTAGCGCCTGATAGGCCGTGAGCAGGTGGTAGGGCGTGGTCGACGGCATTTCGGCGCGCACCACCTCGCCATCCGGCGCCACGCATTCGTGCCAGCCATCGGCATGGAGGAAACGGCTGCGGAAACGGTCGATCCACTGCTCCAGTTCGATCAGCGGCGCCGGGTCTTGCTCCACGGTGCCCTTCACAGCCAGCGCGCGGGCGAATTCGGTCTGGGCCCAGATCCGCTGGGTGCCGTCCTGCAGCGTGCCGTCCAGATCCAGCGCGGCACTGACGCCGAGTGTGTCATTGATCACACCATGGGCACGCGCGAAGTCGTACGCGCGGCGCAGCGAGGCCGGCAACGGCGTATTGGCGAACAGGGCCGGCGCCGTCATTACCAGCGAATACCACTCGAACTGATGCCCGGGCTCGATCCGGTTGCCGGGCGTGCCCTGCGGCTGCTCGGCCACGCAGCCATTGGCGGGATCGACGAAACGCTGCGCCACCGCCGCCGCCATCTCCGGCAGGCGGGCGGCGAACCAGGGGTCGCCGGTCACCTCGCTGGCGGCGAGGTAGGCTTCGGTCAGGTGCATGATCGGGTTCTGCAACACGCCCCCACCATTGACCGCGAAATTGGGCGACAAAGCCGCGTGATAGAGACCGTTTCCATCGCCAAATCGATGTTCGATCACATCCACGGTGCGGCGCATGGTCTCGAGCGCCGCCGCGCTGCCGCCGGCGCGATGGTAATGGGCGCAGGCGAAAACCACGAACGCGTGGGTGTAGAGGTCGCGCGTGGTATCACGCGGCGCGCCATCGGCATCGATGCTGTAGATCCAGCCGCCCGTTCCGTCGCCGAAATAGTGCTGGAGCGAGGTGAACAGCGTATCGGCATGCGCGAGGTGGCCGGCGGTAGCGAAGACGTACAGCTGCCGCGCGCAGGCCATCGCCCGGAAACGCCTGTCTGGCAAGGGCTGGCTGGTGGCGCCGTCGAGAGCCTCGTGCGCCAGCCGGAGGTCTGCCCGCCAGCCGGGGCCGGTCCAGGCGGGCAGGATGGCCGTGTCGAAATGGGCGATCAGCGAGGCGATCCGTTCGGAAAGTGTCGGGGAGGCGAGCATGGGGTGAGCGAAATACGGGCGCTGCCGCATTGCGCGGCCACTGCCCAGGCGACACAAGATACTGGAAATGGCAGGGCGGCGGAAGGCGCCGTGCGCCGCGCGCGCCGCTCGGCCGCAGATGACACTGGCAAAGCGGCCACGCGGTGCTATGTTGAAAGTCCACCACCGGTCGTAACCCTGCCCTCCGGGAGAACCGCCATGTCCGCTCATCCCACGACAATCGCCGACCACCGTCGCACCCTCGTGATGCATGTGATGGAAGACCCACCCGGACGCTACACGTGGCGTATCGTCGTGGAGGAGAAATGCGGTGGTGCCGACTGCGACAGCATGATCGAGGCCGCCACGGACTATGGCTCGCAGGCCGAGGCGGAAGCGGCCTGCTGGGCGGCCGGCAACAGCATGCTCGAAGGTCAGCGCGCCGCGAGTGAACTGCCCGGCATGTATCCAAAAGATATGCGCCATTGATAACGCCATCAGGCGCATCAAGAATCCGTTTGGCTCCTGTTAGGGGCGGTTAGTCTCTTTTCCCATTTTCGCCCCTTGATCCACTGTGGCCGCCGGCCTAGCCTGAAAGGTGTGGCGGCACACGGCACGGGACGCTTTGTCCCGTTTTTTCCCGTATGCCCCTCGGAGAAAAGCGATGGACAAGCCCACTGTCAGCCCCCGCCGCTTTGTCGAACTGATGAACGAGCGGCTCGCGCGGCATCCCCTCTATCGGGAAGGGATGCATGTCTACGCCATCCCGCAGCATTCCGACCATCCGCGCAGCCTGGTCTGCGTGGGGCCGCGCGGCACCGAGGGCATCTGCGCCACCATCGAGAACATCGTGCGGGGCGAGTGCGATGTCTTCCCCGAATTCCCGCCTGACCCCCATCGCCGCCCCGGACACGAATCGCGCGCGCGGTAGGAACGGCAAGAAAATCCGCCGAACACCCGCCGAACACCCGCTCGCGGCAGTGCGCGCCCTAAAAAATCAGGCCGCCCTGGCCTGCGATATTGACCGGCGCTAGATACAATGGCCTCCGCATCCCCTGCCCGGAGCGCCAATGAAAAGAGCTTTCGAAGCCGATGGCAGCGTCGCGGACCTGCCATCCGCCCCTGCCGACACCGCCAGTTCGCCGAGCCCGTCTGCCCCCGCCAGCGCTGAAGCGCGCGCCGCCGCCGTGGCGGCGACCATCGCCCGCACGGCGGTGGAGCAGGCCGACCACGCCATGCGCCACTGGACCGATCCCTTGCCGGACCGGCTCCGCATCGGCTCTCCCGAGCATCTGCGCATGTTCTGCAACATGCTGCTCCAGACCCACAACCCCTACAAACCGTCCGTGATCGACTGGCCGGTGCTGCCGCCCGATGCGCTGCGCCGCGTGACCTCGCTGCCGATCTGGGACATCGCCGTGCAAACCGAGGGCCGTGCGTCCATCCGCGTGCACAGCTACGCCCGCACCGTGCGCGACCCGCTGCTGCGCAGCGCGCTGGAGATGGATGCCGACGAGGAGGCGCGCCACAAGGTGGTGCTGGCCAAGCTGGTGGAGGCGTATGGCATCACGCTGGCACCGGAACCCGAGTACCTGCCGCCCGCCGACCCCGAATGGGGCTGGCTGGTGACCGGCTACAGCGAGTGCATCGACAGCTTTGCCGCGTTCGGGCTGTTTGCCGCGGCCAAGGATTCCGGCTTCTTCCCGGCCGAGCTGGTCGAGACATTTGAGCCCGTGATCCAGGAAGAAGGCCGCCATATCCTGTTTTTTGCGAACTGGGTGGCGTGGTATCGCGCCAGCCTGCCGTGGTGGCGCAAGCCGGCCTTCGCCTGGAAGGTCTGGCGGGTCTGGTTCTTCCTGATCCGCGAACGCATCGGCATCGCGCGCGGCATCGACGTGGATGTGGACGGCGCCGCCCAGGATGCGAATTTCCCGATGAACGCGGCCGATACGCTGGGCCAGACGCTCTCCCCCGGCGCCATGATCGACCTCTGCCTGGCCGAGGACGCGCGGCGCATGGCGGGGTATGATGCGCGGCTTCTGCGCCCGACCACGGTGCCCCGGCTGGCCCGGCTGGTGCGCCGCTTTCTCAAATGAATCTGGAATTGACGCACGCCATGGCGTTTGGATTGTCCCTGCTGGCCCTGTTGATCTGGTGCGTGCTGGTCTTCGCCCGCGCCGGCTTCTGGCGCGTGCGCAAACCCGCGCCCTCCCCCCGCCCCGCCGCGTGGCCGCCCGTGGTCGGCATCATCCCCGCCCGCAATGAGGCCGATGTGATCGGCCGCGCCGTGACCGGCGTGCTGGGCCAGCACTATGCGGGGCGGCTCCACCTGATCGTGGTGGACGACCATAGCAGCGACGGCACCGCCGACATCGCGCGGGCCGCCGCCCTGTCGATCGGCAAGGCCGACCAGCTCACCGTGGTGGCGGCGCGGGACCTGCCTGCCGGCTGGAGCGGCAAGGTCTGGGCGCAGTCCGAAGGGTTGGCCGCTGCCGACGTGCAGATGCCCGACGCCGGGTTCGCCTTCCTCACCGACGCCGACATCTGGCATGGCCCGGGAACGGTGACGGAACTGGTGGCCCGCGCCGAGGCTGAGCGCCGCGACCTCGTCTCGCTGATGGTGCGCCTGCGCTGCGAATCGGCCTGGGAACGCATGATCGTGCCGGCTTTTGTCTTCTACTTCGCCAAACTCTACCCGTTCGCGCGGGTTGCGGACCCATCGAGCCGCGTCGCGGCCGCAGCGGGCGGCTGCATGCTGGCACGGCGCACGGCGCTGGCGCGCATCGGCGGTTTCCATGCCATTCGCGGCGAGTTGATCGACGATTGCAGCCTGGCAGCGCGGATCAAGGAAGGCGGCGCCATCCGGCTCGACCTGGCGGACGACAGCATCTCGCTGCGCCCCTACGACGACTGGGAAAGCCTCTGGAACATGATCGCGCGCAGCGCCTACACCCAGTTGCACTACTCGCCCTGGATGCTGGCCGGCGCCACGCTCGGCATGATCCTGACCTATCTGGCCCCGCCCGTGCTGGCGCTGGCCGGTGGCGCGGCGCTGTGGCCGGCGTGGCTGGCGTGGATCCTGATGGCGGTCAGCTATCGGCCAATGCTGCGCGAATACCGGCAGCCGGCGTGGCTGGCGCCGCTGCTGCCGCTCACGGCGCTGTTCTATCTGGGCGCAACGCTCGATTCGGCACGCCGCTACTGGCTGCGCCGGGGCGGCCAGTGGAAAGGCCGCGCCCAGGCGCCGATCCGCTCGTGATCGCGCTCGCTATATCTCGATCTATATCTAACAGTGCTATTTGAGATAGCCGGCCTCGCGGAACCAGGTCAGGGCGTCGCGCAGCCCATCCTGATACGGCCGCGGCGTGTAGCCAAGCTCTCGCTGCGCCTTGTCCGAGGTGAAGAACATCCGGTATTGCGACATCTTCAGGCCGTCAACGGTGACGAACGGCTCCTTTCCGGTAAAGCGCGCCACGGTCTCCGCCACCCGCGCCAAGGGGTACAACGGCCAGCGCGGCAGTTGCACGGTGGGCGGCTTGCGGCCGGTCATGCCGGCGATGTCGTGCAGCATCTGCTGCAAAGTGACGTCCTGTCCGCCCAAGATGTACCGCTCGCCGATCTTGCCGCGCTCCAGCGCCAGGAAGTGGCCGGTGGCGACGTCATCGACATGGGCGAGATTCAAGCCCGTATCGACAAAGGCCGGGATCTTGCCGGTGGCTGCCTCGACGATGATCCGCCCGGTGGGCGTGGGTCGCACGTCGCGCGGACCAATCGGCGTGGACGGGTTGACGATGACCGCCGGCAACCCCTCGGCGACCAGACGCTCCACCTCGCGCTCGGCCAGCACCTTGCTGCGCTTGTAGGCGCCAATGGCCTCGTGGCCCGCCATGGCGGCGGTCTCGTCCACGGGCGCGGTGGCGCCGGCCACCCGCAGCGTGGCCACGCTGCTGGTATAGACAATGCGCTCCACGCCGGCCTGCCGGGCGGCTTCCATCACGGTCACGGTGCCATCCACGTTGGACCGCACGATTTCCTCGGGATCGGGCGCCCAGAGCCGGTAGTCGGCCGCCACGTGGAACAGGTAGCGCACGCCCGCCATCGCACGCGCCATGGACGCCGCGTCACGCATATCGCCCTCGACCACCTCCACGGGCAGCCCGGCGAGGTTGGCACGCGGGCTGGTGGCCCGCACCAGCACCCGGACCTGAAAACCCCGGTCGAGGGCCTGCCGCATCACAGAAGAGCCAAGAAAGCCCGACGCGCCTGTCACCAAAATGCAATTGTTAATTTCAGTTCCCCTGTCTACAGATTGCCATTTTGGGCCGTTAAGGCCCTAAACCACGCGCATTGTGAGCCAAAAGCCCGTGTTGGCCCCAGCCAACGTGCCAGACAGAAATTTCTGCACCGGTATATAGTAACCACCGTGAGCCGGAAAGTGATGCCGGCATACCAAGATAAGAAAATGTTGAATATTCGTCAGTGGGTCGGGGGGCCGTCCCTATGCAGGTAATACTCGCCCAGCCTCGGGGCTTCTGTGCCGGCGTGGTCCGCGCGATCGAGATCGTCGACCGCGCGCTGGTCAAGCACGGCGCCCCCGTCTACGTCCGGCACGAGATTGTCCACAACAAGCACGTGGTGGAAGGCTTGCGGCAGAAAGGCGCGCGTTTCGTCGAGGAACTGGAAGAAGTCCCAGGCGGCGCGGTCACCATCTTCAGCGCCCACGGGGTCTCGCGGGAAGTCGTGGCGGATGCCCAGCGGCGGGAGTTGCACGCGATCGACGCGACCTGCCCACTCGTCATCAAGGTGCATACCCAAGGTCGCCAGTATGCCGCAGCCGGCCGCCACGTGATCCTGATCGGACACGCCGGCCACCCCGAGGTGGAAGGCACCATGGGCCAGATCCCCGGCAAGGTGATCCTGGTCCAGAATGAAGCGGAAGTGGCCACGCTGGACCTGCCGGTGGATGCCCCTGTGGCCTATATCACGCAGACCACGTTGTCCGTGGACGACACCCGTAATATCATTGCGGCGCTCGCGGCGCGCTTCACGAATCTGGTGGGGCCGAACACGCGCGACATCTGCTACGCCACCCAGAACCGCCAGAGTGCGGTGCGCGAGATGTCGTCGCGGGTGGATGTGATTCTCGTGATCGGGGCGACAAATAGCTCCAATTCCAACCGTTTGCGCGAAATTGGCACGGAAAGCGGCGTGCCGAGCTACCTGATTGCCGATGGCAGCGAGCTGGATCCCGCCTGGGTTCGGGACGCCGATGTCGTGGGCATTACCGCGGGGGCCTCGGCGCCCGAGGCGATGGTGGAAGACGTGATCGCGGCATTACGCCGACTCGGGCCGGTCGAGGTATCGACCATGGAAGGCATCGTGGAACACGCGGAATTCCGCCTGCCGGCCGAACTGGCCGGCACAGCACTGGCGCAACCCGCCAGCAAGACAACCGAACAGCGCGATGCGCGCCTCGCCGACCAGACGGCGGCAGGCTGAACCGCACCGCCGAACCCTCACAGGAAGCACCCCTTGGCCATTCCGTTTCTGCAGGTCGCCCGCGTTGGCGCCTATATTGCTCGCAAGCACCTCTCCGGGCAAAAGCGCTATCCGCTCGCCCTGATGCTGGAACCCCTGTTCCGCTGCAACCTCGCCTGCTCCGGCTGCGGCAAGATCGACTATCCGGACCCCATCCTGAACCAGCGCCTGTCCGTGGCGGAATGCCTGGAGGCCGTGGACGAGTGCGGCGCGCCCGTGGTGTCCATCGCCGGCGGCGAGCCGCTGCTGCACAAGGACATGCCCGAGATCGTGCGCGGCATCATCGCCCGCAAGCGCTTTGTCTACCTGTGCACCAACGCGCTGCTGCTGGAGAAGAAGATCGACCAGTACGAGCCGAGCCCGTACTTCGTGTGGTCGATCCACCTCGACGGCGACCGCGAGATGCATGACCACTCGGTCAACCAGGAAGGCGTGTACGACCGCTGCGTGGACGCCATCCGCATGGCCAAGGAGCGCGGCTTCCGCGTGAACATCAACTGCACGCTGTTCAACGACGCCAAGCCGGACCGCGTGGCCAAGTTCTTCGACTCGGTCAAGGCGATGGGCGTGGACGGCATCACGGTGTCGCCAGGCTATGCCTACGAGCGCGCGCCGGACCAGCAGCACTTCCTGAACCGCAACAAGACCAAGCAGCTGTTCCGCGACATCCTCTCGCGCGGCCGCGCGGGCAAGAACTGGGCATTCAGCCAGTCGACGATGTTCCTGGACTTCCTGGCCGGCAACCAGACCTACAAGTGCACGCCCTGGGGCAACCCGGCGCGCACGGTGTTCGGCTGGCAACGCCCCTGCTACCTGGTGGGCGAAGGCTACGTGAAGACCTTCAAGGAACTGATGGAAGACACGGACTGGGACGCCTACGGCGTCGGCAACTATGAGAAGTGCGCCGACTGCATGGTCCACAGCGGCTTCGAAGCCACCGCCGTGGCCGACACGTTCGCCCACCCGCTCAAGGCGCTGGGCGTGACCCTGCGCGGCGTGAAGACCACCGGCGCGATGGCCCCGGACATCTCGCTGGACAAGCAGCGCCCGGCCGACTACGTGTTCTCGCGCCACGTGGAGATCAAGCTGGCCGAGATCGGCAACCTGAAGAAAGCCCAGGGCAGCCGCGCCGAGGCCGTGCAGGCGCAAGCGACGCATTGAGCGCATGAACGCACCCCGGCCCGCGCAAGCGGCCGGGGCAAACGCTTCAAATGAATGAAGCCGATTTGACTACGTCTGTAGCCAAGTCGGCTTCATTTTTTGCTTGGGGCGATTACGCCGCTGCCCGGGCGTTGTGATTGGTCAGGTACTTGATCAGGCCGTCCACGCCGTCGCGGGCAACGATGTCGGCGAACTGCTTGCGGTACACCTCGATCAGCCAGGCGCCCATCATGTTGATGTCGTAGATTTTCCAGCCGTCGTTGCCGCGCTGCAGGCGGTAGTCGATCAGCATCTCGTCGCCGTTGTTCAGCACGCGGGTGGCCACCACGGAGTCGTTGGCGCTGCTGCCAGCCTTGGCCGGCTTGTAGGTAAATTTGGGACTCTGGTCACGCAGTTGCGAGAGCGAAACCGCGTAGCTGCGCACCAGCAGGGCGGTGAATTGCTCCTGGAGTGTTTTTTGCTGTTCAGGGGTAGCCTGCTTCCAGGCATTGCCGAGCGCGAGGCGGGTGGTGCGGCCGAAATCCGTGTAAGGCAGGAACTCGCGCTGCACCACGGCGGTAATTTTTGCCAGATCGCCGCTGCGGGTCTCGGGATCGGCCTTGATCTTGGCAATCACGCCTTCTACGGCGGTTTGCACGAGCTTGTCAGGTGACGTCTGGGCGTGTGCGGTGCCGATCATCGCCACGGCCGCAATCGCCACGGTGACGGGGGCAATCGCGGGAGCAATGATGGCGGTGGGAAATTGTCGGTTCATGAGTCTCCGATGCAGGGATAATCGGCCACAGGGCCAGTCGGGGCAGTATATAGCGGATCGCGGCGCGGCCGGACCGCGGCGGGTGCGGGAAAGCCGCCGCCAGCGGCTATACTCCGGGCTGCCGCCTCCGCGCGCCCCGGCCGGGCCGGGTGCCAGAACACCACGCAAATGATCAGATCCACGCTGACCCGTATCGTCAAGTTTTCCACCGTCCGCGCCTGGACCGTGATCGGCATTTCGCTGCTGCTCACCATCGCCAGCGGCGTCTACATGGCGCGCAATTTCGCCATCAATACCGATATCAGCCGCCTGCTGGAGTCCGACCAACCGTGGGCGCAGAACGACGCGGCCATCAGCGATGCGTTTCCGCAGCGCGACAAAATGATCCTGGCCGTGGTGCAGGCCCCGGCCAAGGAGCTGGCCGATGCCGCCGCCAACGAACTGGCCGATGCCCTGCGCCAGCAGCCGCAGCGCTTCCGCGCGGTGGGCCAGCCCGGCGCGGGCGCCTTCTTCGAGCGCAACGGCCTGCTGTTCGCCGACACGGCCTCGGTCAACGACATGGCTACCAAGCTCACCCAGGCGCGCCCGCTGATCAATAACCTCGCCCATGACCCCACGCTGCGCGGGCTCTCAGACCTGCTGACCACCACCCTGACCCTGCCGCTGCAACTGGGCCAGATCAAGCTGGGCGACATGGAGAAGCTGCTGGCAGCCAGCGCCACCACCGTGGACGGCGTGCTGGCCAACAAGCCCGTGGCGCTGTCCTGGATGGGACTGGTCGACGACAGCCTGAAGCCCAATGCCGATGGCCGGGCGTTCAGCTTCGTCACGCTGTCGCCGGTGCTCGACTTCAGCGACCTCAAGGCCGGCGCCGGCGCCAGCGAGGCCATCCGCCGCGCCGCCGCCGATCTCAAGCTCGACCAGCGCTATGGCGCCGCCGTCCGCCTCACCGGCCCCCAGCCGCTGGCGGACGACGAGTTCGCGTCCGTGAGCGAAGGTGCCGTGCTCAACGGCGTGCTCACGCTGGTGGTGGTCATCGGCATTCTCTGGATGGCGCTGCGTTCCGCGCGCCTGATCGTGGCCGTGCTGGCCAGCCTGGTGGCCGGCCTGCTGATGACGGCGGCGCTGGGCCTGATGATGGTGGGCGCGCTGAACATGATCTCGGTGGCGTTCGCCGTGCTGTTCGTCGGGCTGGGAGTGGACTTCGGCATCCAGTTCGGCGTGCGCTACCGCGCCGAGCGGCACGAGCACGACGACCTCGACGAGGCCCTGCGGCTGACCGCGCGCGACGTCGGCACGCCGCTGACGCTGGCCGCCGCCGCCACCGCCGCCGCGTTCTTCTGCTTCCTGCCCACTGATTACCGTGGCGTGGCGGAGCTGGGCAAGATTGCCGGCGTGGGCATGTTCATCGCCTACGCCACCACGTTCACGCTGCTGCCGGCCCTGATCCGCGTGCTGCGCCCCAAGGGCGAGGCCGAGCTGCCGGGCTTCGGCTGGCTGGCCCCGGCCGATGCGTTCTTCGAGCGCCATCGCAAGGGCGTGCTGGTGGGCGTGCTGGTGCTGATCTTCGGCGGCGCCCCGCTGCTGCCGCACCTGAAGTTCGATTTCGATCCGCTGCACCTGAAGGACCCGCATTCCGAGTCGATGTCCACGCTGCTGGCGCTCAAGGATGCCCCGCAGGCCGGCACCGATGACGTGAAGGTGCTGGCCCCGTCGCTGGCGGCCGCCCAGCGCACCGCAGACAAGCTCAAGGCCCTGCCCGAAGTCGAGCGCGTGGTCACGCTGCGCACCTTCATCCCCGACGACCAGGCGCCCAAGCTGGCGATCATCGCCGGACTGGCGAAGACGATGATGCCGGCGCTGACGCAAACCCCGTCCGAACCGGCTGACGACGTGCGGCGCGTGGCATCGCTGCGCAACGCCTCGCGCCAGCTCGACCTGGCCGCCCTCGATCATCCCGGCCCGGGCGCGGAAGCCGCCGCGCATCTGTCGCGCTCGCTGAAGAAGCTGTCCGATGCCGAACCCGCCACGCGCGACCGCGCCGAGCGGGCCATCGCCCTGCCGCTGCGGCTTGCGCTCGCCACGCTGCAACGCTCGCTCCAGCCGGAGCCGGTGTCGCAGCAGACGCTGCCGCCGGAACTCGTGCGCGACTGGCTGGCCCCGGACGGCAAGGCGCTGGTCAGTGTCTCGCCCAAGCTGCCGCCTCCCGGCGTCAAGAACGAGGCCGCGCGCGCGGCCGCGCTCGACCACTTCCTGGACGTGATGGCGCGCGTGCAGCCCGATGCCACAGGCGGCCCGATCGCGATCCGCGGTTCGGCGGACACGATCATGACCGCGTTCGCCCATGCCGGCCTCTGGGCCGTGCTGTCGATCACGATGCTGCTCTGGATTACGCTGCGGCGCGTGGGCGACGTGCTGCGCACGCTGATTCCGCTGCTGGTGTCCGGCATCGTCACGCTGGAGCTGTGCGTGGTGTTCGGCATCGCGCTGAACTTCGCCAACGTGATTGCGCTGCCGCTGCTGCTGGGCATCGGCGTCGCGTTCAAGATCTACTACGTGATTGCGTGGCGCAACGGCAAGACCAAGCTGCTGCAATCGAGCCTGACGCATGCGGTGCTGTTCAGCGCCGCCACCACGGCTACGGCGTTCGGCAGCCTCTGGCTGTCGCACCACCCGGGCACGGCGAGCATGGGCAAGCTGCTGGCGCTGGCGCTGGTGACCACGCTGGCCGGCGCGGTGTTCTTCCAGCCGATCCTGATGGGCCGGCCGCGCCGCGCGCCGGTTGGGCGCCACGATCCGCTCGGCCCCTCGCTACCCCCCTTGACGGTGGCTACGACGCTGGGGAATTCCGCCGATAACCACCATGGGGCGGACCACGGGAATACCAGGCGGTAAGTGGCGGTGATGCGGTATTGTTGCCTGCCGCAGCCCTTGAAGTGCCGGCGGCCGGCCCCCATAACCACAAGAAATCAAGAAAGACCTACCGTCTCACCATGCTCTCCCGTCTCCCGCTCCTGCCCGGCGCCCGCCGCCTTCCGATTTCCCGCTCGATTGGCCTGACCGGCCGCTCCCGGATCGCCAGCGCACTGGCCGCCACCGCCCTCTCCGCCCTGCTCGCGGGCTGCGCCTCCGGCCCGCAGGCCAACCCCGACGATCCGCTCGAGCCCATGAACCGCGTGACCTTCAAGGTCAACGACACGGTGGACGAGTACGTGGCCGTGCCCATCTCCAAGGGCTACAAGGCGGTGACGCCCGAGCCGGTGCGGCAGGCGGTGACCAACTTCTATTCGAACCTGGCCGACGTCGGCAACTTCGCCAACAATCTGCTGCAGGGCAAGGGCACCGCCGCGGCGGAAACCCTGATGCGCGTGGCGATCAACTCGGTGCTCGGCATCGGCGGCCTGATCGACATCGCCACGGCGGCCGGCATTGAGCGCCATTCGCAGGATCTGGGGCTGACGCTAGGGGTGTGGGGCTTTCCGCAGGGGCCGTACATCGTGCTGCCGCTGTTCGGGCCGAGCACCGTGCGCGATGGTATCGGGCTGGCCGGCAGCTTCTACCTCGACCCGGCGCATTACCTCGATCCGGCATGGCGCAATTCGCTGTTCGCGCTCAACGTGGTGAACGTGCGGACCAACCTGCTCGGCGCGACGGACCTGCTCTCGCTGGCCGCGCTGGATAAGTATTCCTTCGTGCGGGATGGCTATCTGCAGCGCCGCCGCTACCTGCTGGGCCAGGGGGGCGACGACCTGCCGTCGTATGACGACGAGGATGAGGGCACGCCTTCGGACGTGCCGAAGCGGATCAAGCCGGACACGCCGGCTTCCCCCGACGCACCGGCCAAGCCGGACGCCGACGGCGCCAAACCCGAGGCCACCCCGCCGGTGCCGGCCGCCACGCCGGCGCCTGCGCCAGGCATGGCGAAGTAAGCTCGCTCAGGCGGTAAAGCCACCGTCGGCAACAATCTCCGCCCCGGTCACGAACGCTGCGTCGGGGCTCGCGAGGAATGCCACGACACCGGCAATCTCATGCGGCTGGCCGTACCGGCCCACGGCAATGCCGGGGCCGACGATCTGGCCGACCGGGCCGCCGTCGGGCAACATGTCGGTATCGGTCGGGCCCGGGTGGCCCGTATTGACCGTGATGCCTTTCGGCCCCAGGTCGCGCACCAGACTGCGCGTGAAGCCTGTGATGGCGCCCTTTGTCAGCGGTAGAGCGATGCGGTGGGAAACGCCGCATCGCGCGTCATCGACGAACCGATATGGATCACGCGCCCGTTTCGAAGGGTGCGACGCGGCCATTGGCGGTGGCTTCGAGCTCATGCGCTCCGGACGAACCGGACGCACGCACCAATGGACGATGCGCGAGGGGCTGGCGCAGCGGCTGGCAGGTGGTCTCGGCATTTAGCGTTTCCCGCCGATCGCCCCTGCCCTGGCCCGCCTAGCCCACCTAGCCCGCCTTGCCAGTCGCCCCCATTGCCGTCACCGCATCGAGAAATGCCAGCATTGCGCTCGATGGGTAGGCGTCCTGGCGGCGGATGAACAAGGTTTCGACGTAAGCCTTGTCCGGCGGCAATGCGTGCAGCCGGAGCGCATGGCGTTCGCTCGCGGCCTGGGCCACACCACGGGGAAGTAGCGTGACCCCGACACCCCCCGCCACGCAGGCCAGGATCGTGTCCAGCGCACCGAACTCCATCGGCGTAGCGAGGACCATTCCCCTCTCCGAAAACCACCCCTCCAGCCGCTGCCGGTACGAACACCCACGGCGGAACACGATCGCCTTCAGGTCAGGTGTGGATTGGATGGCATCGATCGTGGGCATCGTATCCGGCGTGACCAGGACCAGTTCCTCCCGGAAGACCGCCTGGCTATGCAGATCGGGATGGTTGAGCGGCCCCCCGACGAACGCGGCGTCGAGCCGGCATTCCACGACATCGCTCGTCAGGCTGGCACTGGTGCCCGTGGTCAACGACAGGCTGACCTTCGGATAGCGCCGCGCGAATTGGCTCAGCACGGGCGACAGCCGCAGCGCGGCCGTGGTTTCCAGCGTGCCGAGCACCAGGGCACCACTGGGCGGGCCGTCGTCCATGGCGGCGTGGCGCGCGTCCGCCAGCAGTTTTGCCATGCGTCCGGCATACGGCAGCATCCGTTGCCCGGCGGGGGTCAGGCTGACGCCGCGGGTATGCCGCACAAAGAGCGGGACACCGATCTCGCCCTCCAGCGCCCGGATTCGGGCGGTCACGTTTGACTGCACCGTATGCAATTCGCTCGCCGCTTTGTTCATGCTGCCGAGGCGGGCGACAGTCTCGAAGTACTTCAGGTCCGCGACGTCCATGGGTCTCGCTACGTTCGAAAAATGGGCGCAGTGTAGCGCTATCACCCGGCCCATGCGAAGTTGCAGCCCGCTATCGCTTCTTCCGATACCCCAATCAAGAAATTTCGTAAGTGCACGTGACCCGACATTGATTAGCATCGTCAAACAAGAAAGTAGACAGGAAAACGACCATGCAAATCACGCCTTCCCTCGGATCTTTCGGCACGGCGACGCGAGATCTCCCGGCACCCGTGGCCGCGCCTTCGCCCGATCAGGCCGAAACCGGTCAAGGTCCGTTTTCGCCGTTATCCGCCGCCGATGGGCGGAATCGCATCACGATGTCCCACGGTGGGCGGCTGCTGGCGAAGACGAAGGACGACGGCACGGATGCGGTGACACGCGCGATCCAGGACAGCAAGTATCCCGAGGAAATCAAGAAACTGATGATCAAGATCCGCGAACTGCAGGCGCAGTTGCGTGAGAAAGCGGCCGAACTGCAGGAAGTGGCAGCCGACCGGAAGCTGGCGCCGCGTCAGCGCGAAATGAAGACGGCGGCCCTTCGCGACGCGGTTGGCACCATTACGTCGGCCATCCGGACCGCCACGGCCACGCTCAACGACACGCTCACGGTCATGCGATTTTCCCGGGAGGATCGCGACGCAATCGGCGTGCTGCTGTCTGGCGCCTAGTCTCCGTCTCCTGCGGCATCGCGACAGGCCAAAAAAGCCGTGTCCGCGCCGAGGCCAGCGCGGACACTAAAGCCTCGGATGCGGAGTCCGTGGCCTCGCCCATCGTAGGCAATTTCGTCCACGTCGATTGCCAACAATTGTGTCGGCGGGCGATGTCTATACAGCTTGCCGGGGACGAACGTCGACGCCCGATGTTGGCGCGGTCAGATCAGCCGGCGCGCCGCCGCAACGGCAGCAACAGCGTGAAGGTGGCGCCCGCGCCGGCGGCGCTGTCCACCATGACGCGGCCACCGTGCCGCTCCGCCACCGTCTTCACGAACACCAGCCCCAGCCCGCTGCCGGCCGGCGCATCGGCGCCCGGCGCGTGCACGCGGCGGAACGGTTCGAACAGGCGCGCCTGATCCGCGTAGGAAATGCCCGGGCCGGAATCTGACACCGCCACCGCCAGGAACAGCCCCATGCGCCGCAGCCGCACCGACACCGGCTTGCCGGGCGGCCCGAACTTGATGGCATTGCTGACCAGATTGGCGATGGCGCGCACCAGCAGCACGGGGGCAGCGCGCAGGGTCTCGCCCTCCGCTTCCAGGCTCAGTTGCAGCTCGATGCCGCGCGCCTTGGCCAGCGCCCAGAGTTCATCGGTGGCGTCCAGCACCAGGCCGGTCAACTCCACCTCCGCAAACTCCAGCCGTTCCGAATCCGCCTGCGCCAGCCGGATGAAGTCGTCGGCCAGCGCCAGCGTGCGGTGCGCGTGTTCGGCGATGCGGGCCAGCAGCACGTCCGGCGGCAGCGCGCGGGTGGGGCGCGACTGCATGTCGATCAGCGCCAGGATCGACGCCTGGGGGGAACGCATGTCGTGCGACAGGAAATGCAGCATCTGGGCGCGCTGACGCTCGGCGCGGCGCACCGTGGTGATGTCGATCAGGCTGACGATGGCCCCGGGCGGACGGCCGCTTTCGCTCTGTAGCGGCGCGCCGTGGAGCAGGAAGCGGCGGTCGTCCTCGGTGGCCAGTTCCACGCCCTGGGAATCGTCGGACGACATGACCGGCGCGTGGGAGTCCAGCACCGCGCAGAGCGCATCCCAGTAGGCGAGGCCGGGGCCCGGCACCGGGAACAGCGCTTCGATCAGATCCGGCAGGCCCGGCGGGGCAAGGCCGCCATAGGCATCGTCGGCGAAATCAGGGAAATCAGGGGAATCCGGGGAGGCACCCGGCGCGGTGCCGCCGCCGCGCACGGCCAGATCCTCGATGCCGGACAGCATGGCGGGAGCCAGCGCCACCGCGCGGCGGTTCGCCACGAGGATGCCGCCGTCGATATCGCAGATCACCGTGGCCTCGGGCAGGTTCTCGAGGCCGTCGAGAAAGCGGGGCAACGGCGGCGGCGCCTGGCTATGCATCGGGCTGCCCGGCGGCCAGCGTGCTGGCCTCCTCGAACCGGTAGCCATGCGAGTAGACGGACATCAGCCGCACGCCGTTGTCGGGCCGCATCTCCAGCTTGATGCGCAACCGCGAGATATGGGTGTCCAGCGTACGCGAGCCGGCTTCCATCGCGCGGCCCCAGACGGCCTGCTCGATCACCTCGCGCGAGAGCAGCCGGCCGATATTGCGGAACAGGAACAGCGCGAGGTCGAATTCGCGCGGCGACAGTTCCACCGGCGCGCCCGAGAGCGTGATGGACCGCCGGCGCGCATCCACCACATAGCGGCCCTGGCGCAGCAACTGGTCGTCATGGGGCACGGCCGGATAGGCGCGGCGCAGCAGCGCGCGCACGCGGGCCACGAACTCGGCGGGCCGCACCGGCTTGGCCAGGTAGTCGTCCGCCCCGACGGCGAGGCCGGCGACGATATCGGATTCATCGATCCGGCTGGTCAGGAACAGGATGGGCGGCAGCCGGCCGGCATGCTGGCGCACCCAGTTCACGACCTCGTAGCCGCTCATGTCGGGCAGTTGCCAGTCAATGACCAGCAGGTCGAACACCTGGTCACGCAGCGCGCGCAGGAAGTCCGATCCGGTGGCGAAGCTCGTACACGTAAAGCCGGCCTCCTCGAGCAGTTGTCGGATCTGTGCGGCCTGGCTGGGGTCGTCCTCCACGGAGGCAATTCTCATACATCCCTCTGATGACTGCCGCCGATGTGTGGCGCGGCCGCATCATGTTACCCAAACGCGCGACGGCGCGTCGAGGCTCCGTTCGAGGGGCATGCAACAGTGTTGCGGCGCCGCTGCGACGGCGGGGATGGCGCGCGGCAAGCGCAGCATTGGGCTGGCACGTTTGAAACGATGGCCAGCGGGGCCGCGCCCGGGCGCCGGAGCGTGTGTAAAAGCTACAACAGGCACGCCCGCGGCCTGCGGCCCTTGACTCCTCGTCCTCTGCCCTACTGCAGCATGTACGTCTCGTACTCCAGCCGCTCCAGCTTGCGGTCCAGCAGGTACAGCGCCAGCGCCACCACGATCAGCAGCGACACCGCGAACCCGTAGCCATACCAGGCTGGGCCCAGCTCCAGCGTCAGCCGGGTCAGCACGAAGTTCAGCACCACGAAGCTCCCGGTCAGCAGCAGCACTTCGCGCCGGCGGTCCAGGTAGAAGTAGATGTTGAGCACGCCGAGCAGCACCACCTGCAGGCTCGCGCCGATCACGTCGACATAGAGCAGCGGCAGGTACAGCTCGGAAATGCCCAGCAGCCGCAGCACCCACGGCCCCACCACGAACAGCAGCAGCGCCGCAATGGCCTGCACCTTGACGATCTCGTACAGCCCCAGGCGGATGGTCTGGACCATCGTGTTGCGCATGTCCTCGATGTGCTCGAGCGAGCTGCCGCCGCGCACCGCGTTGTAGAACGCGTCGTAGTACTCGACGAAATCGGTCTCGATACGCACCAGGAACACCGCCATGCCCGGGATGATGGCGAGGTAGGCCAGGAACACCGGGATGTCGTAGATGATGGACGCGTGCAGCGGGCCAATCACCTGCTGGCCCGTGGACGGCGCGTACCAGAACATGAACTTGTCCAGCCAGATGCCGAGGTTGTAGAACAGGCCGATGGCCACCAGGCTCGGATAGGCGTAGCGCTTCTGGAACACCTCGAACGACATGAAGCGCTGGCTGGTGTAGTTGCGGTAGATCAGCGTGATCATGCCCACCAGCAGGCACAGCTGGCCCACCACGAAACCGGCCAGCAGCCCCTCCAGCCCGCGCGAGCGCAGCGCCAGCGCGCCCAGCACCGTGATCGTGTAGCCGACGAAGAACGTCCACACGATGGCCTTGTACTGCTTCATGCCCGACAGGAAGATCGCCGCGATCCAGATATTGCTCATGATCACGAAGCCCGCGATCATCAGCAGCCGGTACAGCACCGACTGTTCCGGGAACGCCCAGACCGCGCAGCCCACGCCGATGGCGCCGGCCAGCCCCGTGGAGAGCAGCGCCACCGCGTGGTAGTTCGACAGCACGAGGTGGTCGCGCCGCTCGAACAGCCGGTCGGAGGTGAAGCGCGTGAACGACAGCTGCATCGGCCCGGTCAGGATCAGGCTGCAGGCAATCAGGTAGGTCACCGACACCTGGAACTGCGTGATCAGCATCCCCGGAATCACGAAGCCGATGCTCAGCAGGCCGATCAGCAGGATGCCGAGGATCGACAGCACCCACGGCCCGGAGCTGATCACGCCGGCGTAAGCGTAGGCGCTCAGCATGCCGGACAGGCTGTCGCGCCGGAGCATCTTGCGGAGTTCGAAACCAATCCCGGCCATGTCAGCGTCCTCCGTGCACGGGGCACTTTGCCGGATTACCGGCCGGCGCGGCCCCATCCGTGCGTCCCGTGTAATCGGGCTTGTCCATCAGCGCCGCATACAGCGTGCGATAGCTGCCCACCATCTGTTCCTGCGTGTAATAGCGTTCCACCCGCGCAATGCCGGCCGCCTGGGCGGCCTGCCAGCGCGGCGGATCGGTCAGCAACGCCAGCGCGGCACCGGCCAACGCGGCCGGATCGGCGATGCGGACCACGCCGCCCGCCGCGCCAAGCGCCGCGTCCTCGCCGGGCAGGCCGAAGATCAGTTCGCGGCACGAGCCCACGTCAGTCGTCACGCACGGCACGCCCGCCGCGAAGCCCTCCAGCACCACCAGCGGCAGCGCCTCCGAGATCGAGCTGAGGATCAGCACGCCCACCTTCGGCAGCAGTTCGTCGATCTTCTGGAAGCCGAGGAACTTCACTTTCTTGCCGAGCCCCAGGCTTTCCGCCAGGCTGCGGCATTCCTGCGCGTACTCGGGATCCTCGTCCTCGGGGCCGGCGATCCAGCCTTCGGCGTCCGGGTACTCGCGCACCACGGTCAGCATCGCGCGGATAAAGGTCTTGATGTCCTTGATCGGCACCACGCGGCCGATCAGGCACAGCACCGGCGGCACGCCCGGCGCCCGCTGCGTGCGCAGCGCCGACAGCCGCGGCAGGTTAATGCCGTTCGGGATATTGCGCGTGCGGGTTTCCACCGCGCCATCGGCCACCTGGCGGCGGCGGTTGCCCTCGTAGAGCGCCACGATCTCGTCGCCGGCGTCGTAGCAGACCCGGCCCAGGGTCTCGAAGAAGCGCACCCACAGCTCGCGGAAGTAGCTGATCTGGGAAATGTCCCGCTCGAAGATGTTGCGGTTATCCCGGATCCACTGGCTCTGGAACAGGTCGATCTTGCGTTCCTTCGTATAGATGCCGTGCTCGGACACCAGCAGCGGCCGCCCGGTGCGGTAGCGCAGCATGGCACCCAGGAAGCCCGCGTAGCCCGTGGACACCGTGTGGTACATCTTCGCCGGGATCAGCGAATCGGCAATCCGCACCAGCTGCCACAGCGGCTTGTGCATGATGCGGATGGTCCAGAAGTAGTCCGTGAACGACGGGTCCGTGCAGAACTGGCGATACTGATCGGTAATGGTCTGCCAGGCGCGGCGGCTGTAGAGGAAAGCGTCCTCGGAGAGCGCCCCGCCCTCGCGCAGCGCCGGCATCAGTTCGCGGATCAGCTCGCCGGCTTCCTGCTCGCGTCCGGGCTCGCGCAGCATCTCGTGCAGCGCGTCGGCCTTGTCAAAGGCGCGCGGGTCGCCGGAGCTGCCGTGCACCATCGGCGGCGGCGGAAAGTCGTACAGGAAATGGGTTTCCAGATGCACGACGTTGTCCGGCAGCGCGTAGGCCATCTCGCCATAATCCTGCCGGCGGCTGCCGATAAAGACGATGCCGAAGCGGATGTCCGGGAAGGCGCGGATCATCTGGTTGACCCAGCTGGACACGCCCCCGCTTACATACGGGAACGTGCCTTCCAGCAGCAGCATGACGTCGGCGGACGTTCCCTTAACCAGTATTTCACTCATGATTGCCAGTACCGCAGCAGGGGCCGCACCAGCGGGAGCGGCGAAGGACTGTCGAAAGCCGCCATCAGGCGATGCACGGCGGCGTAGTCGCGTTCCAGGTAGGCGGCTTCCGCCAGCAGCGGCAGCACGCGCTCGCGCGCGAAGCCGAGCGACTCGGCCCGCGTGAGCCAGGCGCGCGCCTCGGCCGGCGCATTGCGCGTGAGCGCCAGCCGGCCGCGCATGTACCAGAGCGCGGCGTTGGTGTCGTCGGTCTCCAGCGCGGCGCTGGCGTAGCGCTCCACCTGGCTGGCGGTATAGCGGTACACATCGCCCTGCACCAGGTTCTGGTAGATCAGCTCCCAGTAGAGGTCGGCCAGCCGCTTGTTGATCTCGCCGCGCGCCTGGGGCGTGTCGGCGGCTTCCAGGCGCGGCAATTCGGCCAGGATCTGTTGCGTCAGTTGCTTCTCCGCGCCATCGAGCATGCCGTAGGCGAGCAGGCGGATGTCGTCCGTGCTGTCTGCCAGCAGCTCGCGCAGCACCGGGCTGGCGGTGCGCGTCGGCATCGACTGCATCGCCACCAGCGCGTTCATGCGCTCCGGCAGCGGTGCGCGTGTATTGCCAAGCTGCGCGCGCAGGCGCGCCCCGCCGCCGTGCGTCACGCGCTGGATCAGGTGGGTGACGAAGGCCGGCAGCGCCACCGAGGCAATGCCGGACGCATCGCGCCGGCCCGGGAACAGCCGCGCAAACAGCAGGCTGCCGAGGCAGACCAGCGTCCCGCCCAGCGGCACAAAGAAGCAGAACGCAGCCAGGTAGGCATAGGTCCACGCAAACGGTGTGCGGAAGCGGCGCGGCAGCAGGCGCCACAGCGCCAGCCCCAGCAGGCCGGCAGCCGCCGCCTGCAGGGCGAAGAACGCCAGCAGCAGCGGCAGGCCCGTGCCGCCGCGAAACAGCAGCGCCAGCGCGGCGATCTGGAAGGCGGTGCCGCAGAGGGTCAGCTTGCCCATGCGTCAGCCCGCCTGCGTGCCTGCCGAAGCAGGCACCGGAGCATTGTTGCCAGCCACCACGCCGGACGCCGCGGGGCGCGGCGCCGTGGCATCGGTCGCCGTGGCGCCATCGATCTGGCAACGCTGCAACAGCCGCACCAGCGCGTCTTCGGCGCCGGTGGCCGGCACGGTCAGCGAGTACACGCCGATGTGCGAGGTGGCGAAGTCGGTGCCGAACTGCGCGCGCAGCATGTCTTCGATCCGCACCAGATAGGCCGAGACGGCCTGGCTGTCGGACAGCGGCATCAGCGTCAGCATGGCGCGCTGGCGCGGGCTGCGCGCGGGCCAGGCCACGTCCAGCGCCCGGCGGCTGCGCACCACCTGTTCGAACAGCGCGTCGCGGGCTTCGTCGAGGTCGAACACCAGCGCCACCACCGAGCTTTCGACGCCGGTTTCCTGGCGCAGCCGCGACAGCCGCGCGTAGTCGAGCGCAAATGCGTACGGAATGGCAGGCATCAGCGCCTGGATACCGTGCGTGGCCTGGCCGTGCTCCACGCCATCGGCGTAGTAGCCCATCAGCACCATCAGCAGCTGGAGGTTTTCATAGGTCAGCGAGAGGAACGGCATACGTTCCACCACCAGCACGCCGATCAGCCGGTCGGAGCCGGCCAGCACCGGCGCCACGGCCACGTAGCGGGTCTCGGCGTCCTGCTGCAGGCCGGACGAGCGCAGGTGGGCCAGTTCGCGCGTGTCGAGGCAATGGCGCACCAGCGGATCGTCCAGGTTCAGCTCGAAGGCCGGCCCGATGCTCGCGGCGGCCTGCGGCGAGATGCGTTCGCCATCGCACGCGAACAGCGCCGCGCCTTCGATCTGGCAAGCCTGTGCCACCACCTGCAGCATCGGCTGGGCGCCGGGCAGCATGTCGGGCTGGCCCGCCACGCCCCGTGCGGCGTCGCCCATGGCGACGGCCCGCATCTGCGAGAGTGTGTCGCGCAGCGTGGTCGGGCGTGCCAGCAGGTCGTTCTCCAGCCGCGCGTGCGAAATGCGCAGCAGGTAGTGGTTCTTGGTCAGCGCGGCCAGCCGCTCGTCCAGGTAGCGGTTGACGGCCCGGGCGCGCGCCAGCCGCGTGCCCCACACATCGCCAAACTGCCCCGACACCAGCACCAGCAGCAGGCCGCCCAGGAAGAACATGCGCGGGAACGCGCTGGTGTAGCTGCCGAGCGATTCAAAGAAGAACCAGCCGCCCAGCAGCATCAGCACCGAGCCCACGCCAATCAGCGTGCCATAGCGCAGCGCCAGGATCACCGGCAGCAGCCACGCCCAGGGAAAGCCCATGCCGAGCAGCAGCGGGTTCTGCGGCAGCACGAGCCAGGCCAGCCCCATCGCGATCACCATGGTGGCGATCAACTCCAGCGCCGCGGCCGGCCCGCTCACCGCGGGCGCCAGCCAGCGCGCATAGCGCCCGCCGAGGCCGATCCCCTGCCCCTGGCGCCTCTTTTCCGCAGAATTCCCCACGCGTGTCACCTGTCCTTTTCTACAGCGTCCGAGAACGCGATCAGCCCTGCATCAGCGGCGCCAGCAGGCGGCGCAGCAGTTTCTGCGCGGTGCCCGACAGCGAGGCGCGGCTCCAGCCGCTGTCGCTGCCCGTGGCCGACCACACCACCTGGCCGCTGGCCACGTCGATCAGTTGCAGCGAGATGCCCACCGCCGGCTCGCCATCCACACCTACCTTATAACGCCATTCCTGCACCGCGCCGGTCAGCGCGTAGCGGGCGCGCTCGCCGCGGGCCCATTCCAGCGCCTTGCCCACGGACTCCCGCTCGGCCGGCTCGAACAGCGTTTCCGGGTTCAGCGAAGCCGGATAGCGCTTCAGGTTGGCAATGCCGCCGGTCTTCAGCAGCGATTCGGTGATGGCTTCGGCGCGCAGGCCGGCCTGCGGCGTCTCGGTGTAGTTGACGATCGGCAGCACCGCCACCGTGTCGCCGGGCGCCATTTGCGGCGCGCGGCCCACATCCGTCACCGCGCAACCCGCCAGCCACAGCGCCGCGCCAACGGTGCCGATCCATGCCGCCAGCCGCCCGATGCGGCCCTTGCCAGTCATTGTCATTTTCATGGGATTCCCCTCGTTTACCTTCAAACCTTCGTCGTCAATCTTCAGTACAGCCAGCGATAGCGCAGGCCGACCTCGGTCAGCGGCGTCCCGCTGGTGCGGGCCGCGGTGTCGTGCGAGATATACAGCGCCAGGTGGTCGTTGCCGAACACCGAGCCGGCCACGCCCGCCTGCCCGTGGAAGTTGTGCCCGGCGCGCGAGTCGTACAGCGCACCCACCTCCGCGAATGGCCGCCACTTGCGCGTGTATTCGGCAAGCAGGTCGGTGCCGAAGCCGAACAGCACGCCGGTCTGCGTGAAGCTCTGCGGCATATAGAACGCCGTGTTTGCCTCGTCGTCATCGGCCGGCATCAGCCGCTGCAGGGCCGGCGTCAGCGTGCCGCTGTTGCGGGTGTAGATGCCGCGCGTGGCCACGGCGCGTACCGTGTAGTCGGGATACTGCGTGCGGATGCGGTAGCCCGCCTCCACGTCGAACAGCAGGCCATGGCCCAGCGCGCTGCGGTCCTGGCCATAGAAATGGCTGTACTCGAAGCGCCCGCTGATGAACTCGCGCAGGCCCAGCCGCCACGTGGCGCCGGCGCCCAGCACATCCTTCATGCCGCCCACGCGCAGTTGCGACGACTCGTCGGCCGGCTGGTTGTAGCCCGCCAGCGTCGTGAACGACACCCGGCTTTCCATATTCCACTGGCCGGTCATGCGCGCAGTGGTGAAGCTTTCCAGGCCATCACGGCGGCCCACACCAAACAGCCAGCGCTTCTGGGAGTCGCGGTAGTCCAGCGTCAGCTCGGCGCGGCGGTCGCCGGCCGGCACGTTGGCCAGCTGGGTCGGATCGGTGCTGCGCTGGTCGCGGAACACGCCGCGCAGGCCCACCGCGTAGCCATCCCACAGCCGGGCGCCGGCGCCCAGGCTGTACTCGAAGTATTCGAGCGGCTTCTGGTGCTGGAAGGTCACGCGCGGCTCGATGGCCTGCGCGTTGAACAGCAGCGCATCCTGCAGGGTCTCCTGCAGGGTGTCGTCGGTGCGGGCCAGCTCCTGGGTCTCGAACGCCTGCGTCTGCGCGGCCGAGATGCGGTCAAGCTGGCGATTGGCCTCGATCTGGTTCGCCACGGGCACGCGGCCCGCCTGACGCTCCATGATGCGGTCCAGTGCATTCATGTCGTTGTTGTCGAGCGCGATCGACACTTCGGCATAGGCCGGGCGCTGGAGCGTCTTGACGTACTGCCGCGCCAGCCACGCGCGGGCCAGCTCGTTCGACTCCGACGACATCGCCCAGGCCAGCGCCACCTCGCGGCTGGCGGCCGAGATCAGGCTCTGGCGCCGGCGCTCGCGCTCGGTCAGCTCGGCGGGCGGCGCCACCACCAGCGGCGGCAAACCCGGCACGTTGCCAAGCTTCGAAGCCCCCGTGACGGCCGGCGACTCACCCGGCGACTGACGGCGTGCGGCCACTTCCGCGCGGTCGCGGCGCAGCATTTCTATCACCAGATTGCGCGAGACATCGCCCGATGCAAATATCTGGCCCAGTGCCACGGTCTGGCGGCGCAGGTCCGCGCGCGCCGGGGCGCCCTGCGCGTTTTCCTCGTCCTCGGGGTCGCTGGCCGCGTCGTCCTCCTCACCGGCGTGCGGCACCTCGGCGCCCTTCTGCCCCGCCGGAGACCACGCGTGATGGAGGTCGATCCACGCCTGCTTGCGGATGCGCCATGCCATCTGCGTCTGGCCGATGGCCTCGTACGCATCGGCCATCAGGCCCAGCCAGAGCGGATCGGCGCTCTTGCCCATCTGGATCTTGTGCAGGTAGTGCAGCGCGGTGCGCCCGTCCTGGAAGCGCATGGCGCCGGCGGCATAGGCGCCCCACAGGCCGGGATCGTCCTCGGCCTCGGGCTTCAGCCGCTGCATCACGGCGCGCACTTCGCTGTCCGTCCCCATGTCGACCAGCGCCCACAGCAGGGCGGCAAAGGTCTCGCTGTCCGCATCGGACTGGCCTACCGCGTGGCGCAGGTCGGCCAGCGCGTGCTCGCGGTCGCCGGTCAGGCGCCAGTACTCGGCGCGACGCATCAGGAACGTCGCCGAGCCTTCGGCGTCGCGCTTCTGCTCGGGCGTGAGGCTGGCAAACAGCCGTTCCACGCGCACGTAGGCATGGGCGCGCGTGTAGTAATAGATGGCGAGTTCGAGCTGCTCGCGCTTGCCGCTCTTGCGCCAGCCGGCCTCGGCAATCCGGCCCGCATCGATGGGCGTCGTGTCGTAGTACTGGATCAGGTTCGAGAAATCGGCTTCCTCGGTATCGCGCACCTCGGCCAGGCAGTCGTTGCGGGCAGCGCCGGGCGGCATTGCCATGCAATGGTCGTCGTGCGTGTTGCCAACCGCGATCATCATCTGGCGGTAGCCGTCCGTGAGCAGGTCATCGCGCTGCGTCAGGCGCGCCAGCTCGGTGTAGGTGCGCCAGTACAGCAGGTCGCGCGGGCCGGCCTTGGCGCGGGCCGGCAGCAGCGCGTCCATGGCCTGCGTCAGGCGGCCATTCACATAGAGCATGTTGGCGCGCTTGAGCGCGTACTCGGGCTGCGCGCCGAAGCGCTGCTGCAGCTGGCCATACAGTTCGAAGGCGCGGCTGTCGCGGCCGGCGCGCTCGGCCAGCTGCGCGTTGCGCTCCATCACCGCGCGGCCGTGCGGGCCGCTGCTCAGGGAATCGAGGAAGGCCATGCCGGCCTCGGGCTCGCCGAGGCGTTCGTAGGCGGCCACCACCTCGTCGATGGTCTTCAGGTCCCCGCTGCCGGCACGGTGCCGCAGCGCCGCCAGATAGGCGCGGTCGTCGGACAGCCCCGGCGCCAGCCGCATGACGTTGTTCCACGCACGTTCGTCGTTGGTGGCCTGGGCGTACTGGAGCCAGCTTTGCAGCGCGATCATCGGCTGGCGGTTCCATTCGGCCACCTGTGCCAGCCGCTCGCGCCAGACCGGCTCGTTCGGCAGCTTCTGCACGGCGGTCTGCGCCACGCGCTGCGCCTGGTCGAGCTTGCCGGCGGCCAGGAACACGCGATAAGCGAGATCGTAGTCGTCCGGATTGAACGCCTTGCCGTCTTTGGCCGCCGCAGCCGCCACCTCGGCCTTGGCCGCCGCCTGGGCGTCGGCCTGCGAGAGGTTGCCGGTGTCCGCCACGTGGCGCACGCCGAGTTCGCCGGCTGCCGCCAGCCGCTCGCGCAGCGCCACGCCGCGCGGGCCGTCGAGGAACACCACCTCGCGGGCCAGCCACGGTTCGGTGTCGGAGACGCGCCGGAGATGGGCCTGCGCGAGCAGTGTCGCGCCCATCGGCTTGTTGGCCGACAGCTTCAGCAGCCGCTCGACGTACTTCGCCGCCAGCTCGGGCTTGCCCGCCGCCAGCGCCAGTTTTGTCAGGTAGCGCAGCACCTCGGCATCATCGAGCAGCTTGCCGCCCCGGTGCTCGGCTTCCGCCAGCGCCTCGTCGAGCAGGTTGCCCGATTGCAGCGTCTGCAGCGCCTGGAGGAACAGCGTGCGCTGCTCGTACAGGTTCTTGGCGCGCGCCTGCGCGTCGAACAGCGCCTGGGCGGAGTCACGATAGTTGCCGCCGGCCAGCGCGATGCCGGCCAGTTGCTTGTTGTAGAAGTCCGCGTTGCCGGGGTCGCGCACGGCCAGTTCGCGGAACAGCTTGCCGGCCGGGTCCGCCGCGCCGATCTGGCGCGACTGCGTGGCCAGCGCCTGCAGATCCGCGAGCGACCACTTGCGCATCTGCGCCGGCGTGGTGGCGTCCTTCAGCAGGTCGTTCATGGTCGCCAGCCGCTGCGCGCGCTCGGGCGTCTCCGGCAGCGCCGCGTAGGCGCGCTGCTGGGAGATCTCGATCCGCGTGCGCAGGATCGGGCCGCTCAGGTCCGCGCCCTGCACCGCCTGCATGCGGGCGAGCATGGCCTCGGCGTCATCGAGCCGGCCGCTGCGGGCGTACTGCTCCGCCAGCACGCCCATGAAGCTGGTGTCGTTGGGGGCCACGCGCGACCATGCCTCGAGGTAGGCCACGGTCAGGCCATCGACGGTGCGGCCCTGGCCGAGCAGGCGCTCGCGCAGCGTTTCACGCGGGAACATCAGCGCCAGCCCCACCCCCACCATGGCGGTGAAAGTCAGGACCAGCGCGGGCGGCAACAGCCGCTCGCGTTCAGCCGGCGCAGCGGACTTCGACTTGTTGCTGGACATGGATCGGATCATTCACCGCGGGGGTATCGATTCGCAGCGTGTTGCGCTCGCGCATACCGGCCACGGGCTTGCCGTCGACCGTCACACTGCACTGGCCGGCATTGGCCAGCCGGAAGAAAGGCTTGTAGTAGCCGCTGAAACGGAAGCGCGTGACCTGGCCATCGCGCTGCCAGTCGCGCACCAGGCCGTTGGCCTCGGGGATCTCGGGCACGGCGAGCGTGGCGGCCGGCACGATCTGGAAGCGCGCATTGCCGCCATCGAGGTGCACGTAGGTGCCGCCGCCCGGCGCCGGCGACGAACCGGTCACGCCGCGCGCGGTGGCCACGTCCGGCACGCCCGTGCCGTTCCAGCGCAGGTTGCGCAGGTTGCCATCGCCGCGCACCACCCAGGCCCCGGCGGCCGGCGCGCCCATCTCACCACTCTCACCATTCGCGCGCTCGCCCAGCTCGCGCGCCACGGCCATGCCCTGCCAGTCGATGACCTTGAGCACGTAGTCGGTGGAATGCATCGGCAGCAGCGGCTGCGTGAGCACGTAGTCATAGACCTTGCGCAGCGCCCGCAGGGACGCCACCTTGGTGCCCGAATAGCTGTGGTAGTAGATGTTCACGGCCTTGAAGCGGTACGGCTTCTCGGTCAGCTCGTAGGTTTCGATTACGCGCTCGAAGCCGTAGAACGGGCCATGCCACAGGTTGGTGTAGATGTTCTCGTTCTGGTTGGTGGCAAACACCTGGAAGGTGTTGTCGGCCTTGTGGATGCCCAGCGGCGCAATCGCGGTCCAGCTGGGGTTGCTGCGCGTGATCATGGTGTCGCCACCATTCATGTTCAGCACGCCAGCCTGCTCGGTCAGCTTGAGCGCCTCGGGCGGGGCCTGGCAGTCGCCGGGCCACAGCACCATCTTCACCGGCTTGCCCGGGGGCGCCAGCACCCTGTTGATGTAGTCGATCGACCCGCCGATCTCGCGGTTCAGGTCCATCTTGTAGCCGGGAATCGCCAGGTGATAGGCCTCGTCACCCTCCTGGATGCGGGCATCACTCTCGTGGCCGGGCACGGTACGGCCCCACTCGAACGGGTGCGAGTAGGTGTGGCTGGCCACTTCCACGTACGGCTGCGCGAAGATCTTGCGGGCAATCGGCTCCAGTTCCGCCGTCAGCTTCGGGTACATGCCCGACTTGCCCACTTCGCCTTCGATCACCGACATGGTCATCGGCAGGCGGTATTTGTCGAAGATCTCGCGGAACAGCACCTCGCCCGAGAAGCCCCCGCCAGGAATTTCAGCCTTGGAGGCAAAGCCGTCGCCATCGATATGGATGGTCAGCAGGCGGCGGCCGCTCTCCGTGGTGGAATCCGGGACGGGCATCTGCGGCAGGCGCAGCGCCTCGCGCAGGAACTGGAGCGGCTGGATGATCCAGCGGTCCTGGTCGGTGGCCGCGTTCTGGCGCACCGCGTAAGGCCCTGTGACGTATCCGCCCCATGGCGTGATGGCCGCGGCATCATAGGTCAGCGTGCCCGAGCGCATGCGCAGCAGCGACCGCGTGTTGGCCGCGCCCTCCTGCACCTGCACCGGCACCGCTTCCGAGCGGTCCGGGGCGACCGGCATCTCGAAACCCAGCATCGGGTCCTTCGACACGATCGACACCGGCCCGGAGACGCGGCCCTTCACCGGCTTGAGCCCCAGCGTACGCGCCAGCGAGCCGGCCACGGGGGCGCCGAAGCCGTTCATGAAGACCACGGGCACGCCCTGGGCCATCTGCTTCTCCACCCAGGCCAGGAAGCGGCCGGGCTGCTGGGTGAAATAGCCGTTGGACCAGACCACCACGCCCGCATAGCGGTCCGGGCCGATCTCGGGCAGCGGATCGCGCGTCTCGGCGAAATCCACCCGGTAGCCCAGGTAGTTGATCGGCATGGAGACGAAACGCACGCCCTCGGTGTTGTCGATGGCCACGCCGGGCTCGCTCTCCTGCACCACCAGCACGCGGCGCGGCATGACCTCGATCTGGCCGACGCCCACGGTCTGCAGGCCGGAATCGGTCACGTACGGCGTGATGCCGAGCGCGCGGATGCGGCGCGCGGTGTCGCGGGCGCAGCGGCGGTCGGCCGGCGGGCAGTAATCGATGGAAATCACCGGCAGCTTGTACTGCTCGCGGATGACGCGGGCCTGCGCCAGCAGCCAGTCGCGGTCCTGCTGGCTGACCTCGGTATAGCGGCCCTGCGCCTGGTTCCAGCCCCGGAACAGCGATTCGAACACCACGCCGTAGACCAGGCCGTGTACCTGCGGCAGGATCTCAAAGCCCCGGTTGAACAGCAGCCGGGCCTCGGGGTAACGGGCCTTGATGGCCTGGATCACGCGCACCATGCCGGCTTCCTGCCGGGCGCGCTCGGCATCGGTCTTGGCTACCAGGTGATAGGAGTCGAGCGTATCGAGGAAGAAGCCGCGATAGCCGCGCTCCCACAGCGGGGCGATGACCTTGTCCACATAGAATGCCGGCCAGCCGTCGGCGGCCTGGTCAACCACGCGTGCCTGCCAGGCGTCATTGCTGCCGACCAGCCAATTTTTGGGGATGTCCTGGAAGTAGGCCCGGCTGGGCAGCACCTCGCCCAGGCTGACGTAGGCGAACCACGCTGTCTGCGGCGTGGCGGCGCGGCGCGGATCGAAGCCGCTGTCGGGCTCCACCACGGCCACGTCGAAGGCCTGCAGGGCATCCACGGGCGGCTTGCTGCCATAGTGGAAGGCGACGTTGGGCGCTGCCGGCTGGGCCAGATCGGCCGCCGGCTGGGCCTGAACCGCCGTCGAAGGCGTCAGCGTGGCAAGCACCACGCCGAGCGCGGACGCCAGTACCGCCACGACCGCCATGGCGCGCTGCCATGTGGCGGCGGCCCGCGACGGCGCCTGGCTGGCATCGCCGGCATTGCCGAAAAGTCCCCGGATTGAACGTTGCACTTGCTTCACTGGCTGTTATCCGCTTCTTCTGTTATGCCTTGGGCGCGCCGTTGGCGGCGCTGCCCGCGCGATGCCCGTCCCCGTGGCCATTGATACGGGATTTTCCCTAATGTGCCGGGCAAGGGGCGATGCTAGGGCATTCGCTGGGAATGGATTGTGAAAAATTGTGGCGGGTGTCCGTCCAACCCGGATGCGGGCCGACATGGACCGAGGCGGGCCGACGCTGCGACGCGCGCACGGCACGTCCGGTCGGCCAGGCTATGGCTCGAATGACATGAAAATCCCCGTTCTTCGTTCAAATCGCGCCTTGGGCGCGCGCGCCGCCCGATGTCCGGGCGCCGCTGTTTTGTATTGGCCGCCATTGTCGTGGCATCGTCCGCCAAATGCCATAGTCCATATGGAGTACAGGAGTTTGAAGCATTGCGCGCCGGCGCCGGCCGCACTGACGCACGGCCGGACTGCCGCACTGCCGGGCGGAACGGAATCGCGCGAATTCGTACCGACTATCGATACTCGCTATGCTGATATAGCTGTCTTATCATCGCGTAAGCCCTTCAGATGTCAGACAAAACCGCTTTCGATGTAGAAAACTCTAATATCTGCTGTTTGCATGCCGAAATACCGTTAGGGGGTTAGTCCGATTGACACGCGAAAAAAAACCGGCAGAATGGGTCCTCGCATGCGCACTGCCCTCAAACGAGTTTTTCGACGCGGGGTGTTGCGAAGATCATGCCTCGTCGGGCGATTGCGCTCATCTGAAATTCAAGGTTGGATAGAAATATGGAAACCGGTACCGTTAAGTGGTTCAACGACGCCAAGGGCTTCGGCTTCATCACCCCGGACGCAGGCGGCAACGACCTGTTCGCGCATTTCTCGGCAATTGAAGGCAATGGCTTCAAGTCGCTGAAGGAAGGCCAGAAGGTCCGCTACGTCAAGGCAATGGGCCAGAAGGGCGAACAGGCCACGAAGATTCAGGCAGTTTGATTACCGCCTGAAGCGCCCGGCAATATCTTGCCTGGGAAGCCCCGCCTCCGGCGGGGCTTTCTGCTTTTTGCAGTCTTGATAATGTATGGCTTTGGGGACGTTTCCCCGGGGCATGTGTCCGGGTTCTCGTTTACCCATACTCACATACCCATATTCCGTGTCACCGGAATGACCGCGCGCCAATCCGGGACAAGCATCATCGATCAGGCATCGGTCAGGCCGCGATGGCCTTGATTTCCATATATTCAGCGAGCCCATAGCTGCCGAACTCGCGGCCATTGCCGGAGCGCTTGTAGCCGCCGAACGGCGCGCCGCTGTGCGGCTGGGCACCGTTGATACGGACCATGCCAGCCTGCAGGCGCCCCGCCACGCGCCGTGCCCGCGCCGGATCGCCCGACCAGACATAGGCAGCCAGACCGTATTCGGTGTCATTGGCGATGGCAATCGCCTCTTCCTCCGAGTCATACGGGAGAATCGCCAGCACCGGGCCGAAGATCTCCTCGCGCGCCACGGTGGCGTCGTTGCGGATGTTGGCGAAGATGGTCGGCCGCACGAAATAGCCTGACGCCAGCCCCTCGGGCCGGCCAACACCCCCCGCCACGACCTGCCCGCCCTCCTCGATGCCGATGCCGATCAGGCGCTGGACCTTCTCGAACTGCGCCCGGTTGGCCATCGAGCCGACCTTGCTCTCCGGCAGCGTCGGGTCACCCACCTTCAGCGCGGCAACCGTGGCCGCCGCAATGGCCACGACCTGCTCGTGCAGATGGCGCGGCACCAGCATCCGCGTGGGCGCCACGCAGGTCTGGCCGGAGTTGATCATGCAGCTGACCACGCCATCCGAGACCGCCGCGCGCAGGTCCGCATCGTCCAGAATCACGTTGGCCGACTTGCCGCCCAGCTCCTGGAGCACACGCTTGACCGTGCCGGCCGCCGCCGCCGCCACCTCGATCCCGGCCCGCGTGGAGCCGGTGATCGAGATCACGTCCACGTCGCCATGGCGCGACAGCGCAGCGCCGACCGTCGGCCCATCGCCGTAGACCATATTGAAGACACCCGCCGGCACCTCGGCTGCGTGCACGATCTCGGCGAAGATCCGCGCATCGAGTGGCGCCAGCTCCGAAGGCTTCAGCACCACCGTGCACCCCGCCGCCAGCGCCGAGCCCACCTTGGTGGCAATCGTCGTGACCGGCCAGTTCCACGGCGTGATCAGCGCCGCCACGCCAATCGGCTCGCTGACGACCTCGGTGCCGCCAAGCTGCCGCGTGAAATCCGCTTCCTTCAGCGCGGCCAGCGCGGACTCCAGCATCTGCAGGCCCAACGGCGCCTGCTTGACCTTGCACAGCCATTGCGGCGCGCCGATCTCGTGGTGGATGGCCAGCGCGATGTCGTCCATGCGCGCCTTGTACAGCGCGATCAGCCGCGACAGCACGTCCACGCGGGTTTCGCGGGTGGTGGCCGACCAGGCCGGGAAGGCCGCCCGGGCCGCCGCCACGGCGGCATCGACATCGGCCGCGCCGCCCATGGCCACGCGGCCAATCACTGCCTCGGTGGCCGGATTGACGATGTCGAGGCGGCCGGCGCCCGCGGCTGGCGCCACCCACTGGCCGCCGATATAGAACTGGTCGAGCTGATACATGCGCTGTGTCTCCCTGAGGGTTGGACTTCGGGTATTTGAAACGAGGATGCCCGGCTCACTGCTCGCAGGTAGCGAGCTTGCGGGCCGCGACGATGGCTTCGTAGCGGCTGGTGACCTGCAGCTTGACGAAGATCTTCTTGAGGTTCCACTTGACCGTCTGCACGCTGATGTTCAGCGTCAGCGCAATGCGCTTGTTCGACATGGACTGCTCGAGCAGCGCGAGCACCTCCTGTTCGCGCCGGGTGAGCCCCGGCGTGGCGGCGATGGTGCGCACCGGCGCGGCAGGTGCCTGCGGGAGTGAAGCAAGCGTGGGCACCGCGGCCACGGCCAGCGCCGGGGCACTCCCCGCCTCGCCCAGCCGCGCGCGCACATGCTCGACCAGCGCCGCGCCACCATGCGCGGCGGCGCGCACCAGCATCGGGTGCAGGCCGGCGCCCTCCTCGATCAGGGTGCGATGGAGCCCGAGCCGGTAGCACGTTGCCACGGCCGATTGCGCGCAACCCTGGGCCTGTGCGCTGCGGCCCAGTGCTTCGAGCGCGCGGGCTTGCAGCAGGTCGGCCACGGCCTGCAGTCGCTCGCAACCGCGCGCCGCGGCGAACCGCCGCAGCGTCTCCAGCGCCGACAGTGCCTCCTGCGGGGCGTCCTGCGCCAGCGCCAGCCGTGCCCGCGACAATGCCGCCGCCGCGCCAATCTCCACATCGTGGATGCCGTCGCCCGGATGCCGTGCGGCGTAGCCGTCGAGCACCGCCTGCAGGGCCTGCGCATGCCGGCGGTCGCCATAGGACAGCACCAGCCGCTGCTGTTCGGCGACCATGGCAACCACACCGCGATCCATGCCGGTGGCGCGGAAATGCGCCTCCGCGCGCGTGAAGTAGGCGAGCGCGTCCTGCGGCGGCTCGCGCAGGGCCTGGATGCGGCCGAAGACGCGCGCGGCGCCCACCTTCAGTTCCGCCGAGGCCCCGCGCAAGCGCATCCGGCATGCGGCCAGCGCCGCGTACGCCTCGTCCAGACGGTCAAGTTCGAACCAGGCCTGCGCCACCACGCCGGCGCAAAGGGTCGCGCAGAGCGCCCCGCTGCCGTGGATAGTCCGCGCGCGGCGCAGGGCAGTGGCGCCGATGCGCTCCGCCTCGAGCGCGTTGCCTTCGCGCATCGCCACGTTAGCCGCTGCCGCCGCCGCCACAAGGGCCAGTTCGCCACGGCCGGTTCGCGTGGCGCGTGCCGCCGGGGCGCTGTAGAGGCAGCGCGCGGCCAGATGATGGCCCTGCGCCGAAAGCCAGTGCAGGCGCACCGCCAGTTCAATATCCTCCAGCCCGCCCGGCAGCGACGGTGCCGGGATCGATTCCAACCCCTGCAAGGCGGCCTGCGCGGCGGGTTCATCATCGCCATGAGTGGCCAGCACGGCGCGCAGCAGCAACCGATGCCGCAACTCGACGGGGTCTTCGGCCAGGCCATCGGCATCCGCGGTGGTCTCCAGACGTGTCAGCCACCGTTCGGCAAGGTCCATGCGCGCGGTCAGCGCGGCCGCCCACGCACCCATGCGCAGCAGCCGCGGATGGGCCGCCATACGATGGCCGCCCACGCTTTCGGTCCAGCGCGCCACCACGCCGAGGTGCGCCAGCGAATGCGCCGGCGGCAGCCCGCCATCGACCAACTGCGTGGCAAGCTCCAGGTCGTCGCACAGCGCGGCGCTGCGCATCGCATCGGCGAATCGCCCCTGCTGCACGAACCATAGCGCCGCGCGGCGGTGGAGCGGTTTCGGGTCGATGCCCGCCCGCCCCCGGCGCTTGTCCAGGTAGGCGGCGAACATCGGATGGAAGCGATACCACGCCTGATCGTCGCGACGGTCCACGCGCCGCAGGAACACGTGGCGCCCGAGAATCTCGTCGATCAAGGTTGCTGCATCGTCGCGGCTGGTGACGAACGCCGCGAGGTCAGCCTGGAAGCTGCGCAGCACCGACACATGCAGCATAAAGTCGAGCAGGCAGGCCGGCAGTTCGTCGATGACCTCCTCCGACAGGTAGGCCTCCAGGTTGCCGTTGTCGCCGGCACCCATCCGGGCGGGCACATCGCCTGGGCTATCGCAGGCGGCGTCACGCGTGCGGCCGGCCAGCCGCACGCCCACCGGCCAGCCTTCGGTAATCTCGTGCACCTGCCGCGCCACTTCGGCATTGGCCGGCACGCCCGCGCGCGCGGTCAGGAAGGCCGCCGTCTCGTCGAAGTCGAACGTCAGCTCGGCCCCGTCGATTTCCACGAATTCCTCCATGGCCCGCAGCCGCCCAAGCCGCAGCGCGGGCACGGTGCGCGAGGCGATCACCAGATGCAGTCCGGGCAGGATGGCGTCGATCAGCGCCTGCACCAGCGCCAGCGTGGCGGGGTCCTGCACATGATGGAAGTCGTCGATCATCAGGTAGACATCGGCCGGCGTGCGCGCCAGCACTTCCAGCAGCGAGGCGATCAGGGCCTCCCCGCCCCCCTCGCCCGCCTCGATGGCAAGGCCCGCGTGCCCGAGCGCGCCGGCCAGGATGCCCCGGAACGTCGGCAACGCCCCGTCCTGCATCGCCAGCGTGAGCCAGGCCACGCGCGCGCCGGCCCTGTCGAGCCGCTGGCGCCACTGCGCCATCAGCGTGGTCTTGCCAAAGCCGGCGCCGCCCGTGAGCAGCACCAGCTTGCGGTCGCTGGCGGCCTGCAGCCGGCCGATCAGCCGCTCGCGCGAGATCGCGTCGCTCGCCGGGCGCGGCGGCACGATCTTGGGCAGGATGCACGGAGACGCGACCATCGAGGCCTACGACTTCCAGTGGCGCTTGCGCAGCTCGTTCTTGAGCACCTTGCCGACGCTGGACAGTGGCAGGGCGTCCACAAACTCGGCGCTGCGCGGGATCTTGTACCCGGCAATCAGCGCCCGGCAATGGCCCTGGATCGACTCGAACGTGGCTTCCGCGCCTGACTTCAGCACCACCACCGCGTGCACGGACTCGCCCCACTTCTCGTGCGGCACCCCGATCACGGCGACCTGCGCCACCGCGGGGTGGCTCGCCAGCGCGCGCTCCACCTCGGCGGAATAGACGTTCTCGCCGCCGCTGATGATCATGTCCTTCATGCGATCCACCAGGAACACGAAGCCGTCCGTGTCCATGTAGCCGCCGTCGCCGGTGTGCATCCAGCCGTTGCGCACGGCCTCCGCCGTTGCCTCGGGCTGGTTCCAGTAGCCGAGCATCACGTTGGGGCCGCGCACGGCGATCTCCCCCACCGTGCCACGCGGCACCTCGCGGCCCTGCGGGTCGATAATTTTCACTTCCACCATCGGCGCGGGCCGTCCCACCGAGTGCATCTTGCCGCTCGCCAGGGCGGCATCGCTGTGATACTCGGGGCCGAGCAGCGTGGCCACCGGCGCCAGTTCGGTCATGCCATAGCCCTGCGCGAACTGCGCGTTCGGGAACGCGGCCCGGCAGCGGGCCAGTAGCGCCGGCGTCATCGGCGAGGCGCCGTAGCGGATCAGGTTGAGCGACGAGAGGTCGAGATCGGCCGCGCGCTGCGGGTTCTGCTCGCGCCAGTCGAGTCCCATCTGGATCATCGTCGGCGCCAGCAGCACCGAGGTTACGGCGCCACGCGCGATCGTCTCCAGCATCTGGCCGGGATCGAAAGCCGTCATCGGCACATGCGTGCCGCCGACCAGGAAGACCGCGTTGATGGCCGCGAAGCATGCCAGGTGGAACATCGGCATGACGTGCAGCATCACGATCGTTTCGTCGAAGGTACCCGTCATCGGCTGGTTGCAGGCCGAGGAGACGAGGTTCGTGTGGCTGAGCATCACGCCCTTCGGGAAGCCCGTGGTGCCGCCCGTGTAGAAGATGCCGGCCAGGTCGTCGCCGTGACGGTAGGCATCCTCCACCGGCTCGCTATCGGCAACCAGTGCCTCGTAGTTCAGCATGCCCTCGGGCGTCTCGCCGTCGCCGGCGTAGATGACGTGGCGCAGCGTGGGGCATTCGGCGGCCACCTTGCGCGCCACGACCGTGAAGGGGTCGTCGACGATCAGCACGGCGGTGCCCGAGTCATTGAACGAATACAGGATCTCGGCCGCGCTCCAGCGCGTGTTCACCGGATTGAGCGCCGCGCCGGCCCACGGCACGGCCATGTAGTACTCGATATAGCGGGCCGAATTGAGCGAGAACATCGCCACGCGCTCGCCGTCGGTCACGCCGAGCTTCTTCAGCGCGCCGGCCAGCCGCGCCACGCGGTCGGCAAGTTCGGCATAGGTCTGGCTGCGGCCCTGGAAACGCACGGCCGTCTTGTCCGGCCGTTGCTGCAGCGATCTGTGCAGCGATTGTGTCATGTACATGCGATGTGTCTCCGTCACCAACCGAGAGGGGCGGTAGCGGCCTCTTGTCGGGCCGCTCTGTGGGTCTTCCGGGTGCAGCCGGGCTTAGAAATTGCCGCCGGGGCCACCACCGCAGTAGACGACCTGCCCGGACAGGAAGTTCGACTCCGGCGTGCAGAACAGATACACGGCGCCAGCCGCTTCTTCCGGCTTGCCGGCACGGCCCAGCGGCGTCATGCGGCTCACGCCGTCGAGCATCGCCTGCTGCACACCGACCTTGATCTCGCGGCCTTCGATGTTGACGGTCTTGCTCTGGTCGCCGGCCAGTGCCTGTGTCAGGCGCGTTTCGATCAGGCCAAAGGCCACCGCGTTCACGTTGACCTTGAGGCGGCCCCACTCCTTGGCCAGGGTCTTGGTCATGCCCAGGATGCCGGCCTTGGCTGCCGAGTAGTTCGACTGGCCCGGGTTGCCGCCCGCCGCGCCGGACGAGATATTGACGATCTTGCGGAACACCTCCCGGCCCTCGGCCGCTTCGGCCTTGGCAGCGGCGCTGATCACCGGCTGCGCGGCACGCAGGATGCGGAACGGCGCGGTCAGATGGCAGTCAAGGATGGCATACCACTGTTCGTCGGTCATCTTCTGGATGACGTTGTCCCAAGTGTAGCCGGCGTTGTTGATGATGATGTCGATGCCCTTGTGGTGCTCGACCGCCGTCTTGACCAGGCGATCGGCGAAATCGGGGGCAGTGACGCTGCCGACGCATGCCACGGCTTCGCCGCCCTGCGCGCGGATCAGTTCCACCACTTCGGCGGCCGGATCGGCGTCCAGGTCGTTCACCACCACGCGGGCACCTTCGGATGCCAGCTTCAGCGCCACTTCACGGCCAATGCCACGGCCCGAGCCGGTGACGATGGCGGACTTGCCTGCGAGTTTGCTCATGTCTGTTCTTCCTGTATCGATTCGTCTAGGGTGCGATGGGGAGCCGGCTTATTTCAGGGCGACGATGGCTTCGCCCAGCAGCTTGTCCTCGCCATACTGGTTGGCGCAGCGCAGCGCCACTTTCACGCGCTGCTCGCCATCGGCCTCGAATTTCTCGGTCACCACGCCGGTGCACGTCGGCTGGTTGCCCAGGTGCGTGATGCCGGTGAAGCGGATGGCCACGTTGCGCACCTGCGCCTGCGGCACCCAGCCGGTCAGCAGGCGGCCCAGGTAGGCGGCGGAGAGCATGCCGTGTGCGAACACATCCGGCATGCGCGCCTTGCGGGCGAAGTCGAGATCGATGTGGATCGGGTTGTGGTCGCCGGAGGCGCCGCAGTACAGCGCCAGCGTGGTGCGGTTGATCGCCGGCAGGGCCAGCGGCGGGAGCTTGTCGCCAACCTTCACATCGTTGAAACGGGGGGCTTGCATGGTCATTGTCTCCTTAGCCACGGCGTTCCACGAGCGTGCCGCGCATATCGGCCACGTGCTCGCCACGCTGGTTGGTCACGCGCGTCGTGTTGACCACGAAGTGCAGCGCGCCGCCCTTCTTGTCGTACACATCGGTCACGGTGGTTTCGAAATGCAGCGTATCGCCGGCGTAGGCCATCCGGTGATAGTCGAACGCCTGCTCGGCGTGCAGGATGCGCGCGAGGTCCAGCTTCAGCAGGCCCATGCGGTCCACGCCTGCCGAGACGTCGCTGTTCAGGCACATCAGGAAGGTCGGCGGCACGGGCAGCGTGGGGTGCCCGGCATCGCGCGCGGCGGCTTCATCGGTATAGATCGCATCGGTCTCGCCGATGGCCTTGGCGAAGAAGCGCAGGCGCCCCATCTCCACGTCGATCGAGCCCTTGCCCAGGCTGAGCCCGATCATGCTCTTGTCTGCCATGTTCTTATCTCCTCTTCGATTGGACGGTTCAGCCGCGACCGTACAGCGTCACCACGCAGGCGCCGCCCAGGCCGAGGTTGTGCTGCAGCGCGAGTTGCACGTTCTCCACCTGGCGCTTGTCGGCCGTGCCGCGCAACTGGTTGGTCAGTTCGTAGCACTGGGCGAGGCCCGTCGCGCCCAGCGGGTGGCCCTTCGAGAGCAGGCCGCCCGACGGATTGGTGACAACCTTGCCGCCATAGGTGTTGTCGCCGTCCATCACCATCTTCTCGGCCTCGCCCACCTTGGCGAACCCGAGCGACTCGTAGGTCAGCAGCTCGTTGTGCGCGAAGCAGTCGTGCAGCTCGCACACCTGGATGTCGGACGGGCTCACGCCAGCCTGCTCGTAGACGGCCTTGGCGGCGTTCTGCGCCATGTGGAAGCCCACCAGGCGGATCATCGACGGCGGCGCGAAGCTGTCCGGCACATCGGTCGTCATCGACTGCGCCAGGATGCGCACGTCGGTGCGCAGGTTGTGCTTGCGCGCGAAGGCCTCGGTACAGACGATGGCGGCGGCGGCGCCGCAGGTCGGCGGGCAGGCCATCGAGCGCGTCATCACGCCCGGCCACATCACCTTTTCGTTCATCACGTCTTCCGGCGTGACCACGTCGCGGAACACGGCGAGCGGGTTGTTGGCGGCGTGGCGGCTGGCCTTGGCGCGGATGCGGGCAAAGGTCTCCAGCTTGGTGCCGTACTGCTCCATATGCTCGCGGCCGGCGCCGCCGAACAGGGTCAGCGCGCGCGGCACGCCGGCGTCCACAGCGTCCTGGATCAGATGGCCGCCAATCGCGGTAAAGCCATCGAGCGGGCCCTCGCGGTCATCCCACTTGCCCTTGAGCGCACCCGGCTGCATGAACTCGAAGCCCAGCGCCAGCGCGCATTCCACCGCGCCGGACTCCACGGCCTGGCGCGCCAGGAACAGCGCGCTGGAACCGGTGGAGCAGTTGTTGTTGACGTTGACGATGGGAATGCCCGTCACGCCTACCTTGTACAGCGCGGCCTGGCCGCAGGTGGAATCGCCATAGACGTAGCCAACGAATGCCTGCTGGATCTTGTCGTACGGCAGGCCCGCATCCTCGAGCGCCAGCTTCGCGGCCGTGGCGCCCATCACGCTGTACGACTCGCTCTGGCCCGGCTTCTTGAACGGGATCATGCCGACCCCGGCTACCACTACATGCTTTGACATTGCCTTGTCTCCTCGCTGGTCTTGTTTTGCTTACATCTTGCGCGTGATGAGCTCACGCATGACTTCGTTGGAACCACCATAGACGCGCGCGATGCGCATGTCCACGAACGCCCGGGCGATCGGGTATTCGAGCATGTAGCCGTAGCCACCGTGCAGCTGCACCATGTCGTCGATGCACTTCCACAGCACTTCCGTGGAGTACAGCTTGGCGATGGCGGCCTCCTCGCCCGAGAGGCCCCGGCGCATGTGCTCGGCCAGGTAGTAGTCCACCATCGTGCGCAGCGCCACGGCATTGGCCTTGATGTCGGCGAGCTTGAACCTGGTGTTCTGGAAGTCCCAGATCGTGCCGCCGAAGGCCTTACGGTCCTTTACATACTCGACGGTCTGGGCGAGCAGACGCTCCAGCTTGGAGGCGGCGCCCACGGCGATGATGAAGCGCTCCTGCGCCAGGTCGTGCATCAGGTAGCCGAAGCCCTTGTTGACCTCGCCCAGCAGGTTGCTGGCCGGCACGCGCACGTTGTCGAAGAACAGCTCGGCGGTGTCCTGCGAGTGCATCCCCACCTTGTGCAGCTTGCGGCCGCGGCGGAAGCCCTCGCGGTTGGTCTCCACCATGATCAGGCTCACGCCCTTGGCGCCGGCCGCCGGGTCGGTCTTGCAGACCACCATCACCATGTCCGAGATAAAGCCGTTGGAGATAAAGGTCTTGCTGCCGTTGATGACCCACTCGTCACCATCGCGGACCGCCGTGGTGCGGCACGCCTTGACGTCCGAGCCGCCGCCCGGCTCGGTGATCGCCACGGCGAGAATGGTTTCGCCGGCGCAGACGCCCGGCAGCCAGCGCTGCTTCTGCTCTTCGGTACCCAGGCGCGCAATGTACGGCGCGACGATGTCCGAATGCAGGCCGAAGCTCACGCTGACGCCCACGTGGGCCATTTCCTCGGCGATGATCGCCGCATGGCCGAAGTCGCCGCCGCCACCGCCGTACTCTTCCGGCAGCGAGGTGCCCAGCAAGCCTTCGCGGCCGGCCTTCTGCCAGGTCTCGCGGTCGACGATACCGTCGGCCAGCCAGGTTTCCTGACGCGGCAGACATTCGCGCTCCAGGAAACGGCGCACGGTGGTGCGGAACTGCTCGTGATCTTCACGATAAACGTTACGAACGACTTCCACGCAGACTCTCCTGTTCGAAATGGGTAAGCGCCTGGCAGCTCCCGGGCTACCCGCGGTGAGCGGAATGATGCGGGGCCGCATCGCGCACCACCCCTCCCCGAATCGGGTAGTCGCTACCTCCCCGCCCGCGCCGCCGCGTCCCTCCCCAAACCGGGGAGGCCGTGCCCCCCTGTCTCCCCGCCATCATCTCCGTCAGGCCGCGTGCCCCCAACGCCGCGCCGACCATAACCAGAAGAGGAGGTGTGCCGTGGAAGTAACCCGTACCGTTTTCCGTGAGGACCACGAAATGCTCCGCGAGAGTGCGCGGCGCTTCTTCGAGCGCGAATGCGCCCCGCGCCAGGCGCAGTGGGACGCGGACGGCCGCGTAGACCGCGAGACCTGGCTGAAGGCCGGCCGCGAAGGACTGCTCTGCGTGGCCATCCCCACCGAATATGGCGGCGGGGGCGGCGACTTCGGCCACTCGGCGGTGGTGCTCGAGGAAACGCACCGCGCCGGGATCTCGGGCTCGGGGTTTTCCCTGCACTCGGACATCGTGGCGCCGTACATCGCGCGGCTGGGCACCGAAGAGCAGAAGCAGCGCTGGCTGCCGGGCGTCTGCGCCGGCGAAACCATTCTCGCCGTGGCGATCACCGAGCCGGGCGGCGGCTCCGACGTCAAGGCGTGCCGCACCACGGCGGTCCGGGACGGCGACGAGTGGGTCATCAACGGCAGCAAGACGTTCATCTCGAACGGCACCAGCGCCGACATGATCATGGTGATCTGCAAGACCGATCCGGCGGCCGGCGCCAAGGGCGTGAGCCTGATCATGGTGGAGACCAACCGCGCAGGCTTCCGCCGGGGCCGCAAGCTCCAGAAGGTAGGCCAGCCCGCCGCGGACACTGCCGAACTGTTCTTCGACAACGTGCGCGTGCCGGCCAGCAACCTGCTCGGCGAACTGAACCAGGGCTTCGGCTACCTGATGCAGGAGCTGGCCCAGGAACGCCTGATCATCGCGCTCTACGCCGCCGTGGCGCTGGAGCGCCTGCTCGGCATCACGGTGGCATACGTCAAGGACCGCAAGGCCTTCGGCGGCACGATCTGGGACTTCCAGAACACCCGCTTCAAGCTGGCCGACGCCAAGGCGCACGCCGTGGCCATCCGCACCATGGTCGACTACTACCTCGGCGAGCACCTGCGCCGCAAGCTGACTGTGAACGAGGCGGCCATCGCCAAGATGCACGCCACCGAGACACTGTGGAAATGCCTGGACGATATGGTCCAGCTCCACGGCGGCTACGGCTACATGATCGAGTACCCCATCGCGCGGGCCTTTACCGACTACCGCGTCTCGCGCGTGGTGGGCGGCGCCAACGAGGTCATGCGCGACCTGATTGCCCGCAAGCTGTAACAGCCGGCGGCATCCATCCCTATACATCAGTGAGCAGAGGAAAAACATGAGCGAGAAAGTCATCATCGGCGGCGTGGGCATGATCCCGTTCGCAAAGCCCGGCGCGAGCGCCAGCTACACCGACATGGGCGCCGAAGCCGTGCGCCGCGCGCTGGCCGACGCCGGCATCGGCTACGAGCTGGTCCAGCAGGCTTACGCGGGGTACGTCTACGGCGACTCCACCTGCGGCCAGACCGCGCTGTACGAGGTGGGCCTCACCGGCATTCCCATCGTCAACGTCAACAACAACTGCTCGACGGGTTCCACCGCGCTGTACCTCGCCCGCCAGGCCGTGGCGCTGGGCGATGCCGACTGCGTGCTGGCGCTCGGCTTCGAGCAGATGCAGGCCGGCGCGCTGAAGTCCCACTGGGACGACCGCCCGCCCACGCGCGCGCGCTTCCAGCCGATCCTCAAGAAGCTGACCGAGGACGTTACGGACATTCCCCAGGCACTGCGCAGCTTCGGCGGCGCAGGCCGCGAGCACATGCAGCGCTACGGCACGCGCATGGAGACCTTTGCCGCCATCCGCGCCAAGGCCAGCCGCCACGCCGCCAACAACCCGCTGGCGCTGTTCCGCAACGTGCTGACCACCGAAGACGTGATGAACGACAAGGTGATGTGGCCCGGCGTGATGACCCGCCTGATGGCCTGCCCGCCGACGTGCGGCGCCGCCGCCGCGCTGATCGTCTCGGAGCGCTTTGCCCGCAAGCACAACCTGCGTTCGGATGTGGTCATCGTGGCCCAGTCGATGACGACGGACCCGGTGGAATCGTTCGATCCGCCCTCGATGATCAGCTACGTCGGTGGCCATATGGCCCGCGCCGCCGCGCAGCAGGTGTACGAGCGCGCCGGCGTCGGTCCGCAGGACATCGACGTATGCGAGCTGCATGACTGCTTCGCCCAGAACGAGCTGCTGAGCTACGAGGCGCTCGGCTTCTGTCCCACCGGAGAGGGCGAGAAGTTCGTGATGGACGGCGACAACACCTACGGCGGCAAGGTCGTGACCAACCCGTCCGGCGGCCTGCTGTCCAAGGGGCACCCGCTCGGCGCCACCGGGCTGGCCCAGTGCTACGAACTGACCCACCAGCTGCGCGGCACGGCCGACAAGCGCCAGGTCGAAGGCGCGCGCCTTGCCCTGCAACACAACCTCGGTCTTGGCGGCGCGTGCGTGGTCACGCTCTACGGCAAGAACTGACGCTACCCACTTCAAGGAGTCCACGACATGAGCAAGAAACTGGAAGGCAAGGTCGCCATCGTCACCGGCGCGGGACGCGGCATCGGCCGCTGCATCGCGCTGAAATTCGCCAATGAAGGCGCCAGCGTGGTCGTCAACGACCTCGACGCCGCACCGGCCAACGAAGTCGTGGCGGAGATCCGCGCCGCCGGCGGCCAGGCGCTGGCCTTTCCGTGCAACGTCACGGCGCCGGACTTCGGCGACCGCCTCGTCAAGGCCACGCTGGAAGCCTTCGGCGGCATCGACATCATCGTCAACAACGCCGGCTACACCTGGGACAACGTGATCCAGAAGATGAGCGACGAGCAGTGGGACGCGATCATCGATTGCCATCTGAAGGCGCCCTTCAACCTGCTGCGCGCCGCCCAGCCCTACTTCCGCGAGGCCAGCAAGGCCGAGGCGGCGGACGGCCGCGAGGTGTTCCGCAAGGTGGTCAATATCTCGTCGACCTCCGGCACGCAGGGCAACGCCGGACAGGTCAACTACTCGGCCGCCAAGGCCGGCGTGATGGGCATGACCAAGACGCTGGCCCGGGAATGGGGCCGCATGAAGGTCAACGTCAACTGCGTGGCCTTCGGCTTCATCGCCACGCGCCTGACCGAGCCGACCGCCGAGGAGAAGACCGTCAGTATCGAAGGACGCGACATCAAGGTCGGCGTGAACCCGGACCGCATCGTCCAGGCCAGCAAGGAAATCGCGCTGGGCCGCCCGGGCACGCCCGAGGAAGCCGCCGGTTCGGTCTTCATGTTCTGCATCCCCGAGTCCGACTACGTCACCGGCCAGACCATCATCTGCGGCGGCGGGCGCGGCGGGTTCTGATCCCCACGCTCCAATGAGAACGGGGCGCATGCCACTGCGGCATGCGCCCCGTTTTTCATTCCCTGCCCCGCGCGCTCAGACCGGGCGGTCCCCGATGATGGTGGCGCGGTTCATATGGCGCGGCGCCGGAAAGTAGTCCTGCACCGCATAGTGCTGCGTGGAGCGGTTGTCCCACAGCGCGATGGTGTCCGGCTCCCACTTCAGGCGCACCTGATACTCGGGCGCGGCGGCCTGGCGGAACAGGTATTGCAGCAGGTCCAGCTCGGCCGGGCGGAAATCGGAGCCGATGCGGTACGGCTGTACCTTGCTGAAATTGTCGAAATGGGTGGTGAAGCCTTCGTTGACGAACAGGATCTTCTCGCCAGTCTCCGGATGGGTGCGCACTACCGGATGCACCATCGGCGGATACTTCTTGCGCAGTTCCTCGACCTTGGCATCGGAGAGGGCCTGGCCGAAGGTCGGCATGGCGTCATGCACGGCGCGCAGCCGGGCGATCTTCGCCTTCATCTCGTCCGGCAGGTTCTCGTACGCCGCCACCATGTTCACCCAGATGGTGTCGCCGCCCACCTCGGGGCAGCTCACGCATCGCAGCATCGAACCCATCGACGGCACCTCGCGCCACGTCACGTCGGAGTGGTAGAGGTTCTCGCGGCCACGCGCGCTGCCGTCACGGCCAAACACCACCAGTTCCGGGTGCTCCGGATGATGCGGGATCATCGGATGCACCTCCAGCTCGCCAAAGCGGCGTGCCACGGCCACGTGCTGTGCCGGCGTGATGTGCTGGTCGCGGAAGAACAGCACCTTGAACTTCAGAAGCGCGCGGCGCAGGGCGAGGTAGGTCTCGTCGTCGAGCGGCCGGGCGAAGTCGATGCCGGTAATCTCGGCACCGATCGCGGGGGTAGAACGGCGCACGCCAAACGGCCAGGATTCGGTGTCCTGGGCGTTGGTCCGCGCAGGGGGCGCGTCTTCGGCGACGGCGGTTGCTGCAGGTTGCATGGTTGTCTCCTCGTTTTATCGTCGTGGGAATGCAGCCCCGCGCGGACGTGCGGGGCGGTTTAGCTGTCGAACACGATCACCGAGCGCGCCAGTTCGCCGCGCCGCAGCTCGTCGAAGGCCTCGTTGATCTGTTCGAGCCGCAGGCGGCGCGAAATCATCTGGTCGAGATGCAGCTTGCCCGCCATGTAGAAATCGACAAGGCGCGGCATATCCACCGGAAAGCGGTTGGAGCCCATCATCGAGCCCTGGATACGGCGCTCGTACAGCAGGTGGAACGGGTCGATCTCCAGCTTGGTGCCCGGCTTGATCATGCCGATGACCGTGGCGGTGCCGCCGCGCCGCAGCATGCCGAAGGCCTGCTCGGCGGTGGCTTTCAGGCCGATGCACTCGAAGGCGTGGTGCACGCCCTGCCCGGTCAACTCGCGCACGGCCGCGACCACGTCGATGTCCTTCGCCTGGATCAGGTCCGTGGCGCCGAACTGCCGCGCCAGTTCCAGCTTGCTGTCGAGCATGTCGATGGCGATGATCCGCCCGGCCCCGGCCAGCGCCGCGCCGTTGATCGCCGCCAGGCCGATGCCGCCGCAGCCGATCACGGCAACCGTCTCGCCGGGCGCCACCTTGGCGGTATTGACCACCGCGCCGGTGCCGGTGGTGATGGCGCAGCCGATCAGCGCGGCGCGGTCCAGTGGCATGTCGCGCCGGATTGCCACGCAGGCGTGTTCGTGCACGAGCATCTGCTCGGCGAAGGCCGACAGGTTGGCGAACTGCGGCATCGGCTTGTGCTGGTACGCCAGACGCGGCTCATCGCCCTTGGACCGGCGGGTGTCGGGGGACTCGCACAGCGACAGGTGCCCGGTCAGGCAGTGCTCGCAGTGCCCGCAGTAGACCGACAGGCAGGTCACCACGTGGTCGCCCGGCTTGACCGTACGCACCTCCGAGCCCACCTGCTCGACCACGCCGGCGGCCTCATGGCCCAGCACCACCGGCGCCGGGTGCGGAAACACGCCGTCGACGAAATGGAGGTCGGAATGGCAGACGCCGACGGCGCGGGTGCGAATCAACACCTCGCGCGGGCCGGGCTTGGCGATGGCGATGTCCTCAATACTGAGGGGTTGGCCGGGACGATGGAATACCGCAGCTTTCATGGCTGAACCTCTAAATGCGATGGGACGGACAAACAGGCGGGCATGCCAGAAGAGATGCCGGAAGGACGCCCGCCCACGGATCTGGACGTTACAGCGGTGCGACGGCGTCACCCCTCCCCGGTACGGGGGGGGGTGGCGGTGCAGCAGGACGGCGGGGACTACGGAGCAGGCTGACGGCTGCCGGATGGCTTGCCGCCGGCGGGCGCATCGGCGGCGAGGTCGCGCAGCAGGGCCACCGCCTCGTCGCGCCCGCTCACGCCCAGTTTCATGAAGATATTCTTGAGGTGCCACTTCACCGTCTCGGGCGAGACCGCCAGCGTGCGCGCCACCATCTTGTTCGACATCGCCTGGGAGATCAAGGTCAGCACCTCGGTCTCGCGTTCGCTCAGGGCCTTGATCGGCGCCGAGCGGCGGGCCGGCGCGGCCGGCGCCTGGCGCTCGCGCCAGCGGCCCGACGCCTCGAGCAGCCGCTTCGTATAAAACGCCAGTACGGGGTCGAGCGTGCCTTCGGCCAGCACCGTGCGCAGCAGCGTGACGCCGCCCGAGGTGGCATCGAGCAGACTGCGCAGCAGGCCCAGCCGGTGGCCAAGACGGAGCGCCTCGACCAGATGTTCGCGCGCGGCACGGCCATTGCCCCGGCCGTTCTCGGCCACCGCGCATTGCATATGGACGATGGCGCCATGCCGGCCGCGCGACGCCAGCACCGGGCTGGAGAGCATCGGCTGGAGCCGGGCCAGCGCCCCGTCGAAATCATGTCGATGCAGGCACAGGCCGATGCAGGCCAGCTGCGCGTGCGCCGCAATCTCCCATACATCGGTCCGGCCCGCGTTGACGGCGGCCAGCTTGCGCACGCGCTCGATGGTTGCCTCGGCCAGATCGGTCTCGCCTTCGCGCAACTGCCAGCGCGAGCGCACGTTGAGCGCCATTACCAGCAGGCGGTCGAGGTTGTTGCGCACCGCGTAGTCCTCCAGGCGGTCCAGGCAGGCCGCGGCCTCCAGGCGCCGGCCCGCCACGCGGTGCGACAGCGACAGCATCAGCAGCGCGCGCAGCGTGGCATCCGGCACCGACACGGTTTCCAGCTGGCCGATCCACCGCTCCAGCAGCGTGCAGACGGCGTCGATCTCGTTGAGTTCGTAGAACGTCTCGCTCAGCAGCACCGCTGCCATGTGCGCCACGCCGACGTACTCGGAACCAAGCTGGTCGGCCTCGTGCAGCACCTGCCGGAACACGGGCTCGGCCTGCAGCATCCTGCCTTCGATCGACAGGCTCAGGCCGGACAGGCATCGCCCGATCAGGTTGCTGAGCATGCCGCCGCCGCCATGATGCGTGCCATCGGCCAGGATCTGGCGGGCGCGCTCGTACTCACCACGGTGCATGTGCAGCCAGCCCAGCACGTTGGCGCGCGAGGTCAGCACGAAATCGTCGGCATCGGGCGGCGCGGCTTCCAGCTCGGGCAGCAGGGCCACGGCCGCGCCGATATCGTCGCGCATCAGCGCCATGGCGCCGCGCAGCACGATGACCGAGAAGCGCTCGCGGGCGCCCAGCGCGGCGGCCTGCGCCTCCAGCCGGGGGATGGCCCGCGTGGTGGCGTCCAGCCTGAGCGAGCGCAAATCCACGTGGGCCTGCATCAGCTGCAGCGCGAAGCGCGACTCGATCTGCGCGACGGGCAGCAGGCGCAGCAGGCCGCTCAGCTGGCGGAAACTGCCGCGCGCGAGCAGCTCGGGCGCGCAGGTCTGGATGGCGTCGGCCGCCGCGCCGGCCTCGCCAGCCATCACCGCGTGCCGGACCGCCTCCTCCACCTGCCCGCGCTGCTCGAACCAGCGCCACGCCGCCGCGTGCAGCGCATGCTGCCGGGCCTGCGGCATGCGCGCCACGCGCGCCAGCAGCACCTCGCGCAACAGCGGGTGCAGCCGATACCAGCTTTCATGGTCGTGGCCGCTGACCTGGATGATGAACAGGTTGCTGCTGTCCAGCCGCACCAGCCGGGTGGTCATGCGCGCCACGGCGCGCGGCTCGCCCACCAGCGTGGCGCACAGCGGCGCGCAGAAGCGGCTGCAGATGGCCACGCAGGTCAGCAGCTCCTGGTCGTCCGTGCCGAGCTGGCGCAGCACCTCGTGCTCGAAATAGTCGGCAAAGGCGCTGGCGTCGCGCAGCGTGCTGGTGGAACCGGGGAAGAAGCCCGGCGTGCCGGTGCCTTGCTTGGCCTTGATGTCGAGCGCAAACAGCTGCAGGCCGGCGATCCAGCCATCGGTCAGCTCGTGCAGGCGGCGCGCGTCACGCGGCGAGATCTCGCCGAGTTGATCGCGCAGGTAGGCTTCGGACTCCTCGGGGCTGAAGCGCAGGTCGCGCAGGTCCAGCGTGGCCACCAGCCCCTGCGAATCCAGGCGCGCCAGCGAGAGCGGCAACGCGGCGCGCGAACAGAGCACGATGTGCAGGTGCGGCGGCGCATAGTCGAACAGCCATTGCAGCATCTGCCAGATGCGGGCGTCCTCGAGGAGGTGCACATCGTCCAGGATCAGCACGAGGTCGCGCGGCTGCGCGGCGATAGCCTCGATCAGCGTGACCACCCAGTGCTCGATGGCCGAGGCATCGCTGCCGTCGCCCACCAGGGTCGCCGCGTCGCGGACGATTTCGGCATCGATCAGGCCGATGCTGGCGAGCAGGCAATCGAAGAAGCGGGCCGGATCGTCGTCCTCCTCGGACAAGGACAGCCACGCCACCTCGAAGCCGAGCGACACCAGCGACTGGCGCCAGCTGACCAGCGCGGACGTCTTGCCGCACCCAGCCGGCCCCTGCACGATTACGCAACGCTTGTGCCGCGCTTCGAGCAGGCGCGCCGCGAGGACCTCCCGCGCCAGCGGGCGGCGGGCGGGCCGTGGCGGTACCAGCTTGGTACCGGCGATGGGCTCGAAGTTGCGCGCGGAAGCCTCCGACAATGGCTTCGGCGCCGGGTCATACGAAGACATGTCGTCGATTGTGCCGGGCTCGTCACCCAGGCAGGATTCTGCGCGATGGGAACCCCGCATTATAGAGACGCGGCAGCATGCGGACCATCGGGGTCAGTCTGGAGGCCGCACCGCGCCTGGGTTTCCGGCGCGCGTGGGGGGCCGGGCCTCCCCAACGTCCACCCGGACCGGGTGGGTCGTGACGCGCACGCGCCGTGCATGATGGCGTCGGCGGCAGGGACCCCCTTCCCGCCACAGCGCCAAAACACGATGCGCGGCCCGACCGCGCCGACCAGGAGACAGAATGTTCAAGAAGACCTGCATGCTCGTGCTGGCATGCCTCGCCCAGGCCGCGGCCGCGCAGTCGCCCTACCCCAACCGCCCGATCACCTTCGTCCTGCCATTCACCCCGGGCGGCGCCGCCGACATCGTCTCCCGCGCGCTCGCCGACGACATGGGCAAGCGCCTAGGCCAGCCGGTCATCGTCGAGAACCGCCCGGGCGCGTCCGGCATGATCGGCACGAATGTGGTGGCCAAGGCACCTGCCGATGGCTACACGGTCAGCATCACGCTGACCCAGGCGATTCTCAACAATCAGTTCCTGTATACGAAGCTGCCATACGACACCCGCAAGGAACTGGCCTTCGTCACCGAGATCTGCACCGCCGGCGTGCTGCTGGTGGCCAGCCCGCACGTGCCGGCCAAGGACGTGAAGGAGCTGCTGGACTGGACCGCGCACCACCGCGCCAGCTTCGGCTCGTGGGGGGTAGGGTCCTACGGCCATCTGGTCAGCTCGCACCTGGCCCGCACGCGCAAGGCCGACATCACGCACGTGGCCTACAAGGGCGAGGCGCCGATGATCCAGGACCTCGTGGGCGGCCAGATCGACCTCGCCTTCGTCTCGGCCTTCGCCGCCAAGCCGTTCGTCGAGACGGGCAAGCTCAACGTGCTGGCGGTGGCGTCGGACCGCCGCCTGCCCGGCCTGCCCAACGTGCAGACGCTGGCCGAGGCCGGCCTGACCGACCCGGAGTTCCAGGTCACCGGCCGCGTGGTGATGATGGTGCCGGCCAACACGCCCGCCCCGGTCGTCGAAAAGCTGGAAAGTGCCGCACGCGCCGCGATTGCCTCCGAGCCGATCCGCACCCGCATGCGCGCCATCGCCATGGAGCCGATCGGCAACAGCAGCAAGCAGGCGCTGGCCAACTACGAGGCGATGTACCCGGTGCAACAGCGGCTGGTGGTGAGCACGGGCGCCCGGCTGGACTGACCCCCGCTACCTACCCGATGCGGGGGGGAGGGGGTGGGAGGGCCTGACCGTAACCTAGGCCCCTCCCTTCATCCAACGGTAGAAACACATGTTGTCTGGCATCAGGATCGTGGAAATCTGCGGTATCGGCCCGGGGCCGTTTTGCGCCATGCATCTGGCGGACCTCGGCGCGGATGTGATCGCAGTAGAACGCAGCCTGCCCGGCGAGAGCACGCCGCCCCCGGCAGGCAATGTGATCAACCGCGGCAAGCGCTCGGTCGTGGCCGACCTCAAGACGCCGGAAGGCCGCGAACTGGTGCTGCGCCTGATCGAGGACGCCGACGCGCTGATCGAAGGCATGCGCCCCGGCGTGATGGAGCGCCTGGGCCTGGGCCCCGATGTCTGCCACGCACGCAATCCCCGCCTGGTCTACGGCCGCATGACCGGCTGGGGCCAGTCCGGCCCGATGGCGCAGGCCGCGGGGCACGACAACAACTACATTTCGCTGTCCGGCGCGCTGTACTACAACGGCGGGCCGGTCGAGCCGCCCTCCTCCGCCATCACCGTGGTGGGCGATATCGGCGGCGGCGCGCTGTACCTGGCCATCGGCCTGCTGTCCGGCATCCTCAACGCGCGCGCTACCGGCAAGGGCACGGTGGTCGATGCGGCCATCGTGGACGGCTCGGCGCACATGCTGCAACTGCTGCTCGCCACGCAGTCCAAAGGCTTCGTCACCGGCCAGCGCGGCGACAACATCTTCGACAGCTCGCACTTCTACGCCACCTACCGCTGCGCGGACGGGCACTGCATCACGGTGGGGTCGATCGAGCCGCAGTTCTACGCGCTGCTGCTGGAAAAGCTCGGCGTGGCCGAGGATCCGCGCTTCGCACGGCAGTGGGACCGCAAGCGCTGGCCGGAACTGCACCGCCACTTCGCGGAACTGTTCGCCAGCCGCACCCGCGCCGAATGGCAAGCGCTGCTGGAGAACACGGACGTCTGCTTCGGCCCGGTGCTGAGCCCCGAGGAAGCAGCCAGGCACCCGCACAACGTGGCGCGTGGCGTCTACGTGGAGAGCGAAGGCCGGCTCCAGGCCGCGCCGGCGCCGCGCTTCGACGGCGAGGCGCGCAAGCCCGGCGCCATCCCGACGCATGGCCAGCATACGGCCGAGATCGCGGCAGGGCTGGCGCAAGGCGCCGCCAGCGTCTGGCGCTCTTCCGCCAAGGCCTGAGCGGAGCGTTGTCATGGCGAGTGCAACGCAACGCGGCGCCACGCCGCAACCGGCCGGCCGCCTCCAGCCGAAGCTGTCCGCGCTGATCGCGGAGGTACGCGCGGTGCGCGATGAACTGGACCGCACGCTGGCGCGGCATGGCATGCCCAGCCGTGACGCGGCGGCCTCGCGCGCGCGGTTGCTCGACCAGTGGATCCGGCAGGCACAGGGCCGGCGGCAGCTGGTCTGCCTCGCCTGCGGCGCGGAGCAGGGGCTGCTCCAGCAGGGGCACCTGGAAATCGGCCGGCGCACCGCCGCCGGTACCACGGACCGCGCCCTGCGCGCGCTGTACTGGGCCAGCGTGCAGCGCTGGAGCCGCGCGCCGGGCATCCGTCCGATGCGCGACGACACCCCGGCGACGTCTGCGGCAGCGCCATCGACATCGCCAGCCGTCGCGCCCGACATGTGCGGCGACTGCGACGACCTGCGCCAGGACATCCGCCGCTATACCCCGCATGCCGAACTGGCGCGGGACGGCGTCAACGAACCGCCCCGGCCCCATGGGGCGGCCGAATGCCGGTATCGCTGCGGCACCTGCGCCACGCAATGGGTGCGGCGCGTGCCGCCCTTCGAGCCGTTTGCTGTCTGGGCCGTGGTACCCGCCCGGCATGCGGCCCCGCTGTACCGCTGATGTTTTAAAGATTTTACGAACAGGCCCTCCATCGCTGGATGTCGGTTCCGGCGATGGCCTTTACTCCGACCCCAGGGTCGGATTTTTTTTGGGCGATGTTGGGAAAGACAGGGCGCGAAGGAGGTAAGGGTCTGCACGGATGGGTAGTGCGCAAATGCGACAGTCCGCCCATCCGGAGTGGGCAGGTTTCCGGGGCATCCGCGCTTTACTGTGCGTGCGCCGCGAAAGCGAACGCGCAACCAGCCAATGCGCTGGTTCCTAGAACGATAAGGAGACCCTCAAGCATGAAACGGAAGTTCATTACCCTGGCGGCGCTGGCCCCGCTCGCGATCACGGCCCATGCGCAGACGAGCGTCACGTTGTATGGCGTGGTCGATGGTTCCATCGAGTACGTCAACCGGGTCGCCACCTCGGCCGCCACGCCCAACCAGGGCGGCAGCCGCGTCGGCATGCCCTCCGTGGGCGGCCTGTCCGCCTCGCGCTGGGGCCTGCGTGGTGTGGAAGACCTCGGCGCCGGCACCCAGGCGCTGTTCGTGCTCGAAAGTGGCTTCCAGTGGGATAGCGGCGCCCTGCAGGGCGTGCCGCTGTTCAATCGCCAGTCGTTCGTCGGCCTGCAGAACGCCAACTTCGGCAAGCTGACGTTTGGCCGCCAGTACACCTCGTTCTTCGAGGGCATGGCCAACTTCGCGCCGATGCGCTTCGCCGCCACCTACGAGCCGGGCATCTGGTGGATGGGCCTGAACTACCGCGAAGACAACATGGCCAAGTACATCGGCAAGTGGGGCCCGATCCAGGCCGCCGCGCACTTCTCGTTCGGCACCGGCGTGGCCGTGCAGAACGCCGCCATCGCCCTGGCCAACGGCGGCGCCGGCGAGGTGCCGGGCAACTTCAAGGACAACACCGGCTACGGCGCCTCGCTGATGTACCTGAACGGCTCCGGCCTGGGCCTGTCGATTGCCGCCGACGAATGGCGTCCGGCGGCGCAGATCGGCGCGCCGGGCAAGATGACCAAGCTCGGCGCGGCGGGCCTCTACAACACCGGCCCGTTCAAGTTCACGCTCGGCTATCGCTACAACAAGGGCGAGTTCGCCAGCGGCGCCACGCTGCTGCGTGACGACTACTGGTGGGCGGGCGTGAACTACCAGGCCACGCCGGCCTGGGGCCTCTCGCTGGCCTACTACTACGCGGACGTTAAGGGCGCGCGCGCCACGGCTACGGCGGCCGAGACCAATCCGCCCAATATGCAGCAGGTCACCTTCACCACCACCTACAACTTCAGCAAGCGCACCGACGTCTATATGTCGGTCGGCTACGCCCACAACGGCGGCCTGAGCTTCGACGGCCTGGCCACGGCCTACGCCTTCAAGTACCCGACCATGTCTGGCCAGCAGAACATGGTCGGCGTCACCATCGGCGTGCGCCAGATCTTCTGACCGGCCACCCCCGGCCACCCGTTCTTGGGGGGGACCCCCACCCCCCCGGGAACGGCATCATCCCTGACAGACCCCCACAGTCCCAAGGATGACGACCATGGCCAACGCCGTACCAGACGCCACCACGCCCCCCTTCCGTACGCTGCGGCATACCCGCAGCATCCTGTGCCGCGGCTACCTGCGCGACGATGGGCGCTACGACATCGAGGCCGAGATGCAGGACATCTCCGCCGTCGCCACCGAGCTGCCGTTCACCGACCTGCCCGCCGGCGGCCACCTGCACCGGATGCACCTGACCATGACCGTCGATGCCGGCATGGTGATCCACCACTTCGCCGCCCGTACCGAGACCGGCCCCACGCCTTACTGCGCCGAGATCAACGCCGCCTACGCCACCCTGATCGGGCTGCACATCGGCAAGGGCTTTCATCAGGCAGCCCGGCAACGGCTGGCCGGCGTGCGCGGCTGCACGCACCTGACCGACCTGCTCGGCCCGCTGGCCACCACGGCCATGCAGACCATGATGTCGATCCAGCGCGAGGAATCGCCCTGGCACACCAAGCTCCACGGGGATACGCCCCTGCCCCAGCCCTGGGTGCTGGGTACCTGCCACGCCTACCGCCTGGACGGCGAGGCCGCCCAGGTCATCTGGCCGATGCACCGCAGGGCGGCAGTGGTGCCGGAGACGACGGCGCAGGAGTGATGCACCATCCACATTTAGTGCCGACCCCGTCACATGACTCGCCTGCAATGAAGTTGTTATAATCGCCCGACTTCGAAAAACTCCGAATCCGCGCAACGCCCGCGGCTCCGTCCGCACAGCGCCATCCCGCAGTTTCCATGGCAGTCCACCGGACGGCGTCTGACAGGCCCCGCGGACCCGACAAGCGTGCCGAGGAAATCCGTGGCCGGTACTGAAATCGCAACGCCAGGCGCCCCGCTCGCGGGACCCGCCGTGTCATCGGGCAGCTCGTTCCACACGGCCATGCGCATCCTGCCCGCCTCCCAGCGGCAGGCCATGTTCGAGATCTACGCGTTTTGCCGCGCCGTGGACGATATTGCCGATGGCGACACCCAGCACGCCGACCGTCTGGCCGCGCTCGAGCAATGGCGCGCGGACATCGCCGCCTGCTACGCCGGCCGGGCGCCCGCCGCGCTGGAGCCGCTGAACGTGCAGATCCAGGCATTCCACCTCCAGCAGCAGGACTTCTGCGACGTCATCGACGGCATGATCATGGACGTGGTGGCGACCATCGTCGCACCGGACGCCGCCACGCTGGACACCTATTGCGACCGCGTGGCCAGCGCCGTGGGCCGGCTGGCCGTACGCGTGTTCGGCCTGGAAGAAGCGCCCGGCATTGCGCTGGCGCACCACCTGGGCCGCGCGCTGCAACTGACCAATATCCTGCGCGATATCGACGAGGACGCCGGCATCGGCCGCCTGTACCTGCCCGCCGAGGCGCTGGCCGCCGCCGGCATCCCGATCGGCACGCCGCACGCCGTGATCCATCACCCCGCCATCGGCACGGTCTGCCAGGGCCTCGCGCGGGAAGCCCAGGCCCACTACGACGCCTCCGCCGCCATCATGGCGCGCTGCCCGGCGCGCGTGGTGCGCTCGCCGCGCATCATGTTCGAGGTCTACCACGGCATTCTCACGCGCCTGCTGGCGCGTGGCTGGCAGCCGCCGCGCACGCGTGTGCGCGTGCCCAAGGCCAAGCTGGTGTGGATCCTGCTCCGGCATGCCATTGCCTGACCCGACACCCCTAATATGGAAGAGGAGGCGCGGCCGCTTGCCGCGCCATCCGTAGAGAGAGAAGTGCCCCCAGAATTGATGAACCAGGCCGCAACGATCACCCGCCCCGAATTCACCGCCACCGACGCGCTGGCTGCCAGCGTGAACCGGCTCGCCCAGCCTGCCCTGCCGGACCCGCTCGACGCCGGCATCGCCCATGCCGTGGATACCCTGCTCGCCCAGCAACAGGCCGATGGCCACTGGGTCTACGAGCTGGAAGCCGACGCCACCATCCCGGCCGAATACATCCTGATGGTGCATTACCTCGGCGAGCAGGCCGACCCGGTGCTCGAGGGCAAGATCGCCAACTACCTGCGCCGCATCCAGAACGCCGATGGCGGCTGGCCGCTGTTCCACGCCGGGGCCTCCGACATCAGCGCCAGCGTGAAGGGCTACTTCGCGCTCAAGATGGCCGGCGACGACCCCGAGGCCGCGCACATGCGCCGCGCACGGGCCGCCATCCACGGCATGGGCGGCGCCGAGGCGAGCAACGTCTTCACGCGCACCCTGCTGGCCCTGTACGGCGTGATGCCGTGGCAGGCCGTGCCGATGATGCCCGTGGAAATCATGCTGCTGCCGCAGTGGTTCCCGTTCCATCTCTCCAAGGTCTCGTACTGGGCGCGCACGGTGATCGTGCCGCTGCTGGTGCTGAACAGCCTGCGTCCGCGGGCGCGCAACCCGCGCAAGATCGGCATCGACGAACTGTTCCTGCGCCCGGCCCAGTCGACCCGGCTGCCGGCGCGCGCGCCGCACCAGAGCCCGCTCTGGGTGGGCGTGTTCCGCGCGCTGGACGCCGTGGTGCGCGTGGCCGAGCCGCTGTTCCCGCGCAGCCTGCGCGCGCGGGCCATCGAGCGCGCCCGCACGTTCACCGTGGAGCGCCTGAACGGCGAAGACGGCCTCGGCGCCATCTTCCCGGCGATGGTCAATTCGGTGCTGATGTTCGATGTGCTCGGCGTGCCCGCGAGCGATCCGGACCGCGCCATCGCGCGCCGTTCCATCGACAAGCTGCTGGTCGTCCGCGACGATGAAGCCTATTGCCAGCCCTGCCTGTCGCCGGTCTGGGACACCTCGCTGGCCAGCCACGCGCTGCTGGAAGTGGGCGAGCCGCGCGCCATCGCCGCCGCCGCGCGCGGCCTGGACTGGCTGGTGCCGCTGCAGGAACTGAACCTCAAGGGCGACTGGATCGTGCGCCGCCCGGACGTGCGGCCCGGCGGCTGGGCCTTCCAGTACGCCAATGCCCACTACCCGGACGTGGACGACACCGCCGTGGTGGCCGCCGCAATGGACCGCGCCGACAAGGGCGACCGGACCGACCGCTACAAGACCGCCGTGGCGCGTGCCTGCGAGTGGGTCGTCGGCATGCAGAGCAGCAACGGCGGCTGGGGCGCCTTCGAGCCCGAGAACACCCATCTCTACCTGAACAACATCCCGTTCGCCGACCACGGCGCGCTGCTGGACCCGCCCACCGCCGATGTCTCGGCGCGCTGCCTGGCCATGCTCTGCCAGCTCGGCCAGATGCCGGCCAACAGCGAGCCCGCCGCGCGCGCGCTGCGTTACCTGCTGGACGAGCAGGAAGCGGACGGCAGCTGGTTTGGCCGCTGGGGCACCAACTATATCTATGGCACGTGGAGCGCGCTGTGCGGCCTGAACGCCGCCGGCATCGGCGCCAACGCGCCCGAGGTGCAGCGCGCGGCCAGGTGGCTGCTGTCGATCCAGAACCCGGACGGCGGCTGGGGCGAGTCCGGCGACAGCTACAAGCTCGACTATCGCGGTTACGAGCGCGCGCCGAGCACGGCGTCGCAGACCGCCTGGGCCATGCTGGGCCTGATGGCGGCCGGCGCCGGCGACCACCCGGCCGTGGTGCGCGGCGTGGAGTTCCTGCTGCGCACGCAGGCCAGCCATGGTTTCTGGGATGAGCCGTATTTCACGGCCGTGGGCTTCCCGCGCGTGTTCTACCTGCGCTACCACGGCTACGCGCGCTTCTTCCCGCTGTGGGCGCTGGCGCGCTTCCGCAACCTGCTGCGCGAGGGTAACCACGCCGTGGCGTGGGGCCTGTGAGCCCCGCCCACGCCCCGGTGCTGGCGGTGAGCGGCATGCGCTTCGAGGCGCAGATCGCCGCCGGCCCCGGTATCGAAACGCTGTACGGCCGCCGTGACGCCGCGCTGGCGCGGGCGCTGGACCAGGCCTTGAAGGATGGCCGCGCGGGCGGCTTCGCCGGCGTGATCAGCTTTGGCGTGGCGGGCGGGCTCGACCCGACGCTGCCGCCGGGCACGGTCATCGTGGCCACCGGCGTGCGCGCCGGCGCCGAATCGTTCCGCACCGACCCGTTCTGGAGTGCCGCGCTACGCCGCGCGCTGCCGCAGGCGGTGCCC